>JAXLZY010000001.1:0-178727 GCA_046350635.1 Saccharimonadales bacterium (SeqCode)
ACACCAATAACTAGCCAATTGTCCATATTTTCTAAAGTCACACCTCTGTTAATAAACATTAACATTGATTGTGGCTTTAGTTCATAAAAAGTCAATGGGACTGTTAGTACGCTTCGGCTCAATGCATTACTACACTTTCACCTTGCGCCTATCAAACTGATCGTCTTTCAGTGTCCTCATAGGGAAATCTAATCTTGAGACCGGCTTCGCGCTTAATATGCTTTCAGCGCTTATCCGTTCCGCACTTAGCTACCGGGCAATGCAGTTGGTACCACAACCCGTACACCAGCGGTGCGTTCAACCCGGTCCTCTCGTACTAGGGTCAACTTCTCTCAAATTTCCTTGCGTCCACAGCGGATATAAACCGAACTGTCTCACGACGTTCTGAACCCAGCTCACGTACCTCTTTAACCGGCGAACAGCCGGACCCTTGGGACCTGCTCCAGCCCCAGGATGAGATGAGCCGACATCGAGGTGCCAAACAGCGCCGTCTATGTGAACTATTGGGCGCTATAAGCCTGTTATCCCCGGGGTAACTTTTATCCGTTTGCGTCACCGATCCCACGTTCATTCAACCGAAGTTGAGGATGACGGATCACTAACTCCCACTTTCGTGTCTGCTTGGCTTGTGGGCCTCACAGTCAAGCTGGCTTTTGCGTTTGCACTATCACTACGATTTCCATCCGTAGTTAGCCAACCTTTGAACGCCTCCGCTACTCTTTAGGAGGCAACCGCCCCAGTTAAACTACCCACCAGACACGGTCCCGTAACCCGTATCCATAGCCAATAATCTTGGTTACAGATAAGGGTCACGGTAAGAATAAAACACATACAAGGGTGGTATTTCACCAGCGACTCCACCTAGACTAGCGTCTAAGCTTCAAAGTCTCCCACCTATCCTACACATGTATGCGCTCGATCCAATGTCAAGCTGTAGTAAAGCTCCACGGGGTCTTCTCGTCCTGCTGCGGACAGACGGCATCTTTACCGCCAATGCACTTTCACCGAGCTCTTCGTCGAGACAGTGCCCAAATCATTACTCCATTCGTGCGGGTCAGAACTTACCTGACAAGGAATTTCGCTACCTTAGGACGGTTATAGTTACCGCCGCCGTTCACTGGGGCTTCAGTTCGCACCGTGAAGCGCTCCCCTTAACCTTCCAGCACCGGGCAGGAGTCAGCCCCTATACATCCACTTTCGTGTTAGCAGAGACCTGTGTTTTTGGTAAACAGTTGCATGGGTTCTTTAGCTGCGGCCCCGTCACACTATTTATTACTAAATTGTGATTCTTGGGTCAGCTTTCTCTTGATTCTTCGGTTGCCCTGCAAGAAGTTATAACTTGCAAGGACTTTTTGTACCGTACTCCTACGGTACCTGAGTTTTCTAAAAGAAAACTGGCTAGTCACAGTAATAAACACTGTGACGGGGCAGACCTTATCCCTAAGTTACGGTCGCTGTATTGCCGAGTTCCTTAAGAAGGGTTCTCTCGTACACCTTGGTCTACTCGACCTGAGCACCTGTGTCGGTTTGCGGTACGGTCGGCAATAGTCATAAGTCAGCGGACTTTTCTGGTCAGCACCTTCATAGGAATCGTCGCCAAAAAGGCAACTCTCATTCCGCGCCATTTCTACGCGTTAGACAGATATACCATTAATCTGCTCCTACTAATATGCCGCGAATCCGCGAACAAACTATCACCGGTACGGGAATATTAACCCGTTGTCCATCGCCTACGCTACTCGCCTCGGCTTAGGCCCGACTAACCCTGGGATGATTACCATGGCCCAGGAAACCTCGCTCTTTCGGTGGGCAGGATTCTCACCTGCCTTATGGTTACTCATTCCAACATTCTCACTTGTTGCCGCTCCACCAGACCTCACAGTCCAACTTCACTGCCGACAACAACGCTCCTCTACCACGCCTGATAAATCAGACATCCATATCTTCGGTACTATACTTTAGCCCCGTTACATTTTCCGCGCAAGATCTCTTGATGAGTGAGCTGTTACGCACTCTTTAAATGAATGGCTGCTTCTAAGCCAACATCCTCATTGTTCAAGAAATCTCACCTCGTTTCCCACTTAGTATAGATTTAGGGACCTTAGATGATGGTCTGGGCTGTTTCCCTTTCGAGCGCCGAGCTTAGCCCCGACGTTCTAACTGCCGTAGTTCCACATGTGGTATTCGTAGTTTGTCAAGGGTGGGTAATCTTGCGACCCCCAGTCCGAAACAGAGCTCTACCCCCACATGCTACCGTACGACGCTAGCCCTAAAGCTATTTCGAGGAGAACCAGCTATCTCCAGGTTCGATTGGCATTTCACCGCTAACCACAGGTCATCCGGGCGTGTTGCAATTCGCTACGGTTCGGCCCTCCACGCAGTTTTACCTGCGCTTCAGCCTGCCCATGGTTAGGTCACCTGGTTTCGGGTCTACTAATTACGACTAGACGGCCTATTCAGCCTCGCTTTCACTACGCCTCCGACAAATGTCTTAAGCTTGCCATAATCAGTAACTCGCTGGATCGTTCTACAAAAAGCACGCAGTCACCGGACAAGCCGGCTCCTACTCCTTGTACGCACATAATTTCAGGTTCTATTTCACTCCCCTCCCGGGGTTCTTTTCGCCTTTCCCTCACGGTACTAGTACACTATCGATCGCAAGATATATTTAGCCTTGGGACGTGGTCGTCCCAGCTTCAGTCAGAGTTTCTCGTGTTCCGACCTACTCGAGTAATCAAATAATAAGGTTAGCGATACTTTACATACCGGGCTCTCACCGTCTTTGGCCAGCCGTTCCAAACTGTTCTGCTCGCTTCGCTAATTTTTTACCTTACGCACACTGGTGACAGCGTGTGCTACAGAACAGAATTCTTAATAAATTAAGCTCTCTGTCCTGGTAATTTGACTCTCACAACCCCTGTTAAGTATTCGTCTGTCAACTTATTTACCCAGTAATAAATTACCAGGCAAAAACTTAAAAGGTTTGGGCTCTTTCGGGTTCGCTCGCCACTACTACCGAAATCGTTGTTTACTTTCTATTCCTCTCCCTACTAAGATGTTTCAGTTCGGGAGCTTACCGCTACCTACCCTATGTGTTCAGGTAAGAGTGACTAGGTATGACCCTAGCCGGGTTTCCCCATTCGGACATCCACGGTTCAAAGTTTATAAGGCAACTCCCCGTGGCTTATCGCAGCCTATCACGTCCTTCATCGGTATCTTGCGTCAAGGCATCCGTTATGTGCGCTTGAGTAACTTTTTATGCATTGGTACTAACTAGCTATTGGTGTTTACCAGTAGCTTATTAGCCGTTTGTCATTTTCGAAAATATTTTTGATACATACATCCTAAAGAAATTGTATGTATCGTCATGCTCTAAATTGTTAAGTTGCAAACATGAACACAGAACACCCTGTTGGTTATCTGGCCAAGTTCACGCGGCTTTTTAAGAATTTTTGCGCGTCTTAAAAAATCGCGTAGACTTGAGCTCCCTTAATACTAGCAACTTTAGTTTAGGCTGTAAAGCGTAAAGTGTTGCAGTTTTTTCTACGTTTTTTATCTGTTAGATTTGCCGCTTTGTGGCTTTTCACCTCCCAAAAAGACAGCTCGTCTATATTAGCAAATTTTACAGGGGTTGTAAAGGGTTAGACTACGCTTTGACTATTTTCTTTGCAATTGCACCGGCAAAAAGACGGTATGCTGGGCGTTTCTCTTTTTCATAGATGAAATAGAGGCCTAGTTCTTTACCGCAATGTGAGCAAGATAGAAATTTACCATCTTGTTTTTCGGTCATTCTATCTAAGTATAACCTCTTGAGTATTCCGGGGCCGTCTTTCTGATATCTTGTGACAAATCCACCACAAGAAGCACAGCTAAGCTCTAGCATACGCGAGTAGCCGCCCCTGCTCTTTTTATATTTGTCGTTGGTGAAAGTCATACTCTTGCAGAGAATCTAGAGATCTTCTTCTACCTGAAGACGGATTGGCTCATTTCCCATTCCAATGGTATCGAGTCTCGCAAGGCCATAGAGGACTTCATCTTCATGAAATCCCTTTTTTCCAACTGCTCCTAATAGACCATCCAGCGATAAACCTTCAGGATAAACAGTAAGTACGTCTCTGATTGCTTGCTCGGTATCCACTAATAGATTTTCGCGCGAAACTGCATCTAATTCTTCAAATCGTGTGGTCATACATCTAGGCTCCTTAGTAAGGTGAGTATATATCTTTGAGGTATTTGGAGCAACGGGAATTCGACCTTTGCGCCAAAACAAAAACCGTTTGCTACTATAGGCATATGAAAGAAATCAAATTATCAGACTGCACCTTCGAACAACGTGACGGTTACGAACGGGCCGTTTTATTATCAAATGAAGATTTTAAATCTAATACAAAAATACAGCTAATGAGGTTAGCAGCAGGTCAAAGTATACGACCTCATCATCATGAGTTTCGTACCGAGTGCTTTAGAATCGTATCTGGCGAAGGCCAGATAAAAATAAATGGCAGAGTTGTAGCAAGTTCAAGCGATAACATAGTCCTTTGCGAAGTTGGAGATGTGCATGAATTTATTAACACATCAGAGACCAAACCTTTCACATTCTTAGTAGTCCGAACAAACGACATTGGTAACGAAGATATGATTTGGGAAGATTTGAGCTAAAACGGGGATTCGACCTGCTTTCAGCAGGCCAGTCGCAACATCTTTGCAAACCGCTTATCAGGCTATGATGCTATTGGTGTTACTTCGCTTGTCGTAGTATCAATACTAATCATTCCTGCGTCTCTGGTGTGATAAAGGATTAACGCAGCCCTTGTTTCATCTGAAGCAACATCATCAATCATCGCATCTACGCAATCACCAAATGATGCGCTACCGCCTTTATCTTCAAGAATTCGTAGAACACCGCCACCTAGAACTTCAACCGCCTTTATCTTGGCCTCGTGATTATCGTGCTTCACATCAATTAGTGCAAATTCGTGTACACAATATGAATTAGAGTTAGTGGACATTTCTACCTCCGTTTAGAACTTTATTTTAGCATATTGGATTTCCATAATATGAGCAACGGGGATTCGACCTTTGCGCCAAAACAAATATAGTTTTGGCAAGCAAACCCCTTACGGGGCTAAAGGGCGGCCAATGCCCACTGGGCATTGTCGTTCGAATCCTTCCGTTTAACCCAGACCAAAGAAAAAGCCCACATCTTACGACGTGGACTTTTTCTTTGGTGGAGCAACGGGGATTCGAACCCCGGACCCCCTGCTTGCAAAGCAGGTGCTCTAGCCAGCTGAGCTATTGCCCCATAACCGTTACATTATAACGTGGCATTTAAAAATGTACATGGTGGGCGACGGAGGACTTGAACCACCGACCTCGTCATTATCAGTGACGCGCTCTAACCAGCTGAGCTAGTCGCCCATAAATGTAACCATCTATGTAATATAGTAACCCTAGTTGTAATGTACGTACTCTAGCTGGTTATAGCGCTCGCGCTATTAATTATTTTGCGGCTACCCGCGCCAGCTGAGCTAGTTGCCCTCATATGAGCAGTAAAATCTTAGCAGTATTTATTCTCTTATAAAAGTGCTGCGTATGCAACATCTATACAAAAAGGGCGCCTCCTGGCTTAAACAAGAAGCGCCCTTTTGTAAAGAAGCGTTAAATACTGAATAGTGCGCGTCAACAGGTTTAAAGTTATCTGCCACCCTTTTAGAGGTGGAAAGTAGCAATTAACTTTAAGTTTGCTACCAGATCGACCATCCTCTGCTATGGTTCGAAAACGCATAACAGGGATTGGTTTCTCCCTAGAAAGGAGGTAATCCATCCGCACCTTCCGGTACGGATACCTTGTTACGACTTAACCCCAATCATGTCCCCCACCTTAGGCCGAGGCAAAGCTCAGACTTTGGGTGTTGGCCACTTTCATGGTTTGACGGGCGGTGTGTACAAGACCCGGGAACGTATTCACGGTAATGTGCTGACTTACCGTTACTAGCGATTCCAGCTTCATGCAGGCGAGTTTCAGCCTGCAATCCGAACTGAGACCGGCTTTGATGGGATTTGCTCCCCCTCGCGGGTTGGCTGCCCTTTGTACCGGCCATTGTAGCGTGTTTGTAGCCCAAGACGTAAGGGTAATACTGACCTGACATCATCCCCCCCTTCCTCCCTGTTGCCAGGGCAGTCTGTTTAGAAAAATCCAACTAAACATAAGGGTTGCGCTCGTTAATGGACTTAACCATACATCTCACGACACGAGCTGACGACGGCCATGCAACACCTGTCACCGATCCAACTAAATGCAACTTTCCTTTCGGAAAATCTCTATCGGGATTTCAAGCCTTGGTAAGGTTCTTCGCTTACCATCGAATTAAACAACACGCTCCACCGCTTGTGCGGGTCCCCGTCAATTCCTTTGAGTTTTAATCTTGCGACCGTACTCCCCAGGCGGGATGCTTAACGCGTTAACTTCGCTACTACTCAGGTCGATATGAGTAACAGCTAGCATCCATAGTTTACGGCGTGGACTACCGGGGTATCTAATCCCGTTTGCTCCCCACGCTTTCGTGCCTTAGTGTCAGGAATGAGCCAGTTATCTGCCTACGCCATCGGTGTTCCTCCCAATATCTACGGATTTCACTCCTACACTGGGAATTCCAATAACCTCTCTCATCCTCAAGCTTTACAGTTTGGAACGCAGTAATGCGGTTGAGCCGCACGTTTTCACGCTCCACTTATAATGCCACCTACGCAACTCTTTACGCCCAGTAATTCCGGATAACGCTTGGGTCCTACGTATGACCGCGGCTGCTGGCACGTAGTTAGCCGACCCTTATTCATGTGTTACCGTCATATTCTTCTCACATAAAAGCAGTTTACGACCCAAGGGCCTTCATCCTGCACGCGGCGTTGCTCCATCAGGCTTTCGCCCATTGTGGAAAATTCCCTACTGCTGCCTCCCGTAGGAGTCTGGACCGTGTCTCAGTTCCAGTCAGACTGATCATCCTCTCAGACCAGTTATCGATCGTCGCCTTGGTGAGCCTTTACCTCACCAACTAGCTAATCGAACGCAGGCCATTCCCAAACCGCCGAAGCTTTAATCCGAAGATCACATGCGGTATTAGCCACCCTTTCGGGCAGTTATCCCTCAGTTTGGGGTATGTTCCTACGCGTTACTCTGCCGTCCGCCGCTCGAGTACCTCCGAAGAGGCCTTTCCGCTCGACTTGCATGTATTAGGCACGCCGCCAGCGTTCATCCTGAGCCAGGATCAAACTCTCCAAAAAAGAGTAGATCTAAAATCTACAAAATTTCGCTGACATATTCGAAATTACTAAGTAATTATCTAATCAACATTGACGTTGACGCTGCACTATTCAATTTTTAACGTCCATTTTTTTGGCCACTCTAATAGAGGCACCTCAAAAGCAACAGATGTAATCATACTCTAAATATAGATTCGGGTCAACCCTAAAATCGGCAATTTATGTTGTAACAAAAGCTACTAAAAAGCGGCTAGTGTTATAAGGCCAACAGCCACGCCAACAAGCCCGCCAACAACCACTTCAACAGGGGTGTGGCCACGGGCTTTATCGAGTTTTGTTGTCAGCTTGTGCTTGCTTGCTTTGGCCAGTTCGTTAATTGCAACTGTTTGCTCACCGGTCGTACGGCGTACGCCCATGGCGTCATATATAACGACCGCAGCAAAGGTTGCGGCTACCGCAAAGATAGCACTATCAAAGCCCAAGTTAACGCCAATAACGGTTGCGAGCGCCACAGTTAACGCCGTGTGTGAACTGGGCATACCGCCCGACTGTACCACCTCGCCCCACTGTAAGCCTTGTCGGCGCATCGAAAAGATAAACTTAAGCGACTGCGCTACGACCCAGCCAAGGAGCGGGGCTATGAGGTATTGGTACTTTTGCATTTACTATTCCGTATCTGGTTCAGACGATTCTTCGTCTTCAGTTATACTATCGCGCACGAGTGCTAATGATGCAACTGTATCACCGTCGTTAAGGCGCATAATGCGCACACCCTGGGTAGCACGGCCGAGTTCTGGAATATCCTTAAGACCCAAGCGAATCGTCTGGCCATTAGTAGAGATGATAATCACCTCGTTAGCTTCTTCGGTTAAGGTTGCAACACCCATAAGCTTGCCTGTCTTGGTGTTTACAACCGCAGAACGGATACCGACACCACCACGAGCGTGTGGCGTAAACTGAGCCACCTTGGTGCGCTTACCGTAACCAAGTTCACTAATCACAAAGATGCTTGAATTGTCTTCGACAAGATCCATGCCAATCACTTGGTCACCAGCACGTAAGCGGATACCGCGAACACCGCGACTGACACGACCCATTGGGCGGACATCTTTTTCGTGGAAGCGTATCGCCTGACCCATTTGGGTAGAAATAACGACTTCGTTGTCGCCATTGCTAAAGCGAATCCACTTAAGCTCGTCACCGTCGTCTAGGTTAATCGCAATCAGGCCCGAACCACGAACGTTCTTATACTGCTCATAGGCGGTCTTCTTAACGACACCACGGTAGGTACACATAAATAGGTAGCCGCTTTCTTCGCTACGGCCAACCCTAATTACCGAACTTACCTTCTCTTCTGGTTGTAGCTGCAGCAGGTTCACAATCGCGACACCCTTAGCATTCAAGCCAGTTGTTGGGACTTCATAAGCCTTTAGTCGGAAGACGCGACCACGGTTCGTAAAGAACAATAGGTAGTCGTGCGTACTAGCCATTACAACATGTTCAATCAAATCTTCTTCGCGCGTGGCCATACCACGGCGACCCTTGCCACCACGGTTTTGCTTCTTATATTCAGCTTCTGGGCTGCGCTTGATGTAGTTAGCTGATGTAAGCGTAACAACAACCTGTTCGTCAGGAATTAACTCTTCGTCGCTGAATTTACCAAGTTCGTTCGGGATAACCTTGGTACGTCGGTCATCACCATACTTATCACGCAGTTCTTTAAGCTCTTCTTTAATGATGCCCAAAATACGTTGCTCATCAGCCAAAATTGCTTTAAGTTCGGCAATTAGCTTACGGAGTTCCGCCAGTTCTTCTTCAATCTTCTTACGCTCAAGACCTGCCAACGCACGAAGTTGCATAGCCAAAATAGCCTTTGCCTGGATTTCGCTTAACTTAAAGCGCTCCATTAGGTTCTTTTGAGCTTCGTCGGTGGTTTCGCTACCACGAATGATGCTAATAACTTCATCGATGTGGTCGAGCGCAATGGTCAAACCTTCTAAGATATGGGCGCGAGCTTCTGCCTTACGGAGTTCGTATTCTGTACGGCGACGAACCACAATCTGACGGTGCTTAATATATTCCTGCAAAATGTCGGTTAAACCGAGTACTCGTGGCTGAATACCATCGATAAGTGCCAACATATTAAAGTGAAACGACGTCTGCAACGGTGTTAGCTTGTACAACTGGTTCAATATCTTCTTAGGGTAGGCATCTTTTTTAAGGTCTACCACAATCTTTACCGCACCACGAGCACTTTCGTCGCGAAGGTCAGAAATACCAAGTAGCTTCTTATCTTTTACAAGGTCAGCAATCTTTTCGAGCAAGCTCGCCTTATTAAGACCGTAAGGGATTTCGCTGATAACAATACGGTGAGTGCCCTTTTTACTGCGCTCTTCGATATCAGCAACACCACGCACGACAATACCACCACGGCCGGTTGCATACGCAGTGCGCAAGCTGTCACGACCAAAGATAATACCACCGGTTGGGAAGTCAGGACCCTTTACGTACTCTAGTAAATCGTCGAGTGTTGCATCTGGGTGATCAATCAAATGGGTTGTGGCATCGATAATTTCGGTAATGTTATGCGGTGGGATAGACGTCGCCATACCAACTGCAATACCAATTTGCCCATTCAAAAGAAGGTTCGGAAGCTTAGCAGGTAGAACCACTGGCTCTTGCAAACGGCCATCGTAGTTATCCCTAAAATCAATGGTTTCTTTATCGATATCACCGAGCATTTCGTCTGCTGGACGCGTCATGCGTGCTTCGGTATAACGCATAGCAGCTGGTGGGTCACCATCCATTGAACCAAAGTTACCCTGGCCGTCAATCAGTGGGTAGCGTAATGACCAGTCTTGAGCCAAACGAACCATAGAATCGTAAATTGCACTGTCACCGTGAGGGTGAAAATCACCCATCACCGCACCAACAACCGTTGCACTCTTACGGTGCTTTTGGCCGGCACGCAAACCATCACGGTTCATCGTATATAAGATGCGGCGGTGTACAGGCTTAAGACCGTCACGTACATCTGGCAAGGCACGGTCAATAATCACACTCATCGAATAGCGTAAAAAGCTATCTTCCATGATGTTTTCAACAGTGCGGAGCTCAAGCGACTTTGAGTGGGTTTGTGCGTCTAGAATTTCGCCTTCAATAGGGTTTTTTACTTCTTCGTCCATAGTTTAAAAATCCAAATCATCATGCTTAATAAACTTTGCGCGCGACTGAATAAAGTTCTTGCGCAGCTCGACCTCATCACCCATTAACTTGGTAAAGATTGCATCGGCCTTTTCGGCATCTTCAACCTTTACACTAATGAGTACACGGTGTTCTGGATTCATGGTTGTATTCCAAAGCTGGTCTGCATCCATTTCACCGAGACCTTTAAATCGCGAGATGGTTACACCTGCCTGCTTCAAGATGTCATCTGATTCGTCAACGGCAACACCCTTTTCTTTACGCTCGGCAATAACTTCGTTGATAACTCGGCTACGCTCGTCTTCGTCGTAGGCGTAAATCTTCTTTTTGCCGTAGTTAATGCTATACAGCGGTGGTTTTGCCAAGTACACATGACCACCATCAATCAATGGGCGCATATACCTAAAGAAGAACGTCAAAAGTAATGTGCTAATGTGCGAACCGTCAACGTCGGCATCGGTCATGATAATAATGCGGTGATAACGGAGGCCATCAAGGCTAAACTGTTCGTCGATACCAACACCAAGTGCCTTAATAAGGCTTACAATTTCGTTGTTAGCAAGCATTTTATCAAGTCGTGCACGCTCAACGTTCAACACCTTACCACGCAGTGGCAAGATAGCTTGCGTCTTGCTGTCGCGGCCACTTTTAGCAGAGCCACCAGCCGAGTCACCCTCTACAAGGTAGATTTCTGAAGCTGCAGGATCTTTGCTTGAACAGTCGGCGAGCTTTCCAGGCATACTTGCGCCATCGAGCACACCTTTGCGAATGATGCTATCGCGAGCAGCGCGGGCAGCTTTGCGAGCGCGTGATGCAAGCAAGGCCTTACCAATAATGCCCTTAGCAACATTTGGATTCTCTTCTAGATAATAAGCAAAGTATTCTGACATTACCTTATCTACATACCCACGAATCTCTGGGTTACCAAGCTTATTCTTGGTCTGGCCTTCAAACTGAGGGTCTGGAATCTTAACCAAAATAACAGCGGTCAAACCTTCACGACAGTCTTCGCCGGTAAGATTTTCTTCTTTTTCTTTTAAGAGTCCGTTTTTACGGGCGTAGTCATTTACGACACGTGTTAACGCAGTTCTAAATCCAACTAAGTGAGTACCACCATCTGGGTTAAAGACGTTGTTAGCAAATGCTTTAACGGTTTCGTTGAAGCTGTCGTTGTATTGAATAGCCACTTCAACCATGACGTCTTCAATCTGTTTTTCAACATAAAAGACTTTATCGCCAACAACATCTTTGCCAATGTTGAGGTGTCGAACGTAGCTTTGAATACCACCTTCAAAATAAAAACTATAATCATCACCAGTGCGTTCGTCATAAACGGTAGTCTTAACACCTTTTGTGAGATAAGCCTGGTGCCTTAGGTAGTCAACAACCCACTCGTATTCAAGTGTGGTGACTTGGAAAATCTGGTCATCTGGCCAGAAAGAGATAGTCGTACCAGTGTGATCAGTTTTACCAACTACCTCAAGTTCTGATGTTGGCACGCCACGCTCATAAGTTTGACGATAAATTTTACCGTCTTTATGAACATCTGCGATTAGTTTCTTTGATAGCGCATTAACCACGCTAATACCAACACCGTGCAAACCGCTCGATACCTTATAGCCACCGCCACCAAACTTACCACCGGCGTGCAGTATTGTCAGCACCGTTTCAAGCGTGCTTTTACCCGTCTTTGGGTGAACGTCTACTGGAATACCACGTCCGTTGTCGGTAATTGTGACACCACCGTCTTCGAGCATGCGTACGGTAACCGCATCGGCTTCGCCAGCAATGGCTTCGTCGATTGAGTTATCGGCAATTTCCTTAATTAAATGATGAAGTCCATCGCGACCAGTACCACCAATGTACATTCCCGGACGTTTACGGACAGGCTCGAGCCCCTCGAGCACCTGAATCTGGTCAGCATCATAGCTGGCTGAAGTGTCTTTTTGTTTAGCCATACCCTCTACAACTCTTATATTTTAATGCTCCAACTATTATAGGTGTTATCCCCTAATTACACAACCATAAGCTACTTGATTGATTGCATAAAAATATGGTTCAATGATTTCAGAGGTTTTTGTACCTATTTATAAACATAAAAAACAGAGAGCGGCCAAACAGCGCCATGTTCCGCAAATTAGTTTCCAACCTACCCTTCCAACCAGCCTTACTGGGCCAGGTTTCTTTTTATTTGCACCGCATGCGTCAAGAACAATCACTACGACGAATCGGTTTTGCTCTTATGGCAGTGGTGGTTGTACTTCAACTATTTGCCATGTTTTCACCTGCTAAGCCTTCACTTGCTACGAGTTCGGCAGATATTGTCTACGGTGCAAATAGCCGCGCTGATGTACTAACTGCATATCGCAATAATCGCGACCAAATTGGCCACACAGATATACAGGCAATCTTTAATTATTATGGTATTGGTGCTGATCAAATCTCTAAAGCAGCTTTTGTTCACATTAGCGATGGAGATGGCCACGACTATATCAATACATCACGCAGTACTACCCGCTGGCAGGATACGTTTGTAAAAATACCGGGTGCATCTGATGGAGGTATATATGAGTTTCCACTTTCGTATTGGCGCCAAGGCCAATACCCAAATGGCTATCCCGCATTAACAGGTATGAGTAGTTATGGGTTCCGATTTTGGATTTTACTAAAAGGTTGTGGCAACATTGTCTACGAAAAGGGTGCTAAAAAGCCTAACCTCGACATTGTTAAAAAACGTACCTCTGGAGCAACAGTTGCCCCAGGTGATACGACTACCTATTCAATAGAATTCAGGAACGCTGGGCTTGCGAATGCAAACGGTGTAACTATAAGTGATAAGCTTGCACCCGAATTTAACTATGTCAGCTATACGAGCAATGTTGATTTAAACTTCACGCGCAGTGGCCAGCAATTAACCTGGAAGATAAAAAACACTGGCAGTGTTCTTGCGCCTTCGTCGCGGTGGTTTACGATAACCGTTAAAGTAAAAGCTAAAGATATATCGGCTAATACCCAAAAGGTCTGTAATGCAAGCTCTATTGATGCCACAAACGCAGGTGCTGCTAGCTCTAGCGGTACTGATAGCGCCCATTGTGTGACTATTAGTAAACCCTTATGCCCCGGAACGGGCTTACCGATTCCACCAGGTGGGGTCACTAAATGTAGCGTTACCTGCCCTGATGGCTCAACCGTTTCATACGATAAAACCTGTCCGGTACCACAACTAAGTTGCCAGTCACTACAGGTAGCTGCGGAACCAGCCTGGAATAGCCGTAAGTACGAAACCACTATTGTCATGCAAAAAGGCGCTGTCGCTAAACAAATTGATTATTACGTAAACAACACTAAGGTGGGTTCACAGCCAATGACTACCGGCTCGACCAGCCAGTTCTTTACCTACACTTTCCCTAAAGAGGGAGATTACAAAGTACGGGCAGATCTCATTGCCACCACTGGCACCGTACAGCCAGGTGCAAACTGTGCCGTCACCGAAACAATCACTAAGCCGACCCAACCGACCCCTCGTATTACTACTGATAAAGCAGTTACGAACCTAACGCAAAAAATTGCTGACGCCAACGGGACCACCGCCCACGCGGGTGATGTACTTCGCTATACCTTAACTATTGCCAATACTGGCGATGCCCCAGCCACCGACTTTGCCCTTAGCGGTGAATACGGCGAAAATATCGCTGACATTATGGAGTATGCAGATCTTACCGATAAGGGTGATGCCACCTTGAATGAAACAACAAAAGTATTAACCTGGGCACCGGTTACGATCCCAGCTGGCGGGCAGGTACAGAAAGTCTTTAGCGTCACTATAAAAAACCCAATTCCAGCTACACCTACTTCTGTTTCTAATCCGTTATCGTTTGACTACGTTATGCACAATAAATACGGCCGAGACGTGAGCATTAACCTCGACAAACCAGCCAACAAGATAATCGAACAAACGGCTACCGCCCTTCCAGAAACCGGCCCCGGCACTGGTATGTTCGTGACCGCAGTTATTGTTATGGTTGTTGGCTACTTCTTTTACCGAAGTCGACTCCTTACAAAGGAACTTGAACTTGTACACCACGAATATAGCGCAGGAGGCTTATAGATATGAGTGAGCAACTTCGTTCGCACGAACAACACACCTCACCCGAGGCTACAACTGAACATATCGATAGATTAAAAGATATCGAACAAAAAGCTCACGAAGCTCATCATGAACACGCTGAGCAACTAGAGGCGATTCGCGCTAAAGTTGAGCACGAAGCCCACTCGGCCGAAGAAGTAAAAGACAAAGAAGAATCAGCTACTGAACGTCAGACACTACACCATCACATTACAAAGCGCATCAAAAAAGAACAGTACCAGCAAACCCTTAAGCAGGTGCAATCTCATCTATCGAAGCCAGAGAAACGCTTTAGCAAGGTCATTCACCAACCTGTGGTCGAAACGGCCAGCGAAGTTGGGGCCAAAACAATTGCACGCCCCTACAGCATTATTGGTGGTGCCCTATTTGCGATTATTGGTAGTTTTACGGTGCTTTCAATTGCTAAACACGTTGGTTTTGAAGTACCAAATAGTATCTTCTTTATTTTGTTTGTACTTGGTTACGTAGTGGCGTTATTAGTTGAATTTGTGGTGCGTATGATTCGTAAAACGAGTCCAAAACACCGTAAACGCCACACGACTAGCTATTAACCACAGGTAGAGATTGCCACTCAGCGTGATTATAAGGGCTCACAGATGCCCGTTTACCGCGCCACGACTCATTAAGCATTGCCGTTGCAATATGAGGTCCTAGAGCCCCGTATCGCTTCACAAGGGCATCTATCGCTACCAGTAAATCCCCATTATTGCCTTTAGATGATAGTAGGCTTAGCTGTTGGACAGTTCGTAGCTCTGGCAGTACTATCATCGCTTTTATGTACGACTTATCTGATTCAAAAAGCGTATTAAGCACCACATCTGCCGATTGGCTTATTACAAACGTGTCGTCAGTCCATTCACCAAAGGTAATTTCAGTACCCACTCCCTTGCCGTGAACCTTACCGGGCACTCGGTATCGTATAGAAACATAAGCCCTATCAGCAACAAGCCCTTTTCGGCGCAGCTTTGCGGCTAACTCGGTGCAAAATACAGCCAAGGCCGCCCTTAATGCCGCTTTATCAGATATCGAAGTCCCAAACGAACGGCTATACATAATTGATTTTTGATGCTTGGGCTTAGCAACAACACCTTCAGCCCAGCCCCGCAATTGATATATAAGCTCTTTAGTCGGTGCATCCAAGAGACCAAGTACGGGACTATCGCTACCAATACTCATAAAATCGTAGGCAGTCTTGATACCACAAACTTCTAGTTTAGGAGCCAGACGCCTGCCAACACCCCATATATCCCGGACTGGTATTCCTTTAAGAACCTTTTCGGTTTCCTGACTTTCGATATCTATAACACAAACACCGTCACGCTTTTTTGCCACATGTGAGGCTAGCTTAGCCAAGGCATGCGATGATCCAATACCGATGCTAACGGGGAGGCCTGTCCACTTTAAGATAGTCTCCCGAAGCAGTCTCGCCCACTCTGTAGGATTATCAATTTGGTCATCTTTTATAACCAAAAAGGATTCATCTATAGAATAAACTTCAATTGATTCTGCAGGGATAGCCCTTAGAATACCTTGCATACGCTTTGCAAAATGTCGGTACAGTAAAAAATTAGCCGATAACACCTCTGCCCCAATGCTATCAAGCATTGCCTTACATTCGTGATACGGCTGACCCATTTTGACACCCGCCCGCTTAACTTCAGCCGAGCGCGCGACCACACAACCATCATTATTAGAAAGTACTGCCACCGGCCTATCAAGAAGTTGCGGTTGCATAACCCTCTCACATGATGCGAAGAAGTTGTCGCAGTCTATTAGCACTACCATGACTTAAGTTTAGTGCGCAGAGCGTAGCGCGCGCAACGTAAAGGTAACAACGCCCCAAATAGTCAGTTCATCACCATCATTCATGGTTATATCAGCAAATCGTTTATTCTCCGCCTGGAGCCGTACCAATGTCCCCTTTTTGCGCAACCGTTTTAAGGTATATGCGCCATTCAAGACTGCTACCACAATATCGCCATCTTGCGCCTGTAATGACTTGTCTATAACAACAATGTCACCATCATAAATACCCGCATCTTGCATAGAATTGCCCGTAACACGCATAAAAAACGTCGCAGCAGGGTTACGGACTAACAGCTGGTTTGTATCAAGCGGCGAGGTATCTAGCTCTTCGCCCGGTGACGGAAACCCAGCCTGCACTAGATTAGTTAAAAACGTTGGCAAATTCTCACCGCTACTGCTGTTCGTCGGCATTCTTAAAGTTGCCTTCTTTATCGATATAGATTGTATCGTTATGCTCTAAAACATCGCTCGATTTCTTTGGGGCTAGCGTGGGTGTTGACGTAGCTACGGCTGGCTGTGGGCTTTCTTGGCTTGGTTCGCCTTTTACAAGGCTCTGCCGAAGTTCGTCAGCAATTGAATTAACCTCTTTAGCATCAATCGAACCACTCGAAATGTTTTGGCTTCCCTGGGCATCTTCTGCATAGCTCACCGAATTGCCACTGCCTAACTTAACATCTACCGGCGAAACAGGTTGAACAGATGGCTTAGGTTCTGGTGCCGATTGAGGGTTTGTGGTTGTAGTAGGAGTTACGGGTTTGGCTGTCGGTGTTGCCGATTTACGCTTTGCAAGCCACTCGTCAAGGAAGGACGATTGGCCACCGGCTGGACTTGGTTTTGGTGCACCCGCCCCCGGAGGACCAAATGGTGATGATGCGCCACCAAACGCGGGTTTTGGCGCTGGTTCAGTTTTTAGTCGTTTAAATATCTCAGCCTCTACCTGTGCTTTTGGTCGGCCATGTTTAGCTGCAGATAATTGCTTAAGCGCACCTTCAAGTTGTTTGTTTGCGTTACCGAGCACCGGCAAATCAGCCATGCTAAATGGTTGCGTTGGAACACCGCCAATCAACATACGCACTACCGCATTATAGTTTGGTAACTGTTGCAGATCATCGACGTCAAAAATTGGTCTAAATTGTTTTTCTAGCACTTCAGCATCGGCTGTACCAACTCGGTGCGCAATAACAGTACCGATGTTACCAAACACCGCATCGCGTATCTCTTCGCTCAGCTGACTAATAAACTGGTTGGCAACAATCAGGTTAAGGCGGTATTTACGAGCTTCGCTTAAGATTGTCGCAAACGAATCAGTCGAGAAGTTTTGGAACTCGTCAACGTACAAGCTAAAGTCTTTGCGCTCTGATTCTGGCATGTTAGCCCGACTCATGGCAGCAGCCTGGAACTTCATCACAAAAATCATACCAAGTAGCTTAGAGTTAAGTTCCCCAGTACGACCCTTACTTAGGTTGACGATCAATATCTTGTTGTTGTCCATGATGTCACGCAAATCAAACGAGCTCTTTGTTTGGCCAATAATATTGCGCATCATCTCGTTCGACATAAAGGCGCCAAACTTACTGACAACCCAGGCCGTGACTTCACCCGCTTCATTCGAACGCTGAGAGTTTGGATACTCTTTTGTCCAAAAGTCGAGCACCATTTGGTCAGTAACATACTTTAACTTTTGTTTCATGAAGTCGTTGTCAACTAACAGCTTTGGAATATCAATAAAGGTGCCTCCGTTGGGGTCTGACATTAATAACAGTGCACAGTTACGAAAAATGTGTTCATAGCGTGGGCCAATAATGCCCTGGCGCTGTGGGTCGTATAACTTATAGAGCATTGATATGACCTCTTGAATCAAGAAGTCCTTTTGTTCTGGCAGGCTGTACTCAAACAGATTAAGCCCAAGCGGATAATCCATATCGGATGGGCAGAAGTATATAACATCTTCTGTTCTCTCTTTGGGCACCATGCCTAGTAGTTTCTCAGCCGTATCACCGTGCGGATCAACAAATGCAAAGCCTCGCCCCTCAATCATGTCTTGTAGGGCTAGATTCTCTAGGAACGTTGACTTACCAGTACCTGTCTGACCGACAACGTACATGTGTCGACGGCGGTCGTTCTCGCTTAAACGAATCGGCTTTTTAGTGCCACGAAACACGTTATAACCAAGCAATAAACCGCTATCAAGTAGGTTACGTGGCCCATCAACTTGCTTAGAAGACTGTCGTTCAAGCTGGGTTGTTGGAATATTTGATGCATCTGGGAAGTGAAATATTGTTGCAAGTTCTACAGCATTTAGAATACTACTGTTCTGTTCCGGCGGAAAGAACCGTAGAATATAAGCCGTCACAAAGCTTTCTATATCCTTAGCAGGAATAAACTTAAAACCATTCTTACCCGGTGAATCAAACAACGAGAACGTTGCAACGATGTTCCCAAGTATAGCCTGAGAACGTTGTGAAATGTTCGACGATGCTACAACCCTAATAAGAACTTCATAGCCTGGCTGCCTTGTTTTATCTTCTATAGATTCTGCGACCGACTGCTCAAGACTGGTGCCTGGCTTCTCGGTCTTCTCGCCAACCTCCTTCTCTTTTGCCTCTGGTGGTTTAACGGGAGCAATAAATATTTGTTTAAGCCACCAAAAGGTTAAATCGGCTCCTTTTCGGCTCTTCTTACCTTCACGTAACCTGTTTGCTTCGGCAGTAGCGGTCTTCGTCCAGCCTTCGGTAGCTGGGCGTAGGAGTATCTGAATACCGGCTCCATCTTCTTTATCTAGATTGGATAACGAGTTAAGTAATGACTGCATCGTATCCCGCTTTAGGTCATGGAATGTTGCTATTGGATATGCGAACTGCTCTTTTAAGACAAGTTCACCACCTGTAGTGCCACTTAATTTACCGACAGGACTAAAGATGTTATGCTCTGCTACTTCTTCGAGCCGGGCATTTGGGTAGGCACTTAGTACAGCTTGTTCGACGACTGACACAAGTGCAATTGGAACCGCAGAATAAAAGTAAACGAGGCCTTTATGAGCAACAATCTCAAAGCTAATATGCCTTTGACCATAAAACTTACTCCTAAATCCCTTTTGGGCCGTACTCGCAATGATGTTATACAGTACTTGTGCTTTCGAGATGTTTTCGTCAGCCACATCACGTGCATCACGACCCTCGCTGACGACATCATCACTCATGGGCGGTAAGTGAATTAAGAGCGGAACCATCTTAAGGCCACGCTCATAGTTCTTGGCCTCACGTAGTAATTTTCGGGTTCGCCACAACAAGAAAAAGGCAAGCAAAAAGAGCGCTAAAAATATAATTGCAAATACGCTGAGAAGCGTTGAATTCATTCGCCCCTCCTATGCTCGTTATTCGGCTTGCTTAATCTCTTTCCCATAGCGCTTCTTCATATAGTCATTCTTAAATGTTGAAAGCGCAGCAGACTGCTGATGTGGATCTGCCTTTGTCTGCTCGACAATCGTCTTAGCTTTTTCTACCCACTCCTTCTCAATCACATCAACATCATCCGCGACTGGTGGTAATCCTTGAGCACTTTGTTGCGTGACAGCAGGGTCTACCACAGGAATAACAGCAGGATCAGCGACGGTGGCAGATTGCGCTTGTGCAACCGCTTGTGAAGCTTGCGAAATCCGTTCCCCTACAGGCGCCTGACCCACTTGCTCTGGGTACGGCACAACAAAATCACCGGACTCATTTTGAGGTGAAATTCTCTCTGGTCGAGGAAGCTCTGGGCTCGGTAGATTATGTTGCTGGTCCATCAGAGGTTAGTATACAAAAAATAAACTACAAATTATATAGCTAACGTTTATTTTATGACGCCGCGACGCAAGCCATACCACACGATAATTGCCGGCACACCGATTGCGAGTACGATATCGATAAAGCTAACACTACTTAGTGAGCCGAGGGCCATAATTACGGCAGGACAAAAGGCAAAGACAATACTGATGAATAGCTTCTCTGACCTGGTTAACGATGAATAAGCGATATCCAAAAACAGTTGAATAACAAGCATTGAAATAATGTATATAAGCGAAAAAACTACTAGATAGAGTGGTAGTCGAGCTGTGTTCGGTGATGTTGCACCCATGAGCGCTATCAGCGCTATGATAGTTGCAAATAGTATGATAATTCTTTTGTTCATTTGTATGTATTTTACCCTAAAAATTGAATACCCGCCTCCAACCAGGCGGGTATTCACCAACAACAGAAAGCCCTATGGTGTCCCGAGGGGTAAAACCGCCCTTTAAAATTGAATTTATGGCGCTTACCTGGTCCCCGGAACTTCTGACTGACCGCTCTCTCGTAGTAACGAGTGAGCGTTATCCGTGACACGATGCAGAGGCATTCGTGCTCGTTTTAGTAAGTTTTTTGTTTTTATAACTTACTGACTAAAACTTATCACACCGAATGGTCTGTGTCAATGGTTTTTTGTAGATTTTTATACAATATTCATCTGTAATATATAAAAATATTTAGTTGTAATTATGATAACGATATTAATATCCTGTAGCCGTATACATAATATATCGGGTCTTTTTTTGGGCCATACGACTCCATGGTGTTACGCTTTTACCATGACTCTTTTTACCCAAAAATGGACTATTGTGTCTTTTATCTCACCTGTGCCAGAGGGTTTTGAATTTTCGTATAAAAATTGGCCTCGTCATATTACTATGGTGGATGTTTTTTTCCATTGATCGCGTTCAGGTCCAAGCGCTGCATGAGTTTCTTGTGCAAGTGGCTTCGAACCAATCACCCATTGAACTTACGCCATCCTCGACGACATATTTTGAATCGAATAATGATAGAGTTCTGGTTCAGCTGTACCAACAGCAAGAATCACTCCATGCGTTACATACCAAGCTAACCACCACACTCGAAGCCGACTATCACATCACGTTCAATAACCCTGAATATAGTAATGAAGGTTATATGCCACACGAAACGTTAGACACTAGTCCCGAGCTCGTATCACAGCAAAATATCATTATTGATAATCTCGCCTTGATTGATATGTTCCCGCATAAAAATGGCTATATGCGAAGGGTCGTTATGACGCTACCGTTCGGCAAGCACACGCACTAATCAAAAATATCGTTTGTAAGTTATACACAGTTTTAAAAAAATACCATTGACAGTGCTTTTGCTTATCTATTACTATGAGGCCAGCACTGAATAAAAAAAGTGCTCAAAAACAAAAACCTCGACTGCAAACAACGGCTTCTCGCAAGCCGTTGTTTCAAAGCAAAAAACGAGGTTTAAATACACATAAAAACGCCAAACCGAATCCTCTCATCGTCCGCAGCTCGATGAGAGGATTTTTAGTTTCCATTCAACCAATTCTAAGCGTACAATAACGATAGTTATGGCCGTAAAAAGTCTCATCAATATTGGCTTTCAAAGTATCGAGATTGAGGTTGAGTGTAGCCTTACAAATGGCCTCCCTTCTATGACAATTGTTGGCCTTGCCAGTAAGGCAGTTGATGAATCTAAGGAACGACTGCGAGCGGCTATTACTGCCAGTGGGTTCAGCTTTCCCCGTAAACGCATTGTCGTCAACTTGGCACCAGCAGACATACCAAAAGATAGTGCCAGTCTAGACCTTGCTATTGCCGTTGCCTTATTGGCCGCTGATGGCCAAATCAAAGCTGATCTTTCTGATTATTTCTTTATCGGCGAACTATCTCTAGACGGTTCGCTACGACCAGTTCGCGGTATTATTGGTAAGCTCATGAGCCCGTTGTCACGTCAGTCGGCTGGCATCTTCATTGCCCATGATAATGCCAGACAGGCAGCGATTACCGATTCAGCTGCACCAATCTTCGCGGCCTCATCACTAAGCGATATCGTTATGCATCTCAATGCCACCAAGCCTTTATTGCCAGTTACTCACCTTACGCCAGATGCTCTCCATCACAAACTTACGACTAATACCGATTTTGCTGAAATCCATGGTCAAGATACAGCTAAGCGCGCACTTGTTATCGCGGCGGCTGGTGGACATAATGTACTTTTGTCTGGCCCGCCAGGGACTGGCAAATCGATGCTCGCAAAAGCATTTATTGGTATTTTACCGCCGTTGACAACCAGACAAATTATTGAGACTACACACATACATAGTCTTGCTAACATCACCTTTGATCAGTTAATCATTGAACCACCACTTAGGTCACCTCACCACACTTCGAGTGATGTTGCCATTATTGGCGGTGGTCATAACGTTAGGCCGGGTGAAATTAGCCTAGCTCACAACGGTGTACTCTTCTTAGATGAGCTACCAGAGTTTACTCGCCACACCATTGAGTCACTCCGACAACCACTTGAAGACGGTGTTATCACTATTGCGCGCGCTCAGCAAAGTGCACAATTACCCGCTCGATTCATACTAGTCGCCACTAGTAACCCATGCCCGTGCGGCTATTTATTTTCAGATAAGCCCTGTACCTGTACTCCAGCTCAGATTCAAAAGTATCAAAAGAAGTTATCGGGCCCCATTATGGATCGTATCGATATGCACGTAACAGTTGGTATGGTCGAACATCGTAATATTTTAAAAGTTACCACCGAACGCACCAGCCCTGGGTTGCAAAAAAATGTTGCCCAAGCTCGTCGTATACAGTACGACCGCCAGCGACAAAAATTAAATGCCCGATTAAGCAATGCTGACCTCAAAAAATGGGCTCAGCTTGATACGGAAGGCGAAGAACTACTGGTTAAGGCTGCCGAAACACTCGGTTTATCGCCCCGCTCCTACGTACGTACCATAAAAGTTGCCCGAACTATCGCTGATATCGAAAATTCGACGGATATAAAAGCATCTCACATCGCCGAAGCGTTGCAATATCGACCAAGGCAATATACCTATTAATGATTTATTTGACCTCTGTAAGCCTATCTGTTATACTTTACCGTTGAATAAGGAGAATGCTACATTAACAAGCACACTCGCCTCAACGAAGCAATCCGAGCGAGCGTTTTACGAGTCATAGACCAGAACGGCAACCAGTTAGGAGTCATTTCTAAGCAGGAAGCCTTACAAGCAGCACGAGTTGCCGAGCTTGACCTGGTAGAAATCTCGCCAGACGCAGACCCACCGGTTGCAAAGATTGTAGACTGGGGCAAATTCAACTATCAACGAACGAAACAACTTCAAAAAAATAAGCGTAACGCCAAGGCTAGTGAGCTAAAGCAAATGCGATTTGGATTGAAGATTAGCGACCACGACATTGGCGTGAAGCTAAAAAAAGTGAGCTCGTTCCTCGCCGACGGAGACAAAGTGCGATTAAGCATTATTTACCGCGGCCGTGAACTTGCCCACAAAGAGCTTGGATACAAACTCATGGATAAATTGATAGCAGAGCTTGGAGAAAACGTAGTAGCTGATCAACAGCCCCAGTTCGCCGGAAGACAGTTAAGTGTAGTAGTAAGGAGCACACATGCCAAAGCTAAAAACGCATAGCGGGACAAAAGACCGAGTGCGCATTACCAAGAACGGTAAGGCACTCTCCCGTAAAAATGGCGGAAATCACCTTCTTGAAAAGAAGAGTATGGCCCGCAAACGAACCTATAGTGGCGTTAAAGAAATCACTGGTTCAACCAAACGAAATATTAAGCGTAAATTAGGAGTCTAAGTAGATGCGCGTTAAACGAGGTGTAACCTCTCACCAGAAGCACAACAAGATTCGCAAAGCCACCAAGGGCATGTCACATTCACGACGCCGTAGCGTACGTATGGGTCGCCAAGGTGTGGTTAAGGCGATGCAGTATTCGTACCGCGACCGACGCAATCACAAGCGCACCTTCCGCGCTTTATGGAATGCTCGTATTAATGCAGCCGCACGTCTTAATGGCGTTAGCTACAGCGTACTTATCAATGGCCTTAAAAAAGCTGATATCACCCTTGATCGCAAAGTTCTTGCCGAACTAGCTGTCAACGAACCAGCTGCCTTTAGTGCAGTGGTAAAAGCTGCAAAAATCGCCTAAGTTTACGAACTACTACACAAAAAAACACCTGCTTCATAGCAGGTGTTTTTTATTGCCAGACCACCCGTAAGCCGGGTTCTGTTTTATCTGGCCATCTATCTAGGCTTGCGTATTGCTACGAAGCTCGAGCGGTAACAACGCGAACTCTGGCGGGCAGCCATCTGCACTAGGCAGAAATGAGTCCACTCCTTGCAGCCGACAGGGTTTACCTCTTTACCGAGTCACCCCGGTAAACTGTGGGCTTTTACCCCACTCGTTTCACCCTTACCCCATTTATAACGGGGCGGTATCGTTTCTGTGGCACTTTCCCTAGGATTACTCCTGGTTGTCGTTAACAACTGTCGCGCCCTATGCTGCCCGGACTTTCCTCCCACAGGGGGCGGCCAGTCGATGGTCTAGCTCGTCTATTATACCAACTCCGATGAAAGTCCGCTGTCATTCTTTTCGGCATCATCAAGAATCTTATTAACCTCAGTATCAGCCCGTTTGTTCATTTCACGCGGAACATGTGTAAAAGACACTTTAGCAAATTCAGTTAAAGTCTCTTTAATCGCTTGGTGGATCGGCCATAACTCACGGTTCTTGATTTTAAAAATTCCGTTCATTTGGTTTACGACAAGCAAGCTGTCCATGTAAACATGGACCATGTTTGCACCGAGATTCTTTGCCATTTTTAAGCCTTGTAATACAGCCTGGTATTCGGCTTGATTATTAGTTGTAATGCCTAAATACTTACCAGTATTTGTTACAACGTTATCTTCCATGTCTGTTATGACTACGCCCGTGGCTGAAGGACCTGGGTTGCCACGAGACCCCCCATCAGTAAAGAGTTTAACCTCTGTTATTATATTTGTATTTGTTACAACGTCTGCATGCTGATTATGCTTCGAAAATTCGTACGATATAACCTTTATCACTGTTTCACGGGTTACTGTATCTCCATAGAATTTACGAAACCTCGCAAGAATTTTTTCTTCATCCCCGTATGTTTCATGTCCATTTTTATCATTATCATCGAGATCTTTAATGCGCTTTGTGACGACTTGGGTTATAGTTGCGTAGCCAAAGGGTTGCCCAGTATCACTATTTAAACATCGAATAACATCACCTACTTCTAATTGCTTTTCATCAAATAAACGCCAGGTTTTTGTGATTTCGCCTGACTCTATACTTGGAATACTTGTGGCGGAAAATTTGAGTGGTTTCATATTATTTTGGTCGGGGTGACAGGACTTGAACTTACGGCTATCGCCGCAAGACTGCGCATTAAATAACTTCGGTCGCAGGTTCAAGTGATTTGTCTTGTTAAATCTATGTGGTCGGGGTGACAGGACTTGAACCTGCGACCTCACGGCCCCCAGCCGTACGCGCTACCAACTGCGCTACACCCCGATATCGTATTTGTAACTTTCAAAAAGAACCCCGAAGGGTGACTAAGCAACCGTTTGGATTCCTGCTGGAAACCAGGTGGGTCTCCGCAATTTGTCTCCACGGAGACAAATCATTAAGAGTCCCAAAAGCTTTAATATTCAGAAATCATTGCTTGTTGCTTAGTCTATTAAAGTATACCGTACTGTTGGTAGCTTGCGCTATTAGATTCCAAGTATTGCCTGTGCAACGACTTGGTATACATTATTTAGCACTGGTCCAAGTAATGGCATGCCCAAAATCACTAATACAGCGATAAGCAGGAAACCAAACTGTTCAATCCTGTCCATAAATTCTTGTACAACCGTGGGTGCGAACGCATAGAGCACGCGGGATCCGTCGAGTGGTGGAGTAGGAATAAGATTAAAAAGAGCAAATCCAACATTTATGTAAACAAAGTATATCCACCACGTTGTCCAATATACATCGTTAATTCCACCGATTCGTAGTATCAACCCACCGATTCCAGCTAATACTATATTAGTAAGTGGTCCAGCTATGGCGACTAACGCCATGCCAAATTCATTCCATTTCAAACGGTGCCGTAAAACAGGCACCGGTTTTGCTGCTCCAAATATTGGTTGCCCAGTTACTGCTAATATGAGCGGTAACGCTAATGTCATAATTGGGTCAATGTGCGGAATTGGGTTAAGGGTTAACCTACCCTCTTCTTCGGCCGTATCATCACCTAAATATTTTGCGACATAGCCATGCGCTATCTCATGTAGGATTATAGATATTACAATTACAAAAAATGTAATTATTCCAATGTACAGTTTATTACTAATAAGCATATGTTAAGTATAGCAAAGCAGACTTGACTTTTACCTCTATAAACTGTAAAATTTACTACTGAATCTCAAAGGAATAAATCATGCATACATGTGACGTAACTGGTAAGGGCAAGCAGTTTGGCAGCAATGTCAGCTTTTCGCAGCGCCATACTAAGAAAGTTTGGAAACCAAACCTCCAGACAAAGACGGTTATTGTTGATGGCAAAAAGGTAAAACTTCGTGTCAGCACACAAGCTATCCGCACTCTTAAGAAAAAGGGCCTACTCGTTTAGGCTTGGTTTTTTACTCTTAAAATACCCCCTCATTTAGTGAGGGGGTATTTTAATATGAAGTTAATAAGACTCTCTACTTCTTAGAGCGCTCAATAACAACAACTCGAGTTTTATCACCAAGTTCTGATTCTTTAAGCTTAAGTACATCTACTCGCTCTGGTTCTGATGCACCAATTTCACTCAAGAAAGTGTTGAGTTCAGCCTGGGGCAATTCATACTTTACGGCGCTATCTGCGTAATGTGTTGGGACAACAATTTTTGGCTCAATTTTCTTGACCAAACTCGCCGCACCAGTTGCATCAAGCGTATAGCCCGAACCGCCAACAGGGATAATCAGCACATCTATAAGGCCAAGTAATTCAAGCTGATCTTCGCTGAGGTTAGGGTGGACATGTCCGATAACCCCAATCGAAAATCCTTGCATTTGGATACTATACATTGTCGCTCGATGACCATCGGCATCAAGGTGTGCTTGCGCAGGAATACCCCGCACAGAAACTTCGGAAACTTCATATTCACCCGGACCTTCAATGAGGAACTTATTTGGATTCTTAGTCCCCTTTTCAAGAGTGAACAACGCAATATCCTCTGCGGTAGCAACCGAACTTAGGCCAACATTTGCCAGCGTATCGTCCACTAAAACACTTACCTTTTTATTGCCGATACGAACACAGTTAGCACCGTAATACTGAATTTCCATTCTGACTCCTTACAACAATTTATCTTTATCTATCAACACGATGTTCTTCGCAGTTAATAGATTTGAAACAAACCTATCGTTAACCTGTTTTCGATACTTAAATTCATCTGTGCTGAATATACTATACCTGAGTTCTTTTTTCTCCGCTGCCTCGAGGTCAGCTATAGCGTGTTCTACGGCAGCATGGTTAACATCGCCGACGATAACGACATCAACACCCGGTGTCTCGTCACGAGTAAACTGACCAGTGTAAACCGCAAGGCTCACATTACCAGTTTTTAGTAGTTCTATTGCAAACGGATCTGTTACTGTCACTTCAACAACTTGCTCTACGACTTGCTGTTCTTGGACAGGAGCTTCTGAACTTTCTGAAACTTTTGGTGTCTTCGCTGCTTTTTTAGGTTTGTATGCCTTACCACCAAACATACTACTAAGTGCAGCGTAGTGTTCGAACGACTGGTTGACCTCGTAGTACAGTTTGTTGTTTGTATTATCAGATGTAATAATGCCAATGTTTAATAAATTAGCGAGCTCACGTCGAACCGAATTAATTTGCTCGTCGATTTTGCGCGTAATTTCTCGCACATAAAAAGATCGATTTGGGTTTTGGTAAAACAGTTGTAAAAGCTTCACCCTCGTCTTTGATCCAAACAGTTGTTCAATCATGCTCTTATTGTAGCAAGCTCAAGCTATGTTGGATAGAATAATTGTTATTTTAGCGAGGACGTCTTTCGGCAACAGAGGCCGATAAGTACTCAAGCGAATCATCAAGTGGTTCAAGCTCAGGCTCTACACCAGCATACTTAAGGGCTTTTCTTAGCAAAAAGTCTGCAAATTTTGATGATTTGGCAAGTATAGGACCGTGTAAGTACGATCCATATACATTATTGTATACAGCACCTTCTGTATTATCCTCTGCATTATTACCTTGTCCAATTTTTGTCGCACCAATTGGCTTAACTGTCTTACCCAAATACGTTCTTCCGCTATGATTTTCGTAGCCAATGAGTTTACCTAGCTCGTCAGCTTCTACCATTATATTACCTATAATTCTTGATGTGCCCGCAACAGTATGAACATCTAAAATACCAATTCCCTGTATCTTCTCACCTTCGGTCGTCTTAAAATAATGACCAAACATCTGGTACATACCGCAAATCATTAGCATGGGAACTCCTTGGTCAGCGTAGGATTTTAACAGCGCAGCTTTTTTACTTAAATCATCAGCAATATCAGACTGACCTTTGTCCTGCCCACCCCCACCAAGTATTAAATGTACCTCTTTCGGAAACGAATCACCTACGCCAACGCGATGAATCATAACTGAATAACCTCGCCACTCAAGCCGTTGCTTCAGCACAAGTAAATTACCATTGTCACCATAGATATTCATCTCTTTAGGGTATAGGTGCACAATGTGGATAGTTTTCATACCGATTCTACCTCTGTTATTTTTTCGAGTAATTGGCGTAATTCAAGCATAGCCGTATAGGTTGTATATATAAGTACTAAGTCGGACTGTTTGAGCACAAATGTGAGTGCATCTGATAAATCTGGTTCTATAGTGTCCGTCTTGATACCATCATACTTTAAACGCAGTGCCATATCCGCTGCGCGCACACCACTCGTTACAATGCGCCCATGCACACCACAATCGAATGAAACATCCCACAACCATGAAACATCTCGGCCATCTGCGTAATCATCGTTAATTGCAATCATGGTCGCAGTAGGCCGTATTGACTCACCCATAAGTAACGCATGCCTAAATCCTCCGGGATTTTTTACCAACTGTAAAACGACAGTTTTTGTACCAATTTTGATATGCTCACCACGCCCAAATGCTGGTGAAACTTCTGAAATACGTGTTGTAATTGTATCAACGGGTATTTTGAGTTGATTAGCCGCAAGGACGACAGCAGTCGCGTTCTGCGCATTATATGTACCGCGTGCAGTAAGGGGGATCGAGAGTACTTCTCCGCCTAGATCAACTGTTGCTATATTATTGGAGTCAAACTTCTTAAGTTCGGCTTGTAAGGCTGGCCTTTTTTTGTGCTTAACTGCGTCCTGGTGTAGCTCGTCGTCAGTTCTAAAGATTTCTCGTAAATCAGAACTTACACCAAAGTAATAGGCGGTAGCTTTGGTGTGATTTTTCATCGTCGCGACACGTTCATCATCACCATTAAGTATCACAAATTCAGTTGCACTTTTTACAACTCTTTCTAGAAGCTTTGCTGTGTGATCAATCTCACCAAACCTATCCATTTGGTCACGCATAACGTTCAAAACGATAACAACCCGTGGTTTATATTGCGCAACAAACCGAACTGCGTATGCTTCATCTAGTTCAAACACTCCAATGTCATATTTGAGCTTTCCGGTCCACGAGCTGTGCTGAATAACACTCGCCACAATACCGCGCACAAAATTGCTCCCAGTGGGGTTAGTGAGAACCCTTTTTTGCCCTCTGAGTACATGAGTTAACATCTTGGTGCTCGTCGTTTTACCATTTGTTCCAGTTACGACTACAACACCTTCTGGAAGTAAATTTAATGACTTAGCAAGAAAAGTTGGAAATAAACGTTCAACAACGAGCCCTGGTAAAGCCGCGCCACGGCGACCTAGTAGATGCAAGCCACTAAAAATCAATTTTCCGATAATAAGTGCGATGATTCGCATTACTTTAGTGTACCTATAAACTCTTTCTCAAACCAGGCATAAGCTGCTTCTGCAGAATCGAACCATTGTATGTCTTGGTTACGCTTAAACCATGCCATCTGGCGTTTTGCGAGCTGCATGTCGCTGGTAACGAATAAATCGACAGCTTGTTCGGTTGTTAACTTACCCCAGATAACATCACGATAAATACGATACACCCCACCGGTCATAGCTTCGCTATCAAGCCCGTAGTGTTCGAGCCCCCATGCAACTTCGTCCAGTACGCCAGTATTGAGCATAGCGTGAGCTCGTTCAGTAATACGAACTCTCAGTAGTTCTTTGCCTGGGTTTATACCAATAATGATTGTTTCGGGACTTAGAGGCTTGTGGTTGATAGCTACATCACCTTTTTCGAGTGTCCTTACTAAATGTCGGCGGTTTTGAGTATTTTCGGGCATTTGTAACCTTGCTGCTTGTATGCGCTTTTGAAGCTCCACAATCCCAAGGCCCTCAAGCTCTTTTCGGACCGCATCATTCGGTGGGGCCAAACTAAAATCATAGACTACCGCATTAACATACAGCCCCGTGCCACCTACCAGTATTGGCGTATTACCTCGAATTTGTATGTCATGTATAGTGCTGTCGGCGTACGTCTTAAAGTCACCAACGCTAAATGATTCACCCGGCCCCACTAAATCGAAACCATAGTGTGGAATACCCCGTTGCTCTACCGCCGTTGGTTTTGCAGTACCAATGTCAAGACCTTTGTATACCGTACGCGAGTCAGCTGCGATAATTTCGCCATGATATTTTTTAGCAATTTCAATAGCAAGTCCGGTTTTGCCTGATGCAGTTGGACCAACAATAACTAGTAAATCTAACTGTTTGGCCACCACAGATACTCCGTTACTAATACATTATCGTTTACAACTTCAACGCCCTCAGCCTCAAGCATACGAGCTTGGCCATGGCGACCATCGGGTACAAAACCAGCTGCAAGACCGCCCCTGGCATTAACAACTCGCTGCCATGGCAAGTCGGTTGGCCCAAAATGGGCAATTTGGCCAACAACTCTGGCTGCCCCCGGATGGCCGCAGAGTGCGGCAATCTGACCATACGTCATGACCTTGCCTGTTGGAATTAGTGCAACCAACCTATACACATCGTTTTTAAAACGGCTATCAGTCATTACAGTGTTGTATGTGAGGTACGTGATTTTGCTTCGTTAGCTACTGTCTTTAAGAAGTGGTCGATACCCATCGGTGTTGGCTCTTTAATAACCATATCACCCCGTACACGAGGTGTCGTTTTACCGGTTGATGCTTCTTGTTCACCAATTACTATCACGTACGGCACCTTCATCTTCTCGGCGTTGCGAATCTTTTTACCCACTGAATCGTTATTGTTATCTACCGTTACTCGAAGGCCCATATCAAACGCCTCTAAGCGCACCCTTTCAGCAAAATCAACGAGCTCATCGGTCTGGTTAACGGTAAGTAGGCGAATTTGCTCTGGTGCATTCCACACTGGGAACCTACCAGCCGTATGTTCTATATACACGCTCAAAAACCGCTCATGGGAGCCCATTACCGCACAGTGAAGCATGATAATCCGCTCAGACTCACCTTGTTCGTTCGTGCATGTTAAGTCAAATCCTTCTGGTTGATTAAAGTCTAACTGAATCGTAGCGACTTGGTGCTCACGGCCGATTGCATCTTTTGCCATAAAGTCGATTTTTGGCCCGTAAAATGCAGCTTCACCAACACCGACAAAGTAATCACTGCCAACTTTTGCCTTAAGAATATTTTCAAGCTGAGATACGGTTGATTCCCACTTTTCGGGTGATCCGGCATATCCGGCCATATTGTCTGGATCGTGGGTAGATAAACGAAATTTTAGCTCAGTAAAACCTGTACCACTATAAAAAGTCTGGATAATATCCCATAGTTTAAAGGCTTCGTCCTCAACCTGATTAGTGCGACAAAATACATGTGCATCATCTTGCGTGATGCCCCGTACGCGGCTTAAACCACCGAGCTCACCGCTCTGCTCATCACGATATACCATAGTCGTGTCACGGTAACGGATTGGTAGGTCACGATAACTTCGTGAGCGCGATGCATAAATTTGCGTATGATGCGGGCAGTTCATTGGTTTCATGGCAAACTCATGATCTTCACGAGTATTTATACGGAATAATTCGTCCTTGAATTTTGCCCAGTGTCCACTGGCTTCGTACAGGTCTTTTTTGGTAATGTGCGGAATGCTCACCTGCTGGAACCCTGCAGCATCACGAAGTTCTTGTACGAATCTATCTAGCTCATTTTTTAGGACCGTGCCCCGCGGAGTCCATAGTGGCAAACCAGGTCCAACTAAGTCGCTAAAGACAAATAAGTCGAGTTCTTGGCCTAATTTGCGATGGTCACGCTGCTTAGCTTCTTCGAGCATTTTTAGATGTGCATCCAGCTCTTCTTGGGTAGTAAACGCAACACCATATAAGCGTTGCATCTGAGGGTTGCTTTCTTTGCCCCGCCAATAGGCACCAGCTACACGCATTAGCTTAAAGGCACCCACCTTACCCGTAGACGCTACGTGTGGACCACGACAAAGGTCTGTAAAGGCATCATTCGTGTAAAACGATACATATTCCACCTTACTATCACCTTCGGCTGCTATGCCCAGTTCTGACATGTCTAGTTCCTTAGCGATGGTGGTACCCGCACGTTTAAGATCGTTTAATAACTCTTCTTTATATGGTTGCTTATGTTCGCGCGCCCAGTCTATGGCGTCATCTACTAATTCTTCACGCTTAACAAATTCGGCGTCACCTTTAATAATGCGACGCATTTCTTTTTCTATCTTCTTAAAATCAGCATCAGAAATTGCTGTATCGGGGATATCAATATCGTAGTAAAAACCGTTCTCTACCACTGGGCCAACGCCAAATTTAGCCTCGGGCCAGAGTGTTTGAACAGCGTCTGCCATAATGTGCGCTAAGCTATGGCGCATTGCGTATTGTTCGTCAGGTTTGTTTGCCATAAGTTCTCCTTACACTTAATTGTACTAAAAACGCACGAGCGACAAGAGTAAAACTCTTATAACTCGTGCGTCTCGGGTCCCGAGGTGATCAGGACGGTTCCACCGGACTTCCCGTAGGTGTTTATCTAATCTCGCAGCTTGGTTTCCCAAATAGACAAACACTGTAGGGCACTTGTATGGTCACGATTCGTTCGTTACCACGGCCGACGGAGCTGATACAGGTGGTTAGTCTGCGTTATCGCTCACTACCACCAGTGTAACACACCTGACAAAACTTCACCTGTACAAAGTAGTATACACATACTAGCCATATATTACTAGTATAATCTTATCCACACATGTGGATAAGGCAGACTCTTGCCTTTTACCCCTGTTATTGGTATAGTTATGAGGCCTAAATGCGGGCGATTAGCTCATTTGGCTAGAGCGCTTCCTTGACGTGGAAGAGGTGAGAGGTTCGAATCCTCTATCGCCCACCAACTAAAAAACACCCTTCTTTGGGTGTTTTTTAGTTGACGACTGGATTTATTCTTGGACAGTCTCGCCAGGTAGGACCGAAAGTGTACCGTCTGGCCCAACACTAATGACATAGTAGTCCTCTCCTTCAGGTAGTTCATCTAAAGGCCTGCTGGTCATCGGTGGGTGTACTTCGATATCATGACATCCAACATTCCCTATGCCCCACGCGATATCTGCTTGTAATCTGCGCTGTAAACCTCAATACGATCCATAGGCTGATTATATAAAGATTTGGCCGTAAAAGCCATCAGAGGGCACTTTACCGGCCTTAAAAGCTAAAAGATTGCCTAACGAGCTCATGCTTTGCTATAGTGCTTATGAAAGCTCGTGTGGAGTCTACGGGTATTGACTTTTGATGCCCTATTACTCTATAATTAACAGGTTAAACGAGGCGTTTTGTTTGAGTAACAATTCACCGTTAGATGGCTTTAAGCTATTCTACGAAGAGTTGCATTCATCAAAAGAGTTTGTAAACCGTATCCGTCGCTTACGACGTGCTGCGGCTCAGGCAAACTAAATCAGATAGAATCAGCGTAAAAGGACGTTTCCCACAGGAAACGTCCTTTTTTCCACTATGAATTTTAACTGCGTTATGTCAATATATTGGCATGGAATGCATATATTGTGGGCACAAAACAAAAGTAACAAATAGCCGACCGCTTAAAAAAGACCACCAGACCTGGCGCCGACGCGAATGTTTATCGTGTCACGCTACTGTCACCTCTATTGAAGAGCTCGATTTATGTGGGTCTTTACGAGCAGAAAAGAAAAACGGCTCAATAGAACCGTTTGACCGAGATAAATTATATATAAGTATTTATAAAGCAATCGACCACCTACCAAACCCCGCTACAACAGCCGGTAGTTTGACCGCCACTGTTTTGCGACATCTATTACAGGTAAAGCCCCTTGATCCAGTTATCCCTACAAAAGAAATTGCAAGGCAAACTGCAACCGTATTACGACGTTTCGATGCGGCAAGTTCCGTACGCTACTTATCGTTCCAAACATCAATGCAATTACCCAACGACGTTAGGCGCACGCTCAAACGTTAACGACTGACTACTTTTTGACGGCTTTTTCGGTAACGTCAAACTTACCTAGGTAACGGCCGAATAATAATCGTGTCTGTGCCACTAGAGCTGCCAATCCACTGTACACAATTGTTGTGACCGGCAAATATACCCATTGCAGAATCATATACACCCGGTGACGCATTTTGTAGCGTGGGGGCTTTGGTGGTAATAAGCGAATACTGAAATAAATGCTGACAAATAAACCAATCATAGCGAAGGTCTGGATACGACTGGCGATAATTGGTAATTGGTTGGCAATGAGACTCATACTTGCCTGTGGTGCCAGATACAGTGGCACAAACGCACCGAGTAACAGAATAAGTGAGGCTGTTGCCCATGAAACATGGCCTTCTATCAGACGAGTGGTTTTAAAGAACAAATCCCACTTCGGTACTTTATTATCCTTGCGCCAACCTGTTTGTAAGACATACGCGATATCACTTGCACCCCACGCCCAACGTCGCACCTGGATAAACTGGGCTTTAAGGGTTTTAACATAACTGCTCGCAAGTACCGCATCTTGGTATATGGGCACTAGGATAGGTACTACCTCGTGCACTCCATCGTATCTAAAGTACGTGCGCCAGTACTGGTGCCCGTCTTCTACAATCGTACGCACACTCCAAAAATCGGTATCAATAAGTGTTTGCATGCTCTGTGAGTGCGAAGCAAAATTACGAATCATATGTGGCCTTAGGGCTAGTACGATGTTCCAGAACGAGTTACCAGTCGCGATAACGCGCATTGGTGCTGGGACGTCCCAGATATTATTAGTGAACATCGACACAGGCTGAAACGAGGTACGAACAGGGTCTGGACACGCAATATATGCATACATAACAGATGCGAAATACTGCGGATGTGGCCTATTATCCGCATCAAGGGTCGTGACAATAACATTTTTAAATGGCTCTTGTTTTTCTTCGAGCAACGTTTTGAGTCGACGGCCCGCGAATGTAATATTGCCACCCTTGCCAATAACTTCGTTTGGTAAATCCTTAGGGTGTTTGACAGCTTCCATGTGGTAGAAATGATGGCCAAACTCCTTCGCAAGATCTTGCACTGTAGCCTCTACCTCGGCACCACCTCGCTCTTCGTAAGCAATTAGAACAATCATTTTTTTGTGATTATAATCCGTTTTGAGAATACTTTTAATGGTTGGTTCGATAATATCGCGACTTTCGTTGTAAACGGCAATAATAACAGCCTGCAAGATATCTTTTTGGTACAAGCGGTCGTCTTCACGTTCTTGAATAGACAGCAAATTACGACGGTGCCACTTTGGTGATATCCCCTGCTCATACTGCTTAAACGCTTTGGCCGGATTATCAAGTTCATCTACCAGCTTAAGCCACTCGTATGACATATGTTGATTTAGCCGGCGATATCCCTGCATAACACGCAAACTCATAACAAGTGCCTTAAAGACCCAAATTAACAGATACGCGATAATAAAATACGCGGCAAGTGTAGGGCTAATAAGGCTTAAAATAATCGGTGAAAGCAGCATTAACCAGCTTAGAATACCTGGTAAGCGTTCGAACCAACGGTATACTCTATCCCGCTCTTCTACTAATGGGATTTCTATATGCTTCATCTATTTATACCTATTGTAGGTTAAGAATCGCACCCGAAACAATTAAGTTAAACAGTAGTGCCACGATCGTAAGTGACAAGATAAGCAAACTCAACGTACGACGTTGGCCATACATGCGAGCACTTAAAAAGACGGCTACAGTTGCCATAACAACAGCCGCAACTGCAAAACTGTATAGTTCGTAGTTACTGCCCTTAGGGAAGCCGCCGAGACCTAATTCTGATTCATATCGAATAATTGCCACACTACGACTTGTGTCGATACGCAAGGTGGTAGTAATAACGTTAATAAGTGCACCAAGTACAACGACAAGGTTAAGGAATAATATAGGTCTGTCTTGAAAATATTTTTTAGTAAACATCGGGTTCTTTAATTATCTCACATTGGTGCGGGTAGAGGGAGTCGAACCCTCGTTTCATCCTTGGGAAGGATACATAATAGCCGTTATACGATACCCGCTTGTTTCCCATTTGGAGCAGAAGATGGGACTCGGTCACCTCTGGCGACCCTGTAGTAACAGCTTTGAAAACATAGTTTTCAAGTGTCAACTACCTTGCAACCCGCCACTGGCGGGTTTCGCCCACGACTTGGCAGATCATGGCTTCTCGCCCATCTTAATCTACCTTGGAGCCGAAGATGGGACTCGAACCCACGACCTGCTCGTTACGAATGAGCTGCTCTACCAACTGAGCTACTTCGGCATATCCCTAACGCGAGCTCGCTCTATAATAGCAAACTACCCCTGTTTTTGGTAGAGGTTTATCGTATCTTGGCGGGCCCGACCGGATTCGAACCCGAGAAGTGCCTGTGGCACTTTGAGTTCACGCACACTGATAACAATGATTATTTAAATTCCCTATTATGATTAGATTCCACTGATTGATAGGCGTTAAGGTTCGAATCTTGCCGAGCTTGCTCGGTATGCAACTAAAAAAACACCCCTTGGGGTGTTTTTAGTTGCATCTTGGCGGGCCCGACCGGATTCGAACCGGCGATCTCCTCCGTGACAGGGAGGCATGTTAGGCCTCTACACCACGAGCCCGTATCATAGAAGCAACCGCTATCTTATCAGAGAAGAGGTAGTTTTGCAACGCTCTTACTGCTGCTGAACGCGTATGAACGTATGTGCTTTTTGCTTGTCTTTGTAGTCGTTAAGATAGTTATTTATATCCTGGTAGCTAAAGAATATGCGGGCAGCTTTGATTTTATCGTCTTGAACACCAAGATTCTTCACAATTTCGAGCCCATAGCCAATGTTTATGACGTCTGAAGTCTGACCAGGCTGTAATTTATATAGTGCGTTGATAGTCTCAATTGGTATATTACGATCTGTTTTGCTCACTAAGAAACCTAGCTGGCCGCCATTATCTTTAGTTGCAGTATCATCTGAGTACTTTTTGGCAACCGCGCTAAAGTCTGAACCACCTTTAATCTCCGCCAAAGCTGCATCAGCTCGCGCTTTTGTGCCTGTATCGAGTGTCTGTAACACCTTATTCGTTAAGATTTCCTGACGGATACTACGCCTAAAATCAGATACCGACCATCCATAGTAATCTTTTAGTACGTCTTCGAAAACTTTATTATCAGTACCTAAACGGCTTAGATTACGCAACAGTTCGATCTGGTTATCGACTTCCTGCTCAGATACAGTGATATTCTTTTCTTTCGCAATCTTTTGCACGTATGCATAATTCACCACTTTATCAAGAGATTTTTTACGCTGATCGGCAAGCTGAGCCTTACCTGTTTCAGACGTAAAATCAACTTCCGACTGTACTCCAAAATAGTGTATATAGTGCCTGAGCTCAAATAAGTAGCTTTCGTAGCTTACAAAATGCCCACCTACGCGCGCAACGGGCAGTGGTAGAACCTTAGTGACTTGATAAACAAAATTTGAGGTAGACTGAAACTTATAAAGACTCAGGAGAATATAACTGCTGAATGCAATAAATACCGCTGTTAATATTATTACAGTTGTAATCACAATTTTATGACGTGAATGCCTGAGTGGATACACATATTTACGCGCACCTTTTAACACTTCCTCACGGTGTTGAATAACTGTTTCATTGGTAATGCGAGGCATACCAGCATCGGCCACCGGTGCTGTTACCTCTTTGCGCTTAATACGCGGCGTTAAAAAACGCCGAGGACGCTTTTGTTCTGGTATAGAATTAGGTTCTTTTTTTGCCATGAATACTTATTGATCATTCCCCACCGGAGCATTCGCAGTGATTCCGAGCTCCCGTAGGATTTGAGACATTCGTTTTTGAATATGTTTTGGGTGATGGACGTCATGTATAACAAGTTCACCAACGTATGTCTGTATTACTATTGTACCAAATCCAAGCAGAGTTTCTTGAAATCCGTTTACTTCATATGCGATAGTTTGTATCTTATCTAAGCCAATATCGATAACACTTCGCTTCCATAAACCCTTTTGGCTCACCTGAATAAATCGTTGGTTTGTAACTACGTACACACTGAAGTTCCAGCCAATCCAACTATAAAACATAACAAGGAAACCTAAGAATAAGCCAAGAATTAAGCAACCAAAGAAAAACGGAATTGTCGGAGGACTATCGGGCCTAAAAAAAGTTAACCCACCCACATACAATACAGGTAGTAGTAGCACTACAGATGACACCACAATTGCCTTGCGCATCACAATTGGATGCTTCCTAAACACATACAAGACTTCTTCGTCGTCAAATTGGTCTTTAAAATATTTGTATGCCATAACCTTAGTGGTTATTGTACGCGCCTTTACGCATTTCGTGAACAACTAACAGTGGTATACTAGTGTGGAGTTTGGTCCGGTAGTTCAATGGATAGAACACCACCGTCCTAAGGTGGGTGTTGGGTGAAATCTGCCGGTGGCAGATTGCAAGGCAACCTTCCGGAGCAAGCTAGCTTGCTACAGTGAAGTTGCGGGCCCGCCAAAGGTGGGTCGATTTAGAATCGAACCCCTGTAGTACAATGTAATTCATGGTCCGGTAGTTCAATGGATAGAACACCACCGTCCTAAGGTGGGTGTTGGGGGTTCGATTCCCTCCCGGGCCACCATGATTATCCCGCATGCGGGATTTTTATTTGGGAATCGAACGACAATTGCCGGTGGCAATTGGCCGCCCTTAAGCCCCGAAAGGGGTTTGCTTGCCAAAACTAAGTTTGTTTTGGCGCAAAGGTTGATTCCCTCCCGGGCCACCAAACTAAAACCGACCCTTTCGGGCCGGTTATTTTTATTTCTTCGGTACCTTACCAAGCACGGTTGTTTCGTGAGGTAAGTTATAATCGTACAGATCAGACTTATCAAACCATAATTCAATTTCTTGCGCGGCTTCTTCTGGGTTACCGGATGCATGAATAATATTTGGTAATGTTCCGCCACGACTATTAGTGTAATTACGAGTTACGTGGGTATAATCACCGCGAATCGTACCAGGAGCTGAGTCTTTTGGGTCTGTGGTTCCAACCATTTTACGAACATGAGCTACTGCCTCTACACCTTCAAGTACCACCGCAACAACGGGTGCTTCTGTCATTTGTGAAAGGGTAATATTGTAGATTTCCTCACCCCAACGGCTAATAAGCTGACTAATACCTTCGTAATGTGCATGAAAGTGCTCTTTCGTTGGCGCAACCATCTTCATACCAACAATTTTTAAGCCTGCTCGTTCAAAACGCTGCAAGACATCACCGACAATACCGCGCTGTACGGCGTCCGGCTTTAATACAATTAATGTTCGTTCCATATAATAAATCCTTTAGTTTCTATACTGTAATGATACCAGTAACGAGCAGGATTGCTAATAGAATGCCGCTCGCAATCCGATACCAACCAAAATCTTTAAGGCCACGCTTACCGAGCCATTTAATCAAAAAACCAATTGCAAGCATGCCGGATATAAAGGCAACGAGGTTACCTACTAAAAACTGGCCAGTATTTTGCTGAATAAATGTCTTGCCTGCTTCTGACGTCAAAACTTTTAAACTACCCCCAGCAAGCACTGGTATTGCGAGCATAAAACTAAATTCAGCTGCCCGCGCTGCACTTAAATTAAGTCTTAAACCAGTTAGAATTGTGATACCAGATCGTGACGTACCCGGGATTAGGGCAAGTGTTTGCGCCAGACCAATCTTGATTGCAGTTGGCCACGTAATTGATTTCTCAAGTTCCCTGTCATCCGCATCTTCGTTTGGTTTACCAGCTACAACCATGATAATACCAATGGTAATCAGCATGAAAATAACGACCCAAATCATTGAATTCAATTTTTTTATTTGATCGCTAAAACTAAACCCAATAATCACCGCCGGGATGGTTGCGACAATCAGTTGACCAGCAAGAGTCCAATCCCTACCCGCAAACACTCGCTTAATCAAATCCCATACTCGCTTTCGATAAAAGATTAAAAGCGCAGCAAGCGTGCCAAAGTTAAGCATAGTGTCAAATGTAAAGGCATCTTTCATGCCAAGTAACTGACTCGCAATAACAAGGTGACCCGAACTTGAAACAGGGATAAATTCGGTTAGACCCTGTACTAACCCTAAAATAATGGCATCAATATAACTCATTTACATAATGGTAGCAGAAGTATAAGCAGAATAATATTGTGCAATTTATGTACTCAGTAGTACCCCTGTAAAATTTACAAAGTTGTTAAACTTTTGTTGTATTTTAAGTGGTATTTACAGAGGTAAGGTCGTACAATAATAACGTGAAAGCAGCCCAAGCAATCAGTGAATACCTTGATTACCTTGCGATAGAGCAAAACCGTTCGAAGCGAACGATTGCCAACTATAATCATTATCTAACCCGTCTACTCGATTACGCTGGTGATATTACCGTAGCAGACATTACCCCTGAGCTGGTTCGCAAATGGCGTTTGTGGCTGCACGAACTTGGTTCTGATCGCTCAGACGAGCTTAGCAAGGCAACGCAGAATTATCACCTTATTGCACTGCGTAGCTTTTTGAAATTTTGCCATAAACGAAACATCCCCGCACTTGCCTCTGACCAAATTGAGCTCGCACGAGTTAAGCGAAGCCAGGTTACCTTTTTAGATTCCGACGAACTCCATCGATTAATTACACAACCCAATACCACCGAAGAATCTGGTCTACGAGACCGTGCTATATTAGAGCTCTTATTTAGCGGCGGCTTACGTGTATCCGAACTTGTGGGTTTAGATAGAACGCACATTAACCTAGAGCGTCGCGAGTTCATGGTTCGTGGTAAGGGGCAAAAGGACCGACCAATCTTTGTCAGCCAAGAGGCGGCCGATTGGTTAAAGCTATATCTAGAAAAGCGTACCGACAACCTCCCTGCGCTCTTTATAAGCTACAGCGGACGCCACCAGGCCACAACGAGTGGCAATTACCGCCGATTAACCCCACGGAGCGTACAGCGCATGATTTCACAGTACGCGCGCCTTGCAGGCATTACAAAGCACGTAAGCCCCCATACAATGCGCCACAGCTTTGCCACCGACCTACTTATGAACGGTGCCGATTTACGCAGCGTACAAGCAATGCTCGGCCACAGCAACATTGCCACAACTCAAATATATACGCACGTCACAGATCCACACCTTAAAAGCGTACACGAACGCTTTCACGGCAAAGGCGCCTAGAACTTAATAACAACGAGCGCCGATTGCAGTATTGTCAGAAGCGTACGAGTTCTGAGTGCCATTAACTTGTAAATCTTTACAGACACTGTCTGCAGATAATGCGAACCCAGGATTCCAAGTCTGTGAAACAAGTGGCACGCGCGCTTTAATGCGCTTTGTAACATCTTGTGCTCGAGCGTTTGAGTCTATCTCCGCTTGGGCATTGGTCAGTTTGTTGTCAGTCGCACCTAGTACACTTATCCCGGTTATATTAGCAGGCGGACCGTATGCAATCACTGATAAATAAGCATCATTCGAAGAAAATGGTACCGATGCAGTGCAGACACCCGATGAACATGAATACGTGCCTATCGATCCACTCGAAAAACCTGAAGCCAGCGAAGATTGACTATCATTTGGCACAAGATATGCAACTTTCGTGCCACTAACATTTGATTTATCTGTAATTGCAATTCGTAGAATTGAAATATTACCACTATTTATAGCGGGGAGACTTGAGGTGGTTGCGCCCGTGTATGTAGTAGTGCTTCCACTTGAATTCCACACAATTTTAACACTACTGAATGCACCATTCTTTGGCTTAAGTCTTGTTACGAACGGATCAATCGAAAGTCCTGTTTTTTCAATCGAATCAACCTCGCTCGTCCAGGTAATGCAAGTTACCTTTGCACTTGCACTGCTCGATGCATCATTTAAGTCTAGGGTCTCACAAGAGGATTGTGCGGTAGCAAGACCACCATTTGGGTCGCGTAATTGTGCGCCAACTCTGTTAATAGCAGTTTCTGCGGCATACTGTGCTTGATATGATAATGTCTTATCAAGTACTTGCCTTTGGTCGTTACGAACCAACGTGGCAAAACCTATAGCTAGTAGTGATAGAATAATCGCAAACACCATAGAAAACAAAATGGCTGAAAGCCCTTGTTGATTTAGTTTCTTAGTGCGGTATTTCATTATTAGTTTGTGATTCGTTTAGAAGTGCTACTGCTTAATTGTACTACTGAGCAATACTCTTTACCAGTAACCAGAGCCTTACATTCAACGACACTATATGATTGCGGGGTACTTGTAAGTGTCAATAAATCCGCATCCGCATATGCCAATTTAGTTGTGATTGTCCCGCTATTTACATTAAAATATAGCACCTTTGAACCCGAAGGTAGCATATTAGATGCACCCGAAGCAGAAGAGTCAGGATTACTAAGTACCGTACAAGAGCCCGGAGTTACGCTTATGTCATCAACGTAAAGTCCTGGTTTTGCCGATGTATAGGATGCAGTTGTGTAGCTAGGTGTCCCGGTAGCAGTTTCTGCGTATGTGTATCGTTTATTGCCAATGCAGGTAGATATCCAACCGCTGTTTGTTGAAGAATTAACTGAATCAACAGAAGAAAAAGCTATACTCTGTTCAACTTGTTGGTGTATTTCCCGAGTGGCGTTCTCTAACTTAACTCGGGTACTTGTTTGCTGAAATTGTCGACCAATAAATATTATCCCTACGGTTATAACCATTACAATTGTGGCAAACACACCTGTTGCTATCATTAATTCGACTATCGTAAAGCCCTGCTGTTTAGGTTTTACTTTATTAGATACCATAGACGAGCTCCACTGTATCTGTGCCACCCTTCAAGGAATCCCAAGATACCTTTATGTAGTAGTTATTGTAGACATTTGAGCAAGTGCCAGTAATATAGCTACAGCTCGTCACTGCCTTTACGGTCACTTTATATAGTCCATCTTTAGTGCATGCTGGTTGCGACTCATCAAGTTGAACCGATGTGCTACTTTCCATGCAAAAAACAGTATCCGACGCAGAAAACTTCCCCATGAATGTTGACCTATTTGCCGCAGAAGCCTGTCGAATCCATTCAGCCTGCTCATTTGCGTACATTTGGGCTTGATAACGTTCATGATTCGCCTGTGCAGATGTTTTTGATCTTTGGGCTACCGCAAATGTGCCGCCAAGTACCGCAGACAAGATAACTAATGCCATCATTACTTCGATAATCGTGTCGCCCTTTTGGGTAAGACTTTTGGTTATTTGCATTGCGTATCTTCCGTATTTACAGTGGCATCAAGATTACCGCGCACACCAATCGTCACGCTTCCGTATCTGGTACCGTCAGAAAAACATAGAGTTCGGCCATTCCCGCTATTGATTGTAGACATGGCTTTGATGTCACTGGTATACATCGCGATTCCCTGAGCCCCTGAAGTAAATTGACCAGTAGTGCTTGAGCTATATAACGAATAGAGCACATTGTATTCCATGGCTACCGTTTCGTTTTGTTTATCCGAAAGTGGGTTTGGGAAATATGAGCCTGTAAAGCGCAAAGAAGCTGGATAAGGGCGAGTCTCACGTAAATCTGTTATAGGCTTAAACGCAGCTTGATTACCCGCACTCACTGGATTCGTTGAGCTTGCGCTACCTGCATTTACCGCAAGTGTATCAATTACCAAATTATTTTCAGTAAACGTAATCTTTTTACCCGCAATTACACAGTTAATACTTACCCCCGAGGTGTTCAGTGTTTCGGATCCACCTCCACAATAATCAGCCGCACCACTCCCTGTAGGTATATTTGGGTAGTACCCTGTTTGTACATCATTAAACACATCCCGTGTGATTGTCTGGATTTCTGACATACCAGATTTATACTGAGTCTTTGCAATCTGACCCGACACTAAAAAAGAAGTTGATAAAAACATTGCAGCCGTAACTGCAAGCACAATTAATGTCTCAACGATTGTAAAGCCGTTTTGTTTATTTTTGGCCCACATATTGATGTAAGTATAACATAAGCATCATGCATAACACAGATACTAAGAGGCTACTAAAAGTGTGGTTGTGTACCAATCAATCACGTATTGCCCCCACAAAGCTACAACGATAGTGGCAGCTATTAAAAATGGCCCAAACGGTATTCTTGAATTATTGTTAACTTTTTTAGACATAATTAACGGAATTAACCATATCATTCCAAATACAGAAGAAAAAAATAGCATCAAAAACGCAAGTATACCAGACCCGAGCATCGCTCCAAGCAAAAAACCTAGTTTAACATCACCACCACCAATCCACCTTCCATTGGAAACCTGGAATAGAACCCAGAAAATACCGCCACCTATTAAGATACCTGTTACAATTCCCAGCAAAGACTCAATTGGCCTTCCAAGCGCGACTTGGAAAACGAAAGAAATAAACAGAACAAGGTACAGTTTAAAGACTATTTTGTCAGGCAATAGCATCCATTTAGCATCATAAATAAATAACGCTATTAGTCCTACCAATAAAACAAGCCATGTTATAAACGAAAGCCATACCCAAGATTCATTAAAATCAACTGGCCATAGGATATACGAAACAGCAAATAGCACTGCAGTCACAGCTTCAACTATAGGATATTGAACACCTATAGGGGCTCTGCAGTATCTGCATTTACCGTTAAGCAGAATCCAGCTAAGAACAGGGATAAGATCCTTTGCCGCTAGTTCGTGGCCGCACTGTGGGCACATACTTCTACCAGTGGCGATTGAAAGTTCTTTTTGCTTTTTCTTACTTATTTTTTTCGGGTTACCATCTTTATTAAGCTGTTCGTGCAAGCGCCACACCCAAGCATTTATAAAGCTACCGAATATCAATCCAAATATGAGTAGTATAAATACCATTGTGACTATCCTATCATGAGATTTAGGTATACCTATCAATAAAATTGCCCCTAGGAGTCATTGTGACTAGCTAGGGGCAATTATTTTTTAAGTACTATGAATACTTATAGGTTGATACATTGCCCAACGTACGTAGAACCACTCGCTTCTTTTGTATATTGAAGTGCTGTTTTTCGTGAATTTGAACTTGTATCTGCAACTGTAGCGCCATTGTCTCCACATTGCGCACCAGTAACTACTCTAAACGCATCTGTAGTTAGTGCAGCCTGTGTTCCGGTTGCAACTGTAAAGTTTTGTCCCGATCCAGTGGCGGTAATGGTTGTTTGGCTCAAAGTTCCAACTGAATTTGAAACCGCCGTTAAGTTAGCATCACTCGTACCAGCAGTGAACACCTTACCTTGGTTGTTTGCCGTCCAGTCTGAAACTGCAGCTGCAACACGTGATGCATCATTTTGTCGTCCATTGTTACGGCTATTACGTTGTAGCGCTGGTACTGCCAAGAAAACTACAAGCATAATAAGACCTGCTATCGCTAAAACTATCAAGACTTCAATGATAGTAAAGCCTTTATTATTCGTTTTTTTAAGCATGTAAGTGGTGCCCTTTCTTTTAATGCTTATGCTATATAAGTTTAATATTAACTAGATTTTTACAAAAAGCAAGTATTAACCACTTAGGTTCTTACCGGCGAGGCCATAGATTGGCATTAGTACTGCTCCAACAATAATCAGAGCAACCACACCAAGGACAATCATAAGTACGGGTTCGATTATGGTTGAGATTGCCTTAATCTGATCATCTACTTCTTTTTCGTAATAATCAGCTGTTTTGCTAAGCATTTCTTCGACCGAGCCGGATTGTTCACCAATACGAAGCATGTTAGGTACTAATTCTAAGAAGTTTGGGTCGCCATCAATTGCATCAGCGAGGCTCTTACCACCTTTTACTTGAATTATGGCCCGTTGTATTGATTCTTCTATATATACGTTGTTGATAGATTTACCCGTAATATCTAGCATCTGAAGAAGTGGTACGCCACTAGCTATAAGAGTAGAGCCCGTGCGAGCAAAACGTGCCATATATACTTTCATAAACAAAGGGCCGAATGGGGGTGTTCGCATTTTAACCTTGTCGATAAACCTCTTCCCTCCTAAGGTCCTAGCCCAACGAGAGCCAAATACAACGGCCACAACAGCTAAAATTACAAATATCCACCAGAATTTTATAATAAATGATGATACTGCAAGTAATACATTTGTAATAAATGGAAGTTGAGCTCCTGGCATTCCATCATAGAGCACTTTTACCTGAGGTAATACCGTAACAAGCATAAACGTCACGACTGCAATCATGACAAATAAGACTATAATCGGGTACACCATTGCACCCCTAACCTTCGACTGTATTTCTGCGTCTTTTTCTTGCTGAAGCGCAAGTCGCTCTAATGCTTTATCTAGCGTACCTGATACTTCTCCTGCTGCTATGAGGTTTACAAATACCGTACTAAATGTGCGAGGATGCTTGCCGAGTGCGGAAGCAAACGATTGACCAGCCTCTACGTCAGATATTACCTCAGAAAGTTCGGCTTGGAGTGGTTTGCTGGCCGACTGTTTTTGCACCATACGCAAACTCTGTACCAATGGCAGGCCAGCGTTAATGAGTGTACTGAGCTGTCGGGCAAATAAAATTCTATCTTTAGATTTAACCTTCTTAAAAAAACCTTTGGCATCTTTATCAACTTGACTAATTTCGAGTGGAGCTAGGCCTTGTTCTTGAATCAAACGTGCTGCCGCACGTTCATTTTCGGCTTGAACAGTTGATTTAACCTTTTGACCTGTAGCAGGATTTCGTGCCTCGTAACTATAGGTAAGCATTCTAGCCTCGCATTAGCCTATCTAGCTCATCTAAATCAACGGCGTAGTTACGAGCTTCATCGTACGTTATAGTTCCATTATGTATGAGGCTTACAAGTGTTTTATCCATACTCTGCATGCCAAACTCTGCACCGGTTTGAATAACAGCATCAAGCTGGTGTGACTTACCTTCACGGATAATATTACGTACAGCGGGTGTTGCAACCAAGATTTCAGCCGCAGCAACGCGCCCGCCACCAATTGAGGGTACTAAGCGCTGTGACGTAATGGACATTAAAATGTTACTAAGCTGTGCGCGAATTTGAGGCTGCTGATGCGGCGGAAAGACGTCAATCATACGGTCTATACTTTGAGCAGCACTGTTAGTGTGCAGGGTTGCGAATACTAAGTGCCCCGTTTCCGCAATTGTAATAGCCGCAGCTATGGTTTCAAGATCGCGCATTTCTCCAATCAGCACAACATCAGGATCTTCACGCAAGCTACTTCGTAAAGCTGCACTAAAGCTAAAGGTATCGTAGTGAACTTCGCGCTGAACAATAATACTTTTTACGCTTTTATGGGTAAATTCAATTGGATCTTCGATGGTAATAATATGGTCTGCGCGCTCGTGATTTATTTTATGGATGAGCGCTGCAAGCGTAGTTGACTTACCTGAACCAGTCGGCCCGGTAACTAATACGAGGCCACGTGGATAGTCGGCAAACTTATTAACAATCTGTGGCAAGCCAAGTTGTTCAATTGTTAAAATCTCGTTCGGAATAAGACGTAATGCCGCTGCTAAGTTACCCCGCTCGTGGAAAGCATTAACACGGAAGCGACCTAAATCACCAAAAGCAAAACTGAAGTCGAATTCTTTATCCTTAAGCAAAATTTGCTTTTGGTCTTCGTCTAAAATAGCGAAAACGAGTGCCTCTACACCTTCTTCGTTGAGCGGATCAGTACCGCTTACTGGCTTTAAAGCACCATCTACGCGTAGCATAGGAGGTAGCCCAACCTGTAAATGAAGGTCGCTTGCCTTCTTTTTAATTACTTCTTCTAGTAGTATTTCTATTCTTGGTTGTGCTTGTTGCATGTGTGTTGTTTCACCCCTTATTACGCGCTATCTGATGCAGCTACACGATTTACTTCGCTTAGCGTCGTCTTACCAGTTAGTGCTTTAAAGTACCCATCCTGCTGCATGCTAATCATGCCTTGTTTTTGCGCCATCTCTTGGATTTCTGCGCTGGTCGCCCGTTTGATTATGAGGTCTTGGATTTCTTCGGTAACATTAAATACCTCATATAAACCCATTCGCCCCTTATAACCGCTTTGGTTATTTGGGGTTGGCGTACCCTTAAACAAAGTATAAGCGTTTTGGCCCGCCAGTGGCAAGTCGCCGTAGGCTAAATCGTCAACTACTGCTTTCTTTTCTTCTTCTGTCTTGGGTAATAATGCACCGACTGCAGAATTTATAGCTTCAACTTCTGGCTTAGTTGCAGCATAGCCTTCTGGTTTGCCGGCTATACGCCGTACTAGTCGCTGACCGATAACAGTACGGACTGTGCTCGCAATCAAAAATGGTTCAATATCCATATCGAGCAAACGTGGCAAAATACCCGCTGCACTATTGGTGTGCAACGTGCTTAACACTAAGTGACCCGTTAGGGCTGCCTGAACAGCTAAGCTAGCTGTTTCTTTATCGCGGATTTCCCCTACCATTACGACATCAGGGTCTTGGCGCAAAATACTACGCAAGCCACTTGCGAATGTTAAGCCAACATCTGCATTAACCTGTATCTGGTTAATGCCATCCATTTTATACTCAACAGGGTCTTCAAGGGTAACAATGTTAATTTCGTCGCTCTTAATTTCTTGAATAAGCGCATATAAACTTGTTGATTTACCCGAACCAGTTGGCCCAGAGGTTAGAATCATACCGTTTGGATTCTTAATGCCTTCGCGGATAGTTCTTAGAGCCCGGCCACTATAGCCCATGTCCTCTAACTTTAAGCTTGTTCCAGTTTTATCAAGTAAGCGAATAACTACTTGTTCACCCCACACAACCGGGCTAATGGCGATACGTAGGTCAATGGGCTTTTTATCTACGATAACCGTAAACTGACCGTCCTGCGGAATACGGTGTTCGTCAATTTTAAGGTTCGATAAAATTTTTATACGGCTTACCAATGGGGGTTCGGTAGCTTTAGGAAGCTTCATCACCTCCTTAAGCACGCCGTCAATTCTGCATCGTATTTTTAGTTCTTTTTCAAGTGGTTCTATATGAATGTCACTTGCTCTATTCTTGGCGGCATAGTCTAAAATCGCCGAGAGTGCTTTACTTATTGGCGAATCTTGAACAATGGTTTGGATATTCTTATCTGAAGCTTGTTGTGACTGCTGTCCTTCAACTACAACCGATTGGGCTCCACCACCCAAGGCATCCGCAACATCTTTACCAACATCAAGTTGATACTGCTTAAGTACGTTTTCTATACCCTCTTGGCTTGCCAAAAAAACTTTGAGCGGTCGTCCAATGCGATTTGCCAAAAAATCGACTGCCTGCACATTGTCGGCGTCTAGCATAGCGACGACAAGACGATTCTGCATTTCACCCAGTGGTACCGCCATATAACGAGCAGCTATTTCTTGTGGTAATAACGAAAGAATTTTAGGGTTAACCTTGGCGTTAGATAAATTAACATAGGGTACTTTAGTGACCTGAGCGATGGTCTTCGTTAAATCTTCATTGCTGACATGATTTTCCGATACCAATAATGATAAAAATGGTTGGTTGTCGGCCGTTGCTCTGGCATGAAGTTTTTTTAACTCATCTGACGATATCAAACCGTTTTGAACAAGTAATTCCTCTACTTGCTTCTGTGTATCCGCTAGCAGGACGCTCATGTAGCAGTCTCGCTAATTAGACTTAAATGGTTGATTATTCGTGCTGTCGCCAATCACAATATTCTTTGTTGGGTTGAGCGCATTGCTATTGAAGTACGTAGTATTTGGTTGCTTAAAATCCGCCGAAATTGCATCAATAGTTGGGGCTTTTAAATTATATGACTTTTCACCACCAAACAGTAAATTTGCAAGTACGAAACTAAGTACTCCACTAACAAATGCAACGACTAGGATTAATACTATATCTTTTTGTTTCATTACTTTTTACTCCCCGTTGCTTTGGTGACAGTTTTTTTAGTTGTGCCGTTACTTACAACCGTCTGCTTTAAGTCGAGTGTCCGTTCTGGTTGATAGTACGTTTTTGCAGATACATTTACTTGTAAATTAGAGCTATCGCCCGAAATATCAAGCGATGTTACCTGAATTGGCCTAATAGAACGCTGTAAATCGGCTATTAATTTTTGAACCGTAGTAAAATTACCAGTTGCGGAAATTTGAAACGGTATCTCGGTTGCCTTTGGGTTACTGCTGGCCTGCTCTGCCTGTGTTTCATTATCGGTCCCGGTGATACCAGACACACTTGCACCACTTCCGGAAATTAATCCATCTAGGCTTGTTGCAAGCGCCGGAAAGTCATACTTACTTGGCAGCGCATCTAGAATGACCTTGGAGTTTTTATCTTTTGTTCCGATAACAGATTCGGGAGCATCATCAAATGCTTTATACGCAATTACAAGTGGTTCGACAGCCTTTACGTTTGCAACTAGTTGCTTATTTGCTTTCGAACGTAGTGAAATTACTTTATTCTGATATTTCATTTGTTTAATTAATGCCATAGAGCCAACAATGGAGAAGATGACAATGGCCACACTTACAGATATAGCAATTACTGCAAATTGATTTGCTTTATCTATTTGCAGGTGCTTGTTTGAAAATTTTAGTTTGCCGCCTAGATTTGCCATGTTTATTGCCCTTGTTGTGAATCTGCTTTAAATAAGTCCGTTGGCTGTTCGGTTTGAGATCTAGTAGATGTTATCTTTGGAACTACGAGCGTAACTTTTTTGTTCGAGCTATTAAATATTTCTGGATTGTATTTTAGCGTAATAGTATAGGTCGCCTGACCATCTTTTCTTGTAAAGTTAACTAAAACTACTTCTGAAAACGCAGGTTTTTGATCAGTACTATCATCAACAGTAAATTTAGTAAATTTTAGTGTATCTGCAAACTTATTTACAGATTCTAATGTTTTTGCGCCGCCAGTAAACTGCATCGTAGGATCAGCAAAATTCAAATTGAGAGACGATATCTGAACATCATTCGGTGTAATTTGTGGTAAGAATTCAAATAAACGTGTTGTGACTGGCTTATTATTATGTAAACCCTCAAGAGTATTGAGCTGATTTTGAACCGTTAATATTTTATCTAAATCTGAAACTTTATTGAGCGTTTCGCTATTTTTTTTAATTTCACGGTCATAGTAGCTAAGCTGGACTTTTTGTGCTCCATACACAACTGAGCCGACAATCACTAAAATACCCAGACTGACGCCAGAAATCACAATTGCGCTGAGCAGTATCATACGCTTGCTGCGCTGAGCTTTGATGTACTTAACCTTTACATCGGGGAGTAGGTTGAGCTGTATCATTCTATTCGCTCCGCTAAGCCAGCTGCTACACCAAAGTGATTAGACACTGCGAGTAGTTCATTTTGCCTATCGGCCGGGAATGTTACATTACGCCATGCGTTACCAATTTCAACATTAATGCTAAATTTATTTGCGATAAAGAGCGGAAACTCTGGTAGGGTCGACGCACCACCGGTGACAATTATTCGCTCTAATGGCACATTCGGGTATCTTGTCTGGTAAAATTTAATCGATTTCTCAATTTCCCCAACCAATACTTCGACAGTACCGATTATTGCGTTATAGATTTGGCCTTCAAGCTTATCTTTACTTAGGCCAAACTTATACACAAATTGTTCTGCCTGCTTTTCATCTATGTTTAGGTTTTGAATAGCTGCTTTTAGAACCGTGTCGGTACCTGTTGGGATTGAACGCATTAAGCGTGGTCCGCCCGCTACAGAAATTACTAAATCTGAAGCTAACGCCCCCATATCAACTACCATTTGAGCACCGGTAGCATCTGTCGGTATTATTGCGCGCGCAAGTGCCAATGTATCTGGTTCGAATGCAATAACATTAAGTCCTACGCCTTCGAGCATATCAAGTCGCGCTTCTACAAATTCATTTGCAACGCTAGAAAGTAAAATTTCAACTTTATTTGCATCTTTAGGTGAATCACCTAATAATGCCCAGTCAATTTTGCTTTCGTCTATAGGGGTTGGAATTAAGGTGTCAGCTTGATATTGAATAGTTTTTTCAAGTTCCGCTTTGCTCAAGCGCTCTATATCAACAACAGTGCTAAAAACACGTTGCGATGGCAAGCCAACTACAACATTCTTGGTTGAAACTTTAGATTGTCCCACCAATTCTTTTATAATGCCTGCTACTTTTTGTTGATCTGCTTTCGCGTCACTTAATACTAATTTCGAATCTACCGGCACTAGTGCATATTTGACGAGTGCCTTTACCGGTCCACCACCCCTAAGCTGTACAAGCCTAATTGCAGAGGTGCCGATATCGAGACCAAAAAAGTCCGTGACGCCACTAAGGACGCTCATACGTGTAATTGTAGCATAAGCACTATAGATAACAACGTGTTTTATAGACGAGGGGGGCTATTGTAATACGAATCAAGCGTCTTCTTTGCTTCTTCGTCTAGGTTTAGTGGTGTGAAGTTTAGATATGCCGGGTAGTTAATTGTTTCCGAGGGTACCGTACTGTCAAGTGCATAGCTGCCTGGTCCAGGTGTAGTAGTATTTGTATTCGCGAGGAGTCGAGTACCTCCGTTGCGCTGTAAGTGTATGTTTGGGGCTACAAGCGCACCATTAATGATGAGTGTTCCTCGACATGCTGTGTCCCAAGATGCTCGCGCTGCTGCACTTGTATCACTGCTACAGGTGTAGATGTTGTTTGTAGCGACCAATATGGCATCTACTCGACGTACTCCCGGTGCAATAACAATATTCTGGGCTTTAATAAGAAGTGTGGGCGCGGTTGTAATATCGAGTGATCCTGTTGGGATGTTCGACGTAATATCGCCCGTAATAGTAACGGTACCGCTGTCGATGACGGTAATTTGACCTGTCACACTACCGCCCCCAATAGAAGCACCCGAAGACGTGTAATAGTTCTTGCCGCTCGCAGTAATAACCGGGCCTGTAGTAATGGGGTTACCTGTTGGTGTAATCGTTGGACTACCACAAGTGCCACCCGAAGTTAAAGATGACCAGTCGGTGCGTAGTTTGTCTCGTGTACCAGAAGCATCTTGTGTATGAAGACCATTAAACGCATTACCACCAAGTGACTTAAATATGGCTGCTAGGCTACTGAATGAACCCTTTCTGCCATCAGCAGGTGTAAACATAAATCGGTTGTTATCTGCCGTACCACAAACGAGTACATCTTGGCCAAAAACTCGAGCAAATGGGATTTCAGTGATTGTAAGTACTGCGTTATTAGTTAGATTAGGCGTAACAGAAGATATTGTAGCGGTGTATGTTTTACCACCCGGGGTAATACCGTTGCCATCGAGAACATTACCACTATTAACCTCGAAGTCATACGTTTGAGTAGTATTGACGGAACACGTGACGCTGCCGTTACCAACCGCAGGCATACCCGAAGAATTACTTAGGGTAATTGTGTGCGTGCCCGTTAGCGAGTTGCACTGTACTGTGGCGCGAAGCTTGACGCTACCACCAGCGCCCTTTTCATAGGTAGCGCCGGTGAGTGTGAGGGTGGGTGGAGTTGGTGGTGGCGGTGGTGGCGGTGGTGGAACCGCAATTGAAACACATGCAAAGTCGGATGGTTTTATAAGGATCATATCATCACGATCGGTAATTGTTATCTTCACACATACCCTGCTATGCCCCGCCAAAGCTGCATTTGTAAAAATTAGACTTGGCACAAAAGCAAGATTTGATACGTTACCCGATATATGTAGGTTCATATTTCTTGGAGCATAAATACTACTACTTGTTATATTTGGGTCTGAAGGCAATGCCACGTAGGGTGACCCATCAGCCGCTACGCTGTCGTACGAATAATCGATGTTATATTTCACATCTCTGGGATTACGATACCCAGTTACCGTACGGTCAAACGTAAATGTAATTGGTGCCCCGATGGCTGCTGAGACCGCAGGAACTGATGATACGTTTGGATCCAGTTTAGGAGCTGGACAGTTTGCTAGAGCATAAATACCGTTAAATGGCGTACTGAACTGTATAGTGTTATTTCGATATACATTGTAAATGCGCCATGTATATTTATGGTCTGGCAATGCACCGAATGAGGTTGCCGAACGTGCGTTATCATTCGTTGGTGGCGTCCACGATACAAATGCAACTTGCCATACACCCTTCGCATCATTCCACCATCGTGCCGCAGTTCTATCATATAAAGCCATGGTAATTTTGCCGTTAAGCTGTGCGCCAGCTCCACCGTCATTATCTATATCATAGTAATAAAGGTTTTTTGATGTAGGGCCACTAATTGAACAGTCGGATCCAAATGGGATTGAAAACGCAGTGTTGCTTTGAGCGCCGCCAACTTGTTGCATCGTAACTTCATAGCCCGTGCTACCGCCTTCTTGTGCTATTGCAAAACCACTACCCCCAGTAATTGCAACATCGAAATAGTTCATGATCCCAGCATAACCGGTACCACTATCAATAAAATCAATATCTATTGCCGCATAGTAAAGTCCTGTATTTGGGTCTTGCGGCAGATTTACAAGATTCTTAACGATACTGCTATTGCAAGCACTGCCAGTCCCTTTGTATTGGCCATAATACGTCGTACCTCCAACCACAAATTGTGTTACATTTAGATTTGCTGGAATTGCGTGCGTGTCATAGTAATCAGCATTCTGTACTGCATCAGGATTGCCCGCTTGTGCTGGGCAGTAGTTAAACTTATATACTGTAATCTGCCCTGAGTTTGTATTAAAATATGCTTTTAAGCGAACCCCTGTTTGACGTACAAACTGTGTTTGACCAATCACTAAATCAATATTCTGGTTATCGGCATCGCTCGTATCAAAATACGTTGTATCCATCGCTTTTACATGACCAGAATGTAACAAAATAACAAAGCCTAGTAGTGGCAAAAGTACTGCTAGATATTTTCTTAGTATCATATGTTATTGAGCTTTCTGAACTTAATTTTCTGATCAAGCTCATCTAAAAGGATCTGCTTTTTTTGTGCATCCATCGTATTATCAGCTTGTAATATATCACGAGCTTTTTGCAGCATCTCTGAGCCAAGTTTCGTGTTGCCGGCAGAGTCGGCGGCAGCTGAATAATTTAAATAGAATTCGTAGTTTTGTGTAGAGGCTGCGGCTATGGTGTATGATTCTATTGCTTTATCATACGAACCGATTGCATTTAGCGATTGTGCGGCTTTGTATGCTTGTTCACCAGATGAATATGTTTTTGCTGTTATGGTGGTTGATTTAAGCTTATCTACATCGAGTCCGGTATCAGCCTTTAGTGAAGTTTTCACTTCATCTTGAGTTTGTTGTTCGAGTGGTTTATCAATAGTAACTTTAGGCTGATTCTTTTTATTACGCGATTGAACAAAAATAAGCGTACCACCAACTAAAAACAAAAATAGCAAAATAATGGAGACAAGAATTAGCAGTTTAGTGCGTTTAGATTTACGTTCAAAAAACTTTTGATTAACTTCACCAGTGGTAATTTGAGTACTTAAAGAATTCTGGTTGCCTTTTGAGCCAACAGTAGAAGTCTCGGCGTTTTTTGTTTGATCATCCATACCCGAATAATGCCTTTATACTTAAGCATTATTTAACCATTATTTTGTACAATCCACAATCAACTATAAACTACAATCTTGGTGGCATGTTGTAATACGAATCAAGCGTCTTCTTTGCTTCTTCGTCTAGGTTTAGTGGTGTGAAGTTTAGATATGCCGGGTAGTTAATTGTTTCCGAGGGTACCGTACTGTCAAGTGCATAGCTGCCTGGTCCAGGTGTAGTAGTATTTGTATTCGCGAGGAGTCGAGTACCTCCGTTGCGCTGTAAGTGTATGTTTGGGGCTACAAGCGCACCATTAATGATGAGTGTTCCTCGACATGCTGTGTCCCAAGATGCTCGCGCTGCTGCACTTGTATCACTGCTACAGGTGTAGATGTTGTTTGTAGCGACCATCATGGCATCTACTCGACGTACTCCCGGTGCAGTTATAACAATATTCTGGGCTTTAATAAGAAGTGTGGGCGCGGTTGTAATATCGAGTGATCCTGTTGGGATGTTCGACGTAATATCGCCCGTAATAGTAACGGTACCGTTGTCGATGACGGTAATTTGACCTGTCACACTACTGCCCCCCAATAGAAGCACCTGAAGACGTGTAATAGTTCTTGCCGCTTTCGCAGTAATAACTGGGCCCGTAGTAATGGGGTTACCTGTTGGTGTAATCGTTGACTACCGCGCCGCCACCGAAGTTAAAGATGACCAGTCGGTGCGTAGTTTGTTCCAGGTACCAGAAGCATCTTGTGTATGAAGACCATAAACGCATTACCACTTGGGTGACTTAAATATGGCTGCTAGGCTACTGAATGAACCCTTTCGCCACCAGGCAGGTGTAAACATAAATCGGTTGGTGGTTCACGTACCACAAACGAGTACATCTTGGCCAAAAACTCGAGCAAATGGATTTCAGTGATTGTGGCATTGCGTTATTAGCGACGAAAGTGCAACAGAAGATATTGTAGCGGTGTATGTTTACCACCTGTAATACTGCCATCGAGAACATTACCACTATTAACCTCGGTGAAGTCATACGTTTGAGTAGTATTGACGGAACACGTGACGCTGCCGTTACCAACCGCAGGCATACCCGAAGAATTACTTAGGGTAATTGTGTGCGTGCCCGTTAGCGAGTTGCACTGTACTGTGGCGCGAAGCTTGACGCTACCACCAGCGCCCTTTTCATAGGTAGCGCCGGTGAGTGTGAGGGTGGGTGGAGCGACAAAATTCGTACAATCCTCCGAGGGAGGATTTAGCTTTACGAAATTAGGAGTAGGGCTGGCATTAAGAAGCGTCAGCTTGAAGCAAGCAGACGTATCTCCGACGCTTGGGTTATAAGTTTCATTCGCTAGGCTATACGTTCCGTTGGCAGTAACATTATTAAGCGTACTGCTCGATATATCTACATAAGCACCGTTATTAATCTTTCGTGAAACTTTATAGGAAAGCGAGAATGGAGTTGATTGAAAATCAGAAATGATAACTTTTTTCGTGAAAGAAACAGGAGTTGTTCCTGTACTTGTCGGTGTCAATGCGGTAACTTTAGGAGTTGCTGTTGCAGTAGGGTATTGGCAGCCAATACTATCAAACGGCATTGCAAATTTGAGAGTATTATTGTCATACACATGAATATGCTCCCAACGATAATTGACCCCACCTGTCATTTTGTAAGAAACGTATGAATTTACACCCGATAGACCAGATGGGTAAAAATTTGTACCGCTTTCAGTACCGTTAGAGGATGATTCTATTGCAACAGCCTTACCAGTACTTAGGTTAATTAATCTAACATACCATTTGTCGGGCTGAATTGAATCATTACCATTATCAGGATCCGAAATATAAAACGCCCTGGTAACGGTTGTTCCGTCAGAAACACTACAATCTGGGCTAATAGGAAAAGTAATATTACCGTACGCCGTGTTTCTGCCTTGAGCATCCACTGCATAAATATATTTCTGCCAATTTGCTGCATCGTTTTTATAACCCCTATAGCTCACCAATGCACTACTATCATTTACGATAATTCTAGCTGCATTCACGTATTCAAAACCAAGTGATTTACTAGTTGCTCCAGTTGCCGTTAGTCCCATCTTCCAACTATTAGTCGTAGCATCATATGGTATCGCCTTCGCCTGTGCAGCTGTGAGTGAAATCGTTCTAGTGCAACTCGGTACGGGTGGGTTAGCAGTCGAAAGATTTACTACACCTCCTACCGATTTACTGCTAGTGCCCCAAGTCGCCGTATAAGTAGTAACTGTCTTTCCCTTATCTCCGGAAGTTATACTACTAAATCCGGCGTCAATTACTGCACTATCAGTCGTATAACCTCGAGCATTTGTTTTACATAAGTCTGCATTTGCGATGTCAATTGTAAATGCAGCTGAAGGTTTGACTTTAAAGAAAATATCGACAGTTGACGTCGGTGCGGTTACGTCTGACGAATATGCGGTAACAAGGTAAACCCTATTCGGGAAAGTCTCTTCTGACGGTGAGTGCGCCTGATTTGATATTGCGGCATTCGTCGGAATCTGAAATGTGAATAGTATGGCAATCATAAAAGTTGCAAAGATCCCAAAATATACAAACCGTTTTATCATTTGCTCAGCTCCTTGATACGTGTGTCATAGTTTGAGATAGCATTTGAAATAGTAGTATCCTCTAAGTCCTTTTCTGCTAATATTGCCGCTTTTGCCTTTTGAAAATACTGGATAGCTAATTGCTTTTTATTTGCCTTAGTCGCAGTAATTCCGACTCTTTCATAGAAAACATAGTTTTTTGGGCCATTCAAACCATCGGCAATGATATAAATATTCAATGCCTTGTCATACTCACCTGAATCGTAATAAAGCGATGCTTTTGTTGTTGCCTCACTAATATCTTTAAAATTACTGTCGGATGATGGAATTTCTGATGTTCCATCTATTTTCTTTAATACGCTTGAGGCTTCTGATTTGGCTAGAACTTGATCAGCCTTTGTTGAATTCTTTCCAGTAACACTATCAATGTATTCTTGGCTGGTAGTATCAATTGTAGGTATTGGAGCTGCTTTTTTATTTTGAACTACTGCGTAAGTTACGATAACTAACGCAAGAACACACATACTAAAAAAACCAAGAACGACCAATCTTTTTTTTGACCACGAATTATTTATAGTTTTTTTGTTACCAGCGGAACTAACCTTAGCTTCTAGGCTATCACTGAAATCTACTTGCTCATTCGAGGAGCTGAACTCTTTCGATTTGGAAGAATGTTTTTTCATAATTAAACAATTACTCTTAATTTAATCATGCGTACCAGATAAACACAACGCTTATGCATAGTTGTGGCTTCCCTGTTATAATAGTCATCGATTATGAGTCTTTCTATCGGTATTATTGGTCTACCCAACGTTGGTAAATCAACGCTATTTAATGCCCTTACCAATAACAATATTTTGGCGGCTAATTATCCTTTTGCAACGATTGAGCCTAATACCGGAATTGTACCTATTCCTGATGCTCGTTTAGACGAGTTAGCGAAGCTATATAACAGCAAGAAAGTAGTGCCCGCAACTGTTGAGTTCACTGATATCGCCGGTCTAGTCGCTGGCGCCAGTAAAGGTGAAGGATTAGGTAATCAGTTTTTGAGCCACATTCGTGAGTGCGCCGCAATTGTGCAGGTTGTGCGTGACTTTACCGATGGCAACGTGATTCATGTTGATAACGAACTTCACCCATCTAAAGACATTGATGTTATAAATACGGAGTTAGTTTTAGCAGATTTACAAACGCTTGATAAAACAATGCCTCGGCTCGAAAAAGAGGCTCGTGCCAACCCAAAACTTAAACCTACTGTTGAACTACTGCAAAAAGCGCATACACTCCTAGACGCCGGCACACCTATATATAGCGACGAAAACCTCCGCCAAGGGATTGCAGAATACAAGCAATTACAGCTATTGACTGCAAAGCCAATAATTTATTTGTTCAATGTCGATGAAGCCACATTAATAGATGCAAGTAAACAGGCTGAGCTTGCAAAGTTGGTAGCGCCAAGCCAATCATTGTTCGTAAATGCTAAGCTTGAAGACGAATTACGAAGCCTCGATGATGCCGATAGGACGGAAATGTTAAAAGAATATGGTGTTACTGAATCTGGTTTAATACAGCTCATACATGCAGCCTACGAAACACTTGGCTTACAAAGTTATTTAACAGCTGGTGAAAAAGAAGTTCGCGCTTGGACAATACCCAAACAAGCCACTGCCCCACAAGCTGCGGGGGTAATTCATGGTGACTTTGAAAAAGGCTTTATTGCTGCCGAAATTGTTGATTACTACGATTTAATAGCTGCTGGCTCACTACCCGCTGCCCGTTCTGCCGGTAAAGTTCGTACCGAAGGAAAAACATACGTTATGCAACCAAACGATGTCGTTGAATTTAGGTTTAATGTCTAGTTTCACTGTTTATACACGAACTCTTTTGTAAAAGTTGATCTATAAAAAGTGATGTGCCCGGGTGGGCGCGCGTAATTGCTACGCGCGCCCACCCTAGGCGATGCTGACCCTAGCGGTGCGAGCCAGACGGCTTGCGCCTCGTCGCGAGCACCAGTGCGGTGCCAACGGCAAGGAAGAGAGCCGCCAGTCCGCCGGTGATGCCGGCAGACGCCGTGTTGTCTCCACCCGTCTTGGCCAGCTCCGTCGGCGGCTTGCTGGTGGAGGTGGGCGGAACGACGCTCGATGTCGCCGGGGGCGACGACGGCGGCTGGGTCGCCGGCACCGTCTGCGACGGCGTCGGTGTGGCACTCGGCGTCACAGACGGGGTGTCCGTGGGCGTCGGCGTCGGGGTGTCGGTCGGCGACTCGGACGGCGTGTCCGAAGGCTCCGGCGACGGTGAGTGGCACTCGACGAAGAAGATCTTCCCCGCCTTGTAGCCACTCTTGCCGTGACCCTGCGGGTACACGACATAGTCGAGCTGCGGGCCGGTGTAGACATCGGCTTGGAACCAGCCGCAACCGACGACCGACTTGGTGACCGAACCGGTCGTCTTCCCCGCAGGGATGATGATGGTGGTGCGGCCCCACTCGTTGAACGGCTGGCCAGAAGCCGAGCCGTTCCACTTGCCCGAGCCATCGTACGTCTCGGGGAGGGTGTAGATGTCACCGAACGCGACCGCGAGCGGTTCGCATGCCGGCTTCGGAATCGAGGCCGTGAAGGTGACGTCGAGGTCACGCTGCGAGAGCGATCCCTTGACGGTCGACTTGTCGACTACCCGGACGCAGTCCTCGGACTGCGTCGGGTTCGGCGACGACTCGGTTGCGCTGGCACTCGGGACGAACCCGAACATGCTGACGATGATGGTCACAGCGGATGCGGCCAGAGCCGCGGTGCGGAATCGCACAGCTCTTCCCTCTTCTCATACTAGGGTCTTGCTGTTAATCGCACGGCGGGACTGCCGTACTGCAAACCGTACAGTCTCCCATACAGTTCAGCGTACAATTATAACATATTTTATGCTATTTTGTCAATACTTTACAGATTAAAATAATCGTTATGTCTCTTAATAAGACGGTCAGCTTTTTTACCAAACACATATACATCGGGGTTATCACCATTGCGTAGTACTCGCTCGAGTCTATCGCATAGTTTTTTTGCACTACCTACCTCTGTTATAAGTGTATTGTCATAAACAACACGCGGTGAACCCGTTTGCTCTGTTGAGTAGCCTTCGGTTGCGTATAAATCTGTTTTTTCTGCTGGTAAAGCGCCTACCTGAAAGGTTAATACATACCGTTGTCCTGTCACACCATGCCCTGCCGGTATGTCCGCCAGTAGCTCTGCACTCACTACTTTATAAAAAGTACCTACTGAAGGTGATCTGTTTTCTTGATGCGGACTGCGGTTACGATGCGTAACACTTAATAACCAGTAGTTGGCACTGTCGCTAACAACCGTTTGTAGTCGAAATTCTGACTGATTGTTTTGCAACGAACCAATAATAATGTCATCGAGCTGGGCTGGGGTGTAGGCGCCCAGAATAATATCTTCGAGTCCGCTAGCGACTTCAAATTCTAGCTCAGCCAAAGCCTGCTTTTCTTGCTTTTGATTGGCTTCGTTATTGAATGGATCTTGTTCGGTAGACATCTGATTACTCTTAATGTACTACGAGAGAAGAAAAAGTAAAGCTATCTATCGTTGAGCGGAACCACCACTAACGACCGAATCAAGTAAGGATTTAATCTTAGCCGCGACACGACCTTTTCGATTGTTCTCTTTTGAAATACGAAGGCTTTCTTCTTCAGTTAAGGTGCCTTCTGGGTTAGGCTCCATACCTTCGGCTTGCAATACACCCATTGGCAGTACCCCACGAGCACGCTGTGCTTCTACGGCGTAGTAAACGGTTGTAAATTCTTCGGGCGCGGGACGTGCATTGGCAATGACGTCTGCGAGATTACTTACCCCTGCTGTAGATAATTTTTCAGGATGATCTTCGTCTTCGATACCACCTGAAATCCAAACTAAACCATCAGGGCTCATCACATAACATACTCGCTGTTTATTGTCGGTAATGTCATCAATCTTCGTTTCAGGACCGCGCTCATCAGTTTTACCGGTGATAGCAAAAATGCGATTAGTATTAGTCTCTATAAGTGTCGGGAGTCCGGCTTGATTAGACGTTAGCCCTTGTTCAAAAATTTTAGACGTAACAGCTTGATTAAGCGCATTAACTGCGTGACGATACTCTACTGTACCATCGCTGATATCTATTGATTGTGGATTTTTATTTTCAATGCTCATGCATAAACATTAGCATTTTATTGCTATTTTGTCAATTGTAATAGATAGAATCGTTCGCGATTACCCTTTGCGCCTGCAACCTCTGAATCATGTTTTGCAACCACCACGAAATACTTTTTTACCCATTGCTCAAAGTCTTTTAAAATCTGCCGACGCAGTGCATCATTTTTTATGACACCTTTATGCTTAGAGCCATCACCCGCCTCGAATTGAGGCTTAAGCATGGCTGCAATTTTGGTGTTTTTACCACTGATAGCAGCGATGTGAGGCAAAATTTCGCGCAGGCTAATAAACGACACATCTATGACAATAATATCTGGTTTTTTAGATGGCTTAAAATCACGAATATCGGTTTGTTCGTGTAGTTCTATTTTCGGGTTTCCATGCAAGCTCGGGTGCAACTGGTTGGTGCCAACATCGACTGCATACACTTTTTGCGCACCATGTTTGAGGGCGTAATCGGTAAAACCACCGGTGCTACTACCTACATCAAGCACAACAGCGTTTGTAAACGTAAGATTAAGGATTTCTGAGACACTCGCTAGCTTTAAGCCAGCACGACTCACATACTGTTCTGCCTGTTTAAGCTCAACCTTTGCACCTTCGGATACAAAAAAACCCGGTTTGGTTATCTGTTTTGTATCAACAAATACTACACCGAGTTTAATGTAACTTTCTGCCTGCGAACGACTCGTCACTAACCCTTTTTGCACTAGTAGAGTATCAAGTCGTTGCTTCGTCATAGTCTATCGTTACGCAGCGTCTACATCGACACAGCCAGCTACGGCAACTTGAGCTTCTGCAAGGCTAAGCTGAATCCGTCGCTCGACTGCATCCTGCTGTTTCATGCTTTCAATAGCCCGATCACCGAGTTCAAGCTCATCGGTCTCTGTTAATGGAAATAATCGTTCAACCATAGTGTGCTCCTTTTGGTTTTATGTTTGAAATATAAAACCTAGTATACACCTATTTGATTAGTCTTTTTTGCGTTCGCGGTAAGCACCGGTTTCGGTGTCGACGCTAATAACATCACCTTGTTTTATAAAGGCAGGTACCTTAACTGTAATACCCGTTTCGAGCGTCGCATCTTTAAGTACACTACTAGTAGTATCACCCTTAACGACGGTTTCGGTGTAGGTTACTTCTAGGTAGACATTTTTTGGTGGCTCGATGTTAATCACTTGTCCTTCGAAGGTCTGTGACTTAACGACATCGCCTTCTTTTAGGTAACCAGCGTAATCGCCCACTAAATCGGCTGATACCTCAATCTGCTCGTACGTATCGTTATCCATAAAGTAAAACTTTGCGCCGTCGTTATATAAATACTGAACATTCTGATAGCCAACGTCAGCCGGTTCGACTGCTTCGTTACCTTTAAAGGTTTTTTCGAGTACTTTGCCGTCTATAAGGCTCTTAATCCGGACGCCAACAATAGAACCGCCACGCCCCATAACCTTTTGGTTATATTCGAGTACGCGGTATGGTGTTCCGTCGAGTTTAAACACGGTACCTTTTTTTAAATCTGTAATGCCAAATGCCATTGGAATCCTTGTTACTTAGCTGACTTGATTTGAGTTAAAAACAAATCAAGTTCTTGTTCTGATAATGCATTGGTAAGCTGGGCAGTTCTTAAAAGCGCCTCTAGCTTTGTTGAGTCATCGCGCTCGAACCAATCTTTAAGGGCAATGGACATATCTTGCGTAAAGTTACCGCCAGAGGTTTGAAAGCCAAACCCTTGGTTAGTACCAAGTAAAGCACTAAAATGCGGGTTTAACTTCTTAAAAATATCATCTGCAATTACCTTTTTTGCCTGAGCGTCCATGTACCCTCCTTTACCCAAACGGGTAACGATTAGTTATGTGCGACGAATGGTAATAGTGCAATGTGGCGCGCGCGCTTAATTGCTTTTGCAAGGCGGCGTTGTTGCATTTCGGTTAAACCGGTACGCTTGCGTACTTCAATTTGTCCAAATTGGTTTACGTATCGTTGCAAGGTCTTAACGTCTTTGTAGTCAAAATAGACGGTTCCGGTTACTTGCTTTCTTTTATTCTTAGCCATTATTTACTCCTTAAAATGGGATCTCTGATAGGTCGATAGGTTCATCACTGATGTCTTCTATGACGACATCTTTGTTCTTGGTATCATTGCTCGCTGCCGGTGCTGGTGCATCACCTTCACCACGGCCGCCTAAGAAGGTTACGTCTTGGGCAACGACTTCAACTTTGCTACGCTTTTGGCCATCTTGTTCCCAGCTTCGGCTTTGTAAACGTCCGCTTACGAGCACAGGGCGACCTTTAGTTACGTATTGTGATACACGCTCGCCGAGTGGGCCCCACGCTGTTACATCAACGTAATCAGTTGCCTCTTGCCAGTTGCCATCAGAACCCTTGTAGCTACGGTTAAGTGCCAAGCTAAAGCTACAAACACTTTGGCCGTTTGGTGTGCTACGCAGTTCTGGGTCGCGTGTTAAGTTACCCATTAATACCACCTGATTAAAACTTCGTGCCATGTCAAAATCCCTCGCTTATTAGTACTATCTTATTCTTCTGATTCGTCTTTGTCTGCTTTTTCTTCGCGAGCAGCTTGCTTTTTAGCGCGAGCAGCACGGAATGCTTCTGCCTTGGCGATAGCCTTGGTATCTGGCTTGGTAATCAAAAAGCGGATTACTTCGTCGGTAATGTTTAGGATGCCTTCAACCTTTTTAACAGCATCTGCTGGCATTTCGACTGTATAAAATACGTATACAGCGTGGTCGTGACCCTTAATTTTATAGGCAAGTTTGCGCTTACCCCAGTTGTCGTCGCCTGTAATCTTACCAACGTTGTCGGTAATAATTTTGGTGACTTTTTGAGCTGCTTTATCAAGATCAATTTCTAGATCTGGATGGTACAGCACGGCAATCTCGTAATTTAGCACGAGTACTCCTTCCGTTAGATTCCGGCTACCTCCCCGAGTGGTGATAACCTGAAAGATTAATAACTAGCAAAGTATATCGTATTCACCCCTGTTAGTCAAGCAGTGATAGATAAGCCTGGATGGCGCTGGGCAACCACTGAACGATCATGGAAACGAGTAACGGTTGAGGCTGTCGCAATTCCACCTAATTCTTGACCACTATAATAATCTTTGATCATATTCATAAAGCGTTGCGATACGTCGTGAGCTATCGTTATTTGCCGTGTAGTTGCAGTGCCAGATTCTACTGCGGCAATTGCATGAAACGTATCGAGCGGGTCATTTTTGTCATCGCACAGGTGCATCTTACCGCGTACGATTAGTGCTAAATATCGTTTCCTATCCCGAAGGCTTGCTTTGGCTTTAACTTCTACCGGTACAACACTCTGCACTTCACCACCACGCCGCCTTACAACCAGCAAATCGTGGGTTTGTTCAGGGTGATAGTAACCGCTGTCAGCCCGTGCAATAGTTGGCAACGCAAACCAATCTTTTGATTGCACACGATTTAGTGCTAGCAACGCGTTACATTCGTGGACAAACCCAACATGGTCAGCATATCGCTCAACATCCATATCTGCCTTCGCACGCTCTAACTGTTCTGCATTGGCGCGCGCAACCTCAAGGCAATCAACATATGCATTCCGGCACATTTCTTCTGTCACGTGTCCTAAAATTAACCCTTCGAGCAATGGCGTCACCGCGAGATCGAGGGCAATTCTGTAGGGTGCTGAGTGCTCTACCAAATGAGGTTTCTCTGTTTTATTAAATGCCAATTGTGTTTCAATTGCTTTTTCCCAGCAAACGATTCCTTGCTGTAAAAGATGTAGCCTTTGGCTGGTTGGCCAAGCGCCGACAATGGCAGCTTCTGCTGCAGCCCAGCCGGCCGCACTAAGATACCGAGGCATCGTTTCATTTTTTAGGCTATCGTGAATGCGATACAGCTCTTCGGCACCCTCGGCATCAAGCCATACCTTCTGCATGCGTAGGTATGATTCGTAACTATTATTGGGCTGAATTAAAATACCGCCATCTGGTGGCGGTATTTGATCTTGTTGCTCAAAAAAACGTGCGCGTAGTTCAGTATCAAATGCATCGATACCGGGCTGAACCTGCGCTTCTGCCATAAACCCTCCTGTTTGGTTTTTATTTTTATGGCTCTTAAGCACATGCTATCGAACTGCTTGAAAAAGCGCAAGCAATTTATGGCTAATTTGTCAGATATTCGTCGCGTGGGTCGTCTGATACCGGAATTTTTGTAGGGCCGTCGTCATCGTCGCCACCAAACACTTCGTCTAAGCTACGTACAAGCACCTCACGAGGTCGTGCGCCATCTGCTGGCCCAATCACTCCGCGTTCTTCCATTTCATCGATAATACGACTGGCACGGCCATAACCGATGCGTAAGCGGCGCTGTAGCAAGCTAGTGCTTGCCTTGCCACTTTCGATAACGACGCGCACAGCGTCTTGCCACATATCATCGTCACCATCACCAGCGCCACCACCGTGTTCAACGACAACGCCACCCTTGCCGTTTAACTGTACTGGCATGCTAACAACTTCGTCATCGTATTGAGGTTCACGTTGTTCACGCAAGAAATCAGTTACTTTGGTAATTTCATCACCATCAATGAGTGCACCTTGCACACGAATTGGCTTACCCATTTCGGTTGTTTTATAGAGCATATCACCCATACCAAGGAGCTTGTCTGCACCCGCTTGGTCAATAATAGTTTTTGAATCGACAAAACTTACGACCGTAAAGGCAATGCGTGATGGTACATTGGCTTTAATAAGTCCAGTGATAACATCGACACTTGGGCGCTGTGTAGCAAGAACTAAATGAATACCTGCAGCGCGAGCTTTTTGGGCGATGCGAACAATTAAGGCTTCGACATCACGGGCTGCGACCATCATAAGGTCAGCCAGCTCGTCGATAACAATCACAATATAAGGCATACCTTCTTCTTTTTTGTAATCATTGTATTCAGCGATGTTACGCTTACCTTCTTGAGAGAAGGTGCGCAAGCGTCGTTCCATTTCGGCCACCGCCCATTTAAGTGCACTAATAGTCTTTTCGGGTTCGGTAATAACCGGTGTTAACAAGTGCGGAATATTGTTATAGGGCGTTAATTCAACCTGCTTAGGGTCAACTAAAATAAGCTTTAAGTCGCTGGGGCTGTTGCGGTACAGCAAACTCGTTAAGAGCGTGTTAATCATCACTGACTTACCAGAGCCAGTTTGACCCGCAATAAGTAAGTGAGGCATTTTTTCGAGCGCACCAACCACGGCAGTACCCGAGATGTCCTTACCGATGGCAAACGGTAGGTGTGATTTAGTAGTCACCCACTCTTTAGAGCTAATAATACTCGCCATACGTACCGTGGCAGGCTTGTAATTTGGTACTTCAATACCAACTGCACGCTTACCGGGAATCGGCGCTTCTATACGAATAGCCTCGGCAGCAAGTTCGTAGGCAATGTTTGGTTCGTACGATGCAATCTTGCTCAGTTTTTGACCCGACGAAGGCTTAAGTGTGTACTGTGTAACGCGTGGGCCAATATTGGCGCCTTCCATTTCAGCCTGAATACCAAAATCCGCCAAAGTACTTTTAATGGTTTCTGCATTGGCTTCTACATCACCTGGGTCAGCTTTATCTTGCTTTTGGTTAAGCAAATTAACACCCGGGAACTTCCAGTTTGGATCACTTGCGGCTGTAAGTGCAGCGTGGTCTTCGTTAACGGTCAGTTTCGCAGCGCTATTTTTGAGCGAGCTCATACGAGGAGCTGGTTTTTCATCTACCTTGTTGTGGTGCTCAATTGGCACGCCTTCGTGTAGCTGAAACTCGTGCTCTTTATCTTTCTTTTTGAGGTCAGCAAGGTCAGTGTCTTCTTGTTCTTTTCGTTTAAATGGCTTTGTTAAAAAGCGCCACATCTGACCTGGACTAATGCCGGCCATAATCATAAAAGCAATCCAGGCAAATACAAAAAAGATAATGAACGCTGTCATGCTGTTCAAGAACACCAGTAAACCTTTGCTCGCTGCGTAGCCTATTTCACCGCCATAAGTACCATCACTTGCGGCCTTACCTGCTTCTTCTGGGTTCACAAATACGTGCATCATACCAGCCAAACACGCTACAAATAGTAATGTGCTTAGCAACTTTACGAACGGTATGATTTTTTCTTCGTGTTTGAGTTTATTAATTGCAAGGTATAGCAATACAAACGGCACTATAAAGGCAACAAGACCAACCAGCCAACTGGTGAGATCAAACAGCTTAACCGGCAGTGCTCCGCCCCACCCAAAACCGCCAAGCATCAAAAAGAGGCTTAAAACGATAAGGATAAACGCATATACTTGGCGCCAAAAATAATTGGACTTGGGCGACTCATCAACGGCCTCTTTACGAGAGCGTCGGGCGCGAGCTGGAGCTTTTTTCTTTTTTGCCATAACGGTTTTATTTTACACTACTTATCAGATATAAGTTAGCATCTACTACCATTGTTATTATAGCACAATAATGTAATTTTGTCTACATTAATCCGTGCGAGCGTCTTGGTTCAGTAGTTGTTGGCGAAGTTGCGCAAATCGACGTGCTTGATTAGCGGCTTCGTCACGAGCGGCTTCTTCTGGAGATTTGCCACTCTTGTTTTGCTTTTGCGGCGCATCGCCCGATTTACCCACTACATTAATAACAGGTATAACAATTGGTGAACGCTGAGTTTTTTCGTATAAGAAGTGTGTTACGTGTTCTTTGATTTCTTGCTTAAAGCGATCAAGATCAACACGCTTAAACCGCTGTTGAACGGCACGGCGAAGTTCGTTACGAAGTTCGTTCATGAGCTCCTCGTTATCGCGCATATATATAAAGCCACGGCTGATAATGTCTGGGCTCGTTAGGCTCATACCTGTTTTACGGTCAACCGTAAGTACGACTGCAACTATACCATCCTGGGCCATCATAATTCGATCTTTGACAACCACGTTACTTACAATCGCACCGGTTTGGTCAACTAAGACGGTACCGTGAGGCACCTGGCCAAGATGTTCCATTTTGTCACCGGTAAATGCCAAAACATCACCGTTTTCGGCATTGTAGGTATTCTTACGTGGTATTCCTTCTTCGACTGCTATTTCGATATGACGTTGCTTAGAACGGTATGAGCCATAAATTGGTACAAAGAAACGAGGTTTAATAATGTTTATCATTTCGCGGTATTCTTCGATACTCGCGTGGCCTGATACGTGGAGTGGACCAACGCCATCAAGGTCATGAGTCACATGTTGGAACACGTGTACTTGCTTGCGCAGTAAATCGTCAACCATAGCGCCAATGAGCGCATCATTCCCGGTTTCTGGGATAGGTGTCGAACTTAAGACAACCGTATCTTGAGGTTTCATCTTGATATGACGGTGGTCACCTGTACTCATACGCATAAGCGCAGAGCTCGGTTCGCCCTGTCCACCGGTACAGATAACAATTACCTTGTCATCGGGCAATGTATTAGCGCTTGCGATTGGCACAAAGGTTCCTTTAGGCACTTTAACAAAGCCGTGGCGAACTGCCATTTCGAGTGTACTCATCATGCTACGGCCATCGAGTGCAATTTTACGCCCATGGTGGACGGCAGCATTAATAATCATTTGGATACGGTTAATGTTGGTTGAGAACACGGCCACAAATACGCGACCTGGTGATTGCTCAAGAATTTGAATGTAGCTAGATTCAATGGTGCTTTCACTTGGGGTGCGACCAGCACGTTCGGTTGTAGTACTTTCTGATAGCAATACTAAAACGCCTTCGTTACCAAGTTCTTTGAGGCGATCCATGTCGGTTCTTTCGTGGTCGAGTGGCTCTGGGTCAAACCTAAAGTCACCAGTGTTAATGACACGACCAACGGGTGTATCAACCACGACAACAGTTGAGCCCGGGATTGAGTGCGTTACGCGTACGAGTTCAACGAAAAAGCTACCTACCTTAAGGCGTTCGTGCGTGTTTTCGTTCATAACAATAGTCTGAAGTTCAAAGCCTTCGGGCATTGGTAAGCCAAAGTTTTCAAAAATTTCCTCGACACGACCAATCGTAAACTTACTACCGTAAACGGGTGCTGGGATTTTTGGAATAATGTGCGGTAAGCCACCGATGTGGTCAAGGTGACCATGGGTAATTACATAAGCACGGAGCTTATGACGGATTGACTCTAGGTAGCTCACGTCAGCAATGCCGTAGTTAATACCTGGCAAATCAACACCAAGGTCGTTACCCGCGTCAATCACGATTGCATCGTTTTGGTATTCCAGTAGCATCATGTTCTTTGAGCCACCGCCATCCATACCACCAAGTCCAATTATTTTAAGTTGCGGTGAATCATCAATCACATTAGCTCTTTTTTCGAGCTTTGTTGCTGATGCGTCTAGGTATTCGTTTGCTAGTTTATTTGCCATTTCTGAATTACGCTTTTGGGCGCGAATAGCCGCCCCACGCGATACAGTGCGGGCTGGTGCAGTTTGTTGCTGCTGTTGGCCACGTTGTTTCTGGCCATTTTGTTTTGGCCGAGCTTGTGGCTTAGGCCTATTTTGTTGTGGAGTCATATAGTTACTATCTTCCTTCTCTTTAATTTATTTAGATTCTCTTATTACTTTTAAAATTTCGGGGATACGACTGAAATCATCAATGAGTGTTTGTCGCATGCCACCGTTATAGAGTGCCGCTGCTGGATGGAACAGTGGTAAATACACTAATCCATTCTTCCTTTTTGGCTCTCCGTGAACCTGACTAATTTGTAAATTTGGCAAAAAGCAGTTCATACTATGCCGCCCGAGGGTTACAACTAACAGTGGTTGAATGACTGCGAGCTGTTGCTCTAGATAGGGCAAAAAAGCTGCTTTTTCATCTGGGAGTGGATCACGATTATTGGGCGGACGATACTTTACGATGTTCGTAATGTACACTTGCTCGCGCTTTAAATTAATCGTTGCAAGCATTTCGCTCAAAAACTTGCCACTCGCTCCGACAAATGGTAACCCTTGTTCATCTTCCTGCCTACCGGGCGCTTCGCCGATAAAAACAATATCTGCATCAGGGTTGCCATCTCCAAAAACAAGGTTCTTGGCCTGCTCGGCCAAATGGTCGCAGATATTATTGGTAATAATATCTGCTTTGATTTGGTCAAGAGACGATTGTTTGTTCAAATCTTGGTACCTTGTATGGTGCTCTCATTAGCTGAGAGCAGACTTACTATTTAGCTTTTTTCATGCTGAGGTTTAATCGGCCACGATCGTCAATCGCCACTAACTTAACCTTCACCTTGTCACCCTCTTTAACAACATCACTTGGGTGTTCAACTCGTTCTTCTGCCATTTCGCTAACATGAACCATACCATCAACACCGGGCATAATGTTCACAAATGCACCAAAGTCCATAATTTTCACGACAGTACCGTCATAGACCTTACCTACTTCAGGTTCTTCAGTTAGGCTTTCAATCCACTTACGGGTTGCATCAATGCTTGCCTTATCTGGGCTGGCGATAAAGACCGTTCCATCATCTTTAATATCGATATCGGCACCGGTTTCGGCAATAATCTTGTTAATCGTTTCGCCACCCTTACCAATCACATCGCGAATCTTATCTGGGTTGATGTGCATGCTTTCAACACGTGGTGCGTACGGGCTGAGTTCTTTGTTTGGCGCGCTAATAGTGCTAAGCATGTGCTCTAAAATGTGTGCGCGACCTTCTTTAGCTTGCGTGAGCGCGGCTGCTAAAACTTTTGGTTCAAGGCCATGGACTTTCATATCCATCTGTAGGGCTGTAATACCTTTTTCGGTACCAGTGACTTTAAAGTCCATATCACCGGCAAAATCTTCGGCATCGGCAATATCACTTAAAATATATGGCTTGTTGCCTTCCATCATAAGTCCCATTGCAATACCACTGACAGGTCGCTTAAGAGGTACACCAGCGTCCATAAGCGCCAAACAGCTGCTACAAGTTGCTGCCATACTGGTTGAACCGTTTTGACTCATAATTTCGGTAACGCTACGAATAGCATATGGGAACTCTTCTTCGCTTGGCAAAACTGCTGTTAAGGCGCGTTCTGCAAGGTAGCCATGGCCAATTTCTCGGCGGCCTGGACTACCAAGACGACGAACCTCACCAACGGTGTAGCCTGGGGCATTGTAGTGGTGCATATAGCGTCGCTCGTGGTCTTTTTCCATAGTATCTACCAGTTGTGCATAGCTAAGCGGAGCAAGTGTAACGATGTTTAAGGCCTGGGTCATACCGCGAGTAAAGATACTGCTACCATGCACTCGTGGTAGTAAACCAACTTGGCTACTTAATGGGCGGATTTCGGTTAGTTTGCGACCATCAGGGCGAACACCATCCTTTAAAATTCCGGCGCGTACGTCTTTGTGGAGTGCCAGCGTAAAGGCTTCATCATATTCGGTTTTAAGGTCGGCATATACTTCTTCGCCATACTTTTCTTGTAGTGATTCGTGGAACTGCTGTCGAAGAGCATTAACAAGGTCGTTGCGTTCTGGGTAAGCAGCGCGAATGTTTTCGCCAAACTTACCTTCTACCCATGCATCAACTTCTTTTTGAACTTCTTCGTTTGGCAAATCAAGCTCAAATTCTTGTTCGGTAACGCCAACTTTTTTAACAAGTTCTTGCTGAACTTTAATTGCAGGTTGCATGGCTTTGTACGCCCATTCAATGGCATCGGCTACGGTTTGTTCTGATACTTCACTCGCACCAGCCTCAACCATCATGACACCGTGTTCGGTACCGGCTACAACTAAGTCAAGCTCGCCTTCGTCGTACTCTTTACCTGGTAGGAATGCGTCAAACGTACCGTCTTTGAGTCCAACGCGTAAACCAGCTACTGGGCCATCAAACGGTGCACCGGTAAGGCTAAAGGCGGCGCTCATCGCAATCATGGCAATAACATCTGGCCTAAAGGTAGGGTCAAGACTTAATACGGTTGCAACACCCTGGGCTTCGTGGCGATAGCCTTTTGGCCATAACGGGCGGATTGGGCGGTCGATTAAACGACCAATCAAAATTGCGTCGTCACTAGGGCGACCTTCGCGCTTAATAAAACGGCTGCCACTAATTTTGCCAGCTGCATACATTTTTTCTTCGTAGTCGATACTAAGCGGGAAGTAATCCATGCCACTAAGGCGATTTGGGCTGACCATAGCGGTGCCAAGGACGACGGTTTCACCGTACGTTACAAGTACTGATGCGCTGGTTCGAAACCCGACGCGGTTAATTTCTAGTTTTAATGTGCGGCCAAAAAACTCCGTTTCGACGGTTACAAGCTTTTTGCCGTATGGGTTAATGATATCTCCCATGTGGTTTTATCCTTTCTGTAGTCAACGTGACAGGGTTCAGATATAGGTGAACGCATGCGTCCAGGTATAGCTGTGCTCTGTCACCTTGCCTTTTATGTTGTGCCCTTAATACCTATTATAGCAAGTAACCCTGGCTTCTGGTTATGCCTTTTACTTGGGGTTAACGCGCTAGTTCTTGGTACTAACAATAGTACGAACAACTAGAGAGTTAACCCTAGCGGCGAATGCCAAGTTTTGCGATAAGTTCAAGATACGCTTTGCTGTCTTGTTCCGCCAAGTACTTCAAAAGGCGCTTGCGCTTGCCAACAAGCTGCAATAGACCACGGCGAGCCATGTAATCATGCTTGTTTTCCTTGAGGTGCTCGGTGATTTCAGCAATGCGAGCAGTCAGAATGCTAACCTGTACTTCTGGAGAACCAGTGTCGGTTTTGCTTGTCTGATGAGTCTTGATAAGCTCTGCTTTTTTAGCGGTTGAAATCATACAAGGACATAGTTTACCAGATATGTACTCAGTTTTCAAGCGTTACGAGATTTTGCTCGATTGTTGCATACATTATGTCTGCGAGCGGTACGGCATTTTCGATACTAAAGTCACCTATACTGGTACGTCTAAGGTTGCTCATATAGGCACCAGTTTCAAGCATGTTACCGATGTCTTCTACTAGGCTACGGATATACGTACCGCTACCTACTTCGCTCGTAAACCGCACGTATGGGTACTCGTATGATACGAGTTCGTTTTTATAAATAGTCACCTGTCGGGGCTCAATTACAACTTCTTTGCCTTTGCGCGCTAAATTGTATGCGCGCTGGCCGTTAACTTTTATGGCACTAAATGCCGGTGGAGTTTGCATAATCTGCCCCGTAAAGGCTTGTAGGGCGTCAGCAACCGCTTGTTCGGTCGGTTGAGTGTTAGACACAGCAGTGATTTCGCCCTCTTTGTCACCGGTCGTGGATGTTTCGCCTAACTTCATAGTTACTTCGTAGGTTTTATCTTGTTTGAGTAGTTCGGGCACTCGTTTAGTGTATGTACCAATTGCGAGTACTAACAACCCAGTAGCGGCTGGGTCTAAGGTGCCAGTATGGCCTACCTTAATGTTTTTAATCCCAAAATGTGCCCTTAGCACGCCACGAACTTTGGCAACAACGCCAAAACTACTAACACCAGCTGGTTTATCAACTAAAAGTAAGCCTTCTATCACCAGGGCATTGTACAATAAACTGATATGAAACAGGTTTTTATTGGTATTTTTGCTCACCCAGACGATGAAAGTTTTGGACCAAGTGGCACGCTCGCATTACAGATACAAAACGGTGCCGAAGTTCATCTAATATGCGCAACCGGTGGCGAACATGGTCAAAACCCAGACGCACACGATGATTTAGGCGATGCTCGTGTTAAAGAGTGGTACGCAGCCGGTGCTTTACTTGGCGTAAAAAGTCAGCACCACCTCGGTTTTATCGATGGCACGCTCAATAATAACCAATTCAAAGCAATCGCTAAAAAGACTCAAGATATTATTGAAAGTATTCTTGCTAATTACGATGAAAGCACCGAATTTACACTAATAACCATGGATCAAAACGGGATTTCAGGCCATATAGATCACATAACTATGAGTTTTGTAGCAAGCTATGTATTTGTAAATCTACGGGCAGAAGATGCACGCATTAAAGCGCTCTGGTACTTTTGCGTACCCGATTACGTCTTGCCGAGCGTGGATACAAGTTTCGTCTTTCGTTCAAAAGGTCGTGCAGAATCAGAAATTGATATCAGGCATGATATATCTACTGTGTTTGAGCTTAAAAAACAAATTATGCGTGCCCACATATCACAACGCGGTGACGCCGAAATGTTGATTGCACGCGCCGAGCAAGCTCCCAAAATCGAAGAGTGTTTTTATACCTATAAAGACTAGTTCTTTTACAACTTTGCATGTCAAAGTTGTACAAACCACCGGGGCTACGTTTGTTAACAGGCGTAAGCTTTGGATAATAATCACAACTGCAAAAAGAACTCACCAAAACTTGAATACTTGGGATGTTTTGGCTTAACACCTTTTTGCATTTAAGTTGTTATTCTTACCAATCTCACCCTGTAGCAAGCCGATGCCCCGGACCCCGAAAGCTACAGTATATTTTTTAGCGTTGCTATGAGTTCTGCCCGCGCATTGCCAGTAAAATCATGGTCAGCATTAATTGTTAGAACTTTTGCGTTACTAATTTCAGAAAAATCGGTATTACCAAGTACGTTATCCCCCTCTACTTTGACAATTGCAGTGGGCACCCTTTCGGCTAATTCTTTGTATATTTTTATAGGGTCGCGGTTATCGAGGCTTTTAACATACGAACTCGGTACAAGTGTTGTCGTACCGTCAGTGCGCGGCAGTTTTGATACACCATCTAAGTTAATTTCAGAACCGGGGCGTTCTTGTAACTTTTCAATCACGCGCTGCATACTCATCTTGATTGGCGGAGCTAAAAGAACTGCTTTATTAATTTTGCTTGCGTCGATAAGTCCCCCAACTATACACCCTTGAGAATGGCAAAGTAAGGATATCTCACCTTCCGCCTTATCCACGACTGATTGTAATTTTGCTACTTGGGAATCAATATCAGCAACTTCGATATCGCCATTGTCTAAAATGGTATTGTAATCAAACAAGATGAAATTATAGTCGGGGAAAGCTTGGCTAATATCAGTAAACATTCCCCTTGAATCAGCTTTTACACCAAATCCATGTGAGCAAATTACAGTCTTCATTACCCAATAATAGCGCAAATTCCAGTTATGCGTTCATGGCATGCACCCGAAAAACTGATTTAGGTGATGTAAAAGGTATCATGTCCATGGCAAAAAGGTGTTTGAGTGATTTCAATCTTAAAGTTATAAGAAATCATGAGTTCTTTTTGCGATATGTAGCTTTTACTATCAGATAAGAGTCTTTGGGGTGTTGCGAGGCTCTTTTGCCTACTTTTACAGCTGGTAGGTAAAAGTAGGTCGGTCGCATGAGCTTGCGGAGCAAGCTGCGAAAAGAAATTACTATCGATAAGTCTTAGACTTGTGGGGGTAGATTGCCGTTTTCGTCTGGCAATGGGAACGGTGGTGGCACAATTGGAGGTGGCACCGTTGGTGGTGTATCGACAACTTGCGGCTCGACAACATTAAGATTTTCGCCAAGTGGTTGCGCGCCAACAGATTCAAGTGGTTCAGGCCTGTTTGGATCATAACCCGCAGCACTCATCGCATCGAGCACAGCTTGCCTAGCTGCATCTGCGTCCGGTGCTGGTTCTGGCGCATGAACTTCTTCGCCTGTAAATTGCTCTACCGACTTTTCTATGTCCGCGAGCGTTTCACTATCTGATACTTGCGGTCCAAGCGTATCAATAACAGGTGTATCGCCACTACTTGGCAAAATTGGACTTTCGGTTACCGGTACGTCAGGTGCCTTTACCGATTCAGCATCATCTTGAACGCTCAAGAGTGGTGATTGGGTACTGCCCTGGCTGCTCCCAAAATCTGGTGCCGGAAATGGCGATTCTGGTATTGCACTAAGTGGATCAACACTTGGTTCTATAACGTCTTCTTGCGTACTACCGGTTAAGGTACCACCCATTTGCGGTGGCTCAGAAACATACTTGCTGTATTCGCCGGGTTGCTCAGGTTGCACCGGCGGTTCATCTGGGAGTGGCTGAATAACTTTTTCGTGTGCAAGTGATGCCTGGCGGCTCGAAAGCTGCACATCATCGACTGCTTTTGCTAAATCATCAGCGCTTTGGAATGTCCCTTGTTCGTCAATATGAATCTGTTCTTCTTTGTTTTCTGGTTCAGGATGCTCTTCTTCGTAGGCTTTAGCCTCTTCTGCAATATGATCGGCATGAAGCGAAATAACGCCTTCGCCATCCTCGTTTGGCTGACCTTGGTCTTCTGCAGGGGCTGGTAAGTCACTTGGCACGGGTTCTTCAACTGGCGCCGTTAACTCATTGGCGATTAGTTGCTGGTTTGCGCCTGCAGCCATAAGCTGTGCACTCATGGTCATCACCTTAGGACTCGTCTTGTCGTTACTAAATCGTTCTGTTTCGGCGACGATACCGGTTAAGAAGGCTGTGGACATTTGGCTGTCTAATAAACCGCTCTGGAATGCTTCGCTAATACTAACAAGCATTTCACATAAGCTACTTGCGCTCGGGTCTTGCCAATTTATACTACCGACATCAACCGGAGCCTGGCCCGCCATTACTCCAATTACCGTAGCATCGTGCAAAATTCGGCCATGAGCCATAATTGCTTGGTCGATATGTTCACGCTGATCTACGCCAAGTGCAAGCACCACATCAACATTAAAATCACCTTGGCTAAAGTTAAGGTCTGCTTCAGAAAGGCTCGTTTTATAAGGGGTGATAAATATCTTTACCACATCTTCTTCTACCTTATAGCGAAGTTTATCTGCCTTGGATTTGTCGAGTGAAATAATAAAATCGCGTAAGCTATCGGTGTTTTGCTCGAGCGTATCTTCGGGTTTTAAGAATTCAATCGTAGAAGGAACTTGGCCACTAAATACAGCGGTCGCGTGCTTGCCCAGCTTGTTCATCATAAGTGTTAACCCAATTGCAGCAGAAAGCTGATCTACCGAAGGATTATTACTAACCGTAACCAGCACATTCTGGGCTTCTTTGAGCCGTTCAACAACTTGTGATTTTGGGTTATTGTCCATGATGTTTATTTTTTATGTTGACTATATAAGTGAACATTACCATAAAAACTTTGGCTCTGCAAGGGTCCAGTGATTGCAAAAACCCCCGTTTTTCGGTATACTTGCCCATTGACGAAATAATAATTATAATCACCTGCACTGTCGGGTCACAAAAGGAAGTCGAATGCCAATCATTAAATCAGCAAAAAAGCGCGTAAAAGTTTCAGCCAAAGCTGCAACTCGCAATGCTAAAACAAAGCGAACACTACGCGAGGCTGTAAAGAGTTTCCATACCGCACTTAAGGGCGGTAAAGCCGCTGACATTAGCGCTGCCCAATCAAAGGCCGTTAGTGCCATTGATACCGCCGCAAAAAAGAATGTCATCCATAAGAACAAAGCTGCTCACAAAAAGAGTCAGCTTGCTAAGGCTGCAAAAGCCGCTGGTGCTAAACCAGCCGCAACAGCAAAGAAGACCGCACCTGCTAAGGCTGCTCCAAAAAAAGCGGCTGCAAAACCTGCAGCAAAGAAGACCGCAGCTAAAAAAGCTCCAGCAAAAAAGCCAGCAGCTAAGAAATAGTAATCGAGACGTCTCGTGAACACCCTGCACAGCAGGGTGTTTTTATTTGCTATACTTCGCATATGAATACTTATGAAAAATGGAAGACTCTAGCTTCAAAATACTTAGTGAATGACCGATGGCTAAAACTTCGTGCGGACACGGTTGAAACTCCTGATGGTAACACTCTTGACCCCTTTTATGTATTGGAATTTCCAGACTGGATTAATTGTCTGGTCGTCGATAATAACGACAATGCCTTAATGATTAGACAATATCGACACGGAGCAAAAGAATACGTACTTGAAATAATAGGTGGCAGCACTGAGCAACATGATGTAAGTGTCGAAGATGCAATTAGACGAGAACTGAACGAGGAGCTTGGATACATTGGGGGAGAAGTGATCCTAACTGGAGTTAGTTACGCCAATCCTGCTAACCAAACGAATAAAATTTATTCTTACTTTGCTTTTGGGGGTAGTTGCGCTAATGAGCAAGCACTTGAACCGGGTGAGAATATAGTTATTGAAAAAATGCCCTTCGTTGATATGGTACAAAAGTTATCCGCATCAGGCGTCGATGAGGTGTTCCAAAGTTACAATATTACAAACTTACACTTCGCACTCCGTTACATAAAACAATCTGATAATACACGTTTAAAACAATTACACGAAAAATTACAATTTTAGGCGAAGCTTGTTATAAGGGTGCGAACCGCATCGTCGGCATTGACCGATGTTGATTTAAGCATTGTGTCTGTAGCGATAGCGTGCTCGAACAGCTGTAACAATTTTGCATCAGATAATCGTTTGGCGGTTGTCTGATTTTTGCGAACGACAAATGGGCTCATTTTTGCACTTGATGCAATATCACCCGCAGACATCGAGTCTGCAGTTTTTACTATAGCGAGAGAGTGCAGCTGCCATACAACCATACCTAAAATAGCTTGTGGTTCCATACCCTGCATACGCTGTTCGGCATACAGTTTAAGTGCATCACCAACTTTACCCGCAAAGGCAGCATCGAGCATCGTAAAAATACTTGATTGTGGGGCATAAGCGGTTAGATTTTGAATTGATTCGCTTGTAATGTCTGGATTATAGAGCACTAATTTAGCAAGTTCATTTGCAAGTAATTGCTGGTTTGTGCCAACCCGTTCAATAAGTGCTTGTGCAGAACTACGACTAATGGTGCCTTTTAGATTTCTGGTTTGCTCGACAACCCATGCTACTAAATCATCACCTTCTAAATGAGAAAACTCGCGTACCTCGGCTAACTTTTTGAGCGTGCTAAGGTATTTACTGCGACCATCAACATGGCCTTCTATAATGACAAAATCAACTGCATCAGCAACACTTTGACTTATCGCTTCGAACTGCTCGGTCAGCTGTTTATTGGTGCTAAAATCACGCACAATCACAAGTCGACGTTCAGACAGAAACGGAATAGAACTAATTGCGTCAGTTAGGGTACTTAGTTCGAGCTCTTCGCCGCTAAATCTATCAACGGCAACGGTACCGTGCATGCCAATAAAGGCATCTATAAACTCGCGAGCTGCTTGTTCGCGGGCGTGCCCATTATCACCAATAAATGCCAGTATCATGATAGATTCCTTTTATATAATTTTTGGCAGGTCGTGCATATATGAGTTCCCCGCCCCGCAACCTTTGTTTTAATTATCTCATGCCCACAGACCGGACATGGTAATTTGTCACGCCTAAATACTTTTGCGAAATCTATATAGCTACCACGTTTCCCTTCGGCATTTACATAATTACGGTCGGTTGAACCACCTTTTTCTATACTGAGTTTTAAGACGGCAACTATTTCCGCATGTAAATCATTCAATTTCTTTTTAGGTATTACACCAACAATACTTGCCGGATGAATTTTAGCCGCAAACAAAGACTCGTCAGCATAAATATTACCAACACCCGCTAGCACAGTTTGATCGAGTATTGCTGCTTTTATAGAAGTATTTTTACGCCTCAGTACTCGGTCGACAAACACGTCTGCCGTAAATTCTTTGCTGAGCGGTTCGGGGCCAACCTTTTTCATAAAATCGATATTCGGAACTTCAATTGTTGGCATAAGTCGCATCCAGCCGAACTTGCGCTGATCGTTAAAATATAGATGCGAATCATCATCAAATGTAATTGCTACTCGTGTTGACTTATCGGGTAATTCGCCAATTAAACTATCGTTTGGATGCCCCGCCCCAAACACTTCATTACCCCTAAACACAAGTTGCCCGGTCATTTTTAGATGAATGACTAGGCTATACTCGGTCGACAAATCTATCATTAAAACCTTAGCCCGACGCCGTGCTTGCAAAATAGTTGCATCAATCAGAAAAGCGTCAACATCAGCCGGCGCATTTGGAAAGCTTTTCGCTGTATCAAACTGAACTGCACTCACGCGCTTGCGTGGTAGTAAGCGTTGTAACCCTAGGCGAACAGTCTCAACTTCTGGTAGTTCTGGCATACGTGTCCATTATAATAGGTGTTAATGGATAGTTTAAAAGATTTACTAGCAGCTAAAAATTTAGATGAACCAACCGAAGTGACGGCCCTCCGCGAATATTGCCAAGATTTGTTTCAATTTACACCAAAAATTTCACTTAAAAATGATTGTATTTGGATGATGGTTCCAAACGGAATCTTAGCAACAGAACTGCGCATGCGTCTGCCCGAAATTAAACGTCGTTGTGGTTTAACGCAAAAACTTGTTATTCGTATTGGCTAACTAATAGACAACGCCAAATAAATCTTGTTCGACATCAGCATTCGTTATGGTGAGTGGATTAACGCGTCGAGCAACGATAGTATCTGCATCCGTAATTGTCTGGGTAATAACGCCGGCAACCTCGTCGGCTCTGTTGTATGTAAAATTATGGTTCGCATTACGTACGATGTATTCACCATCAAAGGGCACATCTTCGGTGCTGAGTTGTACATCCTTGTATGGAAAAATCTTGTCTCCGTCTGCCATTACATTCAAAACTACTACGCCTCGTTCCGTTAATGACTCTATATGGCGACCAACGTATTGGTTTGCAGCGGCGAGCCCTTCACTACCAGCAAGAATTGGGTTCCGTAGTATAACTTTTACACTTTCTACAGCAAACCTGCCTTCGTGAATTGGATGCTGAAGTAACGCACCGCCCTCTTCAAAAACCACCTCGTTTAATACACGTGGCGCTACGTGCTGTAAGTTATCAAGTTGAATCAGACCTGCGCTCCCCAGTAGAGCCAAAACGCGAATATCGAGCTCTTTTTCATAGGTAGCACGAGTACCGTCTATACCGCCAAAAGAATGACCAGCTAAACTGACGCTCGCATACTCTCCTTCGAGTTTTCGCACAACAGCTGCAACATTTTCAACCCTTAAATGGTGTGAACGAAAAACTTTAATTGGATTAACGTACCTTGGGTGGTATAGCGTTGCTGCAGCCATACCTAATTTTGCCGTGGCTGTTCTAAGCGGTTTTAATGAGTCTTCACTTTCCGTCCAACCCGTTAAATCAAGAACAATATGATCTGAAACGTCACCACCAAAATGGCGCCTATCAGGGCGTTCGATTGTAAAAGGCACCTCATCACTACCGACTTTTGCGGTTAGCTTGATTTTTTCGATACCCTCGCCTGATTTTTCAAACTGTGGAACGCTCATAATACTGTTTCTTTTATAACTGTATTATTTGCATACTACGCCCGTTTTTACGTTTTGGGTAGTAGTTTTTCTAATCGTCTCTTTAAATGAGCAAAGCCATCGTAGCGAATAGCTACAAGGCCAGCGATTTCAGCTCCGCGAACGTTATCTGCATTATCATCTATCATTATCGCTTCGCTCGTATCAACTCCAAGTGTCTCACACATATGAACATACGCAGCGGGGTTGGGCTTGATCATCCCTGTTTCGCTCGATAGAACGGCTGAATCAAAAAGGTGTTCACGCTCTTTTTTCGTAAAGAATTCTTCCATGGTACCACGCCCAATATTACTGAGCATACCGATGTTATAGTGAGGTCGTAAAACTGATTCAATGTAATCCATAAGCTCATTATTACGGCCAAAACCGCGTGTATAGTGCCTGTTGATTTCGCCCTGGGTTAGACCTGTCAGTTCTGCAAGTTGTTGTTCGAACTCGGTAGTGCTAATAAGTCCGTAATCAACCTGATTATGTAGATCAAGTACGTCCCCTTTTATACGCTCGTAATTCTTGGCGTGGTTTTTGACATACTCAGGGCCATGGCGCACATACAGTACCCCAAAACAATCAAAAATTATTGCTTTTATCATAGGATTGCTTCGAGCTCCGCAAAAAGCTGTTCGTTAGTTTTAAATTGTATCGCCAATAGTCCGGCTTCTTTTGCACCCGCCACATTATCGGGATTGTCATCTATCATCACGCATTGCTCTGGCACAAGAGACATACTCGCTACGAATCGTTTGAATAGTTCGGGCTGTGGTTTCATGAGTTTAAAATCAGAACTAATGCCAATGTAGTCAAATAGCGTATCGATGTTTCTATCTTTTAGTTGCGGTTCAAGCTGTGACCTATCCGCATTAGAAAGCAAAGCAACGCTGTAGCGCTTTTTATAAGCTTTAATTGCGTCAACTAGCTCTGTATTAAGCGGTATGTTTTGATATTCGTGCGCTACAACTTCGGGAGAAACATCCATGAGCTCTCCGACTTTAATGCAAAACAAGTTCCAACCAAGTGTACCCGAATTTAAACCAGATTGTATTGCCTGTAGCTCACCCCACTTATCAGCTGACTTTGCGCGCTCAACAACCGCGTGCCAATAAATATCGTCCACCATTACATCGTAGTAATCAAAGATAAGCGCTTTTATCATGCACCCATTGTCGCATGAGTCTTTTTGAGCTCATAAAGATTTTTGATAACAGCGTTGTAGTACCAATCTGGATGAGGAACCAAACTGCCATCTACCGGGTTTTTAGTACGAAGTGCAAAAGTATCGATATCCCACCATTCAAACCCAGCAACTTCATCACCGACGGTCAATCGCGTAAATGAATTTTTATTAACTAAGGCAAAATACATGTAAACCAATTGATTATGTGAAAAATGTTCACCCGTTCGATACAGCCCGTCTTCTACAAGGTAGACCGGCCCATCCGGCACGAATAGTTTACCTTTAAGGTTTACCATGCCTTCTTCTTTAGCTTCGCGCAGCATGGCTTGTTGGGCGGTTTCGCCAGCATCAACATGGCCTGCGAGCGAAATATCATATTTATCTGGGTAGCAGTACATATCTGGTGAGCGATGCTGAACAAGCACAAACTTTCCATCGTCACTTAAAACCCAGCAGTGAACGTTAATACACTGTAGGCCCGGGTTAGTGTGAACAGTATCGATATCAAGCCCGCCCTCTACGAACTGTCCAAAAGCATCCACGACAGCTATGTTCTTCATTACGCTGCCCTTTCTACGTGCTCAATTACCGCCCTATGACCAATGGGTGCTTCTCCGAGTAATCCTGCACGTTCTGCCTGATGTAATAGGTATAAATCGCCTTCTACCTCGTACAAGCTACGGAACGTCGATGGTGCCTTACCGTCACCCCACGATAAATATGACGCTTGGTGTTCATAGACGTATTTTATTGCTTTGGCGTCGGCCTCGAGTTGTTCTTGCCTTGCGATGTCGATTCTGTCTAATTCATCAAAAGGAAGCACGGACTTCTCGTCATACGGAGGAACATAATCTGGTATTTCGTGTACAGGGTTTGCACTCAGGTGAAGTTCTAGCCGGTTGGGTTGGCCTGCCCGATTTGCCCTAACGTCCGTTACCCACCATTCGGTATCTACATAGGTTTCTTTGTCACCTGTGACAACAAAAAACTGTAATCGAGGATCCAATGAAGCACCTGAATTATCACGGCCAGCTGCAATATACATAAAATGCCTACCGCTGTTTGTTATGGCAGCCAGCACGGGCATATCGTATGTAATTGTATGGCCTCCACGCTCCCTTAAAAGTAAAGGACGCTCTGCGGTATACGGATCGCCACTGTATTTTTGTTTAAACGCTTGGTAGTACCTAAAATAATCTTCGTTTCGGTATAAATCACGCACTGCTTTAGGAACCCCCTTCCACCGCTCAGAAGGTGAACCTAAATACGACCGGTAAGTTTCATTGCTTGGCATGTTTATTTTTTACCGTATACATACCGTAATACGCCCTTATTACTAAAAGCGCAAGCACTTATGAACAGTTTTACTTATTTATTGTTATAGCCCTAGTGGTGACTTGATAACCTTCACCGTACTTATTGGATATCTTAAGAAGCATGACCGAAAAAAGAAACACTGCTATCAAAAATAGTGGTATGTAGTTTCTATAAACGTATTTATGGAAAAATGGGTATAACCTCGAAAGTATTGCGTATGCAATTACATACCGTGCAAGCCTAACAATAATCGCAAAGATAATAAACCCGATTATCGCAAGCGCAGTGCCTTGAAAAGTATGTGTAAAAACTTTATATGGTACACCCGAAAACGGCTGATATAGTAACCCAAAAATACCAAAGTCATGGAACCACTGATATGTCTGATCAATCATTCCTTGCTTAATATACGGTAGGTGCACGAGCGATTGGTTCGATAGATGCATAGCAAGTGCAATACACGTGCCGACAACAGTACCAGCAATGTCATAGATTAGCATGTCAAACCTTTTACGAACACGCATAAAAATTATAAGAAGCAGTAAAAATTCAGGTATTACAAACCAAAAGACAGCTTCGCTCAGTGCCCAGAAAAATATTAGGTAGTCTGCTTCTTTGCTCGCAAAAAAATACTCGAGATGTTGGTTAAACCCAACTTTTGGCTGCCTTGCTCGGTAATGCTTATAGCGATATAGGGCGTAAAAAGGTGCCATAAACAGTAGAATTGCCCCAAGCACAATCCAGAAATTCACAAAAATAAATATTAGATTATGAGCCACGCTAATATCCCAATATCAATGTAATTTTGTATCTGAAATATATTTCTAGCAAGTGCCGTGCGACGCAGTTTATTGCGCCACAATTCAACACGCAAAGCCATATTTAAAGACATCAAACATACAACCAGCAAGGTAATGTATGTTTGAAAAGAAGTTTGCGAAGTATCTGCGAGCTTTATAGCAAGCAGTACATACGCCATAAGAGCCGAAACTATACTGCTAAGCGCTACGGCTTTTGGCCCATATACAATCAAAAATGTTTGTTTGTGATACTTTCTGTCACCCGCTTCATCCTTAAAGTCTTTTAATAGCGATATAGACACACGTAACAAAAACCATACCAAAGCCAGTACTAACATCTGCGCCACGCTAATTGTTTTAACACTAAGAAGATAGCCGAGAACTACCGGTAATGCTCCGTACATTATCCCTAAAATTCCTATTGATAATAATGGACGACGCGACAGCTGTAATGGCTTGGTGTTATACGCCCACGAAAGTAGCAGTGATAGTATTACGAGCAATCCAATGGCGATGTTTTGAAGATAGACTACAAGTAGTAGTGACAGTATGATACTCGCATACATTACCCAGTGTGTATAGTTCGTATGTTTTTCGTTATTTGCAAACAATATGCCTTGCCTCTTGTTTGCAGTATCAACGTCTTTATCTTTAAGATCATTGCGAATTGTTGCTTCACTATGTAAGAACACAATTAAAAGTACGCCTGCTACACACAGATGCACTGGAGCTCCCCCTGCATATATGCATGCGATTAGCATAGCAAGCATTGGTGGCAAGACATTATACGGACGCACGAGCAACACCCAATTTAAACTACTATTGAATGTATTCTTTAGGTTCACGAATGTTGATCTTTTGGCATGGTGACAATAAGAACCATGATAAACGCGATAAAGCACATAAACAAAAAGCCGGCTGCGGCAACTAAAATGCCAAATAACTTAAACGTGTTCGTAACGGCCGTTTTTGCCTGTTTTTTGACTCTCGTATCTTGTGTGGTTAAGGCAACAAAAACTTCAACAACCAAAGATACAACCAAAACTATCAAGGCAATCATCGCTAAGGGACGAAGCGCAGGAGCGAAAAACGTAATCAGCATTACTGCGGCTGCAATAATTGGAATATTATTTAGTATTTTCTTACCAACCGAGACGGGTTCGGGTGTAACTAGTGGCTGGTACTCTTGCGTAATTATATTTGGAGATGATTGGACTTGTTGATAGACACCTGACTGAACCTGACCGACGTCTACCGTAGGCTGTTGTCCGTTTTCGGGTACTTGCTGAGGATTATTTTGTTGCATGATTTTTATCCTGGTTGTTCTTTATTAGTACATTCAAATAAATTAAAACGGCAAACACTACTATTAACATACCAAAAGATGCGACAACAGTAATTGCTCTTTGCGCCGATAAGAATATAACGGTAGAGACCGTCGCAATAATGTATAAAATTCTATATAGCCCAACCTTTTTTTGCGTATTAGTGGCAGTTGCGATAAGAGTCGCTAGCCGCGCATTAGACGGCAACCATACTAATGCAACAACTAAAATCAAAAATAGTGACACTAGTTGTGATGAGTTGAAGTACAATATACCATCTTGCAAGTACGGACTTACAAGTGAAAATAACGCCCTATACGCGAACAGCCCAAGCATAACTATGCTTATTAGTACGTTATACATAGCTCTATTCTTTTGTGGTAAAAATACCTGCAACAGAAAGAATGTTGCTAATAGAAACATTGCGTTCCCAAATATAAGCGACACCTTAAGTACGGTCACCTGGTTTGTTGCTGCTGCTATGGCCCAACCAAAAAAACCAAACGACATTGTCATGTACGCATACGCGTAATCGCTCATGACATGTAGCTTGGCACCCTTAAATGCATCCTTAAACGTTAGTGCGTATGCTAAAAACAATAGTCCAGCAATCGCAAAGCCCCCCACTGCTAACATTGTCCCCTCCTTTTCGACTATCATATACTATAGCGTAATGAGCAGTACAGCTATTTTTGGTATTCTGATTATTTTTAGCTATTTTATAGGCTCGATTCCAACCGGAAAAATCTTAGGACTTATTCGACATATCGATATCCAAAAACATGGCAGTGGCAATATTGGTTTCGCAAATGCAGTCCGCGTACTTGGGTGGCCATTCGCGTTTGTTGTATTGTTTGGCGATACGATAAAGGGATTTATCCCGACATATATCGCAATGCAGTCCTCGAGTGGATGGCAAGTGGGCGTTGTTGGTTTAGTCGCGATTATCGGCCATGTCTTCCCTGTATGGCTTCGTTTTAAAGGTGGTAAAGGCATAGCGACTGGTCTTGGCGTGACCCTAGCGATTAGCCCTAAACTAGGTGCGGTAGGATTTATTACCTATCTCTTTCTTATGGCTTTGTTGCGCAAATCTGGGCCATCTTCGGTTATCACAAGCTGGACAATGATTATATGGGGGTTATTTTTGTCGCCAACGATTGCGCTGTATTATGCAGTCCTAGCAATCTTTGCCACCTGGACCCACCGAGTCAATATTAAACAGTTTATTTCAAATGAATAGTACAACGTTAGTTAACGTTATACTAACAGCGTTTGGGTTGCTGTTTATTGGAAGCTTGCTATGCCTACCGTTATACAAGTTTAACGTTCGTGCTTTTGTACGCTCTGCATTATTTATAAAAATTATATTCTGGATACCAATTGTTGCCGGCTTTATTGTGTATATGTATGTTCCAAGCTGGGCCAAAGCTCTTATTATTGGCATTTTACTTATAACGGCACTTGCTGAATATCGTCGCAATAAGGCTTACCAACATAAAACGAGTTACTTCTACCTAGGTTATATTGCAATCTGTTTTAGCGCCATATACATGCTTTCAATAAGCACGAATATCGACACATATACCGCGATACTTGCACTATGCTTTGGGTCAGTTATGTCAGACGTATTTGCATATTTTTTTGGAAATTATCTTGGCAAACATCATTTACCTGCGAAGTTTAATAACCGCAAAACATACGAGGGAGTTATTGGACAATTAATTGGTTCGTTTATCGGTATTAGCCTTGTAGTGGTCTTCATAAATGTGGACGTACCCCATTGGTACGCTTTACCCATTGGTATTGGTAGCGCATTTGGTGATTTATTTAACAGCTACACAAAACGAATTGTTTCAATAAAAGACTGGGGAAATACACTACCCGGGCATGGTGGCGTACTTGATAGATTTTCGAGCCTTGGCAGTGCAGGCTTGTTCTTGCTTGTATGCATTATTGCCAACAACTACCGTTATTAATTTTTAGTTTTTACCGGTACTACCAAAGCCACCCGTACCACGGGCTGTTTCATCGAGTACGTCGACCTCTTCCCATAGCGCGTGCTCGTATTTTGCAACAACAATTTGGGCGATACGGTCGCCGTTATTAATAACAAAATCTTCGGTTCCGTAGTTAATAAGAATGATGCCAAGCTCACCACGGTAATCTGCATCAATCGTACCAACGCCATTCACAAGCCCAATACCCTGTTTAGCCGCCAACCCACTGCGAGCCCGAACTTGCACTTCATAGCCTGCAGGTATTGCCATTGCAAAGCCACATGGCACAATTGCGCGTTCGAGATGCTTTAAGGTAATAGGTTTATCAATTGCTGCACACACATCCATGCCCGCACTATGGGCGGTCTGGTACTGTGGAATGACTGCATCGTCACGAAGTTTTTGTATGCTAATTTTCATCTGTTTTATTGTACCAGTTTAAGAACCTTACAGCTCGATAAGTGTGCGCATTTCGATTGTTCTGTCTGTCGGTAGCTTGTAATAATCGCTCGCACTCAGTTCGTTTCGATCCATCAGCATGTAAATTGCTTTGCGCCAGCCGGCCATGTTTTTTCGCCTAGTCTGAACCAGTTTTGTTTGCGAGATAAAATACTCTAAAGTCTCTGGGTTAAATCGTAGCTCGTCGTTCGTGCTCTCAATATCAGCAAGCGCCTTGGGTATGTTTGGTGAATCATGATATCCATAATGTATATCTACATACGAAATACCATCATCGTACTTTAATGAATTAACCTGAATACGTTCGTGCTCTGGAATGTGCGAAGCATTGGTAATGGATACCGACACAACCAACACTTTTTTATGAAGTTCGCGTAGCTTTTCAACTGTCTCCCGCAGTGCGAGCGGAGCCATTTCTGAATGGCCAATATAAACCGCTGCCCCAGGTATCCGACGAATCATACGTTTTGCATGCACTTCTTCGACAAACTCCTGCAAGGGTTCTTGTTGAGCAATTCGTTTACCCGCGATAATGCGCTGCCCTTTTATCCAGGTGGTAATAAAGACAAGAACCAACGCCGCTAGCGCGAGCGGGAACCAACCTCCATGTAATAACTTGGTTAGGTTCGCAGAAACAAACAATACATCGACAATCGCGAACATAACAAATACAGACACCGCATACAAAAGTGATCGGCGCCACAACAACCGAACAACAACAGCAAACAGAATGGTATCTATGAGGAGTGTGATGCTAACGGCCATGCCGTATGCGCCAGCAAGCTTTTGTGAGGTGCCAAAGAAAACAACCAGCAAACATACAATAATAAATAAAGTGATGTTAACAAATGGTAAATATACCTGACCTATTTCGCGCATAGATGTATGTTTAATAATCATTTTGGGTAAGAACCCTAGGTGCACAGCCTGCCGAGTGAGCGAAAATGCACCCGAGATAACAGATTGTGATGCGATCAGAGTCGCGGCCGTGGCTATGATAAGAATCGTGAGACGCATTGATTCTGGGTATAACAAGTAGAACGGATTATTTGCTGTTTCGGGATTATGTAGCAACAGTGCGCCCTGGCCAAGATAACACAGCAGTAAAGCCGGAAACACAACAAAAAACCAAGCCCGTGAAATTGGCTTACGACCAAAATGGCCCATATCGGCATAGAGCGCTTCGACGCCAGTAACTGCTAACATAACTGCGCTCATTGTCACGAATGCAACTAATGGCTGGGCAGCAAAAAAATCGATCGCTGACTTAGGCGAAAGAGCCGTCAAAATCTGTGGGTGATTACAGACTTGTACAGTTCCACCAAGGGCAATAACCGTAAACCACACCAACATAATTGGCCCAAATAAGCGACCTAATACGTTCGTTCCTCTGTGTTGAATCCAAAAGAGCCCACAAATAATTAGTAGTGTAAGTGGAACCACTAGCGACTTTAAATGAGGCTCTATAATACCAACGCCTTCGACTGCTGAAAGTACCGAAATAGCCGGCGTAATGGCGCTATCTCCATAAAAAAGCGCGACACCAATAAGACCCAAGAACACAAAAATAAGTGTAGCCCGCGGGCGCATTTTACTGCTTTTTATAAGCGCAGTTAGAGCGATAATGCCGCCCTCGCCTTTATTATCGGCGCGCATAATAAAGCCTACGTACTTAACGCATACAATTAAAATAACAGCCCACGCAATCGCAGAAATAACGCCATACACGTTTGTTTGGTTTACGGCGAGCTTGTGCCCACTTGTTCCAAAGATTGCTGACAATACATACAGTGGGCTGGTACCAATATCACCAAACACGACGCCAAGTGCACCGACAAGCAATATTCCCAACCCTTTTTTTGTGTTGCCCATTACCAGTATTTTACACCTAAATTAACAGATATCGTTGGCTAATAGCTCTGAATACTTGCAGCCAGAGAATTAATTATTCTATTTAGTGCCATATCGTCAGTCTGAGGAGTGGTTGATTCGCAGGCAATCAACGTAGACATCGTCATTGGTTCTAGTACCTGGCGGCCATCTTTAAGTGTTTTTATCACTTTTTTATCAGTTGATTTCCCTTTTGGCAAAATAGCTATGGTGCTGTTCATGGTATTGCAAGCTTTAGCGTTCACTAAAACTACTTGGCCGTCAACAATGCTTGAACTAACAGCAATGCTATACATCCTTTTGGATCCCTCTGACAGTTCGTACGTTACAGCTAAGTCGGGAAGTTTTTGTTGACTCGTATTAAGGTTTTTTATAACTACCACACTTGGTGCGTGTGTACGCTTACTTATAAATACAAGCCCACTTAAGCTCACTACTGCAATTACAATTACAACCCAAACCAAAGTTTTTTTGCTCATATGCTGAGTATATAGCGTACGGCTACGAATTGGCGAGTTTTGCGGCGTCTTTACGCTTTAGACTAAAGTCTTTAAGCACGTCTTTGCGGAGTGACCAAAAGTAGTAGTAACCCGGCGCAATGGGCACCCAGTAGGTTAAGAAGCGATAAATCAGTGTGATCGTAAATGCTTGACCTGTATCAACACCAATCAACACTAGGCCGCTATAAATCCCAGCCTCAACAGCACCAATACCGCCAGGTGTTGGCACTAACCCGCCAACAATATTACCCAGTACATACGCAACCAAAGACTGCGCCATGGTAATCTCTACGCCGAGCGCATGCGCACTTGCCCATAAGGCTATCAAACTGGTTAACGAACCGGCGAAATTTAAAAAGGTTGCCATTACGACATCTTTTTTTCGGTGCTCATACACTTTTAGGGTTTGTGCAAATTGTTTAATAACTGCCGACACTCGCTGGCGAACACGCTTAATTGCTAAAGAAGCAACTGCAGCAACAATTGCCAGTACAACAATTTTAATAATTAACGCCCAGTCGATAGTTGTTGTTGGCGAGGTTGGCGTTGTTAGATTGCCTTTATCAAAAAAGACTGCAAAGCCAATAATGAACACGTAGGCAATGCCGCTGGTTATACCATTTACGGCCATAACGGTTGCTGCCTGTACGTTGTCGTGCTTCTTTTTGGTTAGATAGTAAAAATTGAGTGCTACCGTACCAAGGCTACTCGGGAATAACTTGCTTACGAATAAACTGGCCATTTCTACCTTAAATGTCAGGTAATACTTAAGCGGTTTTATAGCGATTACTAAAAATTGATACGCAACAATTGGCAAACCTAAAAAGAATACAATTTGGCCAAATATAATCCAGTCTAGCTGTGCATTACGGATTGCCTGAACGCTTTCTTTCAGCGAATCAAGCTCTGGCACAAAAACTTTTAGTGCCAGTAAAATAATGATTACTAAAAATATATAGCTTTTGTAGTGTGCCCAAAACTTCTTAATTTTGTCCATTGGCACTCATTATAGCCCCGTTTTTTAGTTTTGAGCTAATTTTTTATCATTATCTGAAACTGCAAAAAGGTCGCAATGCTTACCCAGATTAAATACGGCACGAACGCCACGCTCACCCACTTGTAATGTGGCCAAATAGCGATGATTGCCCAGATGATGGTAAGCAATACAGCTAAAATACATACAAATGCCAATGTGTTATTTTTAAGCCCAAATTGTATAGGCGTAAAAATAAAGTTGAATCCAAGGTTTATCCAAAATGGCAACACCACCCATAGTGGCAGTTTGTGCCGTATAAACTGAAGGGTTACAAAAATGTTAACGGCAAAAATAATCGGATACAAGACACTCCAAACGATGCCAAACACCTGCTCTTTCGGTGCCCAACTTGGCTTGTTTAACTGCTGATACCAATCGTTCATAAAACAAAGTATGACGTATTACTGGCTAATCTCATACCGTACATTCTGCCAACGCTGCGTATCGCCATCAGTATATGGCTCGCCATCTTCAGCAAAACCGAGTTTTTTGAGCATCGTAATCGACGGAGCATTACGAGTTAAGACTCGGGCAAATATAGTCTCATACCCTTTGTCTTTTAATATATTGATTGTCTGCGACATTGCGACGGTTCCAATGCCCTTACCGCGGGCAGATATATCGCCAATCATAATGCTGATATTTGGTGGCTGTAGACCTTCAAATGACACCGTATTGACCTCTACAATACCAACCACCAAGCCATCATACTCAATCATCCAGGCAAGTTCGTTAGGATTATTCTGAATCTGCTTAAATCGCTCGAATTCTTGTACTTCTGTCGTTTTAAAATCGTCTGGTACAAGCATGCTCATTAGCTGTAACGTTTTTGCCCCGCCAGGGCCATTTATCCAACTTGTTGCAAGTGGCGCATCGCGGTGTGCGTCGATTTCTATAAGCTCAATGTCATCCATGGTTTTTCAGATAATCCATGCACCGAGTAACAAAGATGTCTTCGCGTTTTTTGTTCGTAGATAACTTTTCTACTGCTTGTTCATAGCTAACCCACTCACGGAAATCATGCTCGTTATCCATTGGCTCAGCATCGCTCGTGTATTCGGCTACATAATAATGGATTGTTTTATCGCTCAACTTACCTTCGTATTCAAAACTTGCTTGCTTGCCACCAATATATGTTTTAAGCGTTACATTTACACCCGCCTCTTCGCGTATTTCACGTATCGCACACGCCTCAAGTGTTTCGCCTAGATATAAGGTTCCTTTTGGCAAATGATAGCTAGTACCTCCATCGACGATTCGGCCGAGGAGAAGAAATTCGAGTTTATCGTCAGTTTCTTTAAACACTACGCCACCTGCAGAAATGCCATAAGGTGATTGTGCCCTTTTTGCAGAATATTCGTCAGTATATAAATCAAGTTTCGTCATGTGAAGTAATTATACTAGCCTTTTATACGGAATTTATCCCAGATTAAACCGTCTAATAGTAAGTGGCTAAAGTAGCCGATGACCGCCGCGCCATAGTACATTGCGGCAATTGGTAAGCTTTGCTGATTATATAGATACGGCACAATCAAAATAGGTAGTGGCACCACAATCATTGCCCACTTAGCATGCGTCCAGCCACGGTGATGACCAATAATTGGCAACATAGCGATTAAGCCCAAGTACGCCGCTGCGTGAATTTTACCTGTTGCTAACAATAAAATATCTATCGGAAACGCGATGCCAAAAAAGATATCTTGCGCCTTACTGTTGGTATCTACGTCTGGGAACAGCGCAAATAACGTACCAATCACAAACACTGCTACCAGTGCCTGCCAGCTATGAAGCACGTTTACGCTCTCTGCATATCGTTCTATAGGAGTAAACGCCAGTACAGCCGTATATACGCCTGATGCTGCTATTCCACCAACAATATGCCCTTTATAATTTGCCATACGTCTAGTATAGCGCTTGCCTTTATTTACACTGTTCGATTGATGGCACACAAATATCAGTAGGTTCGCCTTGCGCATCATAATAAATACGCACAGAATCTTTTGCCTGGTGCGCAGCTAGCCAGCTATTAATATCGGTACGTAAGTAGTAGCCAGATGTCAGCATGGTCGTAAACAAAATGGTGACCGCACCAATAATGACAATTAAGCTAAATGGTCGTACGGGCTTTTTAGACGGGAATGTAACTTCTTTAAAAATGGTACCCACAAACCATAGTGCCAGTGCAATAATAGACCCGACAAACAAGTACACCGTGCTCGAACGATTAAACCCAAACAACGGGTAGTCGGTACGTGGTGCGTGTAGTAGTGTAATCATTACAAACGCGCTAAATGCGGCAGTTAATACAAATACTGCAGCGCTTACAACAATAACGGCGATGCGAATTAAGTGGCCTATAACAACGGCTGTTTTATGCAGTACGCTGCGCCAACCTACTAATGGTTCTGGCTCTTCATTTTTTTTTCGACCCTTACGGGTTACGCGCTTGGTTTCGTCTTCTAGTATTGCCATTATAATGCCCACCACAAAATAGAGCAGAATAAAGAATCCTTGCGTCAAAAACGCCAGCAACACAAACGCTAAACGCACCCAAATGGCATCTATGCCAATGCGTTCTGCGATTGCACCACACAAACCAAAGATTAATTTGTTATCTTTGCTGAGCGTAAACGGTTCTTTTAACCAACTCCACTGCTTGTTTAATGACTCTTTTGCCTCGGCTTCGTCTTTAGCATCGCCAAGTTTTGTAAGGATTGCCTCTACATCTGCTTTTGATGCCGCCTTTTCGCGGCTAAAACCTTGTTCGAACAAATGCGCTGCAATGGCGTTTTCGAAATCTTTCATGATTTCGTCTTTATCGGGCACATCTTTCAGTGCTTTTTCGGTGCGTGCTAAGTAGGCCTCTATTGGTGCGCGTGCATCTGTTTCTATTGCAAAAACAGATCCGTCGAGGCTGATTGTTTCGACAGATTTCATTTTTTACCTCCTAGTTGCTTGATATCTTTTTTTAATGTTTCGGTGTACACGTTTAAGCCAGCCAGCATATCTTTACCTGCCTTTGTAAGGCTGTAGTATTTACGCGGTGGGCCGGCGGGAGATTCTACCCAGGTGTGCTCTACCAAGCCTTCACGCTTGAGCCGTGCCAGCAGTGGATATAGTGTTCCCTCTTGCGTTGCGAATTCTGTGGCTTCTAATGCCACTAGCATGTCGGCAACATAGACTTCTTTTTTACTTAAGAGCTGTAGTATTGCCAGTACTAGCATGCCCTTACGTAGTTGTTGTCGGTAGTTTTCTTCCATGTAGTACCTTTTTAATACAAGGTAGTATAAATACCAAAATAACGTATGTCAAGTATCAGCTATTTTCCGTGAATGAAGTGATGACAACCAATACTTTGGCTGTATTTTTGTACTATGATGTAAGCTCAAGCTGAGGATTATTGAATGAGTCATACGCACCGATGATCTCATCATCACGTATAATTTGCGTTGCACTTGCATTTGAAACCAGCGCCTTAGTGAGCTTATCGCTAAACCCAACATATATAACTTCCCTGCCTTGGGATTTGACATATTTTACGGCGGGGATGAGGTCGGTGTCTGAACTAACTAATATTATCTTCTCTACATTAGAATTTATAGTATCGGTTATCATGTCAACTGCTATCTTTACGTCTACACCCTTCTCCTGAAATCGCAAATCTTGAGTTCCGCACGAATTACATAAATCGCTATCTCTCAGCTTCAACTTTCCTGAACCAATAAAATTCACGTTTTGCTTACTTAGCGAGTCCTTTAGCCTTCGCTGACTGTCAACCATAACTTTTGATTTTACTGAAATGCGCTCAGTTATGTATGGTTTTTCGTCTTCTGATTGAGATTGTTTATAGAATCTTAACTTAGTTCCATAAAACCTAATTATTAGGTTATCTAAGGTCGGAAACATGTCTTCAAATAACGTACGTACTGCAATATTGTGCAGATTTTGCTTATCTTCAATCTTTCCCCCGGCTATTAGTACTTCTGAGACTTTATAGAGAAAGTTTTGACCATCAATATAAATGATATTAGACATAACTTTGATTATATACAAAAAACCTCGCCGGGACGAACCAAGGCGAGGTGCTGTAACTACATGTTAGTTGAATTATTAAACAATGTCAAATAATTTTTATAACGTTTTGTCAATCTGTGGAAAATTATCTATCTTAAACTTATTTTGCAAGCGCTAGTATTGAAATAACCAAAGAAGCTATCGCTACTCCTATGGCCCATCTACTCCACCTAAACTCATCAACAGCCCTAAGCTCTTTAATTATCTCCAATTTGTAGGTTTGATTCTTTGGATCTATGACAGCTTCTTTTAAACTTCTAGTATTAGGAGCAATTGGTACCCCTTTTTTTTTCAGCCATTTGAAGTAGCTCTTGTAGTGTAGGTTTTTCGTATTTCTTAGGCATTGTTTTTATGTTGATAGAGATTAAATAATAAAGCTACCCTCTCGGCGTCATTGGCGAAGGGTTCTTTTTGGTAGAGTTTGTCTACGGCTTTATCGAGTGCTTTGTGGGCTTTTGCTAGGTCTGGAGGCATGGTTAGTGGGTCGTATAAGTCTGCCAGTGTTGCATCAGGATAATTTGCTCGGGCATCTAGAATTGCCTGGGCGAGTTTTTCTATTTCTGCTTTCTGCGCGTCACTTACCTGCTCTGGCCAGATAAAGTTGTTGTATACGATATCTTTGCTATAACGATATCGACTCTCGAGCCTACCAGCAACAGCACGCATCCATGCCATATGCATTTGGCTTGTCAGAATACCAAAATGATACAGAGTTGCGTTCGGTATAATCTTTACCAGATTGCTCGCAAGACTATCTGGTCGCATATATCCTATCGGGATATATGCTCTTCTTTCGGACGAAACCTCGGGTATTACGATGTAGCTATTGCTAGGCATATTTTCTACATGAAAACGCGTGGGTCGGTTAGCAAGTTCCTGGGTTGGTTTACTCGGGCTGTTAAATCGATACTGGCGTACGGCATCAATTCTAGCTATAACGTGAGGCAAAGAGCGTAGCTCGGCAGGATTTGCATCGCCAAGCCATAAGCACCACCGTTCTTTATTATTAATAAATTCATCCGAACCAATCCATCGATGAAAATATTTGCTTGCATCAGGCTCTTTGGATAGAAATTCCAGCTTCTCCTCTTTTGTGAATAGATAATTTCCGCCATCTATAGGTTTATTACCAATACCGATTAGCGGAGCATCGCAAATTGGTTTTGTACGGCTATCAATAAAAATATTCGGAGCATCAATCAAGTAGGCATTGATATTTTTTGCGCTTAGCTCAATTGGGTCTCCGATTAAATCTGGGTAGTCAAATATGCGTTTTACTTTTGCGTGATTTTGCCAACTAAAACCAATTATCACACAGTAAACTGCCGCATTACCTTTTGCATCGTTGCTCCACCTAAAAGTACGGTGAGCAAAATCAATTTCGAGGCCATACTTTAATAACTTTCGCCATAAAATCGAAACTTGTTCTCCTTGTGTAATTGAGTTGGTTGATACAAATGCGGCTCGTATACTTGTATTTTGCATATATAGTGCAGCCGCCATATACCATCCTGCAACATAATCTAGAACTTTTAAGCTAGAGGTAGGCAGAATGTTACTATGTGCATCACGCGGAACGATAAACTTTGTTGCTTGCTCCCTCTGGTCTTCTGTCATGAGTTTAGAGCCAATAAAAGGAGGGTTACCAAGAATGTAGTTTAGTTTTCCATGCGGTATTACATCTTCCCAATCAATTTCCAACGCGTTTTCGTGATGTATATTAGCGTGCTTAACTAGTGGGATACGTTTAAACGTTTTACCCGATTCTTTACTAAACTCGTTGTTCATTTGGTGGTCAGTGAGCCATAAGGCTGTTTCGGCAATTAAACTTGGGAACTCTTCTATTTCTATACCATACATTTGATCTACGTCGCACTTAACAACGCCGTGTTCGCCAACGTCAAACATACCCATGGTTTTACCATATAGCGCCTCTAGTACTTTGTGTTCTAGCTTGCGCAACTCGCGATATGTAATAACCAAAAAATTACCACAACCACAAGCTGGGTCTAAAAACCTTAGGCTGGCTAGCTTGTCATGAAATTCTGAGAGCTTCTTTTTCTGGTGACGTACCTGTGCAAATTCTGCATATAAATCATCTAAAAATAAGGGTTTTATAACTTTTAAAATATTAACTTCGCTCGTATAGTGTGCACCCAAATTACGGCGTTGCTTTTCGTCCATAACTCCCTGGAACATACTGCCAAAAATAGCCGGGCTTACTTGGCTCCAGTCTAGTTCCATTGCCTTAAGTAATGCATCACGCATATTGTGATTAAAATCAGGTATATCGAGTTTTTCAGCAAACAAACCACCGTTAATATACGGGAATACTTTTAGGTCTTCGTCGAGCGTTGATGAGCGGTCTAGTATATCTTGATTCAACACTTTGAATACGTTGATAAGCCTTGGGCCAAAGTCGGAACCATCAATTTCGGTACGATTATACAAATAATGTTCAAAGCTACGATGTTCAAAAATTCCACTGTCATCAGCAAACATACAAAAGACTAAGCGCACCAGTAGTAGTTCTAGGTCATGTCCTGTATACCCTGTTTCACAAAGCGTATTATGTAATTCAGCCATAGCTTCGGCAGCCTTACGGTTCACGGGGTTTTCTTCGGCAAGTTTACGGCTTTGCTCTTCTATTAAAAAGGCAAATAAGCGCACATGCTTAGGAAAGTCTTGTAGTTTAAATACGGTCGTTTCGTTTGTGCCTAAATCACGGTATTCAAAATTAGCAAAGTCACTTACCACAATTCCAATTGGTAAATCGTGGTCGGGCATTGTGTCTAAATATTCAAATGCCTGCACACTTGCCTTTGACAAATCACGCCCAGCAGATTTTTGTTCGGCAAGTAACTTGCCAGGCCAAAACATATCAACAAACCCTTGTGCGCCACTTACCTTTTTAACAGCATATTCAAAATATGCGCCGTGACGTTTGCGATCTATGCCATAGACATTTAAAAAATCACTCCAAAAACTTTGACTTTCGCCCTTTTCGTATGTTTCGCCCGCATATTTACTGGCAAATTCTGTTGCTCTGTCTTGTATTTCGTTCCAGGATAAACGTGGCATATTGTTTTTATTTTACACCTTATAAACAGATACGCTACTAAAGTTCGCCCCAGTTTTTACCGGTGTGTACGTCTACGTCTAATTTAATGCCCAGGTCTGGCGCAATACCTTCCATAGTAGTTTTAAGAATGGTGGCTACTTCTTCCGCCTTAGATAACGGGCATTCAACCAAAATACTATCGTGTATTTGGAGTAGCTGGTTGCAGTCTGTCGGTAGCTTTTCATCAACTGCTACCATGGCAAGTTTCATAATGTCGGCTTCGGTGCCCTGTATTGGCATATTCACCGCTTGGCGATAAGCTGCTTCGCGCACTACAAAGTTACTACTTTGCACATCTGGCGTTGGACGGCGTCGGCCATATAACGTTTCTACATAGCCTTGGCTTTTGGCCTGTTCGCGCAAGTTTTTAATGTAATCTACCAGTGGTTGGCGGGCTGCAAAGTAACGGTCGATAAAATCTTTAGCATCGCCAAATGTCATTCCAGTTGCAGCTGCCAGGCCGTGCGGGCTCATGCCATACAACACACCAAAGTTAATTGTTTTTGCTGCGCTGCGTTGTTCTTTAGTTACGTCTTCTAATGCAATGCCATAGACTTCTGCGGCCGTACGAGTATGGATGTCTGCCCCGCTATTAAAGACTTCTATCATGTCGGTATCGTGCGCCATAACGGCAGCAAGGCGGAGTTCGAACTGGCTGTAGTCTGCACTTACAAATACCCTGCCACTACCGGCTACAAAAGCAGTGCGAATGGTACGGCCTAAATCGCTACGTACTGGAATGTTTTGTAAGTTCGGATCAACACTACTTAGGCGCCCCGTTTGCGCGACGGTAACGTTAAACGTCGTGTGCAAACGGCCGTCTTGTGCCACCTGGCTTGGCAACGCATCAACATAAGTGCTCTTAAGCTTGGTGTATTCACGGTAACGTGTAATTTCGTTAATAATTGGGTGTAAACCACGCAGTTTATCGAGCTCGCTGGCGGCGGTGCTGTAACCAGTTTTCGTCTTTTTAACGCCGTTTGTTGGCAGGCCCATGTCATCAAACAAAATCTTAGCAAGCTGTAGTGGGCTTGATATATTAAATTCTTGTTCTGCATAGCCATAAATTGTTTGTTCAAGATCGCTAATTTGGTCTTCTAGGTGCGTGCTCATCTGTTGTAAGTACGGAACATCTAGGCTAATACCGAGCTTTTCCATACGTGCCAGCACTGGTAAAACAGGCCATTCAATGGTTTTTGCGAGCGTATTTAGCGATGGAATTGCCTGTAATTCTTTGCGTTGATGTGTCGTTAAAGTCGCAAGAGCGCCAATGTAGCCTGCGGCAAATTCACCTAAATCTTCGGTTGGTACATCATACAGGTCAGTCGCCTGTAAACCTTCGCGCTCAGCCAGGTCACTCAGGCCTAAATCACGCTCGAGCGAATTTAAAATAAACGCGCCGACTTGCACATCGTGCCCTACTACTGCACCATCAACCCCCAAATTCATGATTGCTTTGAGCGAGCTTTTAATGTCGTAGCCAATAAGTGGTTTGGCAAAATGTTTTGCATAGTTAGCAAAGTCTTTTGCTTCAATTATGGTGGCCCATTCGGCCGTACCAACGACCACGCAAATGGGCCCAACGCCATGTGAACCCTTACTGCGCGCATACACAATAAGTTCGTTGGCTTCATCAAACCTTGCATCCGCCGGGCTCACAAGTTTTACGTTAGATGTGTGGGTTAGTTTTATCGATTCGCTTTCTACATCGAGCGCGTGATTACCATTAATTGGTAAATCACCGAGCTGGCGCAAAATTGCCCTAAATTCTAATCGCTCGAGGTTTTCTTTTAAGCGTGGGCCATCAAATTTGTGCACGTCCATGCCTTCTAGGTCGAGCGGTAATGGTGCGTCGGTAAATAAGGTGGCTAATTGCTTACTTAGGTACGCACTGTCTTTACCGTTCACTAATTTATCGTGCGTACTGCCACTAATTAAATCGATGTTTTCGTAAATGCCGTCGAGCGTGTCGTACTTTTGTAGTAAATCGGTGGCCGTTTTCGCACCCACGCCAGGCACGCCCGGAATGTTATCGCTACTATCACCCTGCAGTGACTTCAAATCTAAGAACTGGTCGGTACGTAGGCCATATTTAGCCGTAAAACTTTCGGGATGGAATTCTTCTATACTACTTAAGCCTTTTTTGAGCGCATACACCTTTGTGTGGTCACTAATACACTGCAAGGCATCAAGATCGCTCGTAATTAAAATTGTTTCTATGTTTTCTTTATCTGCCTTTTTAGCAAGGCTGGCCATAATATCGTCGGCTTCGTAATCGTCGAGTTCGTACAGTGGCCAACCAAGGCTTTCTAACAGCTCGTGCAGGATTGGAATTTGCGCGTAAAAGTCTGGAGGTGCTGGCTTACGCCCAGCTTTGTAGTCTGGGTATAGTTCTAGACGCTTGCGGATATTGGTTTTAGGTTTATCCCACGCCACAGCCACGTAATCGGGCTTTAAGCGTTTGATAACTTCTAAACTTAACATGGCAAAACCGTACACCCCGCCAGTGGGCGTACCATCTTTTGTACTGAGATTTGGCATCGCGTAGTAGCCGCGATAAAAAACACTTTTACCGTCTATAAGAACTAATCGTTTATTCGGTTCACTCGCAGCTATAGTTGTATCCTCTTAAACCGTATAAATTCAGTATACGCCACCAGGGGTCAATAACCTAAAGCGCTATTGCGATGCTTTTTTAAGTCGGCGACGTTCACGCTCCGACAAACCACCCCAGATACCAAAACGCTCGTCTTGGCTTAATGCATGTTCTAAGCATTGGATACGGACATCGCAGTTTGCGCAAACTCTTTTTGCTTCGCGCGTGCTACCTCCCTTTTCGGGAAAGAATATCTCGGGATCGGTTTCGCGACAGAGTGCATACTCTTGCCATTTCAACGGGTCGTCCAAATCGTACACAAGCTCAGCTAGCGGAATTTGGGGATGACTATAAAAGTCGTAGACCGGCAGACCGCTATAATCTCCCGATATTGTTTTTATTGTATCGTCGGATATTGGGTGATGTTCTTCAACGGGTGCTTGTGGTGTAGATAGTGTTTGCGTAGTAGTGCGGGGCTCTTGAAGAGTAATTGCTACTTCTTCTGCCCCTTCTTGAAAGACCTATGGCCTGGTTTAGCATGGTGGGCTTTTGGTTCTGCGGGTGCGCCAGCTAATTGCTTGCTAAGTAAAAAACCGACTATCTGCAAGAATTCGTCTTCGGCCGTAGTTTTAGCAAGTGCAAGTCGGCCACGATACTGCCTATTGGCTTGTTGCACAGATATTGGTTTTCGGTCAGACCCTAATACATTTCTGGTAAGTTGCCATGGGTGCTGTGAAATTCCAAGTTTTTGCATCCAGCGAGGAGCATATTTTTCCATCAAATCCTTTAGCTCTTGGCGTGCCGATGCGCTTGCTGGGCCAACCTGTTCTTCTGTAAGCAGTGCTTCATAGCTCTTAATAAGTGGCTCTTTATCACCCCATAGCTCAAGAACATCAATAAGCACTTTATCTCGCAGACTTAGTTCTTCTTTAGTTGATTCTTCGGCTATAACACCATTTTCGGCAAGTATTTCTTCGATCCTGTTGGTTGTCACATCAGTTCTGTCGTAGACAACACCTTCTGCCTGCTCGCCAAGAGTCACTTCGATTAGTTCGTCTATTGGCTCTACTTCTAAATTGGTCACATCAAGTTCTACAAAATCCGCAAGCTCATCATCAGCTTCATTTTCATCCAGGACCGATACTAGTAACTGATTCACATCTACGAGCGTCTTTCGGAGTTCAGTAAAAATTACTGATCTGCCGACCTGAACTGCAGGAGCTGTCGATACGTACGCTTCTGCAATCTCTTCGTCTGACTTACCAACGAGATATGCTGCCATCTCGGCTTCGCGCTGTTCTTGTGGAATTTTCTTTTTTGGGTGATCTTTGTAGTATCGCCCCACAATTGCGTGAGCCAATGCTGGGATATGCTCGGGAGTTAGTTTATCAACCAGTGATATGTCAAAGTAACCAAGTAGATACTTGAGTGGCCTGCTAGCCAGTTGGCTATCTGTGAGTTCCCTTTTTGGTTTATCTACCGATACTTGCGAGGTGACGTCTCTTTGTTGAGGGCCGTCTACATGTGGGTCAGTTTCTAATACTACGGGTTCACCAGCTACTAAATCTGCGTCAGCTTCTACCGGTTTTTCAGCCACAACATGCATACGCCTCTTACCTAGTTGCTCGTCAACAAGATACCGTAAATCTATAGGTTCATCAGCCGCGGATTCAAGCGCTAGCACCAATGACGATAGCGCCAGCATGGCATTATGGCGATTCCTACCCGGCATTGTATTTATTGTAGTGGCCAATAAAGTTGCCTGAGCTGCTTCACCACCCAAAAATTTTATTAAATCTTCAGAGAATATATCTGCAGGTGTGCGTTCAAACGTTTCATCGATATCAGGACCCCCAACGTCAATTCGTGGTTCAGTCATGTTTGTCTCTCCGTATTATTCCGACCATTATGCTCCCCGCCAACTTTAAATTGCAAGCACAAGCACTATTTAATAACCACGCTTGGCACTACGTCGGAGCATAGCGCTCCGTTCATCTTCACTCGCACCACCCCAGACACCATCAGCGGTTCGCGTTTTTAATGCATAGTTTAGGCATTGAACAGCTACCGTACAGCGGGCACAAACCACTTTTGCTCTATCTATTTCTTCGGGCCTTTGGTGCTTTGGGAAAAACAGTTCTGGGTCTTCTGTACGACAAGCGGCATGTCGTTCCCAACTAGTATCCTCATATTCCATAAGAGACCTATGGAAGCCTTCACCACTTTGCTCAGGGGATGTCATTCTGGCACAACTGTGTCAAAAAATGACGGATTTCGCAAGCTTAACCTTATTGTTGAGCGCTGGCAGTAATAATCTTGTTGTAGGTACCTATTTTGCTGGTCAGCGGTTGGTTGAGTGCCTTGCCACTATTAAGGGCGGCTACAAGCCCCCGGGTGGCATCGTCGATATTATCGATAACAGTCCCCTTTTGGGTAGTTGCAATCATCTGTGCGGTATCAGCACCGGCTGGGGTAGCTGTTGATGTAGCCTGGAATCTATTGGCTTGAGTAATTACATATTGGCGTACAAGTGTTGGCGAAAACGATAAGTTAACATCGTTTGAACCTGGCCTAGTATCAACAACCAACCACGAAAGCTTGTCTTCGTACTTTGGCTTAATAATAGTTTTGCCATATTGCAGTGCAACTTCTGTATTAAGAAGTGCGTTTGCGCGAGCTAAGTCATTTTCTAGATCAGTTGCGTAAACATCTGGCTTAAGGGTTACGGTGTTTACGTTAATATTTGGGTACGAAAGTGACGTTAGGGCAACACGAATTCTGTCATACACAAACTGAGGATTTGTTCTAAATCCTTGGGTTTCTGGCTGAATTTTTAACTTCTTTTTTTCGACCACTAATTTGGCGTTTTCGGATGCCGTTTTACTACTGTTAATTACGGTCGTAACATAGCCATCAACCTGTCGTTCGTTTACGGTAACCGGTACATCATAACGGCGCTGGTTTAAGAACGCGAACGGATTAAATTTACGATGCGTTGCTTCGTACGCAACTTTGCTGGTATCAAATGTGATTGCAAATCTTTCGAGTGGAACTTTTCGTACTAGGCCACCATCCGTAAGCGTTATGTTAAGTTGACCCGCGCGGTAGTCGAGTGCTTTTTTTACCTCGGCTTCGCTTAACCCACCAACAGACAGTGCGCCAACATACGAAAACGGCAATGCCCTGCCTGCATATTTGTGGTTAATGTAAAAACCAGCAGCAGCCAAAAGTATGGCAATACTTGCCATAATGTAGACACTAATCGCCAGGGCACGCGTAACACTTTGCGTAATTACTTTGCGCTTATAGGCTTTTGCGCCGGTGGCAAAATCTAGTTTTTTAGGCTCTGTCGCCGTAGACGTCGTTGCAATTGGAGCAACCACGGGCGTGGCAGACGGAGCTGTCCCTTGCGACATCGCGTGCATAGCAGGCGCGGACCCACTGGTAGCCAAAGCCGGTGCGAGTGGCTGTGCTACAGATGCGCGATATCGTGGACGACGAAACTCATGGTCCACGTAACTTCCTCTTTTAAGTTTTTATCTCTTTTTTGGTACGAGCTTTATTTTAGCTTGTTATGCTTATAACTATACAAACGCATTGGTTACTTTGTCAACAAAGTTGCTATATATTTTGAGATATAGGTAATGGCGTTTTACAATTCTGTACAATGATGTCACTACCTGACTTATCAAATATTCAAAACATAGAGCAGCTTAATACTGAAAATGAACGGCTCGTAAGCCAAGGCGACATAAATGTTTAAAGCCACTGGAGTGCTTGATATTCTTGGAAAAGGCTTGGCACCACCAAACTACGGTAGTTATAGCTACAAACTCATGGTTTACCCCGATATTGATTGCGATATCGTTTCGAAAAGTCAGCCAAGAATTAGTGGCACAAATTACTGCCAAGCTTATTGAAACTGATTGCAAGATATCCGTCGTAAATACCGTGCATACACCTTCGCGATGAAAGGTATACTAAAAGATTTTGGATGAAGATTAAGCACAATTGAGGGCGACAAAATATGGGGACGAATGAAGAAAATGCGTTCAGAGTGGAGAATGCAAATATTAAGAACGGTAGTGATTATTAGCAGCAGAGGTTAGCGTTGAGCAAAGATTCCACGGCTTTATTAAGCATTATTAATTATTAGTCTAGTTTATATGATAAATCATATGGCTATCAGATGCAGGCGACGCCGTTTAGATAAAATAACCAGCTTAAAGGTTAAAGCAATTGTACCATTGTAATTATATAAAGGCGCTATTTTTGGAGGTGTTGTATTTCTGCAACATACCATTAAAATCAGCTACCCGTAATATGAATGGTTGGAAATGCCAGCAACGTATTCAGATAGCGGGTCACCCTTTCCGTAATGCCAAATTTCGTTTGATCTGTTCTCGAGCCCTGCCAAGACGTGCATGAAAAATATAAGATTCTCCGGCCTAATACAATCTGGCTTTGTTCGGGTGCAACAGCCTGATTTTCTCGGAGTTTTCGATATCACTTTCGCCATCGATTGGATGGTACCTTCGTGAAAGTCTGGGAATGCAGTTCCTTGAACCTTACCAGCAACGTGACCACGGTCAAAGTGTTCATCGGTTTCTACGTTTACTAACGACACGTCAACCGCACCACCCGTAAGATGAGGAGTTGGAGTTGGAGAGTCAGCGGGTCGCGCACAGTACTTAGGCACTTGAGCGAGCAGTTCTTCTTCTGAAAGTTCTGGGTTTTGCTCACGGATAATCTGAGGCCAGGCGACCTCGAATGCAAACTTCTGTACTGCGTATGGTCGTAAGGCATCACTAATTTTTAGTCGAGCCGGAGCGCCAAGCGCATCGCGTACCTCTGGGTCAGTACGTAAGTACTCTTCTGCGCGTTGTAACCGTTTTGCTACATCGAGCCGTACAAGCGGAGCGTCAGGAACACCTGGCAGAACCTTGCCCGTCATTCTATTGGGCTGAGAGTAATAGCTACTTGCGTCGGTAAAGCCAAAATCTGACTCGCGAGGATCTACGAGTGGGTCGTTAAAAAGTGGATGCTCGGTATCGATGGTAAATCGCTTATCGTAGCCATCTTTATCTTTACGTAACTGCGTAAAATTAGGTATTCGTTCAAAACTCATAATATTTTCCTTAAAATATAACTTAATTACTAATCTGTCAAGCTTCTCCCCGCCAGTAATCTTCCCAGTCTGTTGGCTCTTTTGATAAAATTTGGCCGGTTAGCGGGGCTATATGATATCTGTCTCGATATAACGTCCCCCAGTTTGCCTGTTCGTCATCACCGTAAGTGTATTCATCCATATACATACTGCCGTCAGCCTTTTTGCGCAGAGTAATTTCTTTACCTTCACGATTGTTAAATCGCCACATTTGCTCCTGATCTATTGGTGTAGTTTCTTTTGTTGTAACAACTAATTCCCTGTCACCTCGGCCAGTCCAGTCACCTTCTATCGCCTCCACTACATATGTTGATGTAACAACCTCGACTACTGATTTTGTTGCTGTTTGGCCAGTCAGGCGAACTTGTCGTGCAGTATAGAACCTAGTTTCAATACCATCGCCACCATCTGATTTTTCGAAACCAGATTCTCCTTGTAGTGTAGCCACGCGTGCCAGTGCATCATCTTCACTTTCGACTATTGCTACAAGATGGGTTTCGTGAACACACATGTGATCATCACGATACGTGTCTAGTACCGCCCATTGGGCCGCCGCTACATGCTCTGTTTTTTCCATATAATTATTCTCCTAGCATAGCTTTCAGTAGTATGTTTTCTGTTGCGAGGTTTTGGTTTTCAGCCGTGAGCTGATCAATTAACTTATACAGCTCTTCGGTGTTCATGATTGCCGCATCTGCGAGTGTTGCGCCTTTCATATAACCTCCTTGTCTTAAAACCCACCCAAAAAAGGATGTTAGCTCATATACTATCAAAAAATACAAGTTTTGTCAATAATATATTCACTTTTTAAATATTTTATACTTATTTATGTACGTTATTTTGTCACTTTACTATTCACAAATTAATAAAATTATGCTAAGATACATATATGGAAACTGTATTAGAAGCCGCCGGTATAAATGGAACGCTCGCGAAAGCCTACCTTTCCCTATTAGTAGTAGGCGATATCACGCCAGCGGCGTTTGCTAAAGAAATTGCCGAATCACGCAGTAATACGTATAAGCTACTCGACGAGCTCGTTGAGCGTGGCTTAGCTACACGTGCAGATATTGGCAAGAAGCTCCACTACCGCGCCGAAAACCCATCTCACCTACTTACGCTTGCCCGTGAACGAAAAGATCAGATTGAGCTCCAAGAAAAACAACTACGTTCAACCGTGCCGGAACTGGTAAAGCAGTACTATAAAACACACGAACAACCCGGAGTACGGTTTTATCAGGGCAAAGATGGTATTAAAGAAATCTACCTGGAGCAGATTGCGGAAGCAAAACCGATTCAGTTTATGAAAACGCGCGCGGATATTGAATTTTTTGGGTTTCAGTTCATGCACGAAGTCCGTAACCTTGCACCAAAGGCGAACATTCAGCGAAAAGCATTTACTCCTGACGCGCCAGAAACACCTGTTGATATCAAAGAATCCGATAAAGCCATGCTTTTGGAACGAACCTGGTACTTACCAGAAGATTACACTGCCCCTGTTGAGTGGAGTGTATTTGGCAATAAGGTATCAATTATTTCGTTTGGCAAAGAAGCCATTGGCATGGTGATAGAAAGCGCCCAAGTGGCAGAAAGTTTACGCCAAATGTTCGGCTTACTCGACGAAGGTTTAAAACGTCGCCCAGGCTACAGCAAATTGCCAACTCGAGGCGAGTTTACCGATGTCGAAAGCTTTGTAACGAAGCACAACAACACGTTACCGCGCGATATGTAATCGGCTATCAAGCCAGTTGTAGGTAATCAAAAACAGATTAATAAGCGCAAAGTTAAAGAAGAAATCTTCGAGCGGAATCGTTAGTATTTTGGTACCTATAATTTCAGCATTGCTATATAAGATAATCGGTAAAGCTGTTAATACCCAGTTTGCTATCAAAAATAGCAACAGCAGTACTACCTGGAACACCCAAAAACGGAGTGTAAATACTAACGTAGAACAACCGGCTACGATAACTGCAATCAATGCTGCAATCATAGCAGCGCGTGTATATCCCCTGTCCCAGTACCAAACTAATAGCGCACCAGCGGCACCAGCGGCAAGGCTTAGTAGCGCGAGCGGAATCCAGGTTTTTATTTGCACATCGTCTACGAATTTACGAATAACGCCCCATACGTAAATCATGGCAAACGGTACCGTTATAAAGAATAGGATTTCTTCGAGGGCAAGGTTTATAAACCGTGGGCTGAGCACATAGTTGCTGTTAAAACCCCAGTGGCCTGCGTGTACTGCCCATGCATCCCACAGAATAAACGGTACACAAACTAACAAAAAAGCGCCCAAAAGCGCCTTAAGATGTCGATGCGGTTTAACGTCGGTTGTGAAGCTTAAAATAAGTACCGGCACAAATACCAACAGATTAAATAGTAGGTAATAATAGCTATGCACGAAGCGTCCTCCTCATTGCACGAGCCACCACTCGGTACTTAGTTGGTTTTACCTTCTTATCAAACACTACATAGGGGTTTTTCGCAAGCTGTTCGGCAGTCCAGTTATACATATCAACTGCCGTACGTAGTGCAACACGTTGCTTACGCGGTATGGCCTTAAAACCATTATTAGCCTTGGCCTGCCACTCGTGATAATACGCAAGTTGTGCTTCTATAAATTCGCGGTACGCGGCTGGATGTTTGTGGGCTTCGGCTTCGGTTAACCGTGGTAATCCGTATTTTTTTAGTTCCGATTTAGGAAAATAACAGCGCTCTAGCTTTATATCTTCGGCGATGTCACGTAAAAAATTAATATATTGCATCGCCCTACCCTGCAATTTTGCAAATTCGTATGCTGATTCGGGCACACCAATAATCTTTGCCATCATAAGCCCGATAACCTCTGCGGATCCATAAATATATTCGAGCGTGTCGTCGAGTGTTTTATATGTTTTGCCCGCAATATCCATGCGCATTGATGCCAAAAAAGCATCTACCCAGGCAGTATCAAAGTCGTATTTACGAACAACATCGTCCATATTCTGACAGACCTGATAAATGGTATCATTCTGCTTTTTGGCTACCTTTTTACCCGATACAAATTTGTGCCAGGTTTTTTCGAGCTGATTAAAGCTTTGGATATCAGCAGGCACGGTATCGACAAAATCATCTGCTACGCGCACAAAACTATAAAGCTTATAGACATCTTGACGCGTACGTGGCGGAAAAAACTTACTACTCCAGTAGTATGTGGTACTGCCCTGTTTAAATATGGTTTCTTCGCTCTTCATGCTCGATAGTATTGTTAACTAAGTTTGCGACCACCTTACCAGAAAGCACCACAATTGGCACACCAGTACCTGGGTTCGTATATTGCCCTACATAAAAGAGGTTTTGCACTTTACTACTTTGCATGCGAGGCCGTAAAACTGCAGTTTGCGTAAGGGTGTGTGCTAACCCAAATGCATTACCTTTATAAGCATTAAAGGTGTCTTCAAAATACTCAATATCGCGAACTTGTTTAACGGTAATGTCTTTGGCGAACGATACGCCTAAACGTGCTTCCATGCGTGCGATAACAGAATCTACCAGTTCTTTACGGTGCGCATCATCAACTTTTACGCCACTCGCAATTGGTACCAATATAACAATGTTTTCTTTATTTTTTGGCGCCACACTCGGGTCGGTTTTACTGGGTGTGCCAACATAAAAGAGCGGCCGTGACACCCAACCCTTTTCTTTAAATACTTGGTTGAAATGCCCATGCCAATCAGCGTCAAAGAACATGGTGTGATGCAATAGCCCAGGCACCTGTTTTTTAACACCAAGATAAATAAGTAAGCTCGATGGCGACATGGTTTTACGGCGCCAGTAGCGCTCGTGATAGGCACGGTGGCGTTCGTCGAGCAGTTTTGTTTCGGTATGATGATAGTCCGCATTGGCAATGACAATATCTGCCGGTATGTAATCTTCGCCAACAAACACACCAAGCGTACGCTTGCCTTTGGTAACGATTTTTGTAACTTCTGCATTATATTTAAACTTTGCGCCTTGTTTTTTGGCGAGCTTTTCAAACGCTTTAACAACAGCGCCAAAACCACCCATTGGGTACCAAATGCCCAAGTTTAAATCGACGTGTGACAACAAGCTGTAGACGGCAGGAATGTTTTCGGGACTACCGCCCATAAAGACAACCATAAATTCGAGAATCTTTTGAAGCTCTGGATCTTTAACGGCCTGCTTAATACGATTGTGGTACGAATTAAGCAACATTGGGTTGCTGACAAGCTGAACTGCCTTAGGATTTAATAAGTCTTTGGGCTTTGTGTAATCTTTTTCGAGCAAGTGTTTGCGAACGGTGTTGTACTCTTTTTCGGTTTTAACCAGCAGTTTTTTAATCTTTTCGGCCGAACCTGGTTCAATTTGATCAAACAGCGCCAAGCCACCTTCGTCGGTTGATTTAACATCGTGATGAGTGGCTGTATTATAAACACGATACGACGGAGAGAGTTTTTTTAGTTCGTAATAATCACTCGTTTTTTTGCCAAAGTCAGCAAAAAAATCATCAAATACGTCGGGCATCATGTACCAACTTGGCCCAAGGTCAAAAGTAAAACCCTTTTCTTTGGCAATCATGGCACGGCCACCCGGTTGATTATTTTTTTCGAGCACGAGCACTTCGTGCCCATCGCGGGCCAAATATGCAGCTGCGCTTAGACCGCCAAAACCAGCACCGATTATTACAATCTTCTTTTTCAACCGCGTTTCCTAACTATGCTTTACGTTCTGCTATATATTGTACGAGGTCTTGTAAAAACTGTTGAGACCTTTTTGGCCAGTTTGTATTTTTTACGATAACTTTTTCGGCCGCTTCGGCTGATTCGTGCGCCTGTTGCTTGGCGTAGGCGAGTGCCCCACTGTCAACTAGTATCTGTTTACATTGTTTAAATTCCGCCATCGTAAGATTTTGCTTACCAAGACATTGGTTCAAAAACATGGCATCCGCCTTGGGGGCATTGCTAATGGCATAGACCGACAATGTCGTACGCTTACCTTCGCGAATATCATCCATACTGCTCTTGCCGCTAACAGACTCATCACCAAATACACCAATAACATCATCGGCAATTTGGAATGCTCGGCCAGCGTACAACCCATATTCAGCAAGTTCGGTTAAATCGGATTCATTTGCACCAGCTAAAATGGCGCCAAGTTGTAGCGGGTTAATGAACGTGTAGTAAGCCGTTTTCCATTCGAGTACATTGTTAACATCTTCTTGGCCAACACAGGCAACAACTTCGTTAAAAATATCAAGCGTTTGGCCGTGAGCAGTTGCAATAAAGCAACGGTTAACGTTATCGATTGCCCTTATTTTGAGCTCTGCAGGCGCATCAAGGTTTGCCAAAATATTCATCGCATAGTGCTGGGCAATCAAGAATGCATTTATAGCTATTGATTCACCAAAGTGCTGGGCATCACCACTTAGATAATTTTGCTCGTGGTATTCCTTTAATATGATGTGCGCAGTTTTGCCACCACGACGTGAATGTGACCTGTCTTGTATATCATCAGCAATCAAAATATACGTATTTAAGATTTCGAGCGCGCTGGCTGCCGCTGTAATCATTTTAGTATTGGTACCACCAAACATTTCGTAGGCCGCAATTGCGAGTGAACCACGGATGCGCTTACCCCCACGGCTTAACACATCGGTAAATGCCTTCACCGCTTCAAGTGGGTAACCACCAAATTGCTCAGAAGTATGAGATTCGAGTTCTTGTACATACTCAGTAATAGCAGTATCGATATGTGCGCGATACTGCGCAAGCGCAGTCGTAAAATCAGTGGTATCTAAATTACTTAACTTTGTTAAGTTTTTTGCCATGAGTATACCTTACTTATTTTTGCCTACGAAAACAAGACACTATCGGCTTGTTTCAAGAACGCTTCTGGTTCTTTGTCGTTTACGAGTTTTACGTCGGCAATCTTTTCAATTTCGAGCAAGTTAAAATCCGCGTCAGTTGAACCACTTGAAAGTTCGGCTTCTTCGCGCTGTCTGAATTCTTCTAACGAGAGCGTTGCTTCGCCATCACGGGCTCGCCCTATCATGCGCTGGTGTCGAATTTCGATTGGTGCATCTATAAATACGAGTGTCCCACCCTGCTCTTTAATTGCTTTGGCTTCGCCAAGGCTACGCAAACCAATAATTGAACAGCCTGGGTAGTTACGGATACTGTTGTGGTACCTATCGAGTGCACGCTCTACGAGTACTCCGCCACCATATTTATGACGTAATTCATCTGCTACTTCTTGCAAAATAGGGCGCTCGACTGAACCGCGCTCAACTTGCGCAATCTCGCGCACGATATCACCGGTATTAACACCCATAAACCCGTACGTATCACTGAGATGCTTTGCGAGCGTATCTTTACCGCTGCTAAATGAACCCGAAATACCTATAATCATTACGCTCCCCTACCGAATGTAATCTAATAGTTTTTTGCTGTCTTTGTGCTTGCGAAGTTTAGCAAGCGCCTTAGCTTCGATCTGGCGAATACGCTCGCGCGTAACGCTAAACTCTTGGCCAACTTCTTCGAGCGTGTGGCTTTTGCCGTCTTCTAAGCCAAAACGAAGGCGAATAATTTTTTGTTCGCGTTCGCTTAATGACCCTAGTAAGTCTTTTACCTGCTCTTTAAGAAGCTGATTTGTAGCCGATTCTTCGGGAGTAATGGTATCTTCGTCTTCAACAAAATCACCAAGTACGCTGTCTTCTTCGTCGTCGCGCACACTCTGATCTAGGCTATGAATATCCTGTTTAATCTTCATAATGTGCTCAACCTTCTCGACTTCGATGTCCATTTCTTTGGCAATCTCTTCGTTAGTTGGTTCACGATTAAGTTCTTGCGTTAATCGACGCTGGGTTCTGAGCAATTTATTTATAGTTTCAACCATGTGGACCGGGATACGAATTGTACGTGCCTGGTCGGCGATTGCACGGGTAATTGCCTGGCGAATCCACCATGTTGCATAGGTACTGAACTTAAAGCCCTTGTCTGGGTCGAACTTTTCTACCGCGCGCAGTAAGCCAGTGTTACCTTCTTGGATAAGATCTAAAAGATCAAGGCCACGTCCTACATATCGTTTAGCAATAGAAACAACCAAGCGCATATTAGCTTCGGCCATTTTATCTTTGGCACGCTTGTCACCCGCTACTACCTTGTGCGCTAAATCAAGTTCTTCTTCTGCACTTAATAAAGGAATTTTACCGATTTCTCGCAAGTAAAGCCGAACCGAGTCATCGGCAACATCATCAAGATATGCACTTTGATCGATAAAAATTTCTTCTTCGTCTTCGGCAGCCCATTCGTCACTAAAATCTTCTACCGCTGGTTCTTCTTGCGCGATAAGTTCAACACTTGCTTCTGTTAATTCTGCGTAAAGTGCATCAAGAATATCCAGATTTTCTGGCGTATCAGGTATCGCCTTAAAAATCACTTTTTGTTCTATACGTCCATCTTTTTTTGCTTGTTCTACAAGCTTAGCCTTAGCCGCTTGTAAATCGACTACTTGTTCATCGTCTGCCACGAGTGTCTAATCCTTTCTTAATAAGCCATTGAATTGATCGAGTAGTTCTGCAACCAAAGCCTCATCACCTGCTGCTTCGGCGGCACGAATTGCCTCTGTTAATTCTTGTTTTTGTTCTTTTTGATATTTTGTTGTTAGTTTGGTGATTAAATCCTTAAGCTCCCTCAGCCGCTCGTTGGCGTCAAAACTGTTATAGAGCTCTTCTGCTTTGAATAATAGTATTTTGACATAGTCTTCGACATCTTTCAAATCTTCAGGTATTTCTTCACCGAGTGATGTATGCGGATTTTGCTCGACGTACTCGTATACGCGTTGGCGTTCTGGCGTACTAAAGATAAGTCGTTGGCTTTCGGTTTCGAGTAAACGTCGTGTGATTGGATAGGCAACTAAAAGGCTTAATAGTTGGTCTTCATACATATGTGGGTCAGTACCAACATGCTCTACGGTATGAGTTTTTGTCCGCTTAATTGGCGAATGGCCTTCACCCTTAACCTGGGCAAGCTTACTACGCATTGCAGCTTCGCTTACTTCTGTTAAGTTGGCTAGTTCAAGTAGGTAATGATCTTGTTCTACGCTGTCTTCAAGCCGTGCAATGGTTTGTAAAAGAACATCAGAAAAGGCTCGTTTGCCGTGCGCGGTCGTAATATCATACATTGCCGCATAGCGCTCGACGAGCCAATCAAGTGCGTACTGCGGGTTGTGCATGGCTTCTTCCCATGCGGCTGGGTTCTTTTTTATTAATTCATCAGGGTCTTTTCCTTCTGGGATGGTAATAATCGATAGTTTTACACCTGCACCCTGCGCAACGCTAATAGCACGTTCTGCCGCTGCTATACCTGCGCGGTCTTGGTCGAAGCTAAGGCGTAAATCGTCGGTAAATCGCTGTAAGGCTTTTAAGTGGTAGGGTGTGATTGCGGTACCAGCAGTGGCGACAACATTGGCATAACCTGCCTGGTGACTGGCGATAACATCCAAGTTACCTTCGACAATTACCGCAAAGTCAGCCCGACGAATAGCATCTTTGGCAAGGTGCAAGCCAAACACATGACGGCTCTTATCGTACAGCAGGGTCTGGGGCGTATTTATATATTTTGGCGCGTTTGGATCGTCTTCTAGAATACGAGCAGTAAAGCCAATGGTTGCGCCCTGTGCGTCGGCCAGTGGAATCATGATTCGCCCACGAAACATATCGCCCGCTCCACGGTAACGTTGTGCGGATAAACCGGCGAGTTTTATAGTTGTTTCGTCGTGGCCACGTTTTTTCAAAAAATCCATAAGTGCAGTGCCATTATTGGGAGCATACCCAATTTTGAAATCGGCGAGCGTTTGCTTATTAAACTTTCGTTTACCTATAACGTAGTCGAGCGCATCACTATTTTTCAAAAGAGTCTGCTGATAGTACTTGGTAGCCAGTTCGAGAACTTCGAGCGCTTTGTCTTTTTGCTGTCGTGCACGACCATCACCTTTTTGATAGAGACTTAAATCAACGCCTGCTTTACGCGCTAAAATTTCAAGAGCACCCTTAAAATCGACACCCTCCATCTCCATAACAAAGCCAAACATGTTACCGCCCTTGCCACTACTAAAATCGTGCCATATCTGCTTTTCGGGACTCACCATAAAACTTGGTGATCGTTCCGAATTAAACGGCGATAAACCTTTAAAATTACGCCCAGCACGTTTCAGCTCGACATAGTCGCCTACAACATCCTCGATTGAAAGTCGATTCTTAATATCCTCAACAGCATCCATAACTACTGTCATTGTACACGTAATACCTATAAACAAGCACAAGCGCTAGCCTAGAGTTCATAAATTAGTTATGCTTATAATAAGAAGTTATGCCTCCAAATCAACAAAATCCATACGATTTCATCATGAACCCCGGCCAAAAAAAGCGTGGTATTGGGTTGAATGGTGGTTCGCAAAAAGCCCGAATACTACAAGTTGCTATTATTGCCATCATTGTCTTGGTGGTCGGTGGCATCGTTCTAATGCTCATCAATAGTGGCAAAAGTAGTGCGACCGATTCATACCTTAGTTTGGCGGCTTCGCAACAAGACATAATCGAAATAACGAAGCTCGGAAGCGTAAATGTACGCGATCAACAATTACTTACAAAAAATGCTTCTGTATCCTTGGTTGTTGCAAGCCAAAATAACCAAATTATTGCGCTCTTAAAGGCGAACGGAATTAAAAACCCATCAAAGCAAATAGCCGCCTTACAAGTAAAATCATATTCTAAGGTATTAAGTGACGCTCAACAGAATGGCAATTACGACACAACGTTTTCAACCCTGCTCGCAAACAGAGTTGATGAATACCGAACAAAGTTACAGGCTGCGTATGCTAATGCTTCTTCGGCAAAAATTAAAAAACAGTTTTCTGACGATTTTCAGCAATTAGAAATCCTGTATCCTACTACTACGCAATAATACTTATTGTTCGGTAACTAAAATGTAACTATGACGGATAAGGTCTTGGACCTCTTCCCATGGTAGCTGGCCACTTAAAATAAGTGTGTTCCAGTGCTTTTTATTTAAATGATAGCCTGGCAGCACTGTTTCATACTTTTCGCGCAAAAGCGTAGCGAGTTGTGGGTCGCACTTTAAACTAAGACGTACGGGGTCACTTCCTTCGGCAATGAGCGCGAACATCTTGTCATTTGCCTTATAGACAGCGACATCCTTACCAAAAGGATACTCAAGCTTGGCATTTGGCATTGATAAGATGTATTCTTCTACTGTTTTGTGGTCCATTATCGTTCCTCGAGCCGTAAATAAAATTTTAATTCAGCAATTGATTCTTCGATATCGTCGAGCGCACGGTGCGTCTCTTTTTTGGTAAAAATACGGTGGTATTTACCCTGCATAATAATTTTATAGCTGCTTACATCGAGCATCCGATAGTGCAACAACGCCTCGACGTCGGGCCACCATTTGCGTATAAAACGCCTGTCTTGATGGATGCTATTGCCCGCTAGTACCGCCGGCTCATCAAAGTGTTTTGCAATAAATTTCGCAAAATCGGTTGCGACTTTTTGTTCACTCGGTGCACTGGCTACTCTTGTAATGAGTCCACTTGCATTATGCGTATCACGCGCCCATTCGTTCATACCCGCAAGCACGGATACATCTTGATGGATGGCGCTTTCGAAACGACCGAGTTCATTAAAATCAAAATCAGTAACTATAGCCGCTATCTCTAAAATGCGGTCGGTGTCTGGTTCGAGCCCTGTCATTTCAAGGTCTACCCAGAGTAGTTTGGTCGCTACGTCGTGCTTGATATCAGCCATACCCGAACGATTATACAATTATTTATTCGCCCACGCGACAACTGGGGCAGCTTCGTCTGGAGTACAGCTAATAATTATGCGCTTAAATTTTTGTTGATTGGTTTCTATATACAGTACGTTGTGCACAAAAGGCTCTACCCAACCATGTGGGTTTGTGAGATATAAAAAGTCCCAGCCTTCTTCTGTCCAAAAACTACCTGCAATTAATTTACCAGGCATGCCGGTACCGGGTAGACGTACTTCCCATTTACGCCAGTTCGCAAACGTATCACGATATTCAAGCAATTGGATATCTTTTTTTGCGACTTCTATTTTTGCCCTCAGGGCCCATATCTGCTCGCGGCCATGAAGTTCAATCAATAAAAGTCTTGGTGTTGTGATGAATTGCATTTACTCATCCCCTTTTGGCTTAAAATCGAGTACACACGAATTAATACAGTAGTGCATGCCGTTCGGTGCATGCTCGTCTTCGAATAGATGACCAAGGTGACCACCACAAGTGGCGCAGACCACTTCTGTACGATGCATACCAAGCGAGGTATCATCGCGTAGCTCTACGGCACCTGTTTTAGCGATATCACTAAAACTTGGCCACCCGATAAGCCCTGGTGTTGTTGATTCATATTGCGAATCGGCCGAAAACAAAACTGAACCACACCCTTGGCATAAATAGGTGCCATCATTTTTTGGCAAGACATATTCACCGCTAAAGGGAGTTTCGGTTCCTTTATTACGTAAAACCACATACTGCTCGGGTGTTAGCCGTTCTCGCCATTCGTTATCACTCAGGTCCATACATCCAGTATAGTCCTGAGCTAAATGGCTGAATAGGTGTGATTATTTTTTAGCTTTATCGAGCTTATCAAGCCGTAGGCCTTTAACGACATAATAGATAACGGCTGCAACGGCTGCAAACTTAATAAGGCTACTCAGGATTGCTCCCCAGCCAATCGCCAGTGGATGCGCGCCAGTTGAAATCGTCCAAGTATAATCCTGGAGCGATGAACCACTTTTTAACATAAAACTCAGTAAAAAGCCGACAAGTGGATTAATAAAATTGTCGACAATTTGACTAACAACTATCGTTACCTGCGTTCCAATTGCCAGTCCTATAGCTAAGCCAACAACCCCTGCTTCGCGGATAAAATCCAAAAACCCTTTAAGTTGTTTGTTCATTCCAAATCTCCCTTTTATGGCCAGTATAGTCCCGATATACCCGATACTCAACTAGCTTATAGAGGTCAGAAAATCTTGTGCCCGATAACCAATGATTCGTTTGCGGTCAGCATTGAGCTTACCAAGCTGTTTTACCATCATGCTGGTGCGCGGATTTTTAGCGAGTAGTTCTTTGTTACGATCAACAAAGCCCCAAAATAGTCCATCCCATACATCACACCAAATATCTTTATCGTAGTGACTCATATTTAAGATGTAGTTGCTGCCAGATATATATGGTTTTGTCATCATACTACCCAAATCACTAAACTGGCTCATGCCGTAGACATTAGGCACCATAACCCAATCGTAAGCGTCAATAAACAACGACGCAAACCACTTATAGACTTCTTCTGGCTTAATTTCACATAAGAGCATAAGATTGCCGACAATCATTAAACGCTCGATATGATGAGCGTATGCGTGTTTGTTCACTTTAGTAATCACATCATCAAGTGGCGGAATACCAGTGGTTCCATCCCACCATTGACTGCTTAATGTACGGGTTTGGTTGAGCCCATTAGCTGTCCGCATGGGCACGCTTTGCGTGATATACAAACCACGTACATATTCACGCCAACCAATTACTTGCCGTATAAAGCCCTCTAAACTCGGCAGGTTAACAGGGTTTTTTTCGTTGTATTCAAGCGCCGCATCAACGACTTGTTGGGGTGTTAAAAGACCAATATTTAATGGAGCCGATATACCGCTGTGATATAAAAAGACCGCTGCACCATCCATGGCATCTTCATAGGCTCCAAAATCCTCAAACCGCTCCCTAAAAAATTCATCGAGCCATTTAGCAGCCTCGTCGTGTGAGGTCGGCCACATAAATTCATCGTAGCTACCGGGGTTACCCGTAAATCGTTTATCCACCCATTTTTTAGCTTCTTCGACGTATTTATTATCACCATAGCCATTAAAGCCAGGCGCTGTATGGTCCTTTGGCAAGGCCTTACGGTTTTCGACATCATAACTCCACTTACCACCGACTGGCTTATAGTTCTTGTCGATTAGAATATTAAACCGTTCGCGTTGCCACTGGTAAAAATCAGCAAACTTATGTTTATCTTTATCTCCTAAATAATCACGTACTTCGGTCGCTTTTAACATAAAGCTCGGGGTTGGGAGCACGCGTAGTTCAAAAGGTGTTTCGATTACTCCCTCGAGTGCTTTTTTGATTCTGGTATCAATCGCAAAATCGGTCGGGTCAAATACATACACTAACTCTGCCCCTGCCTGTTGGGCACGCACAAGCACATCTGCCGTCGAACCAACGTCGTCAAGCTCTATGTATTCAACATCGATATCATTCTGCCACAACACTTCTTCTATGTACCGGCGCATACTCGCGCGGTGAAGAACTAGTTTTTGTTTGTGTAGCGGTAGTGGATACTGTTGGTCGACGCCAAAAAAAAGTGGTTCTTCAACCAAGTAAACAAGGTCGACTTTAGGTAAGTGCTCTGGCGCAAAGAGCTGGTGCGGGTATAAAACAAGCGCCGTTTGTATGTGTTTCATGAATAGTGCTTATCCTTTAAGCACTATTGTACAGGTTTCAAACGTGATAGACGATAACAATCTACGCAGCTGCAAGTGTGGTTTTTCCCATTATTCTCGCAAGTAAAGCCATGCGCACAAACATACCATTTTTCATTTGGTCAGTTAAGTACACCGCCCGTGGGTCACTGTCGCATCGAATATCAATTTCACCAACACGAGGAAACGGATGCATTAATATCATTTTTTCTTTCGCAAATCGTAATAATTCAGGTGTAATTACATAAGGATTATCAGTTGGTGATGTATTAGTTTGTATTACTTTTACGTCAGGAATTGCGTATCGTAATCCGATAAAATCAGCATATAACTTCTTGTACGAGTCACTATGCTCATCAAGTAAATCAAGCTCCCTACTCATGGCAGTAACGGTATCGACAAACCCTGGGGTCATTAGACGTTTATGCTGCTCGGACCCAAACTGAAGAATTTTTTTAATCTTCGCAAGAGTATCTTCGCCAATTGATGCATCTTCTTGGGTTCCAAATCGCTCTCGCTGCATTCGTACTACATACAATGCATCTGTGTCCCTTAAGGGCTCTTCTATTTCATCAAAAAGCTGTACATCGACTCCACGTCCACGAAGGTCAGTTATGACTTCTTGTGACATTTGCATATCCTCTGGAGCAACAAAATTAATCCTTAGATCCCCTTCACTTTCTGTAGCGGCAATATCTGCCAATGATTTTACGGTTCTACCATGAAATAAATCCCCTACTGCAGTAATAGTTTTACCTTTTACGCCACCTAATTTTTGTCGGATAGTATAAAGATCAAGTCCGGCTTGACTGGGATGTTCACCTATCCCATCGCCACCATTCAATACTGGCACAGGAGAAAGGTTTGCCGCCTCACCGACCTTTCCGGTTTGGGGATGTCGCATTACTGTTGCATCGGCATACTGAGCATTCGCAAGAATATCGTCATCCCACGACTCACCCTTAGATACAGAAGAAAATTCTTTATCTGGAGTGTATAAAACACTTGCGCCTAGACGTTGCGCAGCCGCTACAAAGGACTTAAGTGTTCGCGTAGATGGCTCATCGAATTTGATATCAATCTGATAATGAGGTAATAAATCTATACCTTTTTGGTGATAATATATTTCACGCATTGAATCAACTTCTTCAAATAATATATCGATTGTCGGTTTTGAAAGTTGTTTCGTAGATATGAAATCTAAATTTGTAAAGTTACCGTCTATTATTGGTGCTATATTATTTTTTTCTGGCATTTTGTACTCCTTTACTTTTGCATAAAAAAAGAGCCGCTTATCTGCGGCTCGTTTATTCTGTTGATGTGTGGTCTTTTCGTTTCATAATTTCCCTCGTATGGGGTATTTTAAAGACCCTATTTAGAAAACCACACCAAGCGGTTTGCTGTCAAATTACATCTTAGCCAGGCGCTCTATACCAAGCAACTCAAGACCTTTATCGAGTATTTCAGCGTACCGCTTAACAAGCTCGAGCCTTACGTCACTCCGCTCATCACCAATTACACGATTATGTTCGTAAAAACCGTTAAATACGCCCGCGAGCTCATACAGGTATGTGCAAAGTATGTGAGGCGCATATTCTAATGTTGATTGTCGGACGGCATCACTAAAGCCAGTCATTTTTTGCACGAGTGCCCGTTCACCTTCTTGCAACGTACCATCCGAAGATACATGTGAACTTCCGGCCTTTTCTAAAATGCTCCGTGCCCTTACGAGTGCGTACTGCAAGTACGGCCCGCTGTTGCCCTGTAAACTGACGGAAGTTTCAGGGTCAAAAGCAACATCGCCACCAAGACGCTGTTTGAGAAATGCGTATTTAACGGCACCAAGTGCAAGGCCGTTCCTGATTTGTTGGTCATCCTTTTCCGACATGTGCTCATTAACCGCATCAAGTACATCAGTAGCAGAGGTCACATTACCAAGTCGTGAACTCATTTTTGAGCCATCGGCAAATTTTATAAGACCATTTGTTATATGGGTCATAACACCCTGCACCGCTGGAATCATTTCGCCCGCAGCCGCATAGACAACGCGCATGTATTCGGTTTGGTCACGACCTGTAATTAAAATACGATGGTCAAAACCGTATTGTTGGTATTCGAGCGATATAACCCCCAGATCTTTTGTTTCGTAGGTTGGTAAGCCTGTTTGCGTTACAAATACGCGCGTATGCAAACCAACTTTTTCACCACGATACACAATTGCACCATCCGACTCTTCAAATACCCCTATACCTATGCCTTCGCGAACCAGCTTTAGGCCTGGTTCTGCGGTTGTGCTTTCGGGAAAGTACGTAAACGGGTTAACCTGAATGCGCTCATAAAATCGGTCAAAATAATCATAACTCCACTGGCGACATGTCCAATAAATCTGCGCAAAAGACGATTCGTGATCGTTATTAGCATGGAGTGTATAAATTTGTTGGTTGTAGTGTTCTATTTCGCGTCGTGCATCGGCATCATCTTCATACGCTGCGGCACCTTTTACGTAGGCACTACTTAAAAAATTAGCCTGAGATTGTACTTCGATTGATGCTAGTTTTTCTGGACTTTCTCCTTCGAGCGTGGCAATAATTCCCCACATTGCTTTGGCAACGTGCAGACCAACATCACCCCCAAAATTAGTGCGGTGTACAGTAGCGCCTGATTGTTCAAGCAAGCGTGCGATTACGTCGCCTGCAATAGTTTGGTATAGATGACCGGCGTGAAGCTCCTTGAAAGCATTAGGGCATGAATATTCAACAACGTAATTCGCACCAGCCATAGACTGCGGCACTTCAGCAGTTGCCTGGCTCAAAAGTTCTTTGTCACTTAAAAGCACATTTATAAAACCTGGGCCCGCAACATTTGCACGAGCGAGCCATACTGGCTGTGATGCTTGCAAAGAAGAAACAATTTGTTCGGCAATCTCGCGAGGATTGTTACCAAGTTGCTTAGCGAGCTGCATGGCAACATTGGTGGCAAAATCGCCAAACTGTGGGTCAGGACGTGTTAATTCTGGCTGAATATCAACAGAAAAAAGCGTGCGGATATGTTCCGCGAGTGCGGTTTGTACAGATTCCATATCTGTTATTGTATCACCCCTTAGTTATCAGCTAAAACTGATGGAAGTAAGCTGGGCTATCAACAATGTGTTCAATTTTAAATTGGTACTCTTTAAGTGCTTCTGCTCGCTCTTGATCGGAAAGGCCGAGCGAATTGTAAACAATAAATGGTTCAATTACGTCAAAACCACAAAAAGCCAATGTACCATGCTGAATAGGGTGCAGTATTTGTTGCATGGTTGCTTGGTGCTTGCCATCAATTCGGTAAAAATCTTTCGGAAACCCGGCCGTGACACACAGCATGGCACTTTTACCACGCATTAATCCGGTGTCATAGTACTTGCCACCATCCCACGCGACACCCATGGCGAGCACACGATCAAACCATCCTTTTAGCATAGCCGGTGCCCCAAACCACCAGAGTGGAAAATGAAAAATAATCGTTTCGGCGGCTTTTAATTTTTCGATTTCTTGGCGGATATCCGGCCCAAATGTCATACCATTCTGAGCGGCGTGACGTTGTTCGAGCATGTAATTAAAGTGCCCACCGCTCGATGTAATAAAATCAAACTTCTCTGCTCGTGGCTCAAAACCGCTTCCATACAAATCGCTTTCAAAGACTTGATGTCCTTGTGAAGTCAACACACTCAGCGCGGTATTTTTAAGCGCACTCGTAAAAGAGCTAGGTTCGTGATGAGCGTAAATAGACAGTATATTCATAAGCGTTATAACTAGTATAGCAAGGCTCTCAAACTAGTAATTTGCCGGGATTTGTGATATAATATACATAATATGAACGAGCATCTTCATGAACACGCTAAGCCAAATTTTTACAGCCTCGAGGCTTTAAGCACATCAACACCCCTCCCAAACCTCGCCGTTGGTGACATGATTACATTTGAGAACGGAAAAGTCACGAGCCTTATTGAACTCGCTGATAATTTGGCAGTTGACCTACTTCGTGACCGCGATACACCAATCATCACCGCTGTTCGTGACCGCCTTGCTAACGAAGGCACCGACTACGATGCGTTATCTGAAGAAGATAAAGAAATCCATCTACCAAAAGGTGTTGGGTATTTTGTCTCTAATGGTACTGACTCCGCAACGATTGAGAAGAAAGTTATGAGGGGCTTCAAAACCGGTCTAGAGCTTCTAAGTGCCGAGCTTATATATAAAGGCCCCATACTCATCAACACGGCTACACCTAAGGAGTTCCAGGGTTGGCTTGTGCGTGTTACGCCTTCATTGCGCTTACCTGGCATGCTTGAGTCACTCGACGCAACATTCCCTTTTGTTGTTGCACATGATGGTAAAAATTTACGTTTTGGGCCATATGATAGGGAGAGCCAGAAGATTGGTAATGTAAATACACCCGCGATGCGCCATGCAATTGCAAGTGCGCGCAGTATTGCTGGTGTCGCACTGAGTTCAGCAGGAAACAATCGTACAACGTTTCGTAAAAATACTGGTTCCGGTAACGGCACCACCTAAACGAGATATTTGGCTCGAATCTCATTAAGTAAAATTAAAATAACCCAGGCAAGCTGAGGTATTTATCTTGGCGGAGGGAGAGAGATTATAGCTTCAAGCCAGATTTGCCCTATTTTTTGAATGGCAAATTTGGTTTCATCATATAATTTCGCTAATCGCTCTATTATCGAACTATCTCGAGAGTTCGCATCTTGCTTCTTTACGAGAAGCAAACGACCCACTAAAGTGAGTCGTTCACTCCTGGCGGAGGGAGAGAGATTCGAACTCTCGAGGACTTGCGCCCAACACGCTTTCCAAGCGTGCGCCATAGGCCACTAGGCGACCCCTCCGTATAGGCCGCTGTATATTATACCTCATCCGTATCTTGTAAAACGGAGCTTTATAGGGGTAGAATTTAGGCACAACTATGCCAGTTATTAAGCTCGAAAATGTTAGTAAGGTGTATGGGTTTGGCGATGCCACTACCCTTGCTCTTGATGACGTTACGCTCGAAGTCGACAAGGGTGAGTTCGTCGCGATTATGGGCCCCAGCGGCTCTGGTAAAAGTACGCTCATGAACATTATTGGTTTACTCGATAGACCAAGCCAAGGAGTTTACATGCTCGATGGGCGTAATGTATCACGGCTTCGTAATCGCTCACGCGCCAAGGCTCGCCGTGACAAAATTGGCTATATTTTCCAGAGCTTTAACCTACTTCACCGCATGACAGTTATCGAAAATGTTGCCCTGCCCTTAGCGTATAAAGGGATGACCACCCTGAAACGACTGCACCGTGCATCTGACATCTTAGATAAAGTTGGTCTAAAAAGCCGGGAATACTATTATCCTCGGCAACTTAGTGGTGGCCAAGTTCAGCGCGTTGCAATCGCCCGTGCACTTATTAATAAGCCAAGCCTACTTATTGCCGATGAACCTACGGGTAACCTTGATACAGCTAGCAGTACCGTTATCATGGAGCTCCTGCGCGATATCCACCAAGGTGGTAATACGATAATCATGGTTACGCATAACCCCGATTTAACAGCCTATGCGAGCCGAGTCGTGTATATGCGTGATGGTCGTATTCACCAAGACCAAGATCTTAAAGAGCATGAAATAGCCGATGTTACCAAGCTTCACAATGCACCAAGTGTAGACGAAGAAAAAGTTAGTCAAAAGCGTGCTAAGAAACGAGGCAAAAAATCATGATAATGACCAATGTCAAAATGGCATTATCGAGCATTCGCTCGAACCGTATACGCAGTTTTCTGACAATGCTTGGGGTCATTATTGGTGTTATGAGTGTCGTTATGACCGTCTCTATTGGAGAAGGTGTAAAAAACCAAGTGCTAACCCAAATCAGTAATCTAGGTAGCAACATTATAACTATTCAACCGGGTCAGCCAGGCGTTGATTCGAGTGGCAAAATAAAAAATATACGACTTACAACGCCAATCAGCACGAGTACACTAACCGAGGCCGACATCGCAACAATCGCTGCCGTACCGGGTGTAGTTGCCGTAAGCCCCAACGCAGTCTTAACTACCAGTGTTGAATCAGCCGAAACTCCTGCCTATGGCGATGGTGTCGTTATGGCAACGACATACGATACTAAAAATGTACTCAATCAACAGATAGAATATGGTGAATTTTTTGAAAAAACCGACATGTCAAAAGATGTAGCGGTTATCGGTAGCAATGTTGCCGATGCACTCTATCACCAGCGCGATCCGATTGGCCGAGCCATTATTATCAAAGGTCATGAATATATTATTCGTGGCGTCTTAAGCGCCGCCCCCGAAAACCCACTTAACATTGGGCCAAATTATAATAATGCTATTTATATACCCTTTGATTCTGCAAAACGATTAATGGGTGGCCCCCTGCAAATTAGTGAACTTAATATCAAGGTAGCTTCGGGCCAAAAATTGTCGGATATTTCAAACCGAATAAAAGACGCACTATACGCGGGACACAACAACCAATACGACTTCACAGTCGTAAGCCAAAAAGAATACCTAAATCTCGCCAATCAGCTGTTTACTGTATTAACAACCTTTGTCGCTGCGGTTGCGGGTATTTCCCTGCTCGTTGGTGGTATTGGAATCATGAATATCATGCTCGTAAGTGTCAGTGAACGAACGCGAGAGATTGGTGTACGTAAGGCAATTGGCGCCACAAATCAACAAATACTAAGCCAGTTTTTGGTAGAAGCAATGGTAATTAGTATTTTTGGTGGCATTTTTGGCGTGCTACTGTCACTCGGCGCATCATTTATACTTCGAATCACTACCGCGATTCACCCTTCGGTTTCGCTCGAAACTATTTTGATTGCAACGGGCGTGTCGACACTTGTAGGAATTATTTTTGGTATAACCCCAGCCGTACAGGCAGCACGAAAAGATCCAATAGAAGCCTTACGTCACCAGTAACTTAGACTAGTTCTTTTTTGAACTTTTCAATCAAGTCAATTGGCGTTGGATTCAACCCATTTAGGATTGCGGTGTACAAACTAACAAAGTCACCAAGTGCAACGAGCCATACTAATTGCTCTAGTATTGTTTCACCCTGTGCTTGCACAATATGGGGTGCCGGCCGGCGCCCACTTAAGAGTCGTTCACTTACCGTAAAGCGCTTTTGTACTTGAGGATGCTCAAAATTAGAACGTAAATCGATAACAGCATATGGTTTATCGAGCGGATGGCTTGTCCAACCCAAAAACTCATTGTGATTAAATTCGGGGTACTGGTTAGCCCAGGCAACATTTTTTGCATTTTCATTAAAGCTAATTTTCCATTTATAGGCAGCTGGGTACGTTAATGGGCCACCATACACGACGATTGATTTGCCAATAACCTCGAGTGCTAGTTGCTTGGCGACATTGTCTTTTGTAGCCACATCTGGCCGCCACTGATCGGTTGCTTGTTTTAAGAACTCTACGGTTTTAGCCAGCTCAACATTTGTTGTTTCTGTATCTAGCAGCCCAAAACTTTGCAGAATTGTTACGAGCGCCTTAAATCCATACAATGTCGCAAAGCGTGGTTGCGTGACCTGGGGTAATGGCAAAAGTGGATAGTTTTTTTCTTTGGCAATCTCTACCAACCTACCGCCAGCGGCAACAACGACAATACGCGCACCCGACTCTTCGGCATGGCCGAGTGCCTCGAGTGTTTCTTCGGTGTTGCCCGAGTAACTTGAGGCAATAAATAGTGTTTTATCAGATGTAAAAGCCGGAATAGAATAGTCGCGAGAAATTACAAATGGAACCGCAAAACCAGGCCAAGTGGTTGCGAGTAGTGCACCCAGTGCCGAACCGCCCATGCCACCATAGACGATAGTTTCAGGCTTAAAGTCTTGTCTTGGTAGATCAAACGAATAAGCTAATTGCTCCCATTGTTTTTCGGCAATACCGAGTGCATCTTGAGCATCGCGCTGGTGAATAAGTACTAAATCGTCAAGCATGTGTATCCTTACTTTTCTATCCTTCTACCCTATCATGTTTTACGGTCTTAAATCATCTGTTGAAACATTTTTTTGTTCTAAGTTCTTATGCTAAAGTAGTAGGTAACGAGCAATCACTAAATAAGGGGGTGGAATGTTTGGGCATTCAGATAATCAGCAAGCAACTAACACACAGGGGCCAGTTGACCCTGCTATGGCAAACGATCAAATTATGCACGACGGCAGTCTAGAAGAGCCGTCAACCGTACCAACAAGCGATGTGTCAGGTGGTCTCGGTGAGATTCCAGCAGCACCACCCGTTTCTGCACCTGCAAACGATAACCCTTTTGCGTTACCCACTGCACCCGCCCCAGAACCAGTCGCACCTTCGGTCGCCCCAAGCGCCCCAGAACCAACAGCTGGAAGTGACGATTTACTCGACCTAAAGCAAAAAGCACTCGAACAACTTTCGCCATTGGTCGGGCACTTAGAACAGTCGCCAGAAGAAAAATTTAAAACAACTATGATGATGATCCAGGCTTCTGACGACCAATCACTCTTGCCTGCCGCCTACGAAGCTGCCCAAGCAATAACCGACGAAAAAGCTAAAGCCCAAGCACTGCTCGATGTCGTGAACGAAATTAATTACTTTACGCAATCACACTAACAATTGCCACCAAATAAAAAAGGCCCCTTATGGGGGTCTTTTTTAAATTCGACTTCGGATATACGCCTGGAATAATCCTATTCCTAGTATTGTTGAGACTACAAATACCAGTAGCACTTCGGTTGGGCCGGTTGCAGTAATTGCAGTAGCAGTTACTGTTGGCTGAGTCTGAGTTGATGAGCTGTTGGAGCTTGATGTAGTATTTGTATTTGTTGAGCTAGAGCCTGATGCTGTCGTCGATGAACTTGAGGAATTTGAGCCTGTTGATGATGAGCTTGATGGGCCACTAGTGCTCGTTTCGGCCGAAGATGTTTCGCCCTTAACCGGCGTGGTGGTAATTGGGTTTTCGGTCACAGTTGTCTTAGTCTGGTTAGTGCCATCAAGGTTCTGGTATAACCAGCGCCCACCAAAAAAGATGCTAAATGCAAGTGCACCAACCACAAACACCATTACAATCGTATATACAATGGCCATTGGACGGCTGACGGTTTCGGCCGTTTGTAAATAATCGTCAGTTCCGTATGGGTTTTTTGTACGTTTAAACCAGCTCATAACTATGCACCTCTTATAAAACAGATTGTACCTGGCAATTATTGCAAAATCAATAAATTATTTCATAGTTATGCTTATGGTTTCGATGTTTTAGCCTAAAAATGAAATAACCCCGCACCAATTGCTTGATGCGGGGGCGCCGGGATTTCCGACGACTTTGCCTTTCGGCACGTTAGGTTGACCAGTGTTCAACCTACAAAACACCCACCGACTACGGTGGCTTAGTTCACGTCGGTACTACGACTTGATGAAGGCGAAGACGTACGCCTTGGTCTCGCGATCGACGATCTCACGGGCGGACTCGAAGTCCTCCTCGGAAAGCGTCAACAGGACGAGAACCTTGAGGATCACCCACTTCTGCAGGTGCTCCAGCATCTTGTCGTTCTTCGTCGTACGACGCTTGGCGTACTCACCGTCGAGGTCGGCCCAGATGGCGTTGCTCGAGTTGAAGGACAGAAGACCGCGCGTGCGATCGAACTCCCACAGACGAGTGGAGTACTCGAAGTCGGTGACCTCGATCCACAGTCCGAGAGAATCGTCCTTGACCTCGGCGCGACGCTTACCTCGACCGACCACTCCGAACGGCATGTCGCCATCACGAGTGGCACCGTCGGGAGTACGCCCGGAGCCTCCCCCAACACCGGGAGTACGAGAGCGACCAGCGCCACCCTGACCGACTCGTGTCGTCGGTTTCGTGGACGTGCCGACCTGTGGCTTACCGCTGTCGCCATGCCCAGAGCCGGTGACGCCGATCTTCAGGTGTGACTGAACGGCGGCCGTCAGGCTCTCGAACTCGGGAAGCCTAAGCATCTCACGAATCGAGGTCATGACGGCGAGTCCGATCTGGTGGTAGCGCTCGTCACGCTGCTGGTCCTTCTCGGCCTCGAAGTGGGTACGACCCACCTCGTTGTACCACTGGTCGAGAACGAAGTAGAGGCTGATGAGCGCGTCGTTGTACTCGAACTTGGTGCGCTCTGGCGCCAGGCTGATGCCCTTTGCCTTGATGACACCCTCGAAGTACCCGCTGCCGAGCACGTCGAAGACGTCGGACTTGTCAGCCCATCCACCACTGCGAGCCTGGTTGACGAAGTCGTTCCATGCGATCGGGTAGACCATGTCCATCTCGGACACAGCCACCTTGCCGGAACGCTTTCCGTTCACCTTGCGCGCTCGGTAGAGCTCGATTTCGACGTCACCGACGTCGTCACCGGTGTACGAGACGACCTCGAGAGCCTCACCCATGAAGGCGTGAGGCTTGATGTCGATGTACGACTGGCGCTCGTTCTCGATGAGGACGATCCGCGTCTCGATCCCCTTGCGCTGCAAGTGGTAACCGAGCTTGGTGCGGACCTGGTCCTCGACAAGATCGAGGTCGATACGACTGACGGTGCGGTCGGTCGTGAGACCAATCAGGTGGATGTGAGTCCTCCAGAGGCCGTCAGCAATCTCGCCTGCGGAACTCGCGAAGATGCGGGGGATACCCGGCATCGACGGGAGATTCTCACAGGGAACGTTGACGTCCTCTTTCTGCCTCTCGATCTGCCTCTTCTCGAACGTCCAACGGACGGGGTGGGATGAGGTAACCGACTGGCTGGTGAAGAAGAAGCGGTTGCACTTGTTGAGCGGCGAGATCATACCGATCCCGAACCGCCCAATCTGCGTCTTGCTCTTCTTCGTCTCGGCGACGCTGGCCAGCGCCTCCTCGAACAGCTTCTTGTCGACGCCGGTTCCGTTGTCGAGCACGATCATCTCGCGACGATCGAGGTCGACACCGATGAACACACGCGAAGCGTTAGCGTCGATGGCGTTCTGCACCATCTCGACGATGGTGAGCGGGAGGGTCTGGTACTTGTTGGCAAGCATCATGAGGACGTTCCCCATGTGCGTGCCGACCTTGCTACTCGACGGCGTCTTCATGGCTTCCCTGTCATGTCTCGACGCGTTCGCGAAGAACGCATCTGGTTGAGGGCAACGCTGAGGTCGACGAACTGGTCGTGCCCAACGATCCGACGCATCTTGGCGCGGTCTTCGTCGGTGAACTTCTCGGTGTTGAGCTCGAGAGCAAGCGGGTATGCCTGAGTGAGCAGGAATGCCAGCTTTTCACCGACTGACCCGGTGGGTACCGGATTGGCCGGAGCACTATTCGGCTCGGTGGTGATCAGCGAGCTGACAACGTTGGCCTTGGCATGCTCGAGCGCTGCGGTCTTCTCGACCACAAGCAACTGAGCTAGCTTTCTAGCCTGCTTTGTCAGCTCCTTCTCACCGTACAGGAATCCGAGAATTCCGTTGCCATAGCTCGACGCCAGCCCGAGTTCATCGAGCATTTCGGTGAGCGTGATGACACGCAGCCCAAGGAGCATGGACATGTTCTGCGCAAGGAGCTCGATGTTCTCGAACTCGCTCACGCTCCAGCCCTTGAGCTTGAAGTAGCACAACGCACGGATCTTCGTCTCGCCCGTGGGGGGCTTCGACGTCCCGAGCAGCCATCCTCCCACCGTGTTCGGGTGGGCGTCCATGAAGTTCATGAACTCGTTGATGACGACACAGGGCTCCGCACGCAGAGCGTCGAGCGCTTGCTCGAACGTTCCTGCGAACATCGTCCTTCCTCCGTCTTCTGTTTGGTAGTACCTGGATGTGAAGTTACAATACTCCTTATTGAACGGGGAGAGGTGACACCTCACAACCAGCCACTAAGCGAGTTATGATATTATACTTTATTTCATATATTTTGTCAATATTTGTTATCTGTTACTTAAATGAAATAACCCCGCACCAATTGCTTGATGCGGGGGCGCCGGGATTTCCGACGACTTCTGTTCTTAGAGCTATGCACGCACCGCCTGTGGGGGAAGCTGGTGCATCTTCTTGGTCTCTGCCCGGTCTCGACGCTTCACCGACACCTCGCTGAGCATGAGCACTGGGTCAACAGAGCCATTACAACGGCTCGAGTCCTTCAGGAGCACACAACCGCAGCCCAGCCTTGCGAAGTCGACGAGATCAACCTTGCAGACGTGATCACGGTTCGCGTTGACCTTGGCAGCCAGAGTTGCCACTCGACCCTCTGCGTCAGCCTCGCGCTCACGCGAAAGACTTAGTTCGGTGTCCTTAGACCTGAGAAGGCCCTGCAGCCGGGTGTTATCCGCCCGAAGCTCGGCACACTCGCACTTGGTTGCCTGAGCCGGTAGCTCCACTACCGAAACTTCGGTCGCGGTCGGTTGAGCTTGCTGTAGTGCCTCGAGCTGCTCTACGAGCTGTTGGGCTCGTTGCCTCCAGGCGATGGCCTCTTCCCACGCCTCGGACTCGGTTGGGACGTCGTCCGTCTCGTCTTGGCCCTGCTCTTGCCACTCGCTCAGCGCGATCGCGTCGATACGAAGTGACGTACTGCGTGTGACAACAAGGACACCCTGCTGCTCACCGATACCGATGATTCGCCTGATGTCATCATGTTGCAGTCGTGCATCCAGCTGGTAGGCCAGATATCCGACGAGGTTGGCATGAACGCCGGACGAGAGTCTTCTACCCCTTTTGCCGAGGTATTCGACCACATCGTCGAGCGTAACTGGTCTTGCCAAAGCCCCTCCCAAACGTTGAAAGAACAGTTTACATATTATTACACTTTATTAAATATAATGCAATGCAAAAACAGGGGTCATATCAACCCCTGTTTTATAAAGAACGCTAAGACCTAATAGTCTAGGCCCATGCCACCTGGTGCTGGAGCGGCTGGTGCTTTTTCAGGTATATCTACCACGAGCGCGCCCATCGTCATAGCCGTACCGGCAATAGAAGCTGCGTTTTGCAGAGCTTCTTTAGTCACGCGAGCTGGATCAACGACACCGGCCGACTTTAAGTCAACCAGCTTATCGGCCTTGTTCACGTTAACACCAAAACCTGGTTTACCTGCCTTAACTTGCGGTAACCACTCATCAGCATTTAGCCCAGCATTAGTTAGTAAGATCCTAAATGGCTGTTCAAGCGCATTTTTAAGGAGTTGGGCACCGGCTGCAACAGCGTCGTTACCATCTACCTTAATCTCTGATGCTAAGTTTATAAGCGTTACACCACCACCTGGCACAATACCTTCGTCAAGAGCCGCCTTAACAGCTGCAACAGCGTCGTCAACACGGTATTTCTTTTCTTCTATTTCGGTTTCGGTTGCACCACCAACTTTGATAACCGCAACCTTACCACTTAACGCCGCGCGACGCTTTTCTAAGTTTTCTTTGTCGTATTCGCTGCTCGCATCTTTGACTTGAGCGTTAATTTGCTTAATACGCGCGTCAACTTCAACCGGGTTACCTGCACCTTCAACAATCGTTGTATCGTCTTTGGTCACAATTACCTTTCGGGCCGTACCTACAAAGCTCATGTCAGCGGTCTCAAAGCTATGACCTTGCTCTTCGGTAATAACCTGTGCGCCCGTCAAAATCGCAATGTCTTGCAAGATTTCTTTACGGCGATCACCAAAAGCAGGTGCCTTAACCGCTACGGTGTTAAAGACGCCCTTTAATTTGTTCAATACGAGGGTTGTGAGCGCTTCGCCATCAACGTCTTCGGCAATAAGCACTAAGTCCTTTTTACCAGCTTGGGCGAGTTTTTCTAATAGTGGCAAGAATTCTTGGATACTACTGATCTTCTTATCGGTAATCACCACGGCAGGCTTGTCATACACAGCTTCCATGCGAGTTGCATCGGTCACAAAATAGGGGCTTACAAAGCCACGATCAATAGTAAAGCCTTCTACCACTTCGCTTTCAAGCCCCAAACCTTGGCCTTGCTCAACAGTAACAACACCGTCTTTGCCAACTTTTTCGATTACATCAGCAATCAATGTACCGATTTCTTCGTCGCCAGCACTAATGGTGGCAACTTCGGCTACGCGCTTTTTATTACCTTCAATCGATTCGGCTAAACCACCAAGCTTGGCAACCGCCTCATGCGCTGCTGCCTCGAGCCCTTTGCGCAATTGCATTGGATTGTGGCCTGCGGCGATTAATTTATTAGCTTCGTTCAAAATGTGATACGTCAAAACGGTAACGGTAGTTGTACCGTCACCGGCAACATCGTTCATCTTGTTGGCAGCTTGCTTAATAAGCTCTGCACCCACCTTGTAACCTAACGTTTCATCGTCAACTTCAGGGATATCTACCCCTTTAGCTACCGTCACGCCATCGTGTGTAACACTTGGGCTTCCAAAGGTTTTGCTAATAATTACGTTACGACCTTTAGGGCCCATAGTTGTTTTAACTGCGTTGTATAAAATTTCAGCACCGCCAAGTACGCGTCGGCGGGCATCGTCATCGTAGAATACTCTTTTACCCATATTTCTCCTTATGTGCGGCATGTTTTGCTTGCCACATTACTGCGTTATCCGCTCTGGTGCTCACTCAATGTACCAATTGTACACTTACGCTCCGCTCCTCGCGGCTGCCTTGTACTGCAATCAAGCAATAACAAGCCTTAACTTCAATAATTAATGTTCTATTTTACAATTGCTAAAATATCTTCTTCTTCAACCAAGATGTATTCTTGGCCTTCTAACTTAACTTCTGTCGAGCTAAAGCCTTTATAAATAATACGGTCGCCGACTTTAACATCTTCTACTTTTTTACCAACCGCTACAACTTTGGCGGTTTTAGGTTTTTCGGCTGCTGCTTCGGGCAAGTAAATGCCGCTGGCGGTCTTGGTTTCGGCTGCCTCAAGCTGGGCAACAACATATTCTGCGAGTGGCTGAATTTTTACACTCATCGGTCATTTCCTCCGTTATTCGTGACTGATTTAAGATGAGATTAGCACTGTACTATTACGAGTGCTAATCTAGCCTTACTATAGTAAATAATACCCTTATCTCAGTCAAGTATACTCTGTTTGCGGGCACATATTATTGACAATTTATAAAACTTATGCTAATATGTATTCATCCTCAACAAAAACTAAAAAGGATAAAAAACATGTCAGAAACAGTAAAACAATTAACAAAAGAAGATGCAGATTACTTACACGAAGCAGCCACAAACGCTTCGTCAGAAGACGTAATAGCTGCACGTGAATTAGCACTTGAAGCAGGCGCAACACAACCGGGTAGTTTTCATATTGAAGTTCGAGATGAAAGTACTGGCGAAAAGCAAGTTGTTGATGTCAAAAATATTGGTAATTTCGCTGTTGGTCAAGAAATTGTAGATGACCAAAATAGCCGTGTAGATAACTGGCAAGTCGGCAAAGAATAGTTAATACACTGTTAGGCTGAAAACCTCCAGGTAATTGCATTTGGAGGTTTTTTATGTTATAATAATAACGTCAGGTTTGTACTCGCACGAAACAAGGAGCTGAGCAACATGTACTTCGACGACGCACTCACCTCTACGGTGAGCGCCCTCGAGGTCGCGAGCGCGCTCGAACACTTCCGGCAGCAACAGATCACTGACCAGCACTTCAAGATCATCGCCCGCGACACTGTGGGTGCTGAGCAGGAGCTCTGGGTCCGCCCCATCCGCGAGCAGGACTTCCTGCGCGCGGCTGACGACAGCCAGGTCATCAAGTGCATCGCCAGCGACGGGCGGAGGGTCGACATCCTCATCCCCGAGCTGAGCAAGCGGGAGAGCCACAAGGCGACCCTGCTTCTCGGTTAGCTTCCCCCGGTGTACGCCGGCTAGGCCAGCTGAGTAGCATGGAAGTTACCTACCTCACCCATCACCGCGAGTGGGCAGATAGCATTGCTGCTATCTGCCCACTCCGGGAAACACACCACACCCAGCCGGGTGTTTTTTTATTGGCTAACGGCTAAAATGCCTTCGATAACAAGCGCAGTCTCTTCCCAACCATCAACCGCAATCGAATCAATACCAAGCGCTTTTACAGGGTAATCGTTGCCACCCTCTTCGAGCTTATCGCCCATAAACAGAATTTCATCTTTGCTAACGCCTAAAATTTCTATGAGTTTATTCATGCCATAGGCTTTATCAATGCCGATTGTAGTTATGTCGACTGATGTTGTACCACCAACACGCACCTCTAAGTTATCAAGCCGTTCGGCAGCGTAGTCTCGTAGGGCGTGCTTCTTTTTGCCGTCTGGATCCCATTTATACTTATCTTCTGGCAAAGCCTGCTGACCGAGCGCGCTAAAGGTAATTTGGCTACCGCGGTCTTCGATGATTTCTCCTGCTGGGTGCTCTTCCCAGATACCCAAATGCTTGGCACCTTCTTCGAGCACGCGAATAATATCTTTCTTTTGCTGATCAGTTAAATCTTCGGCATACTGTTGAACCCACTGCTCGGTAACTTCGTCAAACCGATAGTACCGAGTCCCACACGTTGGCATCATATGAAGCTTACGGAGCAAAAGTGGGCTAACCTCTAGCCTACCTGCCACCTGTTTTTCGATTTGTTGAAATGTTCCGCCTGTAATAACACAGACTTCGTAGTGTTCGAGTAATTGACCAAGTAATTCTGCCATTCGGTCGCTAATGGGTGACTTGCTTACTGCAAGCGTGTCATCCAAGTCAAAAGCAATAACGTTTCGTTTCAAAAGACCCTCCAGGAATTATCTACTGGATACTATTGTACGCTATTCTAATCTTGGCGACGCAAGAAACTAAGGGGCATTTCGTCCCATTTTTCTATTGCTGTTATGGCAGAGGAACTTTTTGATATGTCACCGAAGAATTTCTTCATAAACTCTTCTGGGCTATCGCTGCTTGCCGCGAGTAAATCGAATTCATCTTGTTGGGTTTCACCAGCTTCGTAAGACGTATAGGGCATTATGGATGTACGTGTTACGGCATAGCGAATAGTTTGTACATCGGTGTAGACCCTCATATTAGAAAGTCGTGGTATACGGTATTCGAGAAAAATAACGTCAGGCTCAGGTAATCCACTGATATCTTCATACGTTCTTGGAATTGAAAGACCACTGTACGGTACGTGAATATAGAGTTTTTCATGCAAACCTTTACCAAATAAATTTTTAATTGGCTCTGGGTTTACCAAACATGTCGTAAGGGTTGTTGTCATTGAATCACCCATGCTCAAATCTGCTACTTCCGAGGCAACATCAGGATTATTTATAACCTCAGATATATCTATTACCTCAGGTATTTCAACCACGCTTGATAGCGCATTAGTAAAGCTGATCTTTACATACTGTGGTACTTCGTCAACATTCGGATTACTCAAGAATAAATCACGTGACTTTGCATCTTCCCATAATCTATCTTCAAGATGAAGTTGCGCACCGATTCGGAGTGTATCGCGAAAATAAGCTAACTTATTGTAGCCTCCCGGTCGGGTTTCTCCATTGCCAGGCGTGGGCACACGATCGTTCATAATTATATTAAACAACAAATTTCTATATTTTTCAATAATATTACTTGTAATATTCAAAAAAAGTTGTACTATGGTTTTATCCCAACCCCAAACCGAAGGATGGTGGGAAAATGGGCAATAAGCCCAAGAAGGACGAGGTCGCGACGACTCCGACGTTCATCGTTCCGGAGCGCCTTCTCGACAGGCCCGTCTCGGACGAGCAGTGCCAGGCCTTGGCCTGGAGGATCAGCGCAGAGCTGGCCGACGTGCACGAGGTGCACATCCAGAAGGTCAACTCGCAGGGAACCATGATCCACGCCCTGATCGTCCACGTGCGCATCCCCACCGGGATGAGCAACACCAGTCCGCTTCTCGGAGCGCTGGTGAAGAAGGTCGATCGGGTGATCTACGACATGATCGCCGAGACGATCGCGAACGACAAGTTCGGCAAGAGCAAGAAGACGGCGCGAGCCGTCGTCCGCTGAAGCTTCCCCCTTCGGCAAACCCAGGGCCCAACTTCCCCCTTGTGGCCCACCTGTGGACTCCCTGGGCCGTCGGCATTCCCCCGTCCGACGGCCCAGGGCCACACAACAATAAAAGCCCAACCGGCAATCGTGTAATCACGAGCCCGCGTTGGGCTTACTTCTTTTTTAAAGCAATTATTTTATTGATTCTAAAATCTGACGTGCAACCTGGCGTTCATCCCAAGCAATTTTCTTACCGCCCATCGCACGATAATCTTGGTGGCCAATACCCGCCAGCAGTACAACATCGCCTGCTTCGGCATCTAAAAATGCTTGTCTTATAGCTTGTGCCCTATCTGCTATTTCAACATATTTAGCTTCACCACCAGCATCTAGTATTCCCTGTCGAACAGCGGCTCTAATGGTATCGCCATCTTCTGTGTACGTTTCATCATCTGTTAAATAGATTATATCGGCGTTTCTAACCGCAACTTCACCCATTGGTTCACGCTTAGATTTATCCCTATCACCGGTTGCCCCAAAGACAACCCGAACTTTGCCTGTCGCAACTGCCTTAACAGCCTTAAGTACATTTTCAAGTGCATCGGCCGTATGGGCATAATCAACAAGCACCGTAAAATTCTGACCAGTGTCAACCGATTCAAGTCTCCCGGGTACTACCGGTACGTTTGCGACACCTTGCTCGATGTCATGGGCATTAACACCAACGATTTGCCCGACCGTGGCAGCCATTGCTGAGTTATAGACATTAAATTCGCCAACAAGATTTGTTTTAAGTGCTAAGCTCGCAGTCGGGCTAACGAGTGCAAAAGCCGTGCCAGTGCCACTTAATTTGAGTGATTTAATCTGATGGCTTGCCTTACCCTGTCCCACGGTCAGTAATTTGTTTTTAACCTTACGCCCAAAATATTCGAACCATTCATCATCAGCGTTTAATACAACTGTCTTAGGATTAAATTCTGTAATTAGTTTAGCTTTAGCTGCAGCATAGTTTTCCATCGTTTTATGGTAATCAAGATGGTCTTGTGACAGGTTTGTTACTACAGCAATTTCTACCGGGATATACTTGATACGGTGTTGATCAAGCGCATGACTCGTCACTTCTAATATCACCCATTCAACACCCACCCGTTTCGCCTTACGCAAAAAACGCTGCACGGCCCAGGCACTTGCGACCGTCATGTGCGTACGGTTCGGTTTATTATCGCCAGCGACTTCAGTAAACGCTGTCGTATATACAGCAGTTTTTTTGCCCCCCGCCTTCAGCACTTCGTTTATAAAAGCGCAGGTTGTGGTTTTGCCGTTCGTACCCGTCACTGCAATAACGTGCATGTGCTTTGCTGGGTTTCCATAAATTTTGCGTGCAACATTCGACTTTTGTAGTCGATATGATTCTTCAGCATCACGGAGCCGATCATCAGGTATAACTCTCCGCGCAAAACGTTTTAACTTACTCATACTTATCCTTCATAATACCGTACTTTGGCTTGCTTGTGATACAGTAAAGCCGACATGAAAATTCTTGGCATAGAAAGTAGTTGCGACGAAACAGGTATTGCAATTGTTGAAAATGGTACAACACTAGTTGCGCAAGAACTTGCAAGCTCAATGGATATCCATGCTGTCTACGGTGGCGTTATTCCCGAAATTGCCGCCCGCAGCCATATCGAAGCTATTACGCCTTTAATTGACTCTATATTTACCAATAACAATCTAACATGGGATGATATCGATGGTATCGCCGTAACCCACGGTGCCGGACTCTCTGGTAGCCTGCTCATTGGCGTCTTAACAGCCCGCACACTCGCCATTATTAAAAACAAACCCTTGTACGCTATTAACCATGTAGAGGGGCATGTGTACGCCAATTTCTTGGTTGAGCCAAAGCCCGAATTTCCCCTGTTATCTCTCATAGTCAGTGGTGGTCATAGCCAACTTGTGTACTTTAGGGATCATTTTGATTACACCCTGCTCGGCCAGACACGTGATGATGCCATCGGCGAAGCGTTCGATAAGGTGGCAAAAATCACCGGGCTCCCCTACCCTGGTGGCCCAAATATAGCCAAAGCTGCCGAGCATGGAAACCCACACGCATACGACTTGCCAAAAGCGAAAGTCGAGGGTGATTATAATTTTAGCTTTTCCGGCCTAAAAACAGCGGTACTCCGTACCGCACAAACGGCTGTAGGTGGAGATTTTCGCACGCCAAGCACCGAATTACCCTCTCTTTTAAGCGAGCAGCAAAAATATGATATCGCGGCCAGTTTTCAGCGTGTAGCCGTAGAAACGGTCGTCGAAAAAACACTCAAAGCCTACAACGAATATAAGCCAAAAACAGTGGTAATTGCCGGTGGCGTCGCAGCAAACCAAGAACTGCGCACACAACTAGCCAAAGCTTTGCCTATTCCAATTACGTATGCACCGATGAATCTATGTACCGATAACGGAGCCATGATAGCCACGCTCGGTTGCTATAAGGCTATGCAAACTGCTGAAACTGCAGACCCATACTCGCTCGCTATCAACCCAAACCTTAAAATGTAGCTACGAAGCCGAGGTACGCTTCCCTACCCCTACTTCTGCAATGGGGAATTGACTAAGGCGAAAAGCGTCTTCGTAACAAAACACAAGTTCCTTACCTAAAGCGGATACACGAATCGGTGAAGTATACGTAAAGTCTGCTGCATTTATGTCACCATTATTACCTAGCCTTTCTCCATGCTGCTCGTCAGTGTATACAAGGTGATAGGCGACGTATCCACCTTCAATCATGAGGTGATTCGAAGCAACAACTGGCACAGAATAACTTTCAGAAACGACCACTTCGTCATCAACCTGATCGGCTGCATCAAACAGCCGTCTAAGCACACCATGCCCTAGTGCGCCCTCCGGTGGTTGCGACGGGTCAATCAAAAAACTTCCCCTTACAGCCAGCAGTTGGCTCGCTTCGGTAAGATATAACCTGCCGACTGAAAAATCCGACAAATACCGCATGGCAAGCCTGCTGCCGTCTTTGGTGAAAATGTTAATCGTGTCTTTTTCTGAGAAGTTTTCGAGCGAATAAGAGCGCACTCCCCCGTTACGCACCGCATCTTTTAATGCCTGGTGCTCAATAGTTGGACAATCATCATCGAGCTCAAAATCACCAATGGCTCGTACAACTTCGTTAAATGCTTCGCCAACTGATTCGCTCATGCTATTTTGATTTACCTCTGATAATCAGATACAATACTCTTGAAACGAGGAAATCGCAAACATAAGCTTAATCACTTGCTTATTCGTCGGTTTTTTCACGTGAAAAGTGCGATTTTACAGAGGTGATTACATGAAATTAGCTAAAACATACGAACCAGAGCAATACGAATCTTCGATATACGATTTGTGGGAACAGCGTGGAGCCTTTAAGCCGAATGACGCCAAAGAAACCTTTAGCATTGCCCTGCCGCCACCAAATGCAAACGCCGATCTACATATCGGCCACACCTTAATGTTTGCCGTTCAAGACGTTATGATTCGCTATCAGCGTATGCAAGGGAAGTCTGTTTTGTGGGTTCCAGGCGCCGACCATGCTGGTTTTGAAACACAGGTAGTATTCGAAAAACACCTCGCCAAAGAAGGGAAGAGTCGCTTTGACTTTACCCGCGAAGAATTATTTACCCAAATCTGGGACTTCGTCGCCAACAACCGAGAGAATTTTGAATCTCAATTCCGAGCTTTGGGTGCCAGCGTCGACTGGGAACGATTTACTTTTACGCTCGACGATAGGGTAGTAACAACCGCATATGATACCTTTAAAAAAATGTGGGACGATGGCCTCATTTACAGGGGTGAACGCTTGGTAAATTACTGTACGGTTCACCGCACCGGGTTTGCAGATATAGAAGTCCAATATGAAGAAAAAGAAAGCCCGCTTTACTACTTAAAATATGGGCCGTTCGAGCTTGCTACCACCCGACCAGAAACAAAGTTTGGTGATACAGCCGTCGCGGTTCACCCAGACGATGAGCGCTATAAAGAGTATGTTGGCAAAGTTCTACAAGTTGAGGGTCTAAATGGACCGTTCGAAATCCGAGTCGTTGCTGACGAAATGGTTGATCGTAACTTTGGAACAGGGGTCGTAAAGATTACTCCAGCCCACGACTTCAACGACTTTGAAGTGGCTCAACGACATAATTTAGAAGCTGTTCGCGTTATAAATCACGACGGCACACTTAATCACCGAGCAGGGAAGTACGAAGGTCTACCTGTTGCCGAAGCCCGTAAAAAGGTGGCCGAAGACCTCGACAAAATGGGACTACTTGTAAAGGTAGACAATCACTATAAAAACAGAGTAGGGATTTGTTATAAGTGTGGGACTGTTATTGAGCCAATGCTTATGGAGCAGTGGTTTATCAACATGGAAAAGCTTGCTCAGCCCGCTATCGAAGCACTCACAAAAAAACAGATTACATTCTATCCAGATAGTAAACGAGAACAGGTGATTGAATACCTTAAAAACGTCCGTGACTGGAACGTCAGTCGCCAGATTGCGTGGGGCATACCAATCCCTGCTTTCCAAAATGTTGACGACAGCGATGATTGGATATTTAACACATCTGTCGACCAAGAAATCATAGAAGTTGACGGCAAGACATATCGCCGTGATCCAGACGTATTTGACACTTGGTTTAGCAGCGGTCACTGGCCACTTGTTACTATGGGCTACCCAGATAGCGATGACTTTAAGAAGTACTACCCAAATTCCGTTATGGAAACAGGGCAGGATATTTTGTACCAGTGGGTTGCGCGCATGATTTGCATTGGCCTATACGTAACAGGTGAAATTCCTTTTAAAATAGTCTATTTGCACGGCATGGTACGTTCAGAAGATGGCCGCAAAATGAGCAAAAGCCTCGGCAACGTCATCAACCCTAAAGAGGTACTTGAATCAAGTGGTGCTGATGCGCTTCGGATGGGTATGCTAGCAGGACGTAGCGCAGGTTACAGTGCAGCATATGCCCCCGGCAAAATTACCGCTGGGCGAAACTTCTGCAACAAATTATGGAATATTGCCCGCTACTGCGAGACCGTACTTGGTGATGACTTTTCACGTGAAAACACGCACGTAACATCGCTTGCCGACCACTGGATTACGGGCAAGGCCGCTGAAGCAACAACCGAAATAGCCCAGTTAATCGAAGATTACAGATTCAGCGAAGCCTATGATCGCCTATACCACTTTGTTTGGGATGAGCTCGCCGACTGGTACATCGAAGCCAGTAAGGTTGCGCCCAATAAACAGCTTTTAGCTCAACTACTCGAAACCATTCTAAAGTTGGCGCATCCGTTTGCACCGTTTGTAACTGAAACTATTTGGCAAACTCTCAGCTGGACGGGAGACACACTCCTTATTACCCAAGCATGGCCAACGCTACCATCATTCGACCAAAAGCGTGCCAAAGAGTTCGAAGAATTACAAAAAATCGTCAGCGAAATCCGTTATATTACAACTGCTCTAGATGTAAAAGGGGCGGGTTTCTACTTCACTAAAAACCAGTTCTTAGCCGAAAATGCTGAGCTCATTAAGCGTCTCAGCAAAACCCATTCCGCAAAAGAGGTGACCGATGGCCACGGTATGCATCTTACGAGCACTAAGCTTGATTGCTGGCTCGATATCGATCTTGCAACAGCCCAGCGTTACGTAACAAAGCTAAAAGTGACAAAACTCGAAAAAGAAGCAGTTATCGAACGTCTCGAAGCCCGCCTCAACAACAAATCGTACACCGATAAAGCGCCTGCTAGTGTTGTCCAGCAAACCAAAGACCAACTGCACGACGAGCAAATACTACTCGATAAAATCGAAAAAGAAATCGCCACCTTTTCGGCGGCGAGCTAAGTTCTAGTACGCAAGCGTTTGCTTGATGCGTGATTGATTTTCGGCGGCGTGATAATCGTCGAACCACATCACGTGCCAGCCAAGCTTTTCGGCGGCCATTAAGTTCATCCGGTCATCATCTATCAATAATATCTGATGGGGCTCAACACCTGCAGCTTTTATTGCCGCATCGTACATGGCTGCTTCTGGCTTAATAGCGCCCACTTTGGATGAATCAATAACAGCATCGTACTGTACCTGAGGTAAGAGCTTTCGCGTGATCATTTCGTTTATGAACCCCGGCATGATATTTGACATAAGCCCAATCTTAAATAGCTCTGATGCCCACGCGACTACTTCGTGCATTTCAATAATTGGGTCAATATTAGCTAAGTAGTAGTCCATCCACGATACGGTAGGCAACCCGACGTGCTTAGCTAATATGGCGTTAAATTCATCAAGGCTCATTTCGCCACGATTAACCGCATCGTTATGGCGCCAAAAGAGTGCTTCTATACCATCGGGCGAAACATCGGTGTCGTTGGCAAGGGCAGTGAATGCACGCTGAAAGAATCGCACCAATACTCCATTGACGTCGAAGTATACAAAAGATACCCCGTTTTTGGCCGTTTTTAAAGCCCTCTGGGGCGTTTCAGGCCCGATAGCCGTCACTTTCCCCGTTAAGGCTTCTACCGTCGTTCCTGTGGCTTCTGCAATGGCCGCGACTGTAAAGACACTCGGTGTCTTAATGGCACCACGCTCTATCTTAGCTAATGTAGAATACGACAGCTCGGCTTTAACACACAGTTCTTGCTGTGTTAAACCAGCAGCCTTACGAGCTGCGGCAATAGCCTGCCCAAGTTGTCGCTCTTTAGCGGCGTCCACCCCATTCATTACCGCTATTCTAGCATGATACGGCTAGTTTTGTGTATGTTTCTTCCATTTATGGCTAGTTATCAGTCGTATTTGACTCAATGTTACTTTTCTAGATACGTACGCAAGCCACAGCTACTATGCAGGTATGAGAACAATCGAATATTCACCACTCTGGCTCGAACGAACCGGTCAACAGCTTGTACAATGCGCCCCGCAAGCTTTTATCGATGTAGACGTAGAAGCTGACGGAATAGCGGGGTATGGCTCGCTTTTAAGTATTGGCGCAGTCAGCCCGTGGGGTGATGAGTTTTACGCGGAACTGCGCCCTAGCAACAAAGAGTTTATACCAGGTAACCGAGCGTTCTGCGAGTGGCACAACCTTGGACGTGAACGACTACTCGACGAAGGCCAAGATCCGCGTGCAACACTGGCTAACTTTTCTGAATGGACCCACCAAGTTCTAAGTGACAGCCGTAAGCTAACAGCCGTGCTTACCGCATATAATGCTAGTTACGATTTTCCGCTCATAGATGCCTATTACAAAAAACTTGAGCTCGAAAACCCATATGGGCATGCCGCGTTTTGTATTAAGAGCCTCGCTATGGCTATTCAGGGTCATGGGCAGTGGGACTGGAAACAAACGGGCAAGGGGAGCCTGCCCACAGCGCTCATACCAGAAGGCGATTTTACCCATAACGCGCTCGAAGACGCGCGGTACCAACAAAGAATTCACTTTCGGCTAGCTGGGCTCATCGATAGCGACTAGAAACTCGCCAAACGTTTCGCCGTTGCAGTACATATCGAGTAATTCTCGTACACCAGGCGTAAGTGCACTAATGTCGCTTGCTGGATCCATGAATATCGCGTTTGGTGCTGTAACGGTATCTGGTACTAACACTCGCACAAGTAGGGCAACGTAATCTGTAATTACACAATCTGCTTGTGTAATTACGATGTGTGCAGTTGCGAATTGGCCGAACTGCAAATCATCAACCCCCTCAAAAGGGTTAGTTTTTTCGATAAACTCACGGCGGGCTTGCTCTATAACTGTTTCGTTAAGGTGCATTTTGCCCATTAAAAGCGTTTGCGTGCCTATAAATGGCTGTCGTTGTTTGGTGCGTATTAATACGTGACCTTGTGTATTTTCAACAAACACAATCGTGAGCACCGTTGGCTGAGGTCGAAGTTTTTTTAAATAGGTGCTGTGTTGGCTGGCATACTTTAGCCCCTTTTGAGAAAGGGTATAGCCAAGTTCTGTCTTTTTAACGTAGCCTTCTTTTTGGAGTTCTTTTAAGTGGTACTGGTACAGGTTGCTTTCGACATTCGGCGGACGCATGTCTCTGTTACGCAGATATTCGGCAAAAATTAATTTATCAAGTATAAATTGCTTAATATAATGCATTTGACTATATTTACTCTTTAATTTTAATAATTGTCAATAATTTTTGACTCAAAATATACTTTCTATACCGTGCGTTGTAAAAGCCCTATGATTCGGGTGTAAGCAGGAGTAATAACAATGACCAACCCCGAACGAACAGTACTTATAGACATGGACGGCACAATCGCAGACTTTGACGGCACCCTGACCGCAGATTTACGCGCCGAATACCCAGAAATTGAAATACCACCACGGAAATCATTCTACTTCGAAGATGATTTTGCCAAAGCAGACCGCGATGCAATCCAAACCATTATTTCAAGGCCTGGTTTCTTTTTACGGCACGGTGTTATTACCGGTGCCATAGAGGGTTGGCAGGGATTATTAGAAGCCGGCTACGAACCACGAATTTGCACCGCTCCACTACGCAAAAACCGCTTTTCGATACCAGATAAGATTGGCTGGCTCGAAGAACACATGGTGCCCGTATTTGGCCCTCAGATAATCGACAAAGCAATTATCGATAAACACAAATATAAGCACCCTGGTCTGGCCCTCATTGACGACCGCGACGAAATAGAGAACGTGAACAGGGCAAGCTGGGAACATATAGTTTTTGATCAGCCCTACAATCACGAATGCAAAGCGCAATACCGCATGCTTGGCTGGCACGATAAGGGTGTGTTCGTAGCTCTTGGTAGTATCGCAAACAGGGCTGCCTAATAAAGGCTAAGTATGATGGTAGCCACTACCACGAGCAATTTCGGTTGCTCGGTAGAGTTGCTCGGCTAATAATAGGCGAACTAGTTGATGAGGAAACACTAGCTTAGATAACGACCATACAAAATCTGCACTATCGATAAGGCGCTTACTTACGCCATATGCGCCACCAATCACAATCGTAAGCTGTTTTATGCCACTATTCTGAACATTAGTTAGTTTTGCCGATAGGGTAGGAGAATCAATTTGCGTACCTCTTTCGTCTAACAGCCACACAACATCATCTCGCAGCCGTTGCAGTAGACGCTCTGACTCGTCATGGCGTGCCTGCGCCTCTGGTAAGCCACTCGGCGGTACGAATTCCCATTCTAGCTTTATGGCGCGAGATACGCGCTCTGAATACTCATTAATCGCCGCCACTAGGGCAAGGTCATGCTTTTTACCAACAGATAGTATGCGTATTGTCATTTACTTGCTAAGACCAGCGATAAACCCAATCACAATCCAACCAACAAAAAAGATAAGCACACCGCTAATTACAGCGGCTGTTACTGCGGAACGGGTGTTATTACCGGTAGTACGCATTAGTTTACTGTAAATCCAAGCACTTGCCCCAAGGGCGAGTAGTAGGGCGATAAACACGTTAGACATTCTGAATCTCCTTTACTAGTTTTTCCGCAACAATGGTAAGCTCAGAAAAATCTGGCTGGGCATTCATATCAGGCATGTGCGTGTAGTCATCGAGCGAATCGATAGGGAACACATGTACATGAGCATGTGGTACATCCAAACCAATAACCCGTATACCAACTCGCTTACGACCAAACGCTTTTTTCAGGGCTTTAGAAACCTTCTTCACCGTAGCCCAAACGGCTTGATAGTCTGTATCATCTAAGTCATCAAAATGATCAATTTGCACCTTTGGTACCACCAAAGTATGCCCGGGTTGCGTTGGATGAATGTCCAAAAAAGCTATCGTTTTATCATCTTCATAAATCTTGCTGCAGGGGATTTCGCCGTTAATGATGCGCGTAAAAATTGATGGTTCCATATGGTTAAACGATACCAGGTTTGTCGCGTACAATAAAAGCATGAACAGTATAAAACGCATAACACGGGCATTCTCGGCCTGGTTACTGGCCTTTAGTTTGTTTGCTCTCGCGAGTTTTACTGCACTCACCATTACGATACTCAACCCTGCTTTTATTAAAGCAACCTTGGTTAAAACTGATACCTACCAACATGTCGTTCCGTCGATATTGCACTTAGCAACGAACGTTTCGTACCAACAACAACCCGGCGAAATTTCTAATTCACAGACACTTGATGAACTTATACCTATAATCGAGAAATCGATTACCCCTGCATTTATACAAACCTCAACCGAAGCCGTTATTAACGGTACTTACGGGTGGCTAAAAGGAACGTACAGTCAGCCCACCTTTAGCGTTGATATTTCGGTCCTAAAATCAGCATTGGTAACAAACTTAACAGATTATTTAGTACAGCGAGTAAACGCATTGCCCACGTGCTCTAAGACTTCTACGCCTCCGTCATTTGACCCCGTGAACGCCACCTGTAAACCTGCGGTTAGCTTTAGCAGGGAACAGATTCAGACCAGTGCGCTTGAGTTCGTAAATTCCTTTCCGGCTCTCGCCAGCAACCAAATAACAGTGGATAAAGAGTATGCGGCAAAAACATTCGCCCCGGATAAACCAATAAGTAAAGTTCCGGCTGTTTATTTTTGGCTCACAAAAGCCCTGTATATCTTTGCCGGGCTCGTAGTTGCATCGATACTTACCATTATTGTGCTCAGTAATGAAAAGCGAAAAGTTTGGCGCACAATGGGGCACACGTTGGTTCTTGCGGGAATTTTACTCATTGTTACTGCGGCCGTAACGTATCTTTTACTGAACCGTTTTGGTCACCAATTTATTGGCAGTGCGTCTAAAGACCAGCTTGAGTTTGTTAATACAATCTTTTCGCCACTCTCTCAAGAACTTAGTAAGTCACTCGCCAATGTGGCACTTATTTTTGGGGTCACATACTCAATTATTGGGGCTGTTTTTTATGCAATTGCCCATAAGCTTGATCTAGACTTCAAGAAATCACAACCCGAGATTTCAGAAAATTAAAAAGCCCAGACAAGCTGGACTTCTTAATTTGGCGGAGAGGGTGGAATAGCGCCCATTTAAGATGGGCTTCTTCGCTACGCATTCGCCGAACCGCATTGGATTCAAATCCCATTTCTTTGCAAAAAGAAAGCCGCCCACACAGGTGGACGGCCTTCTCCTGGCGGAGAGGGTGGGATTCGAACCCACGGTGCCCGTGAGGGCACAACGCTTTTCGAGAGCGTCCAGTTCAACCACTCCTGCACCTCTCCAACGATACGTATTTTAACAGATATAAATAAAAATATCCCCAGACGTGGGGATTATTTTTTGGTACACCCGATACGATTCGAACGTACGACCTTCAGTACCGCAAACTGACGCTCTATCCAGCTGAGCTACGGGTGCATAACTGCAGTACTATAACAGATTAGAACCAAAATTTCCAGCCTAAAATCGGATGCGAGAACTAATTTTATCTACCATATCGCGCTCTTTATGCTCGAATGGTAAAAATTGCCCAAGTGTTTCTATAATTTCATCACCGTTATTTGGGTCAAAGTACATAGTAATTGGCACCATAAAACGCTTTTGCGGTAAAAGTTGGATGCTTGGCACGGGGCCGTCTTCAATAACCGCAAAGCTTCTAAATGTTTCAAAGGTAAAGTGCTTTTCTCCAACTGTGATGCCATCTGGGGCAATCGCATAATTTAAAGTGCGCGGTTTAAGTGCACCAAATACGCCAACCGCGAGGGCGAGCACAAATACGACGATTATAGAAAAGATTTCTTTTGTTATAACGAATGTAATTACCGCAATTAATAGTGCGGCTATGCCAAGCAATATATACCATCCACCATTTTTCTCATGTGATACAAACTCAGAGGCAGTCCACTGGACTAGGTCGTCTTCGTTGGATACGGTGGTAGTTGCTGCCTGTTGCACAGGGGCCAGCGGTTGCTCTAGTTGCCCAGACTGATACTGCCATTGCTGTTCCGCAACCTGCGGTTGCTGCTGTTGATTTTGCTCGTCCATCTTGTAGGTATTCTAGCACTTATTGCTTGTGCTAATAAATAAAGCCTGGAAACCAGGCTTTATTATGGCGGAGAGAGTGGGATTCGAACCCACGGTACCGTTGCCGGTACGACAGTTTTCAAGACTGTTTCCTTCAACCACTCGGACATCTCTCCAACAGTGACAGATTATATCACATTACTTTAGCGGTAGCCCATACCGTTTATGGTAAAATAATTGTATGCGTGACACGCAAAGAAAAGGCGATATTGGCGTATCTCAATCTATAGCCACGTTTACGAAACTTGGCTATGACGTTTCAATCCCATTAACCGAGTCTGCCGCTTATGACCTAATTGTGGACGACGGCGAGCTTCGTAGGGTTCAAGTTCGCTATACCAGCAATCAAAACGGGGAAGTTGATTTACGACGAATCCACTCAAATTCAAAAGGTTATGTGGTTAAGAAGTTAAAAACGAAGGCATACGATTGGCTTTACATCCTCAGGGATAGCGGGGAAGAATATCTTATAAAAGAATGTAAGCCTGGCAGAAGGTCAATACGGCCAAAAGAAAATCAAAAAATAGTTCAACCTTCTCTGTAATTCTGGTATAATTCTGTGGCGTTCAGCCGAAAATGGAGGGGTACCCAAGTGGCTGAAGGGGACGGTTTGCTAAATCGTTAGTGGGGCGAAAGTTCCAGCGAGGGTTCGAATCCCTCCTCCTCCGCCAAATTAAAAAGACCTGCTTTAGTAGGTCTTTTTAATTTGTTGAGGGGGGATTCGAACGACAATTGCCTGTGGCAATTGGCCGCCCTTTAGCCGCGTAAGCGGTTGGCTTGCTGAAAGTATGTTTCTTTCAGCGCCAAGGTCGAATCTCTTTTATTTCTCCATTGTGCGCGCAAACACCGCTGCATCTACTTGAGAAGCACCCATTTCATACAGCAGTTTTGAGCATTCATTAAGTGTCGCACCGGTAGTTACAACATCGTCAATTAGCAAAACATGTTTGCCAGTAGCTGTGTCATTCGGCCGGGCCCTAAACACACCTTTTAGCTGAGCTTTTCGTTGTTCACGGCTGGCACCAAGTTGGCGTTTTTGTGAAGTTCGGTGCAGTAGTCGTACATAGCGCCAGCCATGCAGTTTTGCGACTTCTTTGGCCAATAGTTCTGCATGGTCAAAGCTACGCGTCCGCCGGTGAGATGTAGCAGTTGGTACGAATGCCACAATTGGTGGGTCAGCAAAGTAGGGGAGAGTTTCACTAATCATGCCGGCAATGCTAACGGCAGCTGCTCGCTTTTCTTCGAACTTAAACGCTTTTATTAACTGTTTTGCTTCGTCATCGTAGGCAGTAACAATATATACATGCTGTGGGTGATGACGGTGTTTGCACAAATCACAAGCCGTACTGTTTCGACTCGCACGGCCACAGCTATAACAGATAGATGGTAACCGCATAATATGTTCCGAGCATTCTAAACACAGTAGCGAGCCCTCACGGCCACATCTAACACATATATGAGGCGCAACTACAGAGAGCAATCGATCAATTGGATTCATGTTGTATAAATTATGTTGTAAATCACACGTGCCATCATTGCAACCACCGTTGGGTAACTATATAATTCTTATATCAACATAGAAACGCAAATTTGTTAAGTTTAACGCGTGGAGGGTAACACGACATGGCACGACGCTCGGCAGATGATGATCTGTTAATGGAAGATGAATTGACCGCTGCGTTTCTGGGCGAAGAAGAACTCGTACAGACAGAAGCAGCGCAACCAGTACCAGCTGATGACGAATGGGACGAAGAAGAAGCCGTTCCTGGTCAGTTAGCAGTAGATGTATACGAAACTAAAGAAAAGCTTGTGTGCAAGGCTCGTACAGCCGGCGTAAACAAGAACGATCTTGATGTTAGTATTTCTGACAACACACTTTCCATCCGTGGCACACTCAATGCCGGATACGAAGAAGATGTAGAAAACTATCACCTACAAGAATGTTATTGGGGTGAGTTCTCACGCAGTTTAGTATTGCCAATCCCTGTTAAAGAAGATGAGATTGAAGCTGTTCTGAAAGACGGTGTACTAACCATCAGCTTTACCAAGGTTAAGCAAGACTCTGTTAAGAAGATTCAGGTTCTATAAATAAAACCGAACCATTAAAAAAGACCCGCACTCGCGGGTCTTTTTAAATGCATGTAGTTTATCTATTTACGAACAACTAGTGTTGAGCCCGTAGCGCTAGTAGCGTTGTTTGCCTTATCAAGAACGAAGTTCACAATAACTTGTGATAGGGCAACTATTACCAAACCGACAATAGCGTAAAGGATTGTATTCTTCGCAGCCGTCACACCGCCTGAATCACCACCACTTGTGATGTACTTAAATCCACCGTAAATCAACATGATGACCGATACAGCACCAACAACCCATGAGAAAATACTTATAATCTTGCCGATGATAGTTGGGAGAGTATTTTGGTTTGCATTTGACTGACACGAAGCACTTGTTGCATTAGTTGGGTCGCCACATGCACCCGCAGCGGCTGAATCGCCAGGTGATGTATAGACTGCAAGTGATACGCCCGTAACGACAACAGGCGCCACTAGCAGGCTAAAAGCGACAACTAGGGTACTGAATAGTAGTTTGAGTTTGTTCATTTTATTCCTTTATTAATTTATTACCTGTTTTATACCACGTAATCACCCCCACTTCAAGGGGTGTGACTACTGCACATGTTTATTTACATTGCGAAGACGTAGGGTTTGTGGCGCAGTTAGTCTTTTTTAGAACAAAAATTACCAGCGTCTGCGAAAGTGCAACGACCACCAAACCGATAAGTGCATAGATTATCGTGTTTTTAGCTGAGGTTATCTTGCCAGCATCACCACCACTCGTGACGTATTTAAAGCCTGCAAATATAAGCATAATTACTGCTATTGCACCAACGACCCATGAAAAGATGTTTATTATCTTAGCCACTAGGTCCTCTGGCTGTGCGCTTCCGGTACTTCCATCATTACACACCCCATTAGCATATGTGCCTCCGATAGCCTGACAAGCTGCTTGTTTGGAAGCATCGCTAGCGGCAATTGCAGGAACGGTAGCAAAAAGTGCTGTAGCGCTAAGCACCAATGCAGAAAATAAAGTTAATAGTATTCTCATCAATCCTCCTATAGTTTCGAAATTACTAAACCGACAATCACTCTCGCAAGGACAATCACAATCAAACCAACGAGCGAATAGATTATTGTCTCACGTGCTTGAGTAACTTTACCAGGGTCGCCACTACTTTTTGCGAGCCTAAACCCTGCAAAAATCATCATTATGACCGCTATTGCCCCAGCAAACCATGCTATAAGATTTGCGATATTTATAATTATACCGTTACTACCTGTTATTGGATCGGTAGAGTCAGTAACACACGCCGGGTTAGCTGCGCGTTGCTCGGGGCTTAGTGATTGGCATGTTGCGTCGATAGAATCGGTAGGCGTTGCGGCCATTATTACCGAGTTTGGTTGAACCATTACGAGGAAAGAAATCAAAAAGACTGTAGTCAATAAAAGGGCTTTCATTACACTTTTCCTATAACGAACGCTACAATTGCAGTCGCACTTAATGAAATTATAAGCCCAATAACGGCATACACAATTGTCTTTCGGGCAGAAACAATTTTTTGTGGATCACCAATTGAAATAACATACTTAAAACCTGCTATAACTATCACAAGAAAGCTTATTGCGGCAATTAGACCAAAAACAAAATACAATATACTCTGCAACTTAGCATCAGATGTAGTGGGTGATTTTGGTATACCTAACGAGTTTGGATCTCCCAAAACTCCCGTTGCGACATAAATTAAGTTCTTAATTGGTTCCATGAATACTATTATGATACCTGTTTAGATAAGAAGGATGCCACAAATCTAACAATTTGGGATGCGAGCAGGGCAATCACCAAACCAATGATGGCATTTAGTATAGTTTTACGGGCAGAAACAATTTTGTTGGGCTCGCCCTGAGAAACAACAAAACTAAAACCACCGTAAATTACAAACCCAACAGCCACAACAGCCGAAAGACGAATTAATATATCCGTAATCGCTAATAAAATTAAAAATATTATCTTAAGCCCATCTCCGTCAGCCGGCTTAGTCTGAATTTCACATCCGGTATCCGTTTTAACTACATCTAAATATTCATACCAGGTCGGAATGCCAAATATAGTTGTTTTTTTGCCGCAGGTTGCATCTGCAGCGGCCTGTGCCGCAGCTGTTGCAGAATCTGCCGGAGGCTGTGGGGCGGCATAGGCCGAAACAGGTACAATGACTGCGTAAAACATAAAGAAACCAGCTAACACAAAACTTACGGGTAAGAACCGCTTCATTAGAACGCACCTCCTGGTATTAACCATTGCAAGAACGCATACAAAAATATAAATGCGGCAAGCCCTAATACGACATTTGCAATTCGTGTTTTAGCCGCCTGAACAGCTTGTGGATTATCGCGAGCAGCCGAATATTGTAACCCTCCAACAATAATCATTAGCACTGCCCCTATACCTATAATTCCTGCAAAAATATTAATCGCCACTTTGAGCCACGTGATAATCGGGTTGTTATCCGTTGAATATTTCTCTGAGTTTGGATAAATACTACCAACGGTAACAGATTGGGCAACCGCAACTGGTTTAACAAGAACTTTTGTTTTGTCTTTGGCGCAAGCAGTATTCGTTTTACATACTGCTGTAATGTATTTTTTATACGCGGCTTGGCCACACGCGGTATCATCAGCTGCACACTTTGCGACATCGGCAACATAGGTTGCACACTTGGCATAATACGGCTCCTTAAGGCTTGCGCAATAATCTGTGCCATTTTCTGGAGCAGGAGCGGCCTGTGCCGTAACGCCAACCATAACGAAAAATGCAAACGTCAGCGGTGCGAGTAGGATATATTTTAATGCTTTTTTATTCATATTAAGCTGTTAACGTTGCTAATATCATACAGCAATCTTGCCACGATTGCATGCCATCATTTCTGCATAGGTGTAAAACTTGTTTTAAAGTACTTGAAATAATGATACATTTATAAGAGTAAACAAACCGCTTACGTTAGTTATAATGCTTCGCAATCTAAAACAAATAAAATACCGTGTTGGCCTACCGATAATCGCTTTGGTCTTTTTCTTAGTAAGCGTCATTCCGGCAGTGTATACCAGTTACTACGCTTCGGCCGCAACGGGCTCAAAAAATGATATCGACCAGCGTGTTTTTGCATTTCAAGCATATGTCACTATGTCGGATGGTAGTTGTGTTTGGGAAGATAGTGGCATATTTACTGACGCCTCAACCTGGATGCAGACTTCTTGGAGTAGCCAGCGAAACAAAAATGTACCAGTAGGCACCGTGTTTAATCGCCAGGTTGCTAGAACCGGGGGTGAAGGCGACATTAACTGTGACAATATGAATGGCTGGGTAGATAAGGCTGTTACAGTTTGGGGGTTTGCGAGCACTAAAGAGTTCTTGGACAAGCTTGTTACAAATGGTGGCCTCACGTTTAATAATGGTGAATATTCAAAAGTTGGCGACAAAGAAATTGAAGCCGCTATCAAAAAAACTCTACAAGCAACAACATTTTTTAGTGGCTCAGACTTAGGCGCATTATCTAAAGACGAGTTTTACTACGATGCGCTTATTAATTTTCAAGATACCTGTAGCGTCTCTTTCTCTAGCTCAGACGCAAAGCTCAACGGAGATGATCGTGTATCAGCAAAAACGAAAAAGGTTGAGGCCGATGGCACGGTAACAGAAGGATATTGGCATTTTAGTGGAAAAGGTACCAAGAGTGTTGGTACCGCCTTGAAACCCGGTGAGGGTACAGCAGACTGTGAAGAACTTGCATCCATGGTAAGCAGGGCAGAATATGTAGATGCATACATAAAGTACGTGAAAGATGGTGGCACACCTCCGTCAGATGGCAGTACGGGTAGTGGCCCGGGCGCAGGAACGGCCTGCACGCAAATTATTAATCCACTTACCTGGATACTTTGCCCAATCCTTGATCTTGCAGATGGGCTGTACGGCGTGTTCACCTCATTTATTCAATCAATGCTTACTGTACAAGAATCGCTGTATGATTCAGAACAACTAAAAGCCTCTTGGGCTGCTATGCGAAATATTGCTTCATCGCTTATCGTGATTGTTGCGCTAATAATGATTGCCAGCCAAGTATTTAATTTTGATTTTCTAAGTGCCTACACAATCAAAAAGGTTTTACCGCGACTTATTATTGCAGCTATCGCTATTCAGCTATCGTGGTTTATCTTTACGACAATAATTACGGTCATTAACGCTATAGGGCTTGGTATTTATTCGCTTATGCTGGCGCCGTTCGGGCTCAATGGTGGGGGCGGTGATATTGTTGACCTACTTGGAACACAAAGCGAAGGCGCGAAATTATTTAGTGGCACACTAATTGCAGTTGGCGCCGGTGCGGGCTTTATTGCAGTCGGAGGCCTGGCCGGTATCGTAGCAGCTGCTATTGCTGTTGGATTTGCACTTGTAATGGCTGTGGCGACCCTAATTTTACGCAAAATGCTTATTATCGCTCTTCTCGTGCTTGCTCCACTTGCACTTGTGGCATGGATTTTGCCGGGTACACAAAAATACTGGACTACTTGGTGGAATCTATTTATACGGTTATTGTTTATGTTCCCGTTAATTATGATTCTTATCGCGAGCGGTAAGATTTTTGCAGCATTACTCGCCCAAAGTGGCGCTGGCTATGCGGTAGAGCAAGGAATAAAACCATTAATCATTATTATTGCCTACTTTATTCCACTGTTCCTAATACCGGCGACATTTAAATTCGCTGGTGGAATATTTGCCACCGTATCAGGAAAGATGAGTAGCTTCGGCAAGCAATGGGGCAAGCAAAGTGGAGATCTTGCCAAAGGTAAAACCATTGAAAGTGTTGGCCGCTTAGCACGTAATAGGAATAATAGATTCACCAGAGGACTTAATTACGCTTCTCATGGAGCAGTCACATCCAGGCAAAGATCAAGAGCCGCAGAAACAAGTCGCGCAGCCATTCATGAACGTGAAAAAAACTTTCAGGCACTTGTTGAAGCTAGAACAGCAGGCATGGATCGTGGTCGTAAGCACGCCGAATTACTCGATATAATTAACAACGGTAGCGAAGATATGGCAGAGGGAGCAGCTAGGATTTTAGCCGCGGAGCGTGGCTGGAATCAAATGGATAATTTAAACGCTAGGGGGCTCCATAGAGTTAGGGAGATTGCTGCCAATGATCCAACAGGTTTCGGTAGCTCACTATGGTCTTCCAGAAGAGATATTGCAGATGGTCCTGCGGATAGAATAAGTACGATGAGTGCAAATGATGCTGCAGGCCAACATAGTTCATTCTTTACTGCTGGTAACGTTAATCAGCTTGACCCAAGAACTGCGGCTGATTTAACTAGAAACCAAACTCTTATGTCAGCACTTAATGCTGACACTCAAGAGCTAATATACCAACGTGCTGGGATACCTAATCCTATAGCTGGTGGTGGGGGTAATCCTGCCAGAGGTGGAGCTCCTGCCCCTGCCGCTGGTGGTGGTGGCGCTCCTGCTGGTGGAAACCCTGCTGCCGGTGGAGGTAATAGAGGTCAAGCTGGTGGAAACACTCCGCCACGAGTCATCAATTTAACACAGGGTACAACTGGCGCTGGGACTACCGGTGCAGCTACAATGTTACACACAGCAAGTAATGTTCAAACTCAAATTAATAATGCTGGGGGCATGAGTTCTCTTAGTTCAGAAGAGGTTATTGATATCTATAATCATGCCGATCGAAACTGGAGAAATGATACTGAAGGTACCCAGATTGGCCTCGATGCAATTGATGAACTAAGAAATCGAGGCATCTTACCACCATCTAATAATGGTCCGACGACAGGCCCGTAAATGAGTAGTGTATGGCTGTATATAAAGTAATACAAGATATTGAGGCAGAAGATAAACTCCTTGGGCCATTAACTCTCAAACAGTTTATCTTTGCGGTTATTTCTGCTGGTTTTGTGTTTGTAGCTTTTATTGCTGTTTCAAAACTTGGCAATATATTAGTTGCTATACCGTTTTTACCTTTTATCTTAGTATTCGGCGTACTAGCCGCACCACTTGGGCGCGATCAACCAACAGATGTGTGGTTGGCGGCTCAAATTCGTTTTTTTACCAAACCCCGCAAGCGCATTTGGGATCAGTCTGGTATTAAAAACTTAGTTACCATTACCGTCCCTAAAAAGATAGAAAAGATTTATACCGATGGCTTAAGCCAGCAAGAGGTTAAAAGCCGTTTGCAAGCGCTCGCCGAAACAATTGATAGCCGCGGCTGGGCCGTAAAAAACGTCGCCGTTAATATGTATGCTACCCCAGCCTATGCAATGGCGTCTGACCGCCTTGTCGACCCTTCAAGCTTGCCACAAGCCGTACCGACAACTGATATAACAGCAGCCGATGACATCATGGATGCAACCTACAACCCGGTAGCACAACATTTTGATCAAATGGTACATGATGCTACTACGGCGCAAAAGAATGCTGCAATCGCACGAATGCAGCAGGCGATGGCAAGCCCTCAAGCTCCACCGCAAACAAACCAACAAGCCCCGGTTGACCCTTGGTTTATACATCAACCAGACCCGTCTGCAGTACCGCAAAATAGTGCAATGTTTAGTGCTCAAACCGTTGCTCCTGTAGCTGTAGCTACACAACAACCAGAAGATGGGTTTTTGTCTGAACACACCGAACAACCATCGTCGCCAGAAGAGGCCGAGTTACTCGAACATATAAAAGCCGAAAAACAGCAAGAGCATCAAGGTTGGGCACATCACAAGACTATTAAAACACCCGAAGAAGTCGCAGCCGAAGAAGCGGACCAAAAACAAAAAGAGCTAGAAGAAAAAGCAAAACAAGCACAAGCGGTGACACCCCCTAAAAACCCTGGTATAGTAGAACTTGCAAATACTAACGATCTTAGTGTGGCAAGCGTAGCGCAACTTGCGAAACGAAACAGCCAGAATGACGACGGAGAAGTTGTTATTAAACTGCACTAGGGTGGGGCAACGCACAGTATGTGTGCGTCGCTATGCGCGATATGAATCCAGATACACAAGGCACTATTCCTAATCAATATTCTCAGCCCGGTATACAACCGGGTGGCTATTCTCAACCGCAAAATTCGGGCGTACCGCCTCAGCAGCAAGCACCTGTAGCCCCCGTTAAATCTAACCCAAATAGTACCCAAAACACACTGCTCATTAACGAAATCCGCGATGGCGTCGTTATTATGAGTGATGGCTCGTTTAGGTCGGTTGTCATGCTTAAAAGCATTAACTTCGACCTTATGAGCCCGCAAGAGCGTGAAGCAGTAGAGTATTCATACCAGGGTTTTTTAAACTCACTGTATTTTCCGGTTCAAATATTTGTACGTTCACAAAAAGTTGACCTTGGGCCATATCTAGATAAGCTTGTTAAAATTCGTGGCGAACACGACAATATGCTACTTGCCATGTTAATGGATGATTACATTAATTTTATGGACAATTTAGCCGCGCAAACCAATATTATGGACAAAAAATTCTATGTTGTTATTCCGTACTTTCCTAATGTCGATACCCAAAAAGCCGTGCAGGCAAGTAAAAGTTTATTCTCGGGCTTATTTGGCCAAAAAGAACAAGCAATTACTATCAACGAAGGTGACCTAGAAGCGGCAAAAACAGAACTCCGTAATCGCGTGCAGGCAGTGCTTAACGGCCTCATGCAGTGTGGGGTACAGGGCCTACCACTCGATACCCAAGAACTTATAGAACTTTACTACGATGCCTATAACCCTGATACGGCCACACGCCAACAGTTAAAAAACTTTAGTGATTTAACAGCGCCAGTAATAACAAAGGGCGAAGGCCAAGCCTATCAGCCTAACCTTGATAGGGAGATGAACTAATGGCTGTCTTTGGTGGTAAACAACCCAAAATTGACCCAGTGCTAATGGCTGAACAGCAACGAGCACTCGAACAGCAAGAGGTTCAGGCGGCATTCCAAAAGGGTGTAACAGCACTCCGAGATTTTATCGCACCAAGTTCCATCGAATTCCAGAGTAACTTCTTTCAAATTGGTACCCGTTATGCCCGCACCTACTACGTCTATGGCTATCCACGCCAAATCTACACTGGCTGGTTAAGCGGTATGGTTAATATCGATGAAGTGATGGATATGTCAATCTATGTCTATCCGGTAGAGAGCCAGGTTGTACTCGAGAATTTGCGCAAAAAAGTAGGTCAGCTCGAAGCCGGTTTACAGATTGACGCCGAAAAGGGTAAGGTCCGTGACCCAGGTAAGCAAGCTGCCATTATGGATGCCGAAGAGATGCGCGATAAGCTTCAGGTGGGCGAAGAACGATTCTTTAGGTTTGGTCTGTACTTTACGATCTACGCAAGCTCAATGGATGAGCTCGAATTTGTAAGCCATAAAATTGAATCTATGCTCGGCCAACAGCTCGTGTACTCAAAACCAGCTAGTGCCCAGCAAGAGCAGGGGCTTAACAGCGTTTTGCCCCAGTTTATGGATCAGCTTCAAATTCGCCGCAATATGAATACCGGTGCTATTAGTACTAGCTTTCCGTTCACGAGTGCCGACTTAACAGATGACCACGGCATTTTATACGGCATAAATATGCACAATAGTGGCCTCGTTATTTTTGATAGATTCAGCCTAGAAAACGGTAATAGTGTTGTGTTCGCTAAATCCGGTGCTGGTAAAAGTTTTGCGGTTAAGTTAGAAATTTTGCGTAGCCTCATGATGGGCACTGAGGTTTTTGTGTTAGACCCAGAAAACGAATACCAACGCATGGCCGAAGCAGTCGGTGGTGCCTATGTAAAGCTTTCGCTTGGTTCACCAACACGAATTAATCCATTTGATTTACCTCGAGTTGTAGATACCGAAGAAGCTGATAACGCCTTGCGCAGTAACCTCATTACACTCCATGGCTTATTGCGCCTCATGATGGGTGGAGCTCAGGCACAACTGCTTGGCAATGCAGGGCAAATGGCACCAGCGCTTAGCCCCGTAGAAGAAGCCGATTTAGATGCCGCACTTATAGAAACCTATGCCAAGGCAGGCATCACTAATGACCCGCTTACGCACACAAGTGTTCCGCCGACAATCAGCGACCTGTACGATACCTTATTACATATGGGCGGAACAGGCCCGCAACTGGCGCAACGACTCCGCAAATACACAACCGGTACCTTTGCGGGTATTTTTAGTCAGCAAAGTAATACCGATATCAATAATCCTTTTGCGGTCTTTAACATTCGTGACTTAGAAGATGAGCTAAGGCCGGTAGCTATGTATATTGTTCTTAACTTTATATGGAACAAAACTAAGGCAGATCAAAAGCGTCGCATTTTAGTAATAGACGAAGCCTGGCAATTTATGAAGTACGAAGATAGCGCCAGCTTTATCTTTAGCCTCGCAAAACGTGCCCGTAAATATAACCTTGGTATCACTACTATCAGCCAAGACGTAGAAGACTTTATTGGGTCGCGCATGGGTCGCGCAATCGTTGCTAACGCTTCAATGCAGCTACTCTTAAAACAAAGCCCAACTGCTGTCGACATGCTCGCAGACGTATTTAAGCTAACGAGCGAAGAAAAGAAACGCTTAAGCCAGTTCCCTGTCGGGCAAGGACTGTTTTTTGCGGGCCAAAGCCACGTACATATCCAAATTATGCCTAGCCCAACCGAAACAAGTCTTATCACAACCAACCCCGAGCAAGTCAAAGCTATTGAGCAACAGGGTCAGATACCGCTATCAGGTAACGCGACCGGCGAAATTAACGGATTTTAAATAAAACGCTATTGCTTTTTTAGCAATTTATTGCTATAATATGCATATTAATTAGGATGCTTTTAATGTTTTCTTCGAAAAATTCCTACGCAGATACAAAAGCTAACAAGCGAGTGGCTGCTGGTGCGATGATACTCGCAGGGGCACTAGCCTTAGCTGGCTGCGGAAACTCTGATAATAATGCCCCGTCATCACCAAACACACAGCCCGTTGCTACTGCGACCCCCTCAACCCCAGAAAGTCCAACAGAGACGCCATCAGTAAGCCCAACTACTTCACCTGAAAACGTTGTGCTACAATTCGATACTGATAAATTACCCGTAACCCCCAAAAATTATTCCGAAGCTCGCGAAACATTAGAATTTCTTATCGATAAACAAGTAGACAAAAACCTTCGATCTAAATTATGGGATGCAATCGAATCAAATAACGCCGAATATTTCAATAAACTTAGTATTTCTAAAGAAGATGTTGAAGCAAATCTTCAGTATTACGAAGAATACCTAAAAACATTGGATATAATCGCAGACCAATTCAGCGAAACTCCTGAAGCACGCATACCCATAAAATCGAATCGCCTCATGGGCGAAAGTATGGTTATTGTGTTACGAGAACTTCTGTCGAGAAACGATATTGTTTCTAAATTGCAAGACAAAGCATCTGATATAAATGTAACTACTTTTTCTAAAAGAACTCGGGTGGATAATTCACCTATTACATCAGTTGCATTTACAATTGCAAAAGTTGGCAAAGATCCCGAAGCTTGGAGCGCAGGCTACCATAACGAAGACGGCTCATTAAAAGTAATAACCGACGACATGATAATCGTGCAAGAACAGTTAAAGTTCAATCCAGCATCAGATTCAATGCAGTCAGAAGTACTTTCTCGAATTGTATATACCACTGTTAACAAGCTCGGCTCACTATGTATTGCAAAGCTTAGTGGTTTCGATACACACTGTGACGCACAAGTTGCAACCCATTTTGCTGAATAGCCTGTAGCCTCTTTCATGCCATTACCATTTTGCTCAAAAAAATGGTAAAATAAACAGTATCATTTTGTGAAAAACTAAGATGCCAAATGCTGTTTATGACGATGAGAAGGAGCGCACGGCTAATCCTGATTCTAGCCTTGTTAATGATAGCAACGAAACAGCTCAAACGGCATCTGATTCATCTTCGGATACAAACTTAGCTGATAAAGAATCAGATGCCGCAAAAAACGATACGTTTGACGAACCGCCAACAGCTGAAAAAAGTTTTTATAACCCAATGGGCGATAAGCAAAATTCACTCAAGTCTTCATCGACTTCAATCGTTTCAAATATAGCAAGACGGCGCGTAATATTAGGTGCCCTAATTCCAATAGGTCTAATTCTTATTGTTCTTTTTTTGATGAGTGCCCTTAAAATTCCAAACTACGCCGCAAATATTGCAACCTATAGATTCGCTCGCTCAGCGATGGAATATGCTAAAACATCGTCAGAGATTGATGGAGCAAAAATTGCCATAGAAACAAGCGATGATACAAAATACGGCAAATTCAGAGAAAAGTACGCAAATCTAAGATCAGCAACGTGGGGGAAGTTTGATCAGTACCGACCAGAAAAGGTGTATCAAAACCTTAAGGCAGACGGAACGATAAAGTACGAGGTAGAAACCAAAAAATGGAAGGGAATCGAAACCCGTACAAAAATCACAGCGGTTATTATTAATAACGAACGAATTCCCGTAGAAAGCCAAACATTCAGACAACGTTTTGGGAGCCCAGTAGACTCTTACAGAGATAGGTTGAAGTATTCTAGGGCAGTTAATGCACAAATTAGTGAAGCGTTAAAGGGTTCTAGTACACTCGTAAGAAGCTCGGTGGCCAAAAAAATACGTGCAGATTTAAATATTAAGCTACGATTTTGGGAAAAGGGTGCCAAAAACTATAGTGGCCTTAAGCCAGATGAAGCCGACCAATTGTTACTTAAAGAAAATGACGAAAGAATACGCACCAAACCAACTGGCACGGCAACAACGAGCTCAATAAACGAAGCGACCGATAAAGTAGACAATGCTATCAAGGACTGTATTGACGATGCCGACTGTGCCAAGGAGATGGCGAGTGGTGAAAACCCAGAAAAAATAACCACCGCATTAACAGAATCTGCCGACGAAGGCATTGTAAGAAAAGCTCTTGGTATTATTAGCCCAACATACGGGATTGTTGTGCCTGCTTGTATGATTTACGATGGCTCGATTGATCACGCATCTGATGCAATCGATGCGCAAACTGCCAGCACCATTAAAACCTACAACACATTTGCAACTCAGGCTGACCAGCAAAAAGTCGGAGACACCTCTCCAGAGGCGATAGCTGCCGTCAATAGGAAATTAGCGGCTGGTGATTCGGTTCCCGATCAATACCTAAGTGGGCGCACGGTTGATACATCTGTAGAAAAAAGCCCGCAAGCATCGGTGCTTGGCGACTTTACAATGTTAAACGCTTTAATACCAAATCAAACCGTGGCAAATGGTTTAAATACTATCGCAGAGCCAGTATGTAAAACCTTAACCAATGTAGGAGTTAATGCAGCTATTGCTGGAGTGAGCATTGTAATAGCTATCTTTACTGGCGGGACAAGTGGTGCCGCTGAAGGTGCCGGAAGTCAAAGTATTCGCGCCATTGTCACCGCAACCCTAGAAAAAGGCTTTCTTAAAACGATAGTTAAATCAGCAGTTGATAAGGTTGCGACAATTGAAGGCAGAAATCAACTTAAGGGTTTTAGTAAGAAATTTGCTCGAGATTTTGTGGCTATAGAAGGAGCTACCGCTCTCACAAAACTATTAGTAATGTCACGTTCAGGGCTTATAAATAATGGCGCTACATCAAGTGGTGCTGACTATATTAATCAGGCAGATATGGGTGCGGTAAACGAAAACAACATCTATATGCAACAAATGATGTATGGTGCACCAATGACGAATGCAAACACCGCACTTGCCGATAAAAGCGCAACAACTTTATTAGCAGAAAAAGAGTCCCAGGCTCCGGGGCTTGGCAAGTATTTTGGGATTACTTCACCCGTTTCAAAAATCAGAAACAATATGGCTATTGGCTTTGCGAGTATGAAGCAAAGGGGACTATCATCAAGTTTGAAATATTTCAGTTTTGGCTCGGTCTTAAAGTCGATTATTCCAAATCAAAATGTGAGTGCCGCAGACACCTCAGGAGCAAACTGGGGCATCGTTCAATGGGGTTGGACAGACGAAGAAAACGCTTTAATTGCCCGCGATTCATCGTATGGGGTAGTTGAAAATGAAGCTGCATTATCCGATCAAGTTCGTAGTGTGGTAGAGTCAGAATATGGTAAGTGTTTTTCAAGTACTATGGGCACCTTGCTTGGTTCGGGTGACATTAAAAGAAATGAGTCGGGGGATGTGGTAACAAATGACGGTTTGTGTTCGCCAGAAAACCTCGGCCCAAAGAACCCTAAGTACGGCGATGCGGTATTTAGGTGGCGTCTTTCTAAAAAGCGCGAGATGGTATTAGATCAAAACCTTGGGCTACAAAACCCATCAAAAGATGGTAAAAGCGATAGTGGTGGAACTGTAGGTGGTGGCGGGAGTTCGGGTGGTCAAGGCATGAGTGCCGACGAGGTTTTTGCGCAATGTAAAAACAATACCGCAACCGGCAAAGTAAAAATTGTTTGCGGGACCACCGAACTAAATGGGGTACCCTACGGAGAAAACTTCGTAAGCGCCTGGAAGGATGCTAAGCCATCTCCGTTAGGTTGTAATTCATACGCCAATATAGCAATTGCTCGTGCAACGAACGGAAAATATCGCAAAGATTATTGCTCGGGTGGATACGAAAAAGAAGGTGCGCGTGAAGGTAATTTCAAAAAAATCGCCAAAACTGCCGTTCAACCCGGAGATTTAATCATTCACGACCGCTTGGGTGGTGCGTCATGTGGTGGCACGAGTGGAGAGGGCCACGTTGAAGTTGTTGTTTCGTACGATCCCAAAACCGACAAACTTATTACTACAGGAGCCCACAGTTCAAGAACACCGTCAGGTGTCACCGATCCGGTTAACCTCAAGAATAGTGACTATTGGGATTACGGCGTTGAGTATGTCGGAGGTGGCTTGTAATGAATGCGTTGCAAATTCTTATTAAATATAAGGTGCTAATTATTAGTTTGTTCACCTTTATTTTAATAACATTCATTGTATTTAAATTTGCCCCAGTGACGGTTGTAAATCCTGAACCAATTAATAATATGTATATAAATAATGTTCATGCCGAGGCTTTAAAGGTAAGTACAACATCGGGGAAAAAACGAATCGGATTTAGTAATCCCACAACTGTATATAAAGAAGAAACTGTTTTCTTATGGCCGTTCCAGACATATACTCCTAAATATTCTGGTGAAAAGCAGAATACTGCATCTATATTAAAAGAGTCTGGATACACAGATATAGCTGAATATCCATTTATTTCAGAGAAGTATTTTTCACAAAATAGATGGTTGGTAGTCTACGAAAAGAGTAGCGGTGGCTTTGACACAACGCGGGTTGTGGGTGTATTAAAATACAGCTCAAAATCTGGATTATGGGAAGTGGTCGATCGCAGCTCAAGCCTACACGAGGACTGGTGGGATAGCATAATGCCAGACGAGATATTAAACTACATAGAAAACGGTGGTAGGTAGCATGGCTATCTTGGGTTTACTTGGATTTGAAGCAATAAATAGACGTCGGCTATTGCGTTCGTTTGTATTACTTTTTGTTCTATTCGGCTTTATCTTCTCAACGTTATATTCACAAATATCGTACGCACAAGGTATAACAGTGAGTGATCTTAACGCCATACTCGAAAAACATCCAAACTATGACCCTAATGCGACTGATTGCCAAAACGTAACCCCAGCACTTCAAACAGTAACAACAAATAAATCTGTGTATGTAATTGGTGATTCTTACCTTAGGGATTCAGCCACACTACTTACAACCAGCTTAAAAGCATCTGGTTACGAGACGGTAACAATCAATGGTCATGGTGGTCGTGGTATTAACCGACCTGCAAACGATGGTGCGCCCGCAGCTTTAACCGCCATCGAGCAAGATAAAGATAAAATTGCATCTGCAGGTACGATAATTATTATTCTAGGTACGAATCCTTCTGACGCAGCAACTCCACCAGGTCCAATTAATGCTTACGATTCTTCAATACCTGTTTTTATGAAAAAATTAACTGGCTATAATGCTCAAGCTCGTATTTTCTGGGTTAATACTGATCACCTTGATACTCAGAGAACGGTATTAATTAAACCAACAAACACAGCCATCGAAAAATACTCGAGTCAGTTTTCGTATAAAGTTGTCGATTGGTATAGCGCTTTAGAAAAAACTACTAAAAAACAGTACTTAGACCCTTCTTCAAGCTACCTACACCCAAACACGACAAAAGGGTATCCACTTTTTGTAGACACAATTAAAGCGAGTGTGGGCAGTCCTATTACCTCATACCAAGACTCCTCAAACGCACCGTCGGTAGCTAGCAACTCAGTAAACCTTAAATTATTGACAGATGTACAGGAAAAAAATAAACCAAATGTCCCTATTATCTGGAATTGGCTCCGCGCAAAAGGATTTAGTGAGGTTCAGACTGCCGGAATTATGGGTAATATTTATCAAGAAAGTAAGTTCCAGATAGACCTTTGGGATCCACCTGCATACGGCTTAATTCAATGGCAACATGAACGCCTAGATCAATTAAAAAAGTTTGCCTCTAATCGTAATATTCCTCTTGATAATATCGATACCCAGATGCGTTTTATGATGACCGAGTTAACGAGTAAGACTGGTCGATTTTATGAACCGGTTTATCTACCACTGAAAAAGACTACCGATTTAGCGACAGCAGTTAATTTAATGCTTGAGCATTACGAAGAGCCAGGGGATTACGAAACCGAGCGCCCATTACGACTTAAGTGGGCAAAAGAAGTACTAGAAACTATGGGTGGAAGTGCCGTTTCAACACCCACTCCAGCACCAACTGATGGAAAAACAAATTGTGCCCCCGTGACAGGTAATTCCTGTGAGTCAATTTTGCTTCCGACAATTATCGACCCCAGTAAGTTGGGAAGTGCCATAGATAAGTATATTAGCGATGTCAGTAAATCATATAACGGCAAAAAATCACCATTTGACGGCCTTGGTTCAAAGTTTGTAGAAGGGGGTATTAAATCGGGTATTAATCCATTTATCGCAGTGGTTCACGCACACAAAGAATCTCTTTTTGCACTGTATGATGCAAAGGGTTGGCATAACTATACGTTCGCAACTAAAGAAGCTGCTGCGGCTGGGAATACCGCTCAGCTTTCTCCTTCGTATAATGCCTATGGTCGGTCTGCGGGCGGTGATCAGCCGACTGTTTGGTATAACGGAAGTAATGGTCCACGCCCCGTCTATAAGTGGTCTTCTTGGGAAAATAGCTTAACGGGTGATGATAGTTTCTTTGCGTATTACAAACGCAAATGGGTAGACGAAAAAAAATACACCTCTATAGACGACATCATTAAAGAATACGCGCCAGCATCCGATGGCAACAACCCCTCAGAATACGCTTCTTTTATGCATAATAATATTTCAAAACTAATCTCACTTGCCGGCGATTCTATCGACTGTGGTAGTGGTGGAGCTGGTGCCGGTGGTTCTGGTGGCACAAAACTTGACGGTAAAGAAACTGTAAAACTTCAATATGGGTACTACGTTAAAGATGGGGGTGATCCGAAGATGATTTACTATAGCCAATACGACGCTAGATATAATGGCGCAGAAGGTAAGAAGATATACCCCAGCTATGACAGAACAGATCTAGGACCTTTTGGCCAGTGTGGATGTTTTTCAACCAGTATGGCGATGGCAATAAACACAATCGGAGCCAATAAAAACATTAATCCTCTTGATATCGGAAAAGAAGTGCTAGCGGCCGGCGTCAACGCAGGTGGTTGTGGGTACAGTGGCGAATCTGGCTTTGGTGAAAAACTTGGTCCAAAATTTAATGTTTCGATTAAGTCTACAAACTCATTCACGGTTGCAAAACAAGGTTTACGTGATGGCGGATTGGTTGTGTTAAGTGTTGGACCTTCTGAGTTTACGACGGGAAGTCACTATATAGTTTTAAGAGGTTTGACGAGTGATGGTAAATTTGCTGTTGCTAATCCAACAAACAAAGACCAGACACTAACTGGTACATACACTGAAAGCCACATAAGTAGTATCTTTAATGGTAGCGGAAAGATGTGGGTAGTAAGTGCTAAGTGATAAACTCAAACAACTATCGGACGAGCAAAAAAAACAACTGCTAATTATCGGTGTGGTGATTCTTGTAATACTGTTTTTTGGAGTTATCGGATTCACGAGTGGCTCTGGGAATAATAATACAAGTGTAAAAAAAGATGCTTATGGCGATTTAATCGAAACTAAGATTTCTGGTCAACCAATAGAATCAAAAGACGACACTTTTGTTATACGATTTAATGATTTTCTTACAAATAACGTATCACCCCTACAGCTTGATGCACTTAAAAAATCAATTAGGTTTTATATATGGGACACTATAAATAGTGATGAGACTAAGGCTGTTTTTGACGATGGTAAATTTGAATCTCAGGGTGAATCTAGTATCTATACGGTGACAGTAAGAACAAACAACAATACTACAAAATTTACAATTAGAATGAAGATAGATAATAAACTAAATATTGTGTCTGCGACTGCGGATTACAATGGAGTATCGACAGATTTATCAGTCACTCCAAGAACGACTAACCAAGACTGATTAGATTGCTGGCTTGGGCGAACTCTTTCAGCACGACGTCAGCGTCGGTTGTCGTAATAATGGTTTGGTAATCACTTAAATAGCGAGTGAGGGCCTTTCGCCGGGCGCCATCGAGCTCACTGAAGACATCGTCGAGCAGTATAAGCGGCTTTTGGGCTCGAACCTGCTCGAGTATCGTAAGTTCGAGTAACTTAAGGCTTAGAACGAGCGTACGTGTCTCGCCACGCGATGCTGTAATATCGGCTGGCTGTTCTCGAATAAATACTAAAATATCTTCGCGGTGTGGCCCATATGCCGTAAAACCACGTAATAAATCTTTATCTAAATTACTTTCTAACTTCTTTAGTAGTGAAGTTTCGTAGGTTTCGAGTGGTATGTCTGATTGATACTGTAAAAATACATTGGTTGGCTCACCGGCAATTTCACTATAGATTGTTGCGACTTGTTTGTTTAACTCTTCTATTAATTTTGTGCGCGCCGCAACAATCTTGCCAGCAAGTTCGCTAACACGGATATTCCAAGCAAATATCTGCGAATGTACCATCCTTGAATCTTGTTTAAGTAAGCGATTGCGCTGAGCAAGTGCGCGCTTATAGTGCGATTTAATAGAACTAAAGCCTGGCTCGGTCTCGGCTAAAATATCATCAAAAAAATCACGCCGTAACTCTGGTGAACCTGTTAAAAGTCGCATGTGCTCGGGTTCAAACAATACAACAGGGACAATATCCTGAAACCCTAAGCGTTTTTTCGGCGTATCATTAAGCTCGTAAGCTCTGGTGACTGTATCTGCGGAGTGTGTTAACTTTACTACTCTCGTGCCATTTGGGGTTGTACCATCAATACGTGCCCAGTCGTACTCACGCCCAATAATGTCTGTGTATCCAGCACGGTATGACGAAACACCGCTAAGAACGAGCAGTGATTCGAGTAGGTTTGTTTTTCCGCTCGCATTTGGCCCAACCACAATATTCACCGTCGGTGATAATTCGACAGCAAAATCAGTATACGAACGAAACTGCTGCAAGCGCAGTGACGTATAAACGGTTGGACTCATTACGTATATTGTAACCTTGTTAGCTCTTTAGTGGCATAACAAGATAGGTGTGATCGGGCGATTCTTTGCTTGTTAGTACGCACGGCTCAAGCTTGCCATTAAAACTAAAGGTAACTTCTTTTGTACCGAGCGCGTTAAGTGCATCAAGCAAGTAGCGTGAGTTAAGTGTTACTTCGCCACTACCCGTAACGTCTGCTTGTGCACTCGAGGTGTTTTCACCAAGCTGCGAGGCTATCGAGGTAATGCTGATTTGCTTCGTTTCTTCGTCTACCTTAATAGTGATACTACCAGCACTCTCACGAGCAAACAGGCTAGATACCTTCGTGATTGCAGTAAACTCATCACGGCTGACGGTTGCAGTTGTACTAAATTTACTTGGTATTAACTTTCGGTAATCGGGGTAGGTTGCATCAATCTGACGGGTTACAAGTTCAATATCGCCAGCTTTAAATAGTACCTGTTGACTATCGGCGTGCACTTCTAGGGTTTCTAGGTTATCAGGCAAAATACGGAGCAGTTCCTGTAAGGCAGAAGCTGGCACAAGCAATGATATATCTTGGGCTGTTTTAATGAGTTTCTTTTCTGCTAAGCGGTAGCTGTCGGTAGCGGCTGCAAATAATGATCCATCTTGGGTTTTTAAAAGCACACCAGTAAGTACTGGCCGGGTTTCATCGGTTGAAGCTGCAAATACAACTTGCTGTAACCCTTTTTTAGCTTCTTTGACAGGAATAGTCCAATTAACACCGTTGGTAATTTCTGGTACGACAGGGAATTCATCTGCCACAACGCCATTAATCGTTGAACGATATTGGTCGGTGCTGATATGTAATTTATGATCATCAAGCTCTAAATCAAGCACACCGCTTGGGAGACTGGTAATATATTCTTGCATTAAACGAGCAGGGACGGTAATTGCACCTTCTGACTGAACCTTAGAACCAATCTTTTCAGTAATGGCAATTTCTAGGTTAGTTGCAGAAAGACTTAAACGGTTATCACTTGTTCGTAATAATACGTTATTTAAAATCGGTAGTGAGTTCTTACTAGCCATAGCGACACGTGCAACATTGTTAAGTGCTTTGGCGAGATTTTCTTGGGTGACTTGCAGCTTCATATTAGTATCTCCATTACTTATTTATATAAGATAGTTATAGTAGTAGGCCCTGTGGATTGGTGTGCATAACCACCATTAACAGATATAAATTGCAGAAATTTTGTGTGCAAAACTGTGTGCAATCTGTGTTCAAAATAGGTGTATAAAAATTCAGCTAAATTTTTTACAAACAAAGTCTGTGCATTATGTGCATAACCATAGGTGGTTGTTCGCAGGTTATTACCAGCCTTATTCGCAGATCTTCCACAGTATAAGAAAACATTCATCAGGCTATGCATAGAGGCGTTCCTTAATTTCTTTGACGTGTTCTTTTAAAAGCGTATCAAAATGGAGTTCTTTTTCTATCTTTTCAACCGAATGTATTGCAGTAGTGTGGTCTTTACGGCCAAGTTCATGAGCAATCTTAGGAAAACTAAGGTGTAGTTCACTCCGTAGTAAGTACATAGCAATCTGACGTGGTACCACAATGTCTTTATCACGCTTTGCGCTCAAAATCTCGTCGACACTAAGCTGAAAGTGCTTAGCGGTCTTTTCGACAATTTGTCGGGCATTCATATGTTTTGGTCGTGAACGGTGTGTACCAAACAAGCCGGTTGCAATGGTAAGGTCGGGTTGAAGCCCTCGCATTTCACAAAACGCGAGTAATTGGTTTAAAGCACCCTCTAGCTCACGAATATTAGTCTGAACTTGGTTTGCGAGGTATTCGACTACCGTCTGGTCTAATACTAACCCGTGTTGATTAGCTTTATTTTGTAAAATTGCACAGCGGGTTTCAAAATCAGGTGCACCAATATCAACAATCATTCCCCATTCAAATCTGCTACGCAGTCGTTCTTCTAGGGTAGGGATAGATTTTGGTGGTTTATCGCTACTGATAATAATCTGTTTATTGGCCTGGTGGAGTGCGTTAAAAGTATGGAAGAATTCCTCCTGAGTCTTTTCTTTACCAGCAATAAACTGCATATCATCAACAATTAATACGTCTGCATTTCGGTAATGACCAGCAAAGTCAGTAACTTTTTTGTAACGAATCGCATCCAAGAACTCTTGCACAAACTGTTCACTCGTTGCATATACAACATGCGCATCTTTGTTGTTGGCAAGCACTGCATTACCAACTGCCTGAATAAGGTGCGTTTTACCAAGCCCTACGCCACCATATACAAAGAGTGGGTTGTATTTTGTGCCTGGGTTTTGGGCAATCGCCTGGCAGGCGGCATACGCAAGTTCGTTACCCGAACCAACAATAAACGTATCAAACGTATAGCGTTCGTTAAGGCCTTGTCTGTACGAATGTGTAACAGATGGCGCACCATTACCAATCATCGATCGGGTTTCAGGTGCTTCAACAGGTTGCGATAGTATAACTACCTCGGTGTTATCAATGGGCTGTTTGGTAGGGGCTACACCAGAATGAATCTTAAACTCAACATCAATTACGGTCACACCGTTCTTTTCGAGTAGCTCGGTAATAAGTGGTTTGTACTTAGACTCTAATTGTTGTTTTGCAAAGATATTTGGCACCCCAACCACAATCAAATCTTCGTTTCGTCGTAGTACACGGGTGTTTTTAAACCATGTTATATAACTACCACGTGACACGGTAAGCTCAATCTCGCCAAGAACTGTCTGCCAGAGCGTATCGTCCCCCATAAGTGTTCGCAACCTCCCTTATACCTCTTTTGATGTGGATATTTCGCCAAAAGCGTTACTTAAACTATACAAGAGGTGGCATAAGTTTTCCACAGGTTTTTTGAATTTTTAGTCGTTTTGTATCAAAACATACCTAAACGGGGGTGAATTTATACACAGGCTAATTCTGTATCTGTAAAGTAGTGGATAAACTATGTCTAAGTGTGGACAAAATCGATATATTGGGCCATAAATTCAGTATTTTTTACAATCGATGATAAAACCCATAAAACGCCCACGCTTGTAAGTCGCGACCTCTTATGGTAGACTATTCAGCTGAAGTTATGCCTAAACGAACGTATCAACCAAAGAAGCGAAGTCGCAGCCGAGAACATGGCTTTTTAAAGCGTATGTCGAGCCGTGCGGGTAAGCTTGTATTGAAGCGCCGCCGCCTAAAAGGTCGCACGCGACTTTCAGCCTAAGCTCTTAGTTTTCTATTACAATAAGTAGTATCACAAACGTAAGGGTATTTTGTGCTATCAAAAAAACATCGATTCCATGGCCACAGTAGTCTGAACTACACCTACAGAAGGGGTGAAACAGTTCGGAGTCCTTATTGTGCCGTTCGCTACACACGTGGCAAACTCGATGAATACCGTGTCGCAGTAGTCGTTAGTAAAAAGGTTGCTAAAGCTGCACCTAAACGCAACCGTATACGACGCCGAGTCTATGAAGTTATGCGGTTACTTGCTCCTACGTACCTAACAAACGAAGACGTTGTTATAACCATTTTTGACGATAGATTTGTTGATTTACCATACGAAGAGCTTCACGCTTCGCTTGAACGACAATTAAGTCATATCGCCCAAGAACGAAAACAAACCGACTAATCTGTTCGACAGATTGCCCTTAACTGAGGTAAACTAGTATATAAGTATGTTTCATTTTATAGGACAAGTGTTTAATGCGCTCATTGCGCGACCAATCTTTAATCTGTTAATTTTAATTATTGCGCTACTTCCAGGGCACAATCTTGGAGTTGCCATTATTATCTTTACCCTTATTGTTCGCACGGCAATGTACCCGCTGCTTAAAAAACAGCTTCACCATGCAAGCGCAATGCGTAAGCTACAGCCAGAGCTGAAGCGCATTAAAAAAGAGGCTGCCGGTGATCGCCAAAAAGAAGCGGCTCTTATGCAAGAGCTGTATAAAGAAAAAGAAATCAACCCATTTGGTTCACTTTGGATTATCTTGGTTCAACTTCCAATTTTAATCGGTCTATATCAGGCGATTTCTAAGCTCATTAAGACACCAGACATCATCTTTACCTATTCATACTCATGGGTTCAAAACCTACCATATATGAAGTCACTGGTTGGCAACGCTCACGCCTTAAACGAAACCCTGCTTGGGTTTGTAGATTTAACCCGTCACGCCGTTGAAAAAACCGGTATCTACTGGCCAGCCATGATATTAGTCGTAGCCAGCGTTATCGTACAGTACTTCCAAAGTCGTCAATTATTAATGCAAGATAAAAGTTCCCGTAGTTTACGCCAAATATTTAAAGACACGGCATCTGGTAAAGAAGTCGACCAAGCTGAAGTCCAGGCGGCCACAAGCAAGTTTACACTTATCTTTATTCCATTTATGTTGTTTATCGTATCTGTCAGCCTGCCGGCCGCACTATCACTTTACTGGATGGTTGGTGGATTAATTGCACTAGCACAGCAAACCTATATCCTTAAAAAGGATGTCGAAGAAATGGAAGCGAGCGTAGATTCGCAACCAGTCGAAGCCGAGATAATTACGAATACTCAACCAAAACCAAAAAAGAAAGCCTCTAAAAAACGTAAAAACGTTAAAAAACGGAGGTAGCATATGGACGAGCAAATGGAATCATCAATTCAGTTTGCAAAAAAATATCTAGAGGATTTACTATCGTTTTTCGGTCTTAATACCGATGTCCACGCGACAAGCGAAGAAGATGTAATTGAACTTTCGGTACCATCAACTCACATGAACGGCTTTTTGATTGGACAGCACGGCGACACGATTCGCTCATTACAATACATGGTAAGTACAGCGCTTAAAAATAACGGCTACGAATACAGTCGCGTTAATGTAGACATTGCAGACTATAAAAAGGCTCGCCAAGATCGCCTGGCAGACCAAGTACTTGTATGGGTAGAAAAGGTAAAATCGAGTGGTAAACCAATGCCACTTAAGCCAATGAACCCGGCAGACAGGCGAGTAGTACATAAAGTTGCGAGCGAGCACGGGCTCGGTACAGAATCAGAGGGTGTTGGCCGTGATAGGCACGTTGTCTTAACTCCATCAGAAGATACCGAACTGAGCGACGAAGAGTAGTAACGAATACGAATATAAAACACCACCTTTACCGGTGGTGTTTTTTGTTCTTCTTTTTACCTGATTTTTTGCTTTTCTTCTTGCCAGTTGGCGATTCTTCTTTAACTTCTTTCTTGGGTTTGCTCTTGGGCTTTTCGGACTTAACTTCTTCTAGTAACGCTTCGGCTTTTTGGTTCGTCTGCTTATTTGCGCGTTTGCTAAATACATACACCAACACTAACCCGATTGCAGATGCAAAAAAGATAACAGATAGCCATAATCGCGCGCTACTACCCGATGACGTTGTTGTACCACTATTTGCTGGTGCACCATCAACCGTTAGCTTGCCGTTG
>JAXLZY010000002.1:0-167888 GCA_046350635.1 Saccharimonadales bacterium (SeqCode)
CCACTCCCTCTTTAAATACAAATTGTATTTTATGGGCTGTTTCGGGCATAAATGGTTCTAATAGTTCAGCGATTTCTAGAAGCGCACTGGTTGCATAAGCAAGTATTTCACGTAAATGAGCAACATCGTTTGTCTTCGCAATTTCCCATGGTTTTTCGGTATCAATGTACTGATTAATCCCGCGTACTTGTTCCCAGGCTTCTTCTACTGCCCTATCAAATCGACAATGTGCCATTGCCTCTTCATATTCATGAATATCATGCTCGGCAGGAGGAATATCGCCAATAATGCCATCTTGATACTTTTGAATCATAGCCGCAATACGTCCAACTGCATTACCAAGTTCGTTAGCAAGCTCGTTGTTATATGCTGCCTCCATGCGATCCCAATTAAAGTCACCGTCGCTGTAGCTTGGAACATGACGCATAAAGTAATACCTAAACGCATCGACACCATATTTGTCGACAATGTCTTGCGGGGCAACAACATTACCCAAGCTTTTGCTCATCTTTTTGCCGTCTACATTCACAAAGCCATGCGCAAATAATAGTTTTGGCAGTGGTTGGCCAAGTCCCAGCAAAATTCCAGGCCAAATAGCAGCATGGAACCTAAGGATATCTTTACCAACAATTTGCACATCAGCTGGCCAAAAGGTTTTAAAATCCGCATGCTCTGGGTAGCCAAGCACCGTAATATAGTTTAATAGCGCATCGAACCAGACGTACATAACTTGTGTTGCATCGCCAGGCACGGGTATACCCCAGGCTAATTTTTTAGCAGGCCTAGAAACGCTAATATCATCTAAACCAGCTTCTAAAACTTTGAGGATTTCGTGCTTGCGCGTATCTGGCACAACTCTAAAAGAGCCGTCTTCTATCGCTTTTTTAATTTGCTCGGTAAATTTACTAAGCGCAAAAAAATAATTTTCTTCTTCGAGACGTTCGTATGGGCGGTTATGTATTGGGCAGACACCTTTATTGTCTGTTGCGATCGTTTCGGTCACGTACTCTTCGCAACCCACACAATACATACCAACATACTTACCCTTGTAAATTGAATCTTTTAAATCTTTCCAGACAATTTGAGCACGTTGCTCGTGTGCCTTATCGGTGGTACGTATAAACCTATCGTTTGTAACATTAAGCATTTTGCCCATAGCTACAAACTTAGCAGCGTTTTCGTCGACAAAACTCTGGGGTGTAACACCTTTTCCGGCTGCCTTTTCAGCAATTTTTGCGCCATGCTCATCAGTACCCGTGCTAAATAAAACGTCGTCGCCCCTTAGGCGGTGATAACGCGCAAGTGCATCGGCATACATTAGATCAAGGGCTGTACCAATGTGTGGTTCGGCATTAACATAGGGAATAGCGGTTGTAACGTAAAATTTGCTCATATGGTACCTATTGTACCAAGTTACTACAGATTACGGCTACTTAAATACACCGTTAACGTCTTGGCCGGCTGCACGCCAAGCCGCTGCAGTATTATAGGTGTTATTCCATGCGAAGCGTTTAGCTGTCTGAGAATCGAGGTAATAGGTATTATCGTAAAAACGATTCCCCTTGCTCGTAAAGTAGCTATTGTCGCTTACATTCTGTACTAGCCCTGTTGCTCCCTGACCCCATTGGGTACCACTTTTCATGGTAATTGTATTATTGTGGACCGTTGCATTTGTCAGTGCCCATACTCCATATTTACCACTACCTCGATTACGCATCTGCAGGCCAATGCCATTGGCATTATCTGCAACTGTATTGCCATAAATATCAACATTGGTAGAAGAATTTACATTAATACCCGCTACTGCGTAAATACTATAGTCGGCGCCTCGTTTCATACCAAAGCCATTGTTTTTTATAACATTGTTTTTTATAACTCCGTTATAGCTTATTTCGTAACGAATCCCATCGGCAGCATTACCAGTAATAGTGTTACTGTCTAATGTTACGCCGTTCCCATCAACATCAACCCATGCGCCCACACCAAGATTATTTGTAACCGTATTTCCTACAAAGTTACCTGGTGAATTCGTAGTTTTATAGCCGCCCGATTCCCAGTCTGCAATCCAAAACCCATCAGTGTTATTACCGGTAATCGTATTATTACTAATAGTGACAACTGTTGAATTATATTGGCCTATACCGAGTTGGCCATTTTGTTCAATAGTATTTGAATCAATTTTCGTCCCGTCCGAACCAGACAAGAAAATACCTATTGCGTGATTTGCTCGAACTAAATTATCTTTGATAGTCCAATTATCGCCTTCAGCAAAGATTGCGCCTTTTTGAGCGGGAGGAGCATATTTTTCGATTGTTAATCCTCGTATGACCACACCTGGGTTCGCGGTCCTAATTGCATAATCCGTCCTGGCTATTTCAGTTTTTTTACCGGTTGGATTATCAGCTAAATACACTACATTTGCCATGTAATCTATATAGAACTTGCCAGTTGTTAAGGATGCCAAGCTCATGACGCGAGATAGATGCACATCATCCATAAAAACCTGATCGGTGGGTAGACAAGGATTTGTCACATTATCATCACATTGACCACCACCATTACTAACACCTGCAAATCCAGTTGCAGCCCAATATGAACCTTGTTGTGTCCATTTACTAATAAGTCTTGACCCGTTAAGAGTCGCACCTTGCGCCCCCCATAGAGTCATATTTGTCTTTGGTGCAAGAGTGGAACTCAGACGATATTCACCGCTAGCAATACATAATGTTGTGCCACTCGTTGCGGCATTGACTGCAGCCGCTAAATCACTTCCTGGCGCTACATTTACCCCAGAACAACCAGTTGGATATTGTACGGTACTTGTGGGTGGTGCTTGATTACTGACTGTTACTGATACTGGACTTGATGAACTGTTATTACCGGCGGCATCGTATGCTTTAGCGCTTAGTTGGTATGTACCGTTTGCTTTAGTTGTTGTATCCCAACTGTAATTGTATGGTGTTGCCGTCACAGAGGATGACAAAACTCCATTAACGTAAAATTCGACCTTGGCTACCGCAACATTATCACTAGCAGCGGCAGTGAAAGAAGTTACTCCTGTTACAGTACTCCCATTTGTAGGAGCATTAATTGTTACCGTTGGAAGTGTAGTATCTGCGGCTGGAGTGGTTCCTGCTGTCGTATCAACAAATGCAATAGCATCAACAGTCACCGTACGGGCACAGTTTTTTCGTGAGTATGGATTTGTAAGGTTGGTTGCGATTACGTGGGACTGTGCTGTCAGATTGACCGTAGAGTTATACAATGTCCATGTCGTACTAGACACACTTGCGAGTGAAACTTGCTGGCCGTCAATAGCAACATTTAGTATTGGCGCACCTTTGCATGACGTACCTTTTGCGCGCACCGAAATCTTATCTGCTTTTGCTGGTAGCGTAAAATTACCAATCGCTTGATTTGCCGTGGTAAGTTTAAGCGCCTTACCTTGCTGGGCTTGGTTGTCGGTAACGATTAGTCCCGAGCCAATCAGCGTTTCAGCCTCGACATTAGCAACAGTAGCAGCTGCAAAGCTTTTTATTAGAAAAACACTGCCAAGCAGTGCAAACAGTGATACAAATATGAGTGCGTTTCGTTTTAGGCTATTTGTAGCCAAAAAAGTAACGAGCCTGTTGTTTTTTTGTTTTTTTGGTTGAACACGTTTACTGGTTTTTTTAACGGCCATAATAAAGTAATCTTAAGCACTATGTTTATAAGTTGCAAGTTCTTTAATTGCTTTTTCGGCGAGATAGCAACACAAGTGCGACAATAAGTACCGTCGCAGTAAGCGCAAGGCCAACGGCAAGCAGAATAAGTGATGTATCAGAATTCTTCGAACCATCCGTACCCGGTGTTGCGGCATTTGAACTAAAAATATATGCCATTCCGGCAAGACCAAATACACCCGTAAACGCAGTCATTACAATTTTGTGGTAACTACGAGAACGCTTATCTAGGTAAGACATTGGGTGATTCTGAATGACTGATGTTTTTGGCTGTTTGGGCTTTTTCTTAAATATCATAGTGAGTTCCTTGTACCTAATTGTACACTACTCTTCGTAGTCAGAGGTAAGGTGCCATAAGCCACAGTACTTACATTTATAGGGCCGTAGTTTCGTACCTCGCTGATAGCGTACTGCCACCGCAGACCCAGTAGCTTCTTGTTTTGTATCAAAAGCCAGTTTATCGCTACACGGCAGAGCTGGATCTTGCTGCCCTTCCATACCTATAGTGCGTCTACAAGGTGAACCTGAAACACCAAAACTGAATTAGCGGGTATACCATTTTGGGCAGTGCTACCATAGCCAGCTTTTGGTGGAATAATCATTAGCCGGGTGCCGCCTACCTTCATGCCAAGCATATCTTGCTCGAACCCAGGGATGACTTTATGCTCGCCCACTGTAAAGACCAAAGGCTGTGTTGTGCCTGTATCATCCGGTCTTGACTGATCAAACAGCGTGCCATTTGTCAGCCAGCCTTTATAGGTTACGCCCACTTTGGTGCCAGCTTTTACCTCTGTGCCTGTGCCCACTTGTATATCGCCAAAGAGCGCATTTTCGGCGTCTTTGTACTTATCGTACTGGCCGAATTGTGATGGGTCAGGTGCTCCGCTTGAACTTGATGAGCTCGATGAACTGTTTGAAGAATTTACACCAATAGACTGTTTTGATTGCCCACTACCAAGCTGAGCGGGATTATTCGAATTTGTTCCCGTATCGACTGATAATCCAGTGCCCGTAGCAGCTCCTGATGCTTGTTGTAAGGCTATATCCTGGTTTGCATTTACAGAAGTCTGAGATGACTGTTGGTTACTTTGACTTTTCTTCCATTGGTCGTAATGATTCCATGCCAGATAGCCACCAATCGACCCTCCAATTAGTAGCACCAATACTATCACCGTCACCAATATTTCTTTTTTGGACATTTATTATATTGTACGTTGTTTATCGCTTATGCCAAAATGCTATTCGTAACGGAGTGCTTCTATTGGGTCGAGCTTGCTCGCTTTATAAGCAGGTATAAGGCCAGCTATGAGCGTTATGACAGCCATAATTACGACAATCATCACCATAAGTGTTGGTGTGATATTTAGGAGCTGGATGCCTTCAATACCCTTTAAAAAGGTCTTTTTGGCTACCGAATTTATAAGCGTTTGAGCCAATAGTGCGAATACAAGGCCTGCCACACTACCCCAAAACCCTAACAACGCGGCTTCGAAACTAAACAAGCTAAAGATTGTCTTCTTTTTTGCACCTAAGGCTCTGAATAAACCAATTTCACGTGTTCGTTCGAGCACCGCCATAAACAAAGTGTTAATTACGCCGACTACGGCAGCCAATATTGCAATGCCGCTAAAAGCTGCGAGCGATGCCTGTACGCCGGTAACAATTGTATTAAGTGTATTGTTAATGTCGGCTAGGCTTTGTGCTGTAAATTTATTTGCTTTTAAATTGGCCTTTAGTTGTAAGTCAGTCACCGAATCATTACGCGTGACAAAAAGGTAATAGAACGTAGGCTTACCGGCTATCGATTGTTTTGTTGCAATGCGTTCAGCGTCTGGTTGATTAATGGTAATTGGCGCATCAATTATAGTGGGCTCGTACACCCCCTTAACGGTAAATGATTCTGTAACGGTTTCGCCGGTTTGGGTTAGATACGTAAGTTGTAGCTTTTTACCAACTGCTTCTTGCGAACTTGTTGCGCCAACAAGATTAACGTACTTGCGCGAAATAATAACTTCGCCCTGGCTTGCATTGGCGTCAAGATTAGAACCTGCCACAATTCGCATTGGAGTTTGCGGTACAAACATGGCGGTTGGCGCTTGGTATTTTTTACCAGACGGTGCCGTGGCATATTCAAAACTCGGTGCATACGGCAATATAACGCTTGCTACACCTTTGGTATTTTTGACTGCATCAATTTGCTCTTGGCTAAAAAATGCTTCCGTGTAGCTATTGGCTGGCTTTGCCTTATTTGGGTCATATTCTTTGGGGTCACCGTTGCCAATACCACCACTAAAATCGTTTGCGCCCGCTTTTGTAACTTGATACAAGTTAACATCTTTGTACGCACCAAGCTGTGATTCTATATAGTTCTTTAACCCCTGCCCTAATCCAAGGCTTAGGCTTAAGGTAAATGTACCAATGCCAATTGCGAGCAGCGTTAAAAAGGTGCGTAGTTTAGAACGGCGCAGGTTAGCGTTGGCGGTCGAGGCAATGTCTATAACACGCATTATTTTGCCCCTTTCTTTAGTTTTGCGGTATCTTTTTCGACGACACCGTCTTTAAGGTAAATAACTCGTTGGCACTTACGGGCCAGATCTTCATCATGAGTTACCAGTATCAACGTAGTACCCAGTTTTTTGTTTAAATCAAAAAGAAGTTTTTCGACAATAGCACCGTTTTTGCTGTCTAAATTACCAGTTGGTTCATCGGCAATAACAATCGCTGGGTTGTCGACAAGTGCGCGTGCAATCGCTACGCGCTGCTTTTGGCCACCAGATAAATCATTGGCTTTATTACGAGCTTTATCACTTAAGCCTACCTGTTCGAGTGCTACAAGGGCTTTTTGAATGCGTTCTTTTTTATTTGCGCCTTGTATTTTAAGAGGCAACGCTACATTTTCTACGACACTATCTGTTGGCTGCAAAAAGAATTGCTGAAAAACAATACCTACATTACGACCCCGCCATGTATCAGTGTCGACATCTTTTAAGATGTCCTTACCGTCAAATATGACTTCGCCTTCGGTCGCCCTATCGAGCCCGATAAGAATATGAAGCATGGTGCTTTTGCCTGAACCACTTTTGCCAACAATAGCATTAGTAGTTCCCGGCTCAAATGCTAAGGTAATTTTTTTGAGCGCATTAAACGCATTTTCTTTTTTTCCGTAAATTTTTGTGACATTCTGCAACGTAAGCACCATAAACCCCCTCTTTTCCATACTAAGTATACGCGTCGACTAGCTGTTTATATAGCTATGTTGTTTCAAGCAATGCCCTCAGGGCAATGATATTTTCAGCAGTGTGTGAAAAAATTTGGGCTGCTGCTTCGGTATAGAAAGAATGTTTTTCGAGTACCGAAATTTGTGAGCGCAAAAAATCTTGTTTCTCTTGGCCTACAAGCTCGCTAGTGTGGCCATTTTCCTGGCGTAACTTTAATGATCTATCCCAAAAGGTTGCAAATGGTCTGCCAAAACTTGCTAAATCAGCATCTGCAATAATTTGCGTGGTTATATCATCGGTTGCAGATTGGTTAATAGCACCGTCTCTAAAATCAACAGTTGTTGCCAGTATCATTTCTGTAACCCGATGAGCGTCTTCAGTCGAATAGCCAATACTAGTCATCCGTTCGCTTGCAATACGTGCACTTGCCTTTTCGTCTTCACCCCGACCGATACCATGCTCAATATCATGAAAACATGCTGCTAGCTCAAGTAGCTCTATTGTATGGCTATCAAGTTTTTGTTCTTTACCTATTAAAACTGCAGCATCCATAACATCATGTGCATGTTCTGCATTATGATAAGGCAAAAAATGTTTGCTATTCGAGCCGTATTTTTGATCGAGCTCGATAAGGCAGTCGTTGATTAGTTTTTTTGCCTGAGTCATCAGCTTTATCATATCAAAAAAGACTCATCAATCGATGAGTCCCTTTTGGTGGAGCTGGCGGGTAATGCTCCCGCGTCCAATGGTTAACGTGCGAACGTACTACAAGCGTAGTTTATTTAAGGTCTTAGGTAATAAACGGTTAAACAAACAAAACGTTTACTACAGCAACTCGAAAAGCTTACAACCTAGACTCGAGTAGCGCCCAGATTGGCATCCAGAAAAAATAAGACGTTAGTACTATATCTGAAGTCTAAAACTAACATCGTCAAGGCACTTAGGCGTAGACTGGTGCAAAACTGCGAGCAAACAAGTTTGCTACAGCTTCGCGAGCAGATGTTTTTGCATCTATTCGGTTTATCACGGTAACGGTGTGAAAAGCCGGCTTGCACGCATCGCTTGTTAAGGTCCACTGTCGAGCTAAATCAGCCCCATATCATCGCTTATTACGGCGAAGTAATTGAGGTGCACTAAAATCACCTCAATGATTATTATAGCATTTTTATTGCTAAATTGCTAGTGTTAATTTGCATCATACAGTCTTAGCCAATCATCAAGGGATAGGTTTTGTGCTCGCAAATCTGGGTTAATGCCAGCTGCTTTCAATAGTTCATCTGCTGCTTCTTTAGAAATATGCAAACCACCACTCAAGCTACTACGAAGTTTTTTACGGCGTTCGCTAAAGCCTGCTTTTACTAGCTGAAATAATAGTTTATGATCACGTTCTCCAAAATATGGTTCTGGTCGACGAATTAAACGGAGAATTTGTGAATCAACTTTTGGTGGTGGCGTAAAAAGCTCCGCCGGCACAACCATATCCATGAAGACTTCAAAATACATTTGCGTCGTCACACTTAATACCGACATGTCACCTGGTTTTGCTGCAACACGCTCGGCGACTTCTTTTTGGACAAGCAGGGCTGCTTGACTGGGTGGGTTTATGGTTTCGGCTAAAATGCGAATAAGACCAGACGTTAGATAATACGGAATGTTAGCAACGACTTTGTATCCTTTTGGCAAAGTAGTTAAGTCAAACTGCATAATGTCGGCTTCGGTGACTGTAAATAATTCGTTAGTTGAAAGCCTATTTGGTAATGAAACAGCAAGCTCATGATCAAATTCAATTGCAAGCACCTGCGCCCCCGTATCCAGTAACACCTGTGTGAGTGTACCGAGACCAGGGCCAATCTCTACCACATAATCGCCCGGTTGCACATCAGCTGCATCAACCATTGCATTTAGGCTCAACGTATCGTGGAGCCAGTGTTGGCCAAGTTGTTTTTTAGGGATGGGGCTATTCATTAGTGGTAATTCTACCACCAATTTTGACGAAGCCAAGCTTGATACGCGCCAGCCCAACTACCGTATCGGCCTGTTGCGTACCCAGAACACCATTTAAGCTGGGTAACGGGGTTCGTTGCCCAGTCGGCACCAGCTGAAGCCATTTTGCTACCTGGTAAGGCCTGACACAAGCCATATGCCCCACTGCCAGCACGATTGTACTTAGTGGTTCCGTTCCAGCCACCTTCGCGACCGACGATATAATCCACATAAAAGAAATCACTTTCGGCAATCCCGGCTGCCTTCATCCATTCTATTCTGTCACCTGCAACTACCGTTGGGGTCTTTGTGCCCTTAGTCTGCACTTGCGTCTGAGGTTGAGATGTTACAACTTCTTGAATTTTAGTGCGACCTATTTCTCTGCCGTCTTGTAACTGTAGTTCGTAAACTACTTGCTTCTTACCAAGCACACCCTTAGTGATAACTGTTGTCGTTCCGATTTCTTTAGTGGGGTCTGTTGATGATTCTGTTTCAAACGGAACATCTTCTTCTGTAGTAATAACCGTTTTACCAAATTTCGAAATAAAGATTGCCATATTTTCGGATATTGTCGATGAAGCGTCGGGACTAACGGTGGCGCCTTGTTCAGGAACAATGCCCTTTTCTTTTAGTAAATCATTTACGGTAGTTGCGTGTGTACGATATGTAACTGCTGGCGCGCCGTACAGACTAATCGAAACAGGCGTCGCTCGGTTAATAATAAGTTTTTCTCCAAAGATTTGATCTTGAACAAAGTTATCGGCAGTCGTAATAGTTAAAATATCTTCTGGATATGTTGAAAAACCTGCTTCTTTTGCAATAAGCGGTGCACTCGTTTGAGCAGTTAATACCCGCTTAACAGTTGCGCCATCAATAATAGTTATTGGATGTGCACGGTAAACCTGAACCCTGAAGTTGTCTGCATCAATTGGTGTTGTTGCCACTGGTTCAACTATGTCACCATCGTGCATCGTAATACCTGCTTTAGAAATAAAGTCACCCACAGTCGCTGCGCGTGTCGGTAGGGTTGTTTGTTGGCCATCGACGTATAAATCAACAAGATGGCTGTCGCTTGGCGTTAAGGTTTGTCCATTAGCAACTACTAAACCGCCCGCAAAAAAGAAAAAGGTGAATAAAGTCACAAATACGCCAAAACCAAAGGCATGGCCATGCAACAATGATGAAAATGTCTTATTGAATATGCTCATGAATAACCAACACGTCTGAACTTACAATAGGTGAAGCTGCGATTGGGATCCTATTGGATTACTAAGCTCAAAACCAAAATGGTCCGTATTAGTATAGCAAAATTCTGCGATACGACCAAGCCAACAGTTATCTTCCGTCACCATTTGTCCAGTCGGTTGCAAGGTCAAATTGATACGGCTGAACGATTGCAAAACCACCGGTATCATAAACTTTTCCTTGGCCAATACTTGTTTCAACGACCGTACATCGTGGATAGAGCGTTAGATTTGCGGCCACAATAATATACCCATCTTTATCAATTTTGGCGCCGTCATCACGAACCGAATATTGGCCACCGGCACCACAACTATTCATAACTTTTACCATTGGCAAATCATAGTACGTTTCACGATGAGTCACCCCTTTACTGTCAGTAAAGTAACCTGCAGAACGTATTTTACTTAATCCACTACCGGGTTTAGTACCACGAGTTTGTTGTTGATTTTGGGGTAGAACCGTAATTACCTCTTGAATTTTAGTTCGGCTTATTTCTTTGCCTGATTTTAGTTCAACTTCGTACACAATTTGCTTTTTGCCTTTAACACCAGGAGTTGTAATGGTTGTTACACCATTTGGTTTTGTCGGGTCTGGGGTAGTTTCAATTTCAAACGGTACATCTTGTTCTATTGCAATAACTGTTTTACCGGGCTTGCTAACAAAGATTGCCATATTTTGGGTTATAGTTTTTGAAATATCAGGCGTAACGGTGGCGCCAGATTCAGGGGTAATATGCTGTTGATTAAATAATTCTTTTATTGTCCGGGCATGTGTGCGGTACTGTGCGGCTGGCGCGCCGTACAAACTAATTGTTACAGGGGTGGCTTTATTAATTATCAGTTTTTCGCCCACAACTTGATCATCAGAAAAGTTATCAGCAGTCATGACGGTAAGGGTATCTTCTGGGTACGTTTTGAACCCTGCCTGCCTGGCAATTAAGACGGGACTTTTTTGGGCAGTTAGTATTGTCTTGCTTACCTTGCCGTCACTAACTGTTACCGGCCGAGAACGGTATACTTGAATGCTAAAATTATTAGAATCTATCGGTGTTGCCGTTGACGGTTCTACAATATCACCCTCGTGGAGATAAACCCCTATTTTATTAAGTAGATCACCTACTGTTTTCGCCCTTGTAGGTAATGATGATTGTTGGCCATCAATATACAAATCGACTAAATGGCTATCACTTGGCTTGAGGACTTGATCATTAGAAATAATCAGCAAACTAGAAAAGAATATAAAACTAACGATTACGACAATAATACTGAATGCAAAAACATGTGAATGGAGTAAATAGTGATGTGCTTTTTTGTATATATTCATGTATCCCAATCGCATATTTGAATCCACACCCGTTTTATTGCGCGATTTGCTATTTACTTTAGTATAACAAAGACTAGTCGTGCTAACTGAGATAGCTTAGCGCCAACAAGAGTTCTTCGCTGCATTCTTGCTTCAATAGTTCATCTTTTGACATAAACGTTGCCTTAATTATCTCGCGCTCGTCAGGATTGATTTTAGGCAAGCTAGCTATGCTAACCACAAATAAATCTATAAGGTATCCGTAACGTGCTTCGTGAGGTGTTTGCGTAAGTTGCAACAGGTCTTTCTCGGTTACACGAATACCAACTTCCTCTAATAATTCACGGCTTGCCGCAAGTGCCGGACGTTCATTTTTATGAACTCCGCCACCCGGTAGTCGCCACTTTTTTTGGTGCCCGAGCCAATTCTTCGTAACTAATATTTTATCTTTATAACGCACCACAACATAGGCTCGATAGGTATTTTTGATAAGAATACGGAATATTGGATACCCAAAAAAATATATACATCTTCCCAGAAAAAGTGGTGGTTTCATAGCTTTTCTAACGGCGCAAAAGATACATTTAGTTTTTTTGCACCCTTACCCTTAAAATACACTGCAACGTTATCGCCATCCACTTCCATGACCGTGCCGATACCAAACAATTGGTGTCGCACCGTATCGCCCTCTGACAAGTCTGCTACATACCGCGGTTCAGTAGAGGTAATCTGTGGCTGGATAGCTGCCGAATAACTCGAGCCAGTAGTAGGAGACATGTGTGCCAGAAACTGACTATCAATCTCGCTTAAGAAACGTGACGGTGGATTATGCTGAACACCGCCATACAGTATGCGACTATCGGCATACAGTAAGTACAATTCTTCGCGCGCACGTGTCATACCGACGTAACATAGTCGTCGCTCTTCTTCCATTTCAAACTGGTCAAACAATGCACGGCTGTGCGGAAAAATTGTTTCTTCTAGTCCCGGTATAAAGACAACCGGAAATTCAAGCCCCTTTGCCGCATGAAGCGTCATAAGCGTAACTGCATCGTTTGAATCACTAAATGAATCGAGATCACTCACAAGTGCAACTTCTTCCAAAAAACTACTAAGCCCGACTTCGCTGTAGGCTTTTGCAACACTTAGAAGTTCTTTGACGTTTTCTTGGCGTGCCTCTGCTTGGATAGAGCCATCATCGAGCGACTTTAAGTATGAAATTCTGCTGATAAGTTTTTCAAGTAAGTTGGCCACGGGCATTTCTTCGCTTGCCTGTCTAAAACTTGTAATTATGTCGGCAAACTCAGAAAATGCTTGTTTTGCTTTTGGCGTTAGCGGAGCTTCATTAACGCGTGCCAGCGCTTCATCGAGTGAAATATATTCTTGCACACGCCAATCTAAGAATGATTGAACCGATTTAGCGCCAAGCCCACGAGCTGGTACGTTAACAATGCGTGCAAAACTCACTAAATCTTCTGGCTGATACAGCAGACGCAAATAGGCTAAAATATCTTTGATTTCTGCCCTGTCGTAAAAACGAACGCCACCAATAATTTTGTACGGGATACCATAGCGGACAAACTGCTCTTCTAAACTTCGACTCTGTGCATTAGTACGATATAAAATCGCAAAGTCATTATACCTTCGTATCCGCATATCGACATATGTTTGGATGCGCCTAATAATTGCTTCGCCTTCTGCGCGTTCGTTCATAACAGGCACAATTTGAACGGGCTGCCCAGGTCCTGCTGCAGTCCACAGTTTTTTATCAGAGCGTTGTTGATTTTTGCTAATAACTGCATGAGCAGCGTCTAAAATATGTTTAGTACTGCGGTAGTTTTGCTCGAGCTTAATAACAGTTGCATTGGGATAATCACGCTCGAAATTAAGAATGTTCTTAAAATCTGCACCGCGCCAACTGTAAATACTTTGCCAGTCGTCACCTACAACACAAATATTTTGATGAGTATTTGTCAGCAGTTTTATAAGTTTATACTGCGCCGCATTCGTATCTTGATACTCATCGATTAAAATAAATTTAAATTGGTTTCGCCATTTTTGCTGAATTTCTGGATGGTTGGTCAATAAACTGACAGTGCGTCCTATAAGATCATCAAAATCAAGTGCTTGCTGGTTGCGAAGTTCTTGTTCGTACAAAGGAAATATTTTGGCAGCAATTTTTTGGCTCGGCGTACCAGCAGTACCCTCAAACTCAGCTGGGCTAACAAGCTCATTTTTTGCGCCGCTAATCATTCCTGCAATAGCCCGAGCCGGGTGCTGTTTTTCATCTATCATTAATTGCTTAGATAGTTGTTTTACGAGCGCTTGCTTATCTGCTTCGTCAAAAATAACAAAGTTTTTTGCAAGACCAATATACTCGCCGTCTTGTCGTAAAAGTCGTACGCAAATACTGTGAAATGTACCCATGAATGGCATAAAGCCACGATGATCAGCGTTTTCGTGTAATAAATTTGCTACCCGCTCACGCATTTCCCGAGCTGCTTTATTCGTAAAAGTCACCGCCAAAATTTCTGATGGCCGCGCTAATTGCGTATCAATAATATAAGCAATTCTATGGGTGAGCGTTTTTGTTTTTCCACTGCCCGCTCCAGCCAAAATCAGTAATGGACCTTCAGTTTTTTCAACTGCTTTTTGTTGTTCGGAATTTAATCCTGTAAATAAATCTTTTTGCACCTATAAAGTGTAGCAAGGAAACCTGTGTAAAAACGTTGTAGTTTGTCTGATTACTTTGCAATGACAGCCAAGACGTAAACGAGCCCGCCAACAAATACAACTGCAAATAATGCACCAAATACAAAAGCTGATTTCGTACCATGGCCATGCGTCGTTTCTTTGATTGGAATATGATACGCTTTTGTATCATATAATCGTGGTTCTTGAGTGTCCGTTTTTACCGCATCTGCTGCTTTTTGATTATCATCTGGTAATGAATCGATTGTTGTGAAGGTATTTGCGATTGGCACATCTTTGTCCTCTGGCTCGGGTTTAGGTTCTTCTACGGGTTCTGCTGGCTTCTCTTCGTTAGCAGGAATTGGATCAACCCCGATTGTTTCTACCTTAGGCTCTTCAATACCATCTTCATCTTTTGCTACTTCAGCCGTCTCTTCAGGCGCTGACCCTGTTGGTTGTTCTACTACTTTTTCCGATTCTTTGGTGTCAGTCGGTGTTTGCTCGGGTGCTGCTTCAAGCGTTGGTGGCTGAATTACTTTTTCTCGCTTAACTTCAACTTTAGTAGTCTCTGTTGTATCGTCGGTTTTGTTAAATTCTGATGGTAGTGGTGTTATATCTTCTGCGTCCGCATTCGAGTCAACTACGACAAGCTGTCGTTTTTTTGTTGATGCTTTTGGTGCACTTTCTGCAGGTGGTGTGACATCAAAAAATTTCTTTTTTACTTCGTTTGCATCCATTATTGTCTATCCCTTTTGTGTAGAATATTGTGCTTGGTATGAAATGCCGCATCTACAATACCGGCAAATTGGTGATAATTTAAACTTGCGCCACCAACTAATAGGCCATCTATCCCCTTTGCACGTAAAAAGCCTGTCGAGACATCCGGCGTTACGCTGCCTCCATATAAAATACGAACTCTGTTCGAAGCTTTTTCGCCGTAGAGTTCAGCGACATTATGTCTAATAATTTCGGCTGCTTTCGCTGCTTGGTCGGGCGTTGCAACATCACCCGTACCAATTGCCCAGACTGGTTCGTATGCAATTACAAGTTGTTCAACTTCAGTAGTGGTAATATTTGCTAGAGCAGTCACAACCTGATCATGAAGTACTTTATTCATCTCACCCGCTAGACGCTCAGTTTTCGTTTCGCCAACGCACAATATTGGAACAATATTATTACGATATGCAGCGGCTACTTTTGCCTGAATATCTTCTAGAGATTCATTAAAGATATGGCGCCGTTCAGAGTGGCCGATTAGTGCATAATGCACAAGATCATGGAGCATCGTAAACGAAACCTCACCCGTAAAAGCACCTTCGTCTTTGTGATATGCATTTTGAGCAGCCAGCTTAAACTTGCGCCGGTCAATTTGAAGACTAATCGGCTGCATGTCAAGCATTGGCGGTGCGAGTACTACTTCAACGTCACGGTGTATGGCGATATGCTCGTTTAGGCGGCGCACTAATAAGCTAGCGCCTGATACGTTGAGATGCATTTTCCAGTTGCCAGCAATAAGTATTTTTCGCATATGATTTGCTTATGGTTACTTAGATACTACCATCGCTCGTACTATTTACACTAGCATTTTTATCAAGAAGAGCTTCGACACCAGGTAGTTTTTTGCCAGCCATTAACTCTAAACTTGCTCCGCCACCAGTAGAAACGTGATCAAGCCGTTCTCGTAAACCTGGTATCGATTCAACAAATCCAACCGTATCACCACCACCGACAACAGTGAATGGTTTATTTTTAAGACCAGCTCGTTCACCAACGAGTGCGTCGGCAATTATTTTTGTTCCGTGAGCGTATGGGTCTGCAGCGCCGTTTAAGCCTTTAGTTTCCGTTACTCCGGCTGTTCCGTTCCACACAGCAGTGTGCGCAAGACTTAGTGCGCCAGCTATTGCTGCCGCAGTCATTGGGCCAATATCTAGAATCCACTCGTCTTGATGCACCGTATAGGCAGCTTGGTCTGGTTGTTTTGGGTACGAACTGATGTCTGCCCATGTATGAGAACTAATATCAACAACTCTCGTTGGCAGTGTAGCATCTATTTTTTGGGCAACGACGACATCTCGAGGTAGTTGAAATGTAAAATGTTCTTTTTGCATGCGAGCTTCGGCTTTTTCAATTATTTGTTTAGCGGTATCAATTGCCTCTTTTTCGACTAAACTACTGCCAATCTGGTGACCCTCTGCCAGTAAGAATGTATTGGCCATTGCTCCAACGACAGCTATGTAATCTGCGCGCTCAATAAAAATATCTAGCAGTTCGATTTTGTCGGATATTTTTGCACCACCAATGACAACGGCGAGTGGTCTGTCTGGGGACTCCATTGCATTCGTGATGGTATCCACCTCTCGTTCAAGCAAAAATCCGGCGACGCTTGGCACGTGATGTGTAATCGCTTCTGTGCTGGCGTGGGCACGATGCACTACACCAAAGCCATCCTGTACAAAGTAGTCAACGCCAGCTGCAAGTGCTTTCGCAAAAGAATCATCATTTGCCTCTTCTTCTTTATGAAAGCGTAGGTTTTCAAGGAGCAACACAGAGCCTGGTTGAAGCTCGGCAACTTTTGCATTCCTTTCTTCGCCAATACAGTCTGATACAAAGGTAACAGGCAGGTGTAGTAAATCACTTAATCTTCGAGCACAAGCGGCAAGACTATTAGCCGCATCGCCTGGACCCGTTGGTCGCCCAAGGTGTGATGCTAAGACAACTTTTGCACCGCTTCCAAGTAAGTGCTCTATTGTAGGGAGTGCTTGGCGAATTCGATAATCATCGGTAATAACCCCATGCTCATCGAGTGGCACATTAAAGTCAACCCGCACTAATACGGTTTTATCTTTTACATCGATATCGCGTACAGTTTGCTTCGTGAACATTGCCCCCCCTTTTTTTAACCTATTCTATTGCTCGAACTTTAATAGTGTCTGTCGTACCGACAACGCCAGGATGTTGCCCCGAAACAGTGACTACCACATCACCTTTTTTAAGTACTTTCTGTAGCTTCAGCCAGTCGGTAAACTTCTGCGCCTGCAAGTGCTCATCTTTACGGATAAAACTCTTTACTGAATACACAATTGCCAACTGTTGTGCCACGCGTGCAACGCTCGTAACGGCAATAATTGGATGATGTGAGCGACGTGAGCTAATTTTGAAGGCGGTAGCGCCACTTTTAGTTTCGGCAATGATTGCGGATACATCTAACGAATCAGCTAGGGTAATAATTGCACTCGAGATGGCACCTTGTTTGGTATGCGAATCAATCGATTCAGCCACGTAACCAGTATTTAAAATACCGCTTTCTTGGGCATGTTTAATGACTCGTTCCATTATTTGCACAGCTTGAATTGGATGTTTACCAGCGGCAGTTTCGTCACTCAACATCACCGCGTCAGCACCAATAAACACGGCTGTGGCAATATCGTTTACCTCTGCACGGGTTGGTTCCGGGCTTTCCGTCATACTAGCCATCATTTGCGTGGCAATAATCGTTGGCTTATCGTACTTCATGCCAAGTGTCACAATTTCGCGCTGAAACACTGGTACGAATTCGGCCTCAGTTTCCACCGCTAAGTCACCACGTGCAACCATGGTAGCGTCAGTGGCAGCTACAATCTTTTCGAGGTTTTCGGTAGCGGCTTTAGTTTCTATTTTGGCAATAATCTTTGCTGTGCTGCCAAGATTATCAAGTAGTAATCTTAATTGTTCAATATCGTCAGCCGTCTGCACAAAACTCAGTGCCACAAAATCAACATCATTTTCAACCCCAAAGACAATATCTTTTTTGTCTTTAGTAGTTAAAATATCACCTTCAAAATCAGTATCAGGTAAATTGATGCCCTTACGGGAAATTAAAATACCATCGTTTTCGGCACGCACATGTACCACGTCATCTTTGACACTCGATACTACGGTACGTACTTTACCGTCATATAGATATAAGCGTTCGCCACGTTTTACTTTTTTGCTGAGGTCGTATTGTACAGGTAAGGTGCCTTCACGCTCATAATCAGCCCCGTACCGAAAACGAAGTGATTGCCCAGCTTGCACAGTAACCACACCGTCAAAGTCACCAAGTCGAATTTTTGGACCTTGCAAATCTTGAATAATGGCAATCGGTTTACCAGTTTCTTTACTTGCCTTGCGCACCCAGCCTATCTGTTCTTTGCGTTCTTCGTCGTTACCATGGCTAAAATTAATGCGAATACCATCTACACCTGCCTGCACCATGCGAAGCACGGCTTCGTAGCTGTGAGTAGCAGGGCCAATGGTGGCAATAATTTTAGTGTAGTGATATTTCTTTATTGGTTCTAAATGTATTTGATGTTCCACGAGCCAGTGCCACCCTTTAGATGTCTTAATTGTAACAGAGTTATCGGCCGAGGGCTTCCTCTGTCTTTTTAATATCAATGGTGGTCTTTACTACGGTATCTGGCGCGAGTGATATGCTGTCGATGCCAATTTCGGCTAAGAAGCGAGCAAACTCAGGATAGTCAGATGGTGCTTGACCACAAATACCGATTTTAACACCTTTTTCTTTTGCAACGTGCACAACTTGTCGAATTAAGGCTTTGACGGCCTCATTATTTTCGTCATATACATGAGCCACCGTGTGGTTGTCACGATCAACACCAAGCGTTAGCTGAGTAAGGTCGTTACTGCCAATAGAGAAGCCATCAAATAGCTCAGCAAACTGTTCTGCCAAAATAACGTTCGAAGGAATTTCAACCATCATGTAGGCTTGGAACCCATTTTCGCCACGCTTTAGACCGTTTTCGGCCATAATACCGAGCACCTTGTGAGCCTCGTCTAAGTTACGGCAGAACGGTACCATTGCCTTAACGTTTGTAATACCCATATCGTCACGAACTTTTTTAATTGCCTTACATTCAAGCTCGAAAGCTTCGCGATACGATTCGCTATAGTAGCGACTCGCGCCACGCCAGCCAATCATCGGATTGTTTTCGACTGGTTCAAATTGCGTACCGCCTATTAGGTTAGCGTATTCATTCGTTTTAAAATCGCTAAAACGAATAATCACATCATTGGGATAAAAAGCTGCACCGATAATCGACACACCCTCTGCCAACTTATCGACAAAGTACTGAGCCTTATCTTCGTAGCCCTTGGTCAATTCTTTAATTTGGGCACGAACAGCCTTATCCTTAACCTGGTCAAAGTGCAGGAGTGCGAGTGGATGAATTTTAATATGCGAATCAATAATAAACTCTTCGCGCGCAAGACCAACGCCATCGTTTGGAATCAGCGAATAGCTAAAGGCATGATCAGGTGAACCAATGTTCATCATGATTTTGGTGTGCGGACGCTGTAGGTCTTTTACATCAGTTCGGTCGACTTCATAGTGCAAAATGCCTTCGTAAACAGTGCCTTCATCGCCACCGCCACCACAGCTCACTGTAATTTCTTGGCCATCATGGATTAGCTCAGACGCATTGCCTGTTCCGACGACACATGGAATACCAAGTTCGCGCGAAACGATAGCAGCATGGCAGGTTCGGCCACCTTTATCAGTTACAATTGCGCTGGCAATTTTCATAATTGGCACCCAGTCTGGGTCAGTCATTTCGGTCACCAACACATCGCCTTCTTTAAAATCATCGATGTCCTTGACACTCATAATCTTATTGGCTTTACCTGCGCCAATTTTATTACCAACACTTGTACCTTTTACGATTACCGTGCCTTCTTGGGCTAAGCGATATTCTTCGATAATATTTTCGTCACGTCGTGACTGCACCGTTTCGGCTCGAGCCTGCACGATATATAACTGACCGTCGTCTTCATCGAGCGCCCATTCAATATCCATTGGGTGTCCATAATGCTGCTCAATTAACATGCCCCAATGCGCGAGCGTTTTTACTTGATCGTCAGTAATCGAAAATCTATCTTGGTCATGCACTGCTACCGGCAGGTTCTTGGTGCGATTGCCGGCAGTTGGTATCATTTTAAGTTTTTTGCCACCAAGACGTTTTTTAAGGATCGCCATGGTTGGTTTAAAGACAATAAATTCATCGGGGCTAACGTGACCTTGCACAATGTTTTCGCCAAGCCCGTAAATTGAACTCACCACAACTGCGTTCTTAAAGCCAGATTCGGTATCGATGGTGAACATTACACCAGCACATTCGCTGCGTACTGCTACCATTTGCTGAATACCGACCGACAGCGCAACTTTCATGTGGTCAAACCCATTGGTCACTCGGTATACAATTGCACGGTCAGTAAAGAGTGAAGCGATACATTCTTTTACATACTTAACGACATCTTGTTCGCCCTTAATATTCAAGAACGTTGCTTGCTGTCCTGCAAACGATGCGTTTGGTAAATCTTCTGCAGTAGCCGATGAGCGAATCGCAACTACCATGTCATCGTCACGTCCACACTTTTGGCAGAGCTCACGATACCCACGCTTAATTTCTTCTTCGAAATCGTACGGTAGCTGTGCGTTTACAATCAACTCACGAATGTGATTTCCACGCGCTGCAAGATCGTGAATATTATTAACATCTAGGCCGACTAAGGTATCAGAAATCTGCTGATTTAAACCAGCCTGGTCAAGGAAATACCGGTAGGCATCGGCGGTAGTTGCTACACCGTTTGGTAAATACACACCTTGGGGCCTAAGATGATGATACATTTCGCCCAGAGAAGCATTTTTACCACCCACCTGTGGTATGTCGTCAATTGATAATTCCTCGAAAAATTTTAGATATTTATACATTTCGCCGTGCCTTGTTAAATTACTTCGCCTCCATCATACCACCGCTCGGCAAATTATGCTTGTGTTTATATCGGATATGCCTACGTTATAGGGGTGGTGCTATACTGACACTATGAACATGCAAAAAATAGAAATAATTAAACAATGGCTTGGTAGTGGCTCAATTAACTTTTTTGGACCTCCGTTTTCGGGTAAAGATACCCAGGCTAAACGAATTGCCGAAGCCGTGGGTGGTATTGTCGTATCAGGTGGCGATATTTTGAGGCATAGTCAGGACGACCCTGAGCTACAACGCATCATGGCCGAAGGTGGCGTGGTGCCTCCCGGAATGTTTTTACGAATTGTTCCTGCCTTCTTTTCGCATAATGAAATTGCAGGTAAGCCGCTCTTATTAAGTTCTGTTGGAAGACTTATGGACGAAGTGCCTGTTATTGAAAGCGCTACGAACGAATCAAACCATCCAATCAAAGCCGTTATTGTGTTAGAGCTAAGCCGGGATGATGTGTTTAGGCACTACGAAATATCAAAAAATCTAGGCGATCGTGGACAACGCGCAGACGATACACCCGAAGCACTCAATAAACGGCTCAACGAATATGCAAAAACAGAACCCGTAATTGCCTATTACCGTGAGCACAACCATGTGCTCGAAATTGACGATACAAAAACTCCAGACGAAGTCACGACTGAAATTGTCGATGCTCTCTACAATTTAGCAACGCTTAACTAAGCGTTTGGTGCCGGTGAATCAATATGGGTCGATTCTTTACTTACTTTTAGACCGTCTATGTCAACTTCGTATTCAATAAGCTCACCAAATGGCATTTCGAGTTTTTCGATATCCTCGTCGCTAATTGATTCAATGTATTTCATGAGTGCACGCAAACTATTACCGTGCGCCACAATTAAAATATTTTTGCCTGCCATAAGCTGTGGAACTATTTCGTTTTGATAGAACGGCACCGCCCGCTCGTATACCATTTTGAGTGTTTCACCGCTTGGGATATCGTAATCCCAGCCACGACGCATTTTATTAAATTCTTCTTCGCCAATAAGCTCTTGCATGTCCCACTTATTTTTACCGGTATACTTACCGTAATCTCGCTCATCAATAGCGCCTGAAACCTGCACGGGTACATCGAATTGCTGGCTGGCATTTAACATACCTTCGAGCGTTTCCATTGTACGAAGTTGCTCGGAACAATAGGCTTGATTAATAGTAATGTCTAAATCTTTAAGCGCTTGGCCAAGTAGCGCGGTTTCGTGAAACCCTTTTTGGCTTAAATGCACGTTACGCCTGCCAGACCAGCGCCCAGTAGCGTTCCACTCTGATTCGGCATGACGCGTTAAAATTAATTTGCCTGTTTTTGGCTGCGGTGGTTGTACTTTGTTTGTGATATCGTCATACCAAAACCGGACGATGTTTTGGCAGGTCACACTATTGATACGACCAATTGCTTCTTCGGTATTAAAGGCATTATGAGGTGTTAAAATGACGTTTGGCATTTTGTTAAGTGCCATCAAAGCTACACTTTGTTCAGCAGTAGTGGCTGGTAATGCATGGCTACGTAGTAATGCAACCTCTTCGTGGATATCGAATAATTGTTCGCCTTCGAGTACATCAAGGGCAGCGCCAGCAAGTTTCTTGTTCTCTAGTGCATCAGCAAGTGCTTGCGTGTCAATAAGCTCACCACGAGCGGTGTTAATAAGTACGGTTGTAGGTTTCATGAGCGCGAGTCGTTCGGCATTCAAGAGGTGTTTATTTTCTGGTGTTAGCGGCGCGTGCAGCGTAATCACATCACTCATCGCCAGTAAATCTTCAAGCGATACATATTCAAAACCTAAACTTTTTGCGAGCTCGTCCTTAGCGAATGGATCAAAGGCCACCACTCGCATTTCAAAGCCTTTAGCAATCTTAATCACATGCTGGCCAATATGACCGGTGCCGATAACGCCAATAGTTTTTTCGTGTAGGTCGCTACCCATCAACGAATCAATCGCAACATCATGGTTCAAAAAACTAAGACTATCTGGAATTTTCCGAGTCAATACAAGTAATAGCGTAAATGCGTATTCTGCAACAGTTGACTCACCATACGTTGGTACATTTACTACCGTCACACCGTGTTCGTCAGCTGCAACTAAATCGATATTGTTAAACCCTGTCGAACGACATGCAATTAATCGAAGCTTTGGTAGTTTTTCGATAATTTCCCGCGTAACGCTGCTGGTTACAAACACCGAAATAACTTCGGCATCTGCATTTAGATTCTCGGGGCTAATAGTTGATTCAACATATTCCCAGTGGTGGTCCGTGCCCGTAAGTCCGTCGGTGAGTTGTTTTTTATCAAGTTCGGACGCATCATAAAAATAGATAAGTGCCATATCGCCTCCATTATGGCACAAACATAAGCTTTATGAGAAGATAAAAGTAATGGAAATAAAATCTATTGTTGCGAGACAAATTCTCGATTCTCGCGGGACACCTACGGTCGAAGCCGACGTTTGGCTTAATAATGGTGCCTTTGGCAGAGCTGCGGTACCGTCGGGTGCCTCAACCGGAAGCCACGAAGCGCACGAACTACGTGATGGTGGTGTAAAGTTTCATGGCCAGTCAGTATTTAAAGCCATTGAAAACATTCAAAATCTGATTTTGCCAGCCTTAAAGGGTGTCCCTGCAGACGACCAATTTAAGGTAGACCAAATTATGATTGAGCTTGATGGGGCGCCCGACAAATCACGGCTTGGTGCTAATGCCATTTTAGCGGTATCGCTTGCCAGTGCGCATGCAGCTGCGCGCGCTCGTGGTGTTTTACTCTACGATCATATTGCCGATATTGCACAACCAAAAGAAAAACTTTTGCCGATGCCAATGATGAATGTTTTGAACGGTGGTAAACATGCCAGCGGTTCTACTGATATTCAGGAATCTATGATTGTACCAATTGGTGCTCATTCGTTTGCCGAAGCAATACAGATTGCGGATGAAGTTTTTGTGTCGCTTAAAGAAGTCTTAAAACAAAATGATTACCCCACCACCGTGGGTGACGAAGGCGGTTTTGCGCCAAGCGTCAAAAACGGCAACGCTGAAGCCTTTGCACTCCTAACACAAGCAATTCAGAATGCAGGCTATACACCTGGCAAGGATGTTAGTTTTGCAGTTGATGTTGCGTCGAGCGAGTTATTTGCAGACAATGTGTATAAATTTGCAGTTGAAGGTAAAGATTTTGTAGCCGATGAATTAGTTAGTTGGTATCAAAAATTAGTAGCCGACTACCCTATTGTTTCTATCGAAGATGGTATGGCCGAAGATGATTGGCAAGCCTGGCAAAAACTAGTTACTGCCCTGCCAAACACCCAGCTTGTTGGCGACGATTTGCTCGTAACTAATACTGAACGCCTGCAAAAAGCTATCGATCAAAAAGCTGCTAATGCAATACTAATTAAACCAAACCAAATTGGTTCATTAACCGAAACTATTCGAGCCATTCAGCTAGCTCAATCAAACGGCTGGAACTCAATTGTGTCTCACCGATCTGGTGAAACCGAAGACGTTAGTATTGTTCATATCGCGATTGGTACCGGTGCCGGACAAATCAAAACTGGCAGTTTATCGCGCAGTGAGCGTACTGCTAAATATAACGAATTATTGCGCTTAGAATCTATCGATTCATCGCTTAAACTTCATAACCCTTTCAATTAAAACTGTAGGATTCCAAGGTTGTTGCGTACAGTGACTATTTTATGCGGAAGTAGTTCATGTAACGCTTTCGCCGCGCCTGGTAATGCCTCGCGCGCGTAATCATCAACAACGACAACTGCACCTTCAGTCAGTCTGGGTAGAACTAGTTTGAGTGAATCGTGAATGCTGCTATAAAAATCACCATCTAAAAATGCAAACGCGATATTTTGCGGTATATCTTTTTGGGTTAGTTCGTTAAACCAGCTTTTATGGATAATTGGTTGACGTACACCAGCTTTTGCAAACGTTTGCACGAATTGCTTTTTACTTACCGCAAGCTCGCCGGCTGCAAATTGATCACCTGCTACACTTGCGTCTTTATCAGTCTTGGGTGGTAAACCTTCAAACGAATCATACACATGCAATGTTTTATTGGAACTAGTTGCTAGCAATAATCGCTGTAAAAAAATGCTTGTGGTACCTATATAGCAACCAAATTCAACCACATCGCCTTCTGCTCCATAATCAATAACTCGCTCGAGTTCAGTAAGAATAGTTCTGACTTGGTCTTTGTTCACTTGGTTGGAAGCAAGTGGATATTTTTGTAATAGCTTATCTATCATGTGGGTTTATAGTACGTTTTTTGTGAGGGTTAATAAAGACTGGAGAATCGACCTACCTTTGGTAGGCTCGCAACTACATCTTTGAAAACCAGTTTTCAAGAGTAGATTGCCTTGCAATTTGCCACAGGCAAATTTCACCCTGTTGCGACAACAAGGATTCTAATCACCCAAATTAACCAATCAAAAACACCCACACAAGGTGGGTGACTTTGATTGGTGATCCCGAGGGGAATCGAACCCCTGTTGCCAGGATGAAAACCTGGTGTCCTAACCGTTAGACGACGGGACCAAAACGGCTAGAAAATTGTACCAAAACAGAGGTCAATTGTCTAGCCATAAAAAGAGACCTCAGTAAAGAGGCCTCCCTTTATATAAGTCTTGAGCGGTCAGTCAGTGCTCGTACTCAGTGGTTAACACTAGCATATTTTGGTTATTAACGCTAGTGTTTATCCACATCTACTAAGCAATGCTTAGTTGCCCAAGCGGCGAATCATCCAAAGACGATAGCCAATGGCACTCAAGATACTTGCACCGATAAATAAACCAATGGTTTCTGTCGGACCAGTACTTGGAGTTGTTGTTGGCGGGGTAACTATTTCACCCTTTTCAAAGGTTACAACCTTTGCACAAGCTGCGCTTGTAGCTGTAACGAGCTTGCCGTTAACCATAAAGCTTGGGGTAACACGAATCGTGTATGTACCGTCGGCAGCATAGCTGTGGCTTGCAGTCGTACCTGAAGTAACAAATGGGGTTGTTGAGTCACCGAAATCGAATGTTGAGCTCTTGTATGTAGCACCATTTGTAGCGGTGTACTTAACAGTAGCGTTAACTTTTCGATCTGCACCAGTAGTTACGGTAAGTGCGTCACATGAATACTGTGGTTCTGATGGGTTACAAACACGAGTAATTGACGTGTCTGCTGTGTTAAAGAACTCATTCATATTTGCAGGATGAGCGACACCAATGTTGCGGAAGCTATTAGCACCACAAGCAAGTGCGCTTTCAGCTGGAGTGGTTACTTCAAACTGAACGTAAGCACCACCACCTGGGCCGTAAGTACCGATAACAATACCACCGTTATCAATGTTGTCACTGTTATACTTGACGCCATTTGGCTTTTCAGAGGTATAGAGCATTGTAGTACCAGGAACAAGCTTGAAGCCTGCTGGTAATGCATCACGAATAACAACGTTGCTTTGTGTTGTGTTACCAGTGTTTTGATAGGTAATCAAGTACTGGAGAGTGTCACCTGGTTTTGCAGTATTTGACTGAGCCCAACCAGTTTGACCCTTAACACGAACTTCTTTTACAACTTTTACGCCAGGAACTTTTACACGTGCAAGCACGGTAACAGTAGCAGCAAAGTTATAACATGGCTTTTCGTTCTCAAGAACTAAGCCTTGACCACTGGTAACAACTGCGTCAGAAATCTTTGTTTCTACGTAGTTAACATTATCGTTCGTACCAGTGTTGTGTCGCCATACAGCACTACCAGGGATATATTCAATCATTGCGTCAGCACGATTGAGATTTACCGTTGCAGTACCGGTGACAGTGTTTGAAGCATTGTCTGCACTTATAGTTGTGCGGACATCTTGCTTCGTACCAGCCGTTGTAGGCATGGTAATCTTAACGCGCAGATTGTTGGCAACATTGCCTGAATCTGGGTTTTCCATATTATGGTAATAAACTTGAAACTTTACTACCTGATCATAGCTTGCGTTTACACTTGGGCTATATTTGGTATCGCCAGCTGTAACGTTGGCTACACCGATTGAACCTTCCAATTTAACTGAAGCGGCTGAGATAGTTGATACAGGGATAATTATCGCCATAGCAATTAATGCGGCTGCAATCAGTTTTTTAGGAAGCGAGCTAAACATGTAAGAAAATACGTTTTTCATACATCCTCCTTTATAAAAACTCATTAAAAAATTGTCGTCTTTAGATTACGCCAAATTGTTAAAGCACGAAGCTTAATTGTTACGGTCCCACCACACACAATTACATTCAATACTTATTTTAGCATAAACTTTATTTTATGTCAACTAATTGTTAAAGGACAAGATAAAATATGACGCCAAAATTGGCAGCATATTAAGTCTCATCATTACAGTTCGCTAACTTGGGTTGCCCCAGGGAGGGCGGGCTCGGCGCTTTAAGGGCGCCAAGCCCGCCACTCCACTGGAGTGGTAGCCACGGATTACTCCGTAGCTATGATCTTCCCCTGCTGTCTACGCAGGATGCGACGGCATCGTCGTCGGCGTACTCGTCGGCGTGGCCGACGGGTCCGTCTCAGGCGAGTTGCTGGGCGTGGGCCCAGGGGCATGGCTGCCCCCATCGTATCCACCGTCGTTCGGCGGCGGCGTGCTGCTGTCCGTCCAGCTCGGAGCCGGCGAAGGCTCCTTGCTGGGTCCAGACGGACCGGTCGGCTGCCCCGGGTTGTGCTGGGGCGGCTGGGTCGCCTGGTTGGGCGGGCAGTTCGGGCCACCGTTCTGCTGGCAGTCCCACGAAGTGGACTTCTTGTGCCAGGTGCAGTCCGACGGGTTGTACTCGTAGTTCCCAGGCCCCGGAACCGGCGGCTTCACGCACGAAGGCGTGGGCGTCGGTGTCGGGGTCGGCTTGGGGTGATGCGGCGGGTTCTTGGGCGTCCCCGGGAACTCAGGCTCGAACGGCTGGAAGCCGCACTCGAGCTTGAGGTTCTTGACCATCTTGCCGTGCCGGATGACGAGCAGGGTCGAAACCCTGTCGGTCACCGGACCGGCATAGAGGTCAGGGACGTCCTTGCTGCTGTTCCCCTTGCCGAAGAACATGGTGTCGTACGCCTTGGTGCTGGTCACCAGGCTCACCGTGCCCGAAGACACGTAAGCCTCGACCGCCTCGACGCGCTGACGCCACACCGTTCCCGGTGCGGCCAGAGCGGCGTTGACAGCCTTCTCGAACTGCTTCTGCGACATCGGCAGGCTGAGCCCGTCGACGCCGAAGTACGCAGCGTGAGCAGTGACCAGTGCGGCATCCGTGCAGATCCGCTGGTGGAGGTCGAAGAGCGCCTCCTTGACGTTCGACGCCACGACTGCCGGCCCGAAGTTGTTGCCCCGGGTGGCGGAGTCGTAGGCGTAGAACTGCGCCGACGTGTTGACGTCGGTGCAGGGCTTGTCCTTCGGGTTCGGCTTGGAGTTGGCCAGGCCAACCCATCCACCGAGCATGGCGACGACGACGACGAGCGCACCAGCGGCGGCGGCAAGTGCCACCCACCGCTTGCGGTTCGTCTCGTTGGTCTCGATAATGCTCATGGTTGTTCCTCCTTTGCCCCCGTGCTGGGGGCGAGATGACTCTCGCCCCCAGCCGGTTGGCTTGGGGGTACTACACCTTGGCCGGCGTCGGAGCCGGCTCGGGCTTGGCCTGGACCGGAGTCATGGCCTTGGTGTCCTTGAGGGACTCGTCGGTCTTGACCTCGGCCTTGGCGTTGGCGGTCGCCTGCGCCGTCGACTGGGTGGTGGCGGGCTTACCCCTGCGGGCAGTCCCCCATCCCAGACCGACGACGATGACGATGGCGCAGCCGAGCACGATCAGGAACGCCCAGTTCTCGTTCTGGACCCCGTGGGCCCAGCCGATGGTTCGTCCGTTCGACGAGACGACGGGCGTCGCCCAGTCGCTTGCCACCCAGGCCCAGAGGCCGAGGAAGCAGACGAACGTGGCGATGGCAGCCACCACCCAGTTGAACCGGCTGATGAGCTGGTTCCCGAGGTTGGTGACGTAGGTCTTGGCCTCGGCCACCGCAGTGGCGTTGGCGACGCCGAGCTTCTTCAGCTCGGTGATGTCCGCGGTGTGCTCGTCCAGCGTGCTGTTGAGCGTGCTGAAGCCGACACTCACGCGCTCGCTGAGGGACTCCTGCCCCTCCTCGAGCATCGTGATGCGCGTCCCGAACTCGGCGATGAACTCGCCGATCTGGGACTCGAGCCCGGACAGCCTGCCGACGAGGTCGGACGAGGCGCCCTGCTCGCTCAGCTGCTGGCGCAGCTGCACGAGCTCGTACTCGAGCCGTGCAACCCGCTTGTTGGCCAGGGTGGTGCCCCGGCTCTTGCGAGTGAGCTTGGCGAGCTGGTACTTCTGGTTGGTCAGCTCGTTCTCGGCGACGATCAGTCGCGCCGAGAGCTCAGCGACCGTGATGCGAGCAGCCATGGTGGCCACTCTCCTCTCGTGTAGTGTCTGATTGCCCCGAGTGGGGCGAACTGGGTGGTTTACACCACTCAGATCGCCCCGGGGATTCGGGGGCGACAATAAATAGGTACTATTAACGGTATCTACTCATTGCCACCCCCGTACTACGCTAGTACTTGGTTGCTAGTATTTGACAGTTAGGAAGATCACATCCGTATCTGTTGATACGGGCTCTTACGTTTGCCTATACACGTGATATAAATTGCTCCATACCACCAGTGCATTACAAACGCAGAACAGCAAAAAACACACCTGTTTTACAGATGTGCACTGTTCTACGCTTGTGGCAACACTATAGGCTTATCGTAAGGATAAGTGAACTCTAATGATGCGACTTGTTAATTTACTGATATAGGGCCCACATCTCTGTAAAGTGCACTTCCCACCGATGGTAGTTAGCAGTTTCACCTACTTGGGGGGTTTCCCCGTTTGGCTTCCTCCTTGCACACCCCTATTACAGGTTAAATATATATTACCACAAGCATTGAAAAAAGTCAATACTCTATATACTATTTTCTTATATATAGCAAACTGCTTATGCTATCTGTACACCACGGTAAGAGTTTGGAGTTGTAATACCTTGTTCAATCCGTGCCTTGAATGCTGCCGGTGTAAATGCGCGTGGATTACTATCGGCTTCGCGAAGAATTGGTTCACCACTGTCGTCTAATTGCTCAAATGCAAAGCCGTTACCAGCATCGTTTACACGAGTAATTCGAATCGTGCCGTATTCATCATCTGAAAATACCTCACCAACCCGGATATCATCAACAATAGCCGTGGCATCAGGTGTGCCTAGGTATTTATTAAAACGGACTTTGCCATCTTCAATTGCTTGGCGGAAGTTTTCGAGTTCTATAAAATCTTCTGTGCCGTCAGCCTTACGCATAATTAAGCGAGGCGCACCATCTGTTAAGGCGACCCGTTCAGCATCAAGAACCTGCCCGCTAATTTCAACCTTTAGACCAGTAGGTACACTATTGGTTAGCCGTTCTATTATTTCGTTTGGAGATAGTGGTTGTGCCTGTACGGCATTACGTAATACTTCTTGTTGTTCTAGTGCGCGGGGCGGGGCTGGTTCAAGTTCTAGCTTTGGTTCGCTTGATTCTAGCTCGGCTGTTGTCTGTCGTTGTTCTTGGTTTGATACGCTTGCAGAATTAACTCTGCGAATTCGCCCGGATTCTATCCAGCCAACCGGGCCATCCATCTGATTTGGCCCGTATGTAATAGTGCCTCCTTGCTCAAGATCTTCAAACAAGTAGCTATCACCTTCTTTACGAATAAATTTTAGTGGTTTTTTACCGTTATATACCGTAAGTTCATACGTCGCGTCGGTTGTAAACGATTCACCACTACGAACAACATCCTCGCCGGCAGTTTGGCTTTCTTGGCTCGATGACGCAGCTTCAACTGCAGCCGGACGTTCGGTAGGTTCAAGTGCGCGGTTTTCTACCCCACCTTGTGTGACATCAGGACCCGATGACTCACTGGCACCAGTTGCTTGGGTGGGTCCTTCGCTTTGTTGCGGTTCGTCGTCTTTTGGTTTTTCAGTTTCTGCACCATAGAGCCTGCCGTGATCGCCGCTAAAGGCGAAACCTGGTATGGTGAAGCCTGTTGGTTCGGCTTCACTTGCGAATTGGAGCTTAATAACAGAACCGTTGACCGGCACTGTTGCCTTCATTTTAGGTAGGCCATCGCCGTGCATGGACGCAATAGAGTCATACGTATTCTTACCTGTTGGCACACCAATTCGCCACATGCTTCCCTTGAACTGAATATGGCCACCCTGTTTTGTATAGAACATGGTATGGAGCGGAGAGCTTTTTGGTATATGCACCTCTATATGGCCATTTGGAGTTACCTGCATTTTAAGCGGCACACTCATACCCTTATTGGTAATGTACGCATACAATTCACCCTTTTGGGCTTGCGCAAGCATATCGTAGCTCTTGCCACTCCCAAACGCCGTGCCTTGGTCTTGGCTAATAACCCAATCACCATTTTTAGCATGCACAATATGCGCACCTAGCTCGGTGCCATCGGGCTTTTCTGTCCCGTTCATCTCCCAGTTGCCCACTTCCATTGGTCGGCCGCCGTGTTTTTGCAAGAAATCACTTGTTCCGACAATACGCGTGGACGTGCCAGCTTTGACTGTTTTACTGGTAGCAATAATGCCTTCACTCTTAAGCGTATCTGTGTCGGCGGCAGATAAATGCCCATGTGAATCGAGCGTAAAGGTTTGTTGCGTTCCATTTGGTGTCGTAACTTCAAGTTGCTTACCACCCGCGAGCAGGTGTACTTGCGAGCCATTAGCAGAATTAAACTGTGCAGTAACATTACCAATTTTTACAGATTGGAACTGCCCAACAATCGCATTACCACTACTATCTGGACGTACGCCAACAGTATCGAGCACCGTCGATGCACCGCCATGCGTAAATGCTTCTGCGGCAGCGGCACCTGCAATACCAAATACACCACTTATAGAACCTGCTACTAGTGCACCGCGACGTCCTTGTTGTCTAATAAAGGTGTCTCGTCGCTCGGCAACCTGCCTCATGCGCTCCATAAGGCCTGTGGCGCTCGCCGCTTCGGCTACGGCCATTATTTGACCGAGCACTACTGTTTCATCACCGATTTGAACACCAGATTCGCCGTATGCTTCTTCGAGCTGTGCGCGTAGTTCTTGTGATAACTTAATAAGTTCATTTCGCTCAGTCTGTGCAGCACTAGCATCAGTAGCCATAAAGAGGTTAATCTCTTGTTCGCCTGCATTTGTCTGAGCCACGGTATTCGTAGCCCGTTCCACGCCAAGGCGCACCGATACTTCGCTTAAACCACCAATAAGGTCTTGTAACTCTTGCGACGATAAATCAGTCCTTAGCCGTGGCGTTTCGCTATCAGTATCTAAAAATCGGCCAAAATTAGCAGTTGTATCTCTATACGTAACAGTATCTTGTGCCAACAGTTTAAATAACTCTGTTTTTTCAATCGCCCCCGCATCGCCTGATTTAACTTCCATCATCGAAACAGTTTCCATAGCTCGCTTGCGAGCGAGGTGTCTACCCCAAAATGCAGATGCTGCAACCCCAGCGCCATAGCCGGCAACTGCGCCAACTGGCCCAAGTAGTACACCACCAACTGCCGCGGCACCATACCGCGCACCAGATGTAGTAACACTTTGCGACATTTGCTCGAGTGCTCCTGCTGCAAGCGCTCCTGTAGCCCAGGTTCCAGCGACAAAACTTACACGACCAACTACTGAACCAACTCGCCTATTCCTTAGTTGATCAATTGTGCCTTCAATATACTTCGTGTCATAGCTCGAATTAGGCCCTACCTGTATTTGGCCAACCGAAATCTTCATGCTATCAAGCATTGCTTCTAGCTGTTGACGCCCGTCTTCATGGCGCAAGTAAAGCCGAGATTGCTCCATTAGCTCGAGTGAGCTGTCGGCCATAGCGGCAAAAGCTTCTGTATTAAATTGTTCTGGATGCGCTTCGAGCATATCCTTAACGAGTTGTTGCATATCCCATTCATATACAGCAACTAGTTCGGCCCTATCATCGTCAGTAATACCTTCTGCGCTAGATTCATCGAGATACGTTAGTAAGATTTCTTTGCTTCGGCTTCGGATTTCGGCAACTAACGGGTTATCTTCGCCATTCTGGCCATCAATAACAACGTCACCGGCACGCTGTAGCTCATCATCAAGTAGTACCTCTAGCATTGCCCGTTCTTGCGCACGAGCATCGGCAATACCCCTGCCGTGAATACGTCCTAAATATTCGGCAACACCAAAAACACCATCTTCACGAATAACTTCGGTAAGTGGTTCCATAATTTCTTGTGCCCGTTTTCGCTCTGTTTCACGCTTAAAGAGTGTCGAGAACTTTAATCCGTTAAAGAACCGTCTCATGCGTCCCATCGATGCCATCGCTTCTTTTTCGGCCTCAATTCTATCAACTGCGGCTTCGGCAACATGTTTAAGACTATTTTTTACCATACCGACCTGATAGCTTAGTTCTGGTAACGGCTCCACTTCGGCTGGGGCAGCTTCGATAGCCTTCTTTTCGGGTGCAGCTTCTATGGCTGGGCGCACCGGTACCGCTTCTATCGCAAGAGGTTCGGGTTTCGGTGCAACGGTAGTTGTTGCTACTCCGTCTGATTTTTTGGTTCGCACTTCAATTGCAACACCTTGGTCATCTGTGTCATCGTGATCTATGCTAACCGCTTTATCGTGATGCAATGTTTCGTTATCGGGCTCATCTGTCTGATCTGGCACAGCTATCTCTGGTTCTTGAGGTTGGCTATTCTTACGCCGAGCCATCATCATGTCGTGCATTCTATCAATAAGCTTCACTGCATGCTCGTCGCTCAAACCTTTCGTACCTTCGTAGTCATCTGGCACATCTAGCTGTTCGGCGTTTTGGCGTTCGTTCAGTAATCGCTCTTGCAGTATGTCTTGTACGTTAAGTGATGTGGTCTTGTCGTTATTGTCTTCGGCTTCCGCCCATTTTGTAACAAGTTCGTCAATCGAAAGCGAAGCATATTCATCTGTCGCGTCTTTTGTTGTTTCAAAAATTGAATCAGTTTTATCGGTATCTCCACCGTTTGCGTTATCTTTCGATACAAATTTGCCTGATTCAGCATCATGAATAGAGCCATTTACATCTGTGTAATCTCGACTTTCTAAGTAGTCACGCATATCTTTATGACCTTGTAGTGCAGTCTCAAGCTGGGTGGTATCTTCTCCCCATGCTTTTTCTGTATCTACCGTTGCCTGTATGTCATCTATTCGTTTTTCGGTTGGCTCTAGCAAATTAGTAACGGTCGTGCGTTCTTCAGCGCTTCGTAGTTCGTGAGCAGCGGCTGCGCCGGCTTCAAATCCAGCAACCATAGCCTTATCTTCATCGCTGGCCGTACCCGATTCTATACGTGCCTTTGCCTCTGCGAGCGTATTTATATCTACTTCGGGTTGCTGTTCGGGCTGTTGCAAATCTTCACTCATAGTTAAGCCCCTAAATACGCAACGCGTACCTTAGTTAACGCAACCGCATTTACGGCATCGATATCAATATCGCACAGGCGGATAAAATCGACTATTGCATCATCAGTCGTGGAATTGTTAGTAAGTAGAGTATTAAACTCATCCATTTGTTGTTTGTTCATTCTTTGTAGCAACTCAAGCTGAATAGTTTCTTCAATCATCGATTGCAGTTCTTTTGCAAGTTGCTCTTTAAACGGCCCATCTGCGGTACCTTTAGCCTCTACCAGCTGTAATGCATAGCGGTACATGTCATTGTCAGTCGACATATTTTCCTCATATTTTTGTTGTTAATTGTGCTTACGTTAACAGTACCGCTTTTTTGCAGATATGACAAGAAGTTCTGCTACTGTTCTACCTCGAGTTTGTTGCGGGGAAAGCTAAAGCCAAAGGTACTGCCTTTGCCTTCTTCGGTTTTAAAGATAATAGCCCCGCCTTGGGCCACAACTACCTTTTTAGCCATAAACAGGCCTAAACCGGTGCCATCTGGGCGAGCTTTTTTAGCGTTGCCAGCACGGTAAAACTTAGTAAATAGGTGGTGTTGCTCGCTTTTTGGTACCCCAATACCGGTATCACGCACGGTATATTCAATACTATCGTCAGTTGCTTTAAGGCCAATCGTGATTTTGCCACCTTTTGGTGTGTAATAAATAGCGTTATCGGCAAAGTTCATAATCACTTGCCTAATCTTGGTTTCATCCAAATTAAGCGTCGGGAAGCTATCGGGCTTATCAAAAATAAGCTTTAAATCGCGAGACTTAGCCGTTTCGTGTAGCTGAGCAATTTCACTCTCTACCACGTCGGGCAAATACGTCGGTTTGGGCTCAATGATAAACTTACCGGTTTTTAGACGGCTTACATTAAGCAAATCGGCAATTAAATAGACCATGCGTTGGCTACTTAAAAAGGCTTGGTCTAAGAAGTTCTTTTGCTGTTCGTTAATTTCGCCGGCGTCACCTTCTAACATCATGCTGATGTAGCCCTTTACACTGGTAAGCGGTGTGCGTAACTGGTGTGAGGCCATGCTAATAAATTCATCTTTGGCTTCATCGAGTTTTTGCAATTTTTCATTACTTTTTTGCAGCTCGACTGTTGCGTCTTTAATTTTCTTTTCGAGTTCAATGTTAAAGCGCTGAATTTGTGTATACTGCAAGCTGTTTTCAAGTGCTAAGGCAATTTCCGAAGATATCTTTACTAAATTCGCACGCTCATCATCAAATATTATTTGTCCGTTTTTTCGTTGGCCAAATAAAACTGCACCCACGAAACTATCACGTACCATCGTAAAACCTAGCGTGTAGCCGTTTAATTGAGCCCTGTACACACTTTCTTCAGGAATAATCTGTCGGTCACTATGTAGCTTTGCGAGCTGAAAAACAGTGTGATGTGTAATGTCATCGAGTGACTGTTCTTCCGGAGCTCTAACAGATTCAACTGCAACTTGTGTCTCAGGGTTATAAACAGCAATCAATACTTTCTCTACCCCGTACGCATTCTGTAGTGCCGCAGCCGTCTGTTGGAGCATGGCAGTAGAATCAAGATTTCTAAAGATAACTTGAAGCTGTTTTTCGAGATTACGATCAACTTCGTAATTTCCTCTACCCAGTAATTCAAAGATGCGTTTCGTAAGAAATGCGGCGAACGGGTACAGAAGAAGACCGCCGACTAAAATGCCCGCCAGCACCTCATTATCTGTAAGTCTTGTTTTTTGAAGTCCATATATTAACAAGCCACCCGCAACAACATATACCAAACTAAAGGCAGCAGCATAAACGATTACTCGGAAGAAGAATTTTCTAAAGTTAAAGAGTTTTAGCGAAAATACGGAATACCCACTAACAATCGTGAAGGCTGCCGGGGCAAGTGCAGTCACGGCATCTGAGATTGTTTGGCTCGTATTTACCAAAGAGAAAACGAAGTTTCCAAAAAAGGCGAATAACGCCGTCAGCATTAGGCCTCTCGACACTATAATGTCTTGCTTGGCCCTAAGTGAATCTAGGTGCTTAATCCTCTTTGCATCTGCTTCGAGGATGTAAATTCCATACCCAAAAAGTAGTATTGGGATAAGAGTCACAAAGCTATAGTTCCACCAATTAAAGGTTGTTTGTATTTCGCCATTAACATTTTGCACCTGCGCAACTTGCATAAAAATGCCAAACAAACATGATATTGCCGTTACGGTAATTAGTGTGGCGCGACGCGCATCTGAAATACGATGTTGTGAAATATTTGCCGCAAACCACAAAAAGAAGCCTGCGACTAGTATCGTGGAGGTAATACCGAGCCGTAGCACTATTTGCTGAAAGGTAAGATTATCACTCCAGCTATAGGCATACTGAATAATACTCCACGCAACCACCGATAAGCTAAGCGCATAGAAACTCTTTCGAAGGCTCTTCTGAGCCTCAGAAGCACCAGACCCTTTCGATGCATAAAAAATAATCACTACAAAAAGAATCTGCAGTAATGCTGACCCAGCAAAAAGCAGCAAATTAAGCATAAGTTTAACTTTAAGGTATTACAGCGAAATTTGAAATGCTTGCGATTAGTTTGACTTTGGGCGAGAATAGAGTTGAAGGTAAAAAAATGATAAAAACAAAAAGCAAGCTAGTACCCTTTGATGAAGCGACATACACACATATCGCACAACTACGAGAACGGGTATACGCATTTAACACAAATGCGCTTCCTTCTATCGTCAGGCTTTGGGAAGATAGCACAAAGTCATCATTATTTTATATTGGCGAAAAATATTCGCTTATCCGTTTTCGAGGGCATGGCACTACGTATAATTGGGTTGTTGGAAGCAATAATTTGCTTGCCAAATCTGATTGGCAAGAGATTAAACAGTTAGTTACAGACTCTACGGGCAACTCAAGCCCAATTATTAGCTTTATTTCAGATAATATATTCAGCGATGAACTGCGAAGAATATATGATCCAAAAGAGATGTCAGAAGATGCCTTTGAGTATATTTACGATTGCCGCGAACAGGCAACATGTGCAGGTGGAAAATTTGAAGACATGCGCCGACAAACAAGACTATATTTTAAACATTACGGGCAACACACCAAAATAACCGTAGATAATACCATAACCCAATCAGTTATAACCAAAGAGTCCGTGATGCACCTATTTGATGATTGGCTTGGGTTCGGTACCGATGGCTCACAGAATCCCGAAGAAGAAAATAGAGCCCTTGCTGCGTTTTTTGAAAAGAAAAACCGTAAATATTTTGGAGAGCTTGTGATTATTCGCATCTTTTACAAAAGCAAACTTGTAGCATTCTCTGTAAATGAAATGATTGATGAGCACAATGCGATTAATCATTTTCATAAGTCCAACCTTAACTTAAGCGGAATTAGTTATTTTACATTCTTCTCAACAATGGAAATATTAAACCAAAAAGGCGTTAAATACTTAAACTTTCAAGAAGATGTTGGCATCCCTGGCCTGCGCGCATTTAAGCAAAAAATGCGACCAGCAATTATAGATAAGCGATACGCTATTCAGTTGTAAGAATTTTTTCAGTTATAAAAGTGGCTTCAACGGTTGTGCTAATATTTTGTATGCCAAGACTTGCAAGCGTTTTGTTTATAGTTCGAGGAGTAAATTGAATTGAAAACACATTTGATTCATACATCAAAAACGTCACATCAGCTTGCTCTCTATAGATAGTTTCGTGTGCAGCAATCTGACATGCCGAGCTAAATAAGCCCAGGCCTTCCTGACGAGATGTCACTACAAGTGGGAGATTTAGGGTTGTTTTTTTACCTTGACCATACTGCTCTTTCAATCTTTCGACCTGTGCAGGATTTAGCCAATCGATGCTCTGTAAATCGGTAAAGTTAGTCGAAAACAGCGCGAACATCAGTGGTTCACCAGTGTCTTTATCTAGGGCTGCAATTGGAATAAAGTCTGGGTTATTTATGAGGGCTTCGATAGTTTCAGCATCAAGACCACCATAGTAACCTGCTTGTACTGCTTGGCTTTCAAAAACGTCGGTGTGAAGTTTAGTAAGTTCAGGTAGCTTACTAAGAAGCCTCTCTTTGTCGGAGGTTACAAGGTGCCCATCGCGTGAATAAATATCTGGGCACGGCACGGCACGCATCTCAGGACTAGCAGAAGTGTCATACGCCGAAAAAACCATATATTCCGGCAACCCATTCTGAAAAACAGCTTTTTCATCTTTGGGGATTGCAAAGGCTTTAACAAAATCTTCATAGGTTAACGAGCGAGGGTCATTAAATATTGTTTCTACTAATGCATCAGGGAGCAACTGTTGACGCTGAATTCGCGCACCACTCGGTAGCGCAATTCCACTATCGGCAATTGCTGCGGGCACTAACATTGCATCTTCACCGATAAACTGTGGATCAAACTCATGCGTAAGCGCATTTGAAACAAATGCTGGTATTGTTTGGCCTTCAACCTCAGCGAAAATAGTACGTGTATCTGTAACTGCTTCGTCATATGTGTCTTTACTGAATACTCCAGTACGCATCATTCCATTCGTTGCATCAATAGCTTCTCGGTAGATTGTATAATCTGCAGTCGTATTTTCTTTGTTTGGGCCGTTATCTATAGGTTGTGTGTTCATATGGTTCTACTTGATACTTATGCTTATTTATGCTATTATAGCACTATTATGCAAAATAAGCAAGAACATGCTAATCATGATAACGACCCTATTCTGAAGGATATTGCCAAGCGTGTAAAAAAAACATCCGTACGACTTAAAGACACGGCAGTTGTTGCTTCGGGAGAATTAGCCAACAGTAAATTGCGTCAAAAAATATTACTCGGCGCAACTGTGCTTGGCCTTGTTTTTGAATGGGGACCGGGAAATGAATGGCTTATTGGTGATGTTGGCTCAGAAGCCCATGGTGCTTTTGACCCCACGAATGCAGGTGAATTTATTGCTGCAAGTGCTATCACCGGTGTCGCTGCAGGCGCAGCATCTACAACAGAACAAGCACTCCTTGGCGTACTTATGTCGGGTACTGTTAGAATGTTCCCTGAAACGTTTAAGAAATGGGATGACACCCGCGAACATGAAGCGTTAAACCCTGACCAGGGAGATTTAGCACTTGGTATTGCGCTTGGAACCTCTGCAGTGGTTATAGAAAAGAATTCTCAGAACCCAGAACGCACCCTTAAAGATGACTTAAAGCTCACCGGTAAAACAGCTCTTGGAATCGGCGCATTCAACACCGCACTGGTTACAGGGGCAAGCGTAGGAGTTAGAGCCATAGAAAATCTTGGGTATGAAACAGCAGCGCATGCTACTGAAGAAGTACTTAAAAACCCTCTAACTTATCTCGTATTATTTGGTCTTTACAAAGCAAATGAATACCGAAAAGCACGTAAAGAACAATCCGAAAAAATAGAGCCAGAGATTTCAGAGTAGTTGAGCAGTTTATTCTTCGCTTTAAGCGAAGGCAGACATGCTCAGGTCTGCGGTTCCCCGTTTATGGGGTCTCACTTCTTGCCACGTGTGCTTTTGACCGCCTTGCCCTTGAAGCGCTGCTTAGGCTTGGGGTCATGCACACCGCGTACGCGAGAGGTACCACTACCCCTCGCCTTGGTACGGTTACGCCGAGCGTCCTTCTTGGAAACCCCATGGGCTACCAAAGTAATGCCACTCGACTTACGTGTTGCGCTCACCCGTGTTCACCTCCTAGCTACAGTCGAAGGAAGGTCGCCACGATATTTGGGCGTGCCTAATTAATACCATAGAATTAAATATTGTGTTTAAAACCGTGCTAGGATTGTCTTTTTGTTGTATCGTATAAGCATATAAGGATTAGTTATGGCTACAAAAATTGCAATTATTGAAGACGACGCTGCCATTGCGCAGATGTACCGAATGAAGTTCGAGGCCGAAGGCTTTACTATAGAAACTGCCGAAAACGGTCGCTTGGGCTTAGCATTAGCGCAAGAAATGATGCCCGACGTCATTTTATTAGACCTTATGATGCCCGAAATGAACGGCGACGAAATGCTTAGCCAAATGCGCTCTACCGAATGGGGTAAGGATATTAAGGTGATTATTTTAACGAATATGGGCGAACAAGAAGCACCCGAATCGCTCAAAACGCTTAATGTAAGCGCCTTTATTGTTAAAGCCGATATGACTCCTCGCCAGGTTGCAGAGCTTGTAGAGCAATATATAGGTGGCCCAAGCGCGTAACAAAGTACGCGACACCTCGTTTAATCACGTATTATGCACAAACAAATAGGTACTAAAAAATGAAGGTAGCGATATTGGGCTATGGCACCGACGGCGCCAGCGCCACTGGTTATTGGCATAAGCAAGACGCCGAAATTACAATTTGTGACGAAAAAACCGATTTATTGCTGCCCGAATACGTAGAATCACGGTTAGGGCCCGAGTATCTAGAAAACCTGGGTGACTTTGACGTAATAGTACGAAGCCCTGGTATTAGGCCCGATAAAATCGTTGCTGCAAACGGTAATGATGAATCTATTCTTAAAAAAGTCACTACGACTGTAAATGAATTTTTTGCTCATTGCCCTGCGCCAATTATTGCCGTAACTGGTACCAAAGGTAAGGGCACGACGAGCATGCTTATTTATAAAATGCTCACAAATGCCGGCAAAAAAGCCTTTATTGGCGGTAATATTGGCACCGTACCGCTCGATTTTATACACGACGTCACCGAAGACAGCATAGTTGTGTTGGAGCTTTCAAGTTTTCAGCTCATTGACTTTAAATATGCGCCAAAAGTTGGCGTGTGTTTAATGGTTGTGCCAGAACACCAAGATTGGCATACGGGTATCAAAGAGTATTACGACGCAAAATCGCAACTATTTGCAAACCAAGCAGAAACTGATCGTGCAGTCTTTAATGCTGCAAGTGATGTGTCGCGAAAAATCGTCAATGTAAGCAAAGGTTCAAAAGTACCTTACTTTGTTCCGCCAAAAGGCCAGCTCGCAAATACCGTTGCTGGTGCTTATGTTGAAGGTGACCAAATATGTATGGACGGAACCATTATTTGCGATATTGCAAACGTTGGTTTACTTGGTAGGCATAACTTAGAAAACGTCTGTGCAGCAATTGCTGCCGTTTGGCCACTGTTACACGATAATATTGCAGCTATAAAAATGGCTATTCATGATTTTACTGGCATGGAGCATCGCTTAGAATTTGTACGCGAAGTTAATTACGTAAAGTATTACAACGATAGTTTTGCAACAACGCCAGAAGCAACCGTTGCAGCTATTCGCGCCTTTGACCAACCGAAAGTAGTTATTTTAGGTGGTCACGATAAAGGCATTCCTTTTTACGATGTTGTTAACGAAGTAATTAATAGCCATGTGAGGCGGGTAATTGTAATTGGTAAAACAGGTGAAAAAATAATGGAGCTTTTAGTATCACGTGGGTACGAAAAAATATCCCTGGGCGGTAACACCATGACAGAAATTGTCCATACCGCCCAAAACGAAGCTCAGCCTGGTGATGTCGTGTTACTTAGCACTGCGTGTGCAAGCTTTGGGTTGTTCAAAGATTACAAGGATCGTGGCAATCAATTTAAAGAAGTGGTAAACGCACTATAAAAAAACTCCCCGTTCGGGGAGTTTTTTTATTTATCAGTGCGTGAATGTTCTATATCAATAGGCGGAATCTGAAGATCTATGACACCTTTTTGAAGAGAATCATATGTAGCCTCTGATTTAGATGAACCAGTTACCTGCTCATATGTTGCTTGTCCAATATTTTCAAGACCTTGTTCTGCGGTACTTTTAATGGCTTCGTTTGTGCTATACAACGCTGCGCCACCTACCGCACCAATAAGTGCGCTTGTGGTGACAATTTTAGCTAATTCTTTTTTACTGGATTTTATTGATTCCATATTTATTATATTACTATACTTATGCTTATTTGTCAATTTTTTGCTCTAGTACTACTTTTAATCGTGTCATTATTGCATCTTCGGGCTGTAGGACAGTTACGCTATTACCGACCAATTTAGTTATTTCAGATTCAATCCAATGGTAATGCGTGCATGCTAGCACAATTACATCACTACCCTTTTGGAGCGATGGCTCTATATCTTGCCGTAATTTTTCTTCGTTTATTGCGTTTTGTTCTATTAACTCGGCCCAGTCAGAACAGTCGGGTTCGACAATAGTTACGTTTTTGCCAAACTGTTCTTTTAGCTGTGCATACCGCTTACTTCCGAGCGTTGTTGGTGTTGCGCAAACCGTAATTACCTTGCTATTTGTAAGCTGTGCTGCGGGTTTTATCATTGGCTCTATACCAACAAGCGGGATTGGTAGTTCGGTTCGTAGTTCGTCGATTAGTGTCGTTGTAATTGTATTACAGGCAATCACAATAACATCACACATACCGGCAAGTTCTTGCAAAATCGGTAGCACTAAGGCGTGTAATTGCTCAGGTGTTTTGGTGCCATAAGGTACGTTTTTTGTATCTTCACGGTATTCAATTGTGTAATCGGGGAATGCTTTTTGTATTGCGTTTGCAACAGATAGCCCACCAACACCAGAATCAAATACACCAATAACTTTCTTCATGAGTTTATTTCGCTACAGAATTTCGCGCTGCACGAATTACATTATCGAAAAGTGCAGCAACCGTTAAAGGCCCAACGCCACCCTTTGTTGGCGTAACCGTAATATCTTCGCGATTATATACGTCTGGATCTAAATCGCCTTTAATTTCACCACCTTCACTGGTTGTGCCCGCATCTACTACTACCGCCTTTTCGGGCAACATAACGTCGCTAATAATACCTGGCTTACCGACAGCAGTAATAATAACCTGCGAATGCAACAAAATATCTTCGGGGTGTTCGGTGTCTTCGTCTACTATTGCGGGCTCCACACCCGATGCTCTCATTAATTTTACGAGCGGAGCGCCCACTAAACGACCTTGGCCGACGACAGCTACGGACTTATTTTGGATATCAATGTTATAGCCAGCCAAAAGCCACATGATTGCCATTGGTGTTGCGGGGTCAAGCTGCGCATTTGCGCCCAATGCATCAACATCTTTTTCGGACGCAACTGCATTAACAATTTCATCGGTTTGCGCAGTATCTTTAAGTGGTAGCTGTACAATTATGCCGTGAATATTAGGGTTGTCATTTAGTGCGCTAATTAAACCTATGGCTTCTGATTGGTCAATTTTATGAACTTCTACCTCTACCTGAATATCTGTGCCGTATTTTTGCTTTAACGCAACGTACGTATTTATTACTGGGCTTGGGTTGCAAACAATGATTGCTAGTTTTGGCTTAATACCTTCGGCCTGAATAAGTGCACGTACCTGATGTACCTGACGCTCTTTAATAAATCCCGCTAGTTCGCTTCCGTTCAATAATCTCATCGACTTTATATTATAGCTGATACTTGCAAAAACAGGGGTAATATGCTACTATGGCAAGGTTAATTTTCCGGGCCAGTAGCTCAGCCGGTTAGAGCACCTGCCTCTTAAGCAGGGTGTCGAGGGTTCGAGTCCCTCCTGGCCCTCCAAAGATACATAACAGATACGATTTAGTTCCGAAATAGAGAACTCTGTTTTCAGGTACTGGCTTGTATCTGTTATTTAGTTCTAGTCTAATATGGATGCACGTGCCATACTTGAATATATGACGAAGATTTCACACGATAGCGAGACATTAGCGACTAATCAACAGGTAATAACAGCTTGTGCGTTCATTCACCAAAACATCGGCGGAGTTGAAAAGGTTTTTTTGCCCAAAAGAGCTGCAACCAAGAAGTTTTTACCAAATGTATACGAGCTACCTGGTGGTCACATAGACTTTGGAGAAGATACTGTTACGGGGTTGAGGCGTGAAATATATGAAGAGTTTGAAATGGAAGTTGAAGTTGGCGATCCGTTCTTCGTATTTACCTACACTAACGATATAAAAGGCTCACACTCGATCGAGGTTATTTACTTTGCTAGTTTCATGAGTGACATTAGTGGTATCAAAATAAATCCTGAAGACCACTCGGAGTTTGGTTGGTTTAGTGAAGAGGAGTTATCGAAAGCCACAACAGAGTCAAAAGGTCTAGATGATATCGAGTTCCAGGCTATGAGCAAAGGGTTTGCTTTACTGAAAGGTCAGCCTCTTCAATTTTAGTTGCTATCTGCAAGACGCTGGCCCTCCATGATAGAACTCCACCCTGTTTGGAGTTTTTTCATGGAGATTCATGACTTGAATTCTCAACACGCCAAAGGATGTCGAGGTGAAAATTGCCTGTGGCAATTTGCAAGGGAGTCAACCCTTGCAAACTAGTTTGCAAAGATGTTGCGACGGGCTCGCCAGAGGTGAGCCGAGTCCCTCCTGGCCCTCCATAAGTGTTTAATGCCATAGAGTCCCTCCCTGCCCCAAAAAAATAACCTCCTCGCCGAGGTTATTTTCTTTTGATATAGTTATGCAATACATAATAGGAGAAACTCATGATTGAAATCTCTGTAACTATTAAAGCGCCAATTGCAGAAGTGTGGGATAAATGGATTAGTGTAGATGGCGTGCAATACTGGGCATTTGCAAGTGATGATTGGGCAGCTGAAGGAATCGAAAATGATGTCAAACCAGGCGGCAGTTTTAAAAGCAGAAACTATGCTAAAGATGGCTCATTTGAGTTTATATTTGGTGGAACATATGAATCGGTAGATCCTCTAAATCATGCAGCTTATACACTCGGTGATGGCCGTAAGGTTGACATCACATTTAACGAAACACCTAATGGTGTAGAGGTTATCCAGCATTTTGAGCCCGAAACTCTCAACCCAGAGGACAAACAACAAGAAGGATGGCAGGCTTACTTAGATAATTTCAAAAAATATGTTGAGTCATCAACAAAAGCTAATAAGTAATACTTAGAATTTTTAGTGGTTATTTTATTGCTATACTTGCTAGTAATAACTTAGGAGGGTGTGATGATGGGGGTAGATTATCTAGCGGTACTCGTGGCATCTGTTGCGCAGTTTGCAATTGGTGCTATTTGGTACATGCCAATCTTTGGCAAACTATGGGGTCAAATTCACGGCTTCGATAAGCTCAGTAAAAAAGAACAAAAAGAAGCACAAAAAAGCATGATGCCATGGCTAGTTGTTCAGTTTGTAGTTACTGTTATGACTTCTTTTGCACTAGCAAAACTTTTTGCATTGGCCCCAGATTATTCAATTTATAAACTTGCACTTATTATTTGGCTGGGCTTTTTCGTACCAGTACAAGTCGGTGCGGTTATATTTGGTGGAACCGACCCAAAATGGATGTTAAAAAAGACTCTTATTATGTCTGGCGGATCGTTTTTCTGCTTACTCGCCGCGGCTGCCATTATAGGTAACATGCAATAAATCATGACCTACATCGAAGAATATTTAGCTAATCTTACCGATGATGCGGCACGTGGTGCGCTAGAACACATTCGTGATATTGTGCATGAACTTGCCAGCCCCATCGAAGAAACAAAAGGTTATGGCATCCCTACTTTTAAGTACAAAGGTAAAAATTTGGTACACTTTGCTGCATACAAAGACCACTTAAGCCTGTTCCCGGCATCTGGCGCAATAGCGGCATACGAAAAAGAACTAGCCGAATTTACCTTATCAAAAGGTACTATTCAATTCACTGCGCCGCACCCTATACCAGACGAGCTTCTTAAAAAAATTATCTTACACCGTAAAGCAGATATTGATAACTAGGTTTACTTGCGCGCTTCGCTACCCTTAAATGGGCCACCAAACAATGGCGCAAAAATACAAAAATCAAAGATACCCGCAATCAGCGGTAATGCACCCACGGCCATAATTACATAGCCTAAGACGCCGGTAACTACAAAATAGCCAACATACATGATTGCTAAGCCAGCGACAACACGCAAAAGCCTACCCCACACACTAGACATAAATTTTGCAAAACCCATATAATCCCCTTTTTTTTACGAATTACTTTTCTACTACTTTTAATGCAGCTTCAAATCGTGGCCTGTCAAAGCCAAGTATTTTTTCTACCTGACCATCTTTATATTCTATGGTACTAAACGGCACTGCCATCTGCCCGCCACTTAATTGATACATTTTTAAAGCTGCTTCTTGGCTTTCGTCAACCATCACTACATCAAAATCTTGGCCTTTATCAGTAAGCCATTCGCGCAACATTTTGCAATATACGCAGGTGTTTGTTGAATATACAGTTACTTTCATATTAGTTCCTTTCTTAGGTTGTTATCGTGCCGCCAATTGATTGCACATGAGTTATCGCGCCTAAATCTACCACCGTATAACCGGCGCCCTTTAAGATAGTGGTAGCCTGACCAGAACGATTACCACTATGGCAATACACATAGACGGTTATATCTTTGCTTACAGTAGGCATTTTACCTGCCTGAATATCTTGCAGCGAAAGATTAACGGCGCCGTTTATATGCCCTGCGGCGTACTCTTCGGCCGTTCTGACATCTACTAGTTGTGAGCCGTTTGCTACATCACTTTGAACCGCTTGAAACGTAAGCTCTGGTGTTTGCGTATTAGAAGAGTTCTTTTGCGTTATAAAAAACAATCCGCCAAGCCCCAAAACTACAACTGCAATAATTACTATAAATTTCATTACTCCCCTTCTTTACAATTTTTACATATACCACTCACGGTAATACGACCAGAAATACTACAATCGCCAATACTTTGTTCTAGTATTGGAATAATTTGTTGCTTAATATCTGTGTCTCGCAATATCCCACACTTCGAACACGAAAAATGATCGTGTGGTTGTATGTTTGCATCATAGCGCATAGAACCGTCAACTGTTGGTGGCGCAACACCTATAGTGCCGTGTGCCGCAAGTCGAGCGGTTGCCCGGTGTACCGTAGTTGCGCTTAGTTCTGGGAACGATTCGCGCAATAACGTTATCAGCTCACTGTTTGTCGCGTGACCCTTTAGCTTCAAAGCATGTTCAATCGCCTCGCAGTACTTGGTTTGTCGTGATTGTACATCTGTTGCGACATTCATGGTTACTATTATATGCAAAATTATTGCTAATGTAAACAATTTACATTAAAATAGAATTGAATCTATAAAGTAATGTAAATAAGGAACACTATGTCACGAATGATTATTGATGTACGCGAGCCATTTGAGTTTAAAACGGGCCATGTGAAAGGTGCTATTAATATTCCTCCTAACAAACTCATGTCAGGTGCTAAAGAACTTGCAGGTGTACCAAAAGACACGGAACTTATTCTCTACTGTCGTTCGGGTAGTCGCTCTGCGGTATCTGCCAATGTTCTTAAAATGCAAGGTTATACGAATATCATCAACGGTATTAACAAAGATCAAGTCGAAGCGCGATATTTGAAATAAGTAACTATATTTTGTATAGTTACAGTATGACTGATATTAAAAAATTATCAGAACTATTGTTACCGAGCGAACAGATGCCGGTTTTGTTTGTTGGCCATGGTAATCCAATGAACGCTATTTTAGATAACCCTATTACCCAAAAATGGGCTGATGTTGGCAATACCATGCCCGCCTATCAAGCAATTGTCGTTATTAGTGCACATTGGCTTACGAGCGGCACACATATTACCGATGCGCCAAAGCAACCCATTATTTACGATATGTACGGGTTCCCTCCTGAACTGTACGAAACAAAGTACGATGCAAACGGCGATCCTACGCTTGCCGAATTGTTACGACAACAATTGCTTAAGTATGAAGCTGCCTTAGATAGTAGCTGGGGGTTAGATCACGGCACATGGTCTGTTTTAAAACACCTTGCCCCTCACCCGTCGGTGCCAGTGCTACAAATAAGCCTCGATTATTCGCAGTCACTCGAGCAAGTGGTTGAGCTTTTTAAAGAGTTAAAAGCGCTCCGAAAAAAAGGCGTGCTATTTATTGGAAGTGGTAACATTGTCCATAATTTACGGGCTGTTAATTTTCAAACCAATAAAGCTTACGACTGGGCGATAGAATTTGATGAACTATCGGCAAAAGCAATAGAAGATAAAAATATAAAACTACTCACAAAGCCGGGAAAAATCAGTAGCGCTGCAAGTTTTGCCGTACCGACCGACGACCATTATCGCCCAATGCTTGCAATAATGTCATTACTAGAAGATAACGAGCAGCTTGATTTCTTCAATACAGACATCGACCTCGGCAGTGTATCGATGCGTTCGTTTGTAACGGTGTAGCACAAACGGTTTTATTCACCCCTGTCATCAGGTATAATACTTGAGCGCGCACCCGTAGCTCAGCGGATTAGAGCATCTGTCTTCGGAACAGAGGGTCGGCGGTTCGAATCCGTCCGGGTGTACCAAACAAAAACCCCACGTTATGTGGGGTTTTTGTTTGGTAATTAACGTTGTCAAACAGATTAGTTATATTGATAAGAAAGAAAGTCCTTATAATCTTTCTTGAATGTTGCCAAGGAAGAATTATAGTCATCTATAAGTCGATTATAGAAGTTAACCTGTGAATTGTAAGAATATAGGGCTGATTCGTAGGAGTAGTAAGCGGATTGCTTATACGGATTTGTAACGTTATTACAAGAATAAGATGGTAAAGAATAGGAGTAAGGATAAAGATATGAGTAAGAATACGAGTATTTATAGCCACAACTTAATGTCGTTGACGGAACAGATACGTAATAATTATAGGCGCTTTGTTGAGCCCCGTTTCTCCTTGTTAATTCAGAATATGCATTTGAGAGATTCTGCTTTTTTGAAATTAGATTGTCTACTTCAGCGCTAATCTTATTTGCTAAATTTCGGATAGGAATTATGCGGTTGTATACTTTACCGTTGTTAATCGGAACTATGAGGTTTGGATTTCCGATATTTGTTTCTTTTGATATTTTAATCGTAGAGGGGTCAGTTGTGGCTGTAATATCACTTAGTGAATTTAGGCTCAAAATTGGTTTTCCACTTACATTATTTATCTCTTCCGGTATAGAACCTGGCGCCCATCCTGTTGCGGTTGTCTCCATGTATATGTATTTGGAGTTAAAATCTGTATACCCTCCAGGAGCACCAATCCCTAGTGCCATATGTTGAGCATCTGGAAACAATAGCAACGCTGTAGAGTAACCTAGCTCTTTTAGCAATGCGCTTGCTAAATATGTTTTGTCTGTGCAAATTCCACTGTTTTTATGTAAAGTTTCATATGGGAATTGTGCAAGTTCTGCAGCACTCAATTTAGAATTCGAAGATAAAACCTTACTAGCTTTTGCGTCATTATATGGAATATTTTGTACGAAGCATGTAGTTAGCTCTACTACTTGGTCATCATTCAAATTATTTGATTTACCGAGCGCTTGTATCCTTTGAGATAAATCTTTAATGGTAGTGTCGCCGGGGTTTGAATAAACCATTTTTTCTAATTTAGAATTATTAATGTTATTTCTCTTAAGGGTGTTATATCTATAGTAGTTATCTATATTTGCATAAGTATTAACTGAGATAGAAAGCTTCTTACCAGCATAATCGCAGTTAAGAGTAGTTTCTCTAGAGCCAAGTTTTGCTACAGGATATAGATTGATTGCATAAGCTAAAAATCCACTAATAAAAAGTGTTGCAAGTATAACTACAAAACCAATAGCATAGAATTTCTTTGGTAGGCTCTTTAATCCATTGTTACTCTTAGTTGAGTGTATTTTCTTTAAATCTAAGAAAGGGTCTCCTGGTTTAGCTTTGGTAATATCAAAGTGTTTCATTACTTAATAAAAGTGTTTTTAACCCTCTTAGATCTATACCAATAGACAAACCAAACAAATGCCCAGAAGGAAGCGGAATATAATCTATTGACTCCATTATCACCGCCATCTGAATAATTTAATATATGCAGGATATTGTTTAACCAAGTAGCCATCATGAAATACATTATGACTAAGCATAATTGGTATATTTGAACATACTTTATAACGTATTTCCTCTTTTGATACATACTAAATAAAAGAGCAATGCCACAAAGCACTAATGCAATATCAATATAGATTGCAGCAATAATATAATTTTCAGCTCTAGAGTCTATGCCAGCTGTATCAATCCTCATTAAACTCAAACCATCATAAACTGTATAGCAAATAGAAATGACAAACCCAATTAAATATAAAATAAGCCAACCACCAATACTGGGTGCTATCTTATCCTTTTTTTGAGGCTTCTCCACTTTTGATATTACTGTTAATTCTGATGTTTCATTTGGTTTCACATAAAGTTGCTTGAGCCTTTTAGATATAAAATCATCATCATCTGACATGAAATCCTTTGCTTCATCTGCAAAATCTACTGCCCTTGATTTATTGCCCTTATAAATCTCAATTAGAGCTTGTAGTTCATATAGCATGTAACGCTTATTACCCGCTTTAGTGTCGTATTGAAATATTTCCGCCAATTCATCAAGTTTTTTTTGATATTTTTCTGCTTTTGTATCTGTGATTTTATTATTAGCAATGTCATTATCAAATGAAATGATTAACTTCTTTAATTCATCAAACGACTCTTTTGAACTCTTCATAATACCTTTAAATTATTCCTATCACAGTCAAAAAGCAATTATTTACGTATTAATGTAAGTTCTGACATTGCACACTATGCTGTACCAATGAAAGTGCCGGTCGTTATGGCCGGCTTTTTCATTTACTTACCATATTTGATTCGTATTGAGTCAAATCGATTTAACTAGTTTTAACCCTAAGCTCTGCTACTATGGGCTATATGAGAAGTATCGGTAGCGAAAAAGAGATTACGCACATAATCGAAAATGATGATTGGATGATGCGCGTTTTACAAGCGGCAAGCGAGCTGAATTTACAAGATTGGTGGATAGGAGCTGGATTTTTACGTAATCGAATATGGGATTACCTAGAAGATAATACGCCCATAGAAAGCCGTGATGTTGATCTAGTTTACTTTGATAGTAGTATCATAACTGCAGAAAAAGATTGGCAATACGATGAGCATATGAACGCTACATTCCCTTTCGCAGAATGGGAAGTCCGCAACCAAGCGCGTATGCATTACAAAAACGGATTCGAGCCTTTTACTTCAACTGCTGATGGCATATCACACTGGACCGAAACGGCCACAGCAATCGCCGTACGCCTTACGAACAATCAACTCGAGTACCTTTTTTGCTATGGAACCGATGATGTATTTGGACTCATCGCACGGCCAACGCCATTTTTTGAACAAGAACCAAAGCTAGCTATTTATCGTGAACGAATGACAGAAAAGAATTGGAATAATCGGTGGCCACACCTACGAATTGAGTACATGTAGCTATAAATACCTGTGTTTTATATCGGTGAAAATGGTTATACTTACAAGTATGAGTATTGACACTTCGCCCATTTGGGAACAGTTAAAAGCTAAACAAAAATCGATAGCAACCAAAACTATTGCTGATTATTTTAAAGAAGACCCTAATCGGGCAGAAACGCTATCGGTGCAAGCGGGCGATTTATTTATTGATTATTCAAAAAATCGGCTCGATTCTGAAACCTTAGACTTACTACTAACTCTTGCTCACAACGCTGACGTAGAAGAAAAGCGCGATGCCATGTTTAGCGGTAAAAAAATTAACGTTACCGAAGATCGTGCCGTATTACATACCGCCCTGCGTTATCAAGGTGATGAACAAATTCTAGTTAATAGTAAAGACGTAATGCCAGACGTACGAGCAGTGCTGGCAAGAATGGCGGAATGCAGTAATACAATCCGCAATGGTTTGTGGATAGGTGCTACCGGAAAACCAATAAAAAACATTATAAATATTGGCATAGGCGGATCTGATCTTGGCCCGCAAATGGCGTATGAAGCTCTTAAGCATTACAGTCAGCGTAATCTTACAGTCCGATTTTTAAGTAATATCGATGGCTCTGCATTTTACGAAGCCACACAAGACTTAAACCCAGCCGAAACGATATTTATTGTTAGTTCTAAAACCTTTACGACCGACGAAACTATGACGAACGCCGAAACGGCAAAGAAATGGGTAACGGAAAGTCTTGGGAACGATGCGGTTGGATTCCACTTTTTAGCGGTATCAACCAACCTTGAAGCAACGGGAGAATTTGGGATTCACCCAAATAACGTGTTTGGATTTTGGGATTGGGTTGGTGGTCGCTACTCATTAACGAGCGCTATAGGCCTTTCGCTGATGATTGCGATTGGTCCAGAAAACTTCACCAAACTGCTTGATGGTTTTTATCAAATGGATAGGCACTTTGCTGAAACACCACTCGCACAAAATGCGCCCGTGCTACTCGCATTAATTGGTCTATGGTACGAAAACTTTTGGGGCTCACAAACTGAGGCAATTTTGCCATATAGCCAATATCTAAGTCGATTTGCAGCCTATTTTCAACAAGGCAATATGGAAAGCAATGGTAAAACTATTACGCTCGATGGAACGCGCGTGGCGTATCAAACGGGGCCGGTAGTCTGGGGAGAGCCAGGCACGAATGGCCAGCATGCGTTTTATCAGCTATTGCATCAAGGTAGCTTGCTCATACCATGTGACTTTATCGGATTTGCCGAGGGCCTCTACCCTGACCTTTCTGTACACCACACAAAATTAATGGCTAACTGCCTCGCACAATCAGAGGCTTTGGCTTTTGGCAAAACAGCCGACCAAGTACGGGCCGAAGGTACGCCGGAATCAATAGTGCCTCACCGTGTGTTCGAGGGTAACCGCCCAAGTAATACAATCATTGCACCAATGCTTACGCCAAACACGCTCGGACAATTGATTGCATTGTACGAACACAAGATTTTTGTGCAGGGTGTAATTTGGAATATTAATAGCTTTGACCAGTGGGGCGTCGAGCTCGGTAAGGTGTTGGCAAAAAATATATACCACGACATCACCAAATCAGATACATCAAATAGCCACGATAGTTCAACAAATCAACTTATCGATCGGATAAAGTAAGTTATTCTTTTGGTTCGGTTTGCTGTTCGTTCGAAAGCTTGAGTGTTTGTTGCAAAACATCAAGTAAGCTTTGGGCATGTTCACGACTCATGCCGATACGCGACACAGCCATTGGCTGGTTGCCGGCACCCAAACCTTGTAAGAAGTTAATAATAACCCCGTATTTATTCGCATTTACATGGACCATATCGGTATACAAAATTCGGGCATCATGTTGGTTTACGTATGCGGTCTGGTTTACGCCTGATTCATCAGAAACCATACTACTTATACCTGTCTTCTCTTGATCATAGCCTGCAAGCTCCCACATCTTTAATGCCTCATCTTCTTTTAGCGCAAAATGGCTTATAAGAAGTAGTACTATGTCTTCGCTTGGTTGGTTATGGCCAGCTTCAATAGCGGCAAGTTCACGAGTATCAACTTCAACGGCACCAGAAACCTCTGCAATGGATTCTTTTGCTTCTTCGCGTATTTGTTTTAGTTTGCTGCCAAAAGCCTCAAACGGAGCATTGCTCATGGTACTCGATTTCTCCAATAATACTAATAAAGTATACGCGCTATGACTGGTCATCTCAAGTATAAACAGCGTATACTTTAGCTATACCTATGAATATATTGACCGATAATTCTTTAGCACACTACACAACGATGGGCATTGGTGGACCTGCAAAAACGATTGTTAGTGTTACAAGCGAACAAGATATCATCGAAGCAGTTGCCTATGCCCGCCAGAATCAACTCAAACTTATAGTAATTGGCCAGGGTTCAAACATCATTTTTGGCGATGGCGGATTTGATGGTCTTGTTATTGTTAATGCAATACCAGGGCTTTTGATTGATTCAGCTACCGGTCAAGTTCGCATTGGGGCCGGAACATCATGGCACGAAGTTGTTACCAAAACCGTTGAAGCAGGATTAGTTGGAGTAGAAGCAATGCCTCTTATTCCCGGAACCGCCGGTGCCACACCAATAAATAACGTTGGGGCGTATGGCCAAGAAATTAAAGATACCCTACTTTTTGTTAGAGCATACGACACGCAGACAGATACTTTCGTAGAAATAAACAATAGTGACTGTGCTTTTGGGTATCGTTCGAGCCGTTTCAAAACCACCGATTATGGTCGCTTTATTATTAGCTCAATCACTCTCCAGCTCAAGCAAACACCAACAAACTATACCGCGCCAAATTACCCTGCACTAACTGCTTCGCTACAAGAGCATGATATATATTACCCAACACCCGATGACGTTATGCGTAATGTTATTGCTATTCGCATGAGCAAGTTACCAGACCCAAAGCAACTTGCAAATACGGGATCGTTTTTTAAGAACCCAATCGTACCAGCCGAAAAAGCTCAGCAATTACTAGCTGAATTTCCAAACATGCCAACATACCCCCGTGAGGATGGGACTGTAAAACTTGCTGGTGGATGGCTCATTGAAACTGCTGGCTTAAAAGACCTTCGTCTTCATGGCATGTGGGTCTACGAAAAACAAGCGCTCGTTTTGGTGAATGAGAATGCTCATTCTTTTGCCGATTTAGCAGCCATGGTTAATCATATCCAGAGCACGGTAAATCAATTATTCGGCGTACAGCTAGAACCAGAGCCAGAGATATTTTCATGACCGAATCGATTCATACCAAAGAAGCTTTAATTTCTAGAGTTAAAGCAACCCTGCCTGCAATTACTGCAAAGCAACTTGCGCAAATTGAAAAAGCATACGCTTTCGGTAAACAAGCTCACGGCAACCAAAAGCGAATGAATGGTAAGCCCTACTTCGAAGAACACTGTGTTCACGTGGCAGATCATATTCTGGAACTTGGTATGGATACACCACTTGTCTGTGCGGCACTGCTACACGACACTATAGAAGATACTGATGTTACAGCAGAACAAATCGAAAAAGAGTTTGGTAAGGAAATTGCTATTTTGGTAGAAGGTGTGAGTAAACTCGGAAAAGTTAAATATCGTGGCAATGAACGCCACGTTGAAAGTTTGCGTAAGTTTTTTGTTTCTATTGCACAAGATGTACGAGTGGTGATTCTAAAACTCGCCGATCGCTGGCATAATTTAGAAACCTTAGAATTTTTACCTCCCGAAAAACAGCAACGTATCGCACTGGAAAGTATTATGATACATGCCCCACTGGCCTCTCGCCTTGGTATGGGTAAACTTGTTAGTACCATCAATGACCTCGCTTTTCCATATGCATACCCTACTGAATATGCACGTACTAAAAAGTTGCTGGATGATTTAATTAAAAATGCCAATGCGACGATTACTAAGATGTACCGCGGGTTAAATGTAGAGCTTAACAAATCACTTGGCTATACGCCAAAAATTGATATGCGTATTAAAAGTACGTTTAGCCTTTATAAAAAACTAGAGCGAAAAAAATGGAATGTCGATGAAATTTATGATCTTGTTGCGCTTAGGGCTATCGTAAACTCGGTTTCTGATTGTTATCAAGCACTTGGTTCAATTCACAGCCATTGGCGCCCCGTGCCTGGCCGGATTAAAGACTATATAGCCGTACCTAAACCAAATGGCTATCAAAGTTTACATACTGCAGTTTTTAGCGGTGACGGCCCCATCGTCGAAATTCAGATTCGGACCAACGAAATGCACGAATTCAACGAATTTGGTGTTGCCAGTCACCATAGTTATAAAAACTCACACCTGCAAAAAGGTACCGATAAAGAAAGTTTTGCTTGGATTGACCAACTTCGCGAATTCCAAGACGCCGACCTTACGAACAGCGATTATCTAAAACGATTACGAACTGATTTCTTTCAGGATCGTATTTTCGTATTTACACCAAAGGGCGACGTTATAGACTTGCCCGCGGGTGCTACTATTTTAGATTTCGCTTACGCTGTGCATTCGCAAGTTGGCGAACACGCGAGTGGCGGTAAGATTAACGGTAAATTTATGGCTCTTAAAACACCATTAGTTAGCGAACAGATTGTCGAAATTGTCGCCAACCCTAAAGCTCATCCATCGGACAAATGGCTCGAAATGTGTATTACGAGTAACGCCCTTGGCCGTATTAGACGCTATAACAAAAAACAACACGAACTCGCTTAGCGTTCGTTTGGCAGCGGAAATTTATTAGCGAGTTCAGCAACTTCTTGCCGAATGCTTTCAAGCTTAGCGTCATCACCGGTATTTGTAAGCGCTCCAACAATCCACCGCGCAAGCTGAGGCATTTCTGCTTCGGTAAAGCCCCGTGTCGTAATAGCAGGTGTACCAAGGCGGATACCACTAGGCTTAAATGGCGGAAGTGTATCGTCGGGTATAACATTCTTGTTTACGGTTAAACCTGCTTTATCGAGTGCTTTTTCAGCAACATTACCATCGATACCGTAGGTTTTATATACATCTAAAAGTAGCAGATGGTTATCAGTGCCGTTCGTTACCAGCTTAACCCCATTGTTCATAAGTTCAGTTGCTAGTGTTTTGGCATTTAGCACAACTTGTTCAGCATACTTTTTGAAGTCACTCGTTTGAGCTTCACGGAATGCTACTGCTTTGGCAAGAATAGTATTCATGTGTGGACCACCCTGTACGCCTGGGAACACCGTTCTATCAATAAGGGTCGGCAGGTTTTCTTTTGTTTTATCGAGTGCTACTAAGGGGTTACTTGCGATACCACGACTCAAAATTAATCCCGAGCGAGGACCACGCAGCGTTTTATGGGTTGTACTGCTCATTACATGAAAACCAGCATCAAATGGGTTATCCATAACACCGCCGGCAATTAAACCAGCGATGTGAGCGATATCTGCCATTAGTAATGCATCTACTTCGTTACCTATTTCTGCAAATTTTGCATAATTAAGTTCACGCGGGAATGATGAATAGCCTGCCAAAATAATTTTAGGTCGGTGTTTTAGTGCGAGTTCACGAAGATTATCAAAATCAATTTCTCCCGTTTCAACATCTTTAAGCTTATAGCGAACGAAGTTAAATTGCTTCGACAGTACGGTAACGGGATGGCCGTGCGTTAAATGGCCACCATGGCTTAAATCCATTGCTAGCACTGTATCACCTGGTTCGAGCCAGGAATGATAGACAGATTCATTAGCCTGAGCGCCAGAATGTGGCTGCACGTTTGCATGATCAGCGCCAAAGAGTTGCTTAGCAGTTTCAATAGCAATAATTTCAACTTTATCTGTGTTTTCTTGCCCACCGTAATAACGACGTCCGGGGTATCCTTCTGAATACTTATTTGTAAAGACGCTACCAAGCGCTTCTAATACGTCTTGGCTTACATAATTTTCAGAGGGAATAAGCTCAAGTCCTTCGCGCTGTCGCTTTTCTTCGGCCTCAACTAATCTCTGTAGTTCGTCATCATGAATCATATCAGTAGTATTATACCGTACTGGGTACATATTGACATTTATTACCATATTTGATATATTATTCGTACAAATGAGTACCAATAATCAAAAAATTGGACAATTAATTTCTCAAATTCGTCAAGAACGTGGCTTAACTCAATCAGAGTTTGCGAAGCGTCTTGGCACCAGCCAATCGGCAATTAACCGTATTGAGCAAGGCAAGCAAAACCTAAGCCTAGAAACCATTTCACGCATCAGTTCCGCCTTAGGCCGAGATATTGTAACTATTAATCCAAAATCACTTGGTTTTGAAATAAACGGTGGTAAAGAACTTCATGGTGAAATAACCATGAAAACTTCTAAAAATGCATCTGTCGCATTACTAGCTGCATCGCTGCTAAATAAAGGCACTACCTACCTCGAGCAAGTACCTAAAATCGAAGAAGTTGCCAGGCTAATTGAAGTATTAGAAAGCATTGGCGTGCAGGTACGCTGGGTTAAAGATACGGACCTTGAAATAAAACCGCCTGAAACGTTTGAACTTAAAAATATTAATGTTGAATCTGCTAAAAAAACACGAAGCATTATTATGTTTATCGGCTCTTTAATGCACCACCTTGATTCGTTCTCGCTCCCTTACGCAGGTGGTTGCCATTTAGGAAAACGCACAATCGCTGCACATCAATTCGCACTCGAAGAATTTGGCGTAACTATTAATACGGTTACAGGTGAATACCAAATATCAGTTGATAAAAAATTGCCTGGTAGTATAACCATGTACGAACCAAGCGATACAGGTACCGAAAACATTCTATTGGCCGCCGCGTTGACACCAGGTAAAACCACCATACGATTCGCAGCATCCAACTATATGGTTCAAGATGTTTGTCTGTTCTTGCAAAAACTCGGCGTAAAAATAGAAGGCATCGGCACAAGCACACTTGTGGTGCATGGTATTTCTGGGCCCGTTAATAAGCGAGTTAAATATGCACCTTCTGAAGACCCACTCGAAGCAATGTTGTTTATTACGGTAGCGGCTGTTACAAATTCTAGTATCGTTCTTCGTCGCTGCCCGATAGACTTTTTGGAGCTTGAGCTTTTGAAATTAAAGAAAATGGGGCTCACCTTTACGCTGAGTGATGTGTATTTGGCAAAAAATGGTCATACACGACTCATTGACATTACGACTCATCATCACGATGGATTAACAGCACTTGATGACAAGATCCACGCACTCCCTTATCCGGGTATCAACATGGATAATTTGCCCTTCTTTGCGCCAATTGCAGCAATCGCGAACGGAGAAACTCTTATTCACGACTGGTCTTATGAAGACAGAGCATTATATTTTACTGAACTTAACAAATTGAATGCTCGTGTTCGATTACTTGACCCGCACCGCGTCATGATTGATGGGCCAACCAAATTTAAACCTGCTGAAGTTATATGTCCACCAGCGCTAAGACCTGCAACTATCATCTTAGCCGCAATGCTTGCCGCCCCTGGTAAATCAGTACTTAGAAACGTTTATTCTATTAATCGTGGCTACGAATCTTTGGCCGAACGCTTACGGGAGCTCGGCGCTGACATAAAAACGCTACACGATTTATAGATTGTGTGATACAATTACCCCTGTTATTTTAGCGGGATTCGTATATCGGCTAATATGTCAGTTTTCCAAACTGAAGAGACCAGTTCGACTCTGGTATCCCGCACCAAAATAATTGTAGCGCGTAAGTGGCGTCTGCCCTGGTAGCTCAGCTGGATAGAGCAGAGGACTTCTAAGCCTAAGGTCACAGGTTCGAATCCTGTCCGGGGCGCCAGGTTCCACTCAAACAATTTAATAGTATGGCGGATATAGCTCAGTTGGTTAGAGCGCCTGATTGTGGCTCAGGAGGTCGAGGGTTCAAATCCCTTTATTCGCCCCAAGAAAAGAGTCGGTCTTTATGGCCGGCTTTTTTCTTGGGCAAAAAAATTGTCTATCGCCGGGGTCGAGGGTGAGATATGCCAATGGCATATCGCAAGGGAGTCAACTCTTGCAAACTGGTTTTGCAAAGATGTTGCGACGGGGCCGCCATGGGTGGCCAAATCCCCTCTCCTTTATCTAAACAACATTGAACTACCGACAACAATAAATGGAATCCACAAAAAGAATCCTGAAGCTACAGGAATAATAATATTATCACTCCCCTTTGGTGATGCAATTTCTAGGCCCGCAAGTACTAAGGCACAAATTAAACTATATGCAGCAATAAACAGCGCCGCCGAATTGCATACGGGATGGCTTGCAAACCAAATCCAATACGCAACATTTAAAAAGAATGATACGGCAACAAAAGTTAGCGTACCCTCAATACTCTTGGCCGCCCCTCTGTATCTAAACCTATTTTTCTTTTCGGACATGCCAACACCAACAATTGCCGCAAAACCATCAGCTAGGCCCAGGTGTAAAATTGCTATCGCATAAATGGCTGGTTCATGAAAAAGCGCTGCTGTAATTCCAATCGCGCCGGCAAAATAGAGCTCGCCGTTGGTTAAGCGTTTGACAGGTCTCATGGAGTTCATCAATTGCAGCCTTTTTGCAATGAGCACGCCGGCAATTAAAAAGAGACTAATTAAGACAATTAGCCAGTATGGTAAAAAGAAAGCCCAGCTCGCTGCGTAAACTGAAATAGAGATATGCACAAGTTTACGTGCATACTCGCCTTTTATTCTTTTTAGTTTTATAAGTGCTTCACACAGAAGGATAATTAGTAATCCACCAATACCGGTCAGCACAAATTGTAAAAACATACCTGTCTTAGTATACGCCTAAAAATGGTCGGGGTGAGAAGACTTGAACTTCCGACCTCAGCGTCCCGAACGCTGCGCGCTAGCCAACTGCGCTACACCCCGAGAAGCAGCTCATTAATCTTGTGAGCTGTGTTTTGAAAATACGAAAATATATAGAATTTCTAATAGACCGAGGGTGTTAACGAGAAGTAATACTATATACCAAACTTTTGCCTCATTACGGGCAGCACGCCATAGCGCCCAACCCTTCCAGCCCAATGACCAAATTATTGCTATTGTAAAAATAAGTGCTTGTGATGTTGTGAGTGTATCCATACTTTGAATATGCGCTTTTCTAATTAAAAAGTCCAGGATAAACCTGGACATCTTAATTGGTCGGGGATAAAGGACTCGAACCTTCGACCTCGCGGTCCCAAACCGCGCGCGCTAGCCAACTGCGCCAATCCCCGAGAACCGCCCTATCATAACAGATACGGGCGGATTTTGCTAGATGCTACTTGGCAAATTCTATCGCGCGAGTTTCGCGGATGACATTTACTTTAATAGTTCCAGGATACTGCATGGTAGATTCAATTTTAGTGGCAATATCTCGCGCTAATTTAATAGCACTTAGATCATCAATCTCACCAGGTTTTACAAAAATACGGACTTCACGGCCCGCACTAATTGCGTACGACTTATCGATACCAGGGAAGCTATTTGCCACGTTTTCGAGCTCGCGCATGCGCTCTGCGAAGTTTTCGGCGCTAATATTACGAGCTCCAGGGCGAGCTGCACTTACTGCGTCTACGACACGTACAATTAAGGCTTCTGTCGTAGTTGCTTCCATATCATCATGGTGAGCCTCGGCTGCATGTGCAACTTCTTCTGGCACGCCATACTTACGGGCCATTTCGCCACTAATATGATGGTGTTTACCTTCCATTTTGTGCGTTAGCGCTTTACCCATATCGTGGATAAGTGCTGCATATTTAGCAACACGTACATCTGCACCAAGTTCTTCGGCAATTAAACCAGCCATGTGAGCCATTTCGGTTGAATGCTTTAGTACGTTTTGACCGTAACTGGTACGGAACTTAAGCTCACCTAAGAATTGCAAGATTTCGCGTGGGATACCAACGACACCAACTTCACGAGCGGCATCTTCTGCCGCGCGAATAACTTCTTTTTGGACTTGCTTTTGGGCTTTATCAACAACTTCTTCGATACGACCTGGGTGGACACGGCCATCTTTAAGCAACATTTCGAGTGCGACACGCGCTGTTTCTCGGCGTACTGGGTCAAAACTACTCAAAATAATCATACCGGGCGTATCATCAACCATTACGTCAACACCTGTAGCGCGCTGCAATGCCTGAATATTGCGACCCTCTTTACCAATAATTCGACCCTTCATTTCTTCGTCTTCAAGCTTAACAGCAGTTACGGTTCGCTCTGCGGTAACTTCGCTCGCCATGCGTTCCATAGCACCAACGATAATTGATGCAGCAGTGTCCTCGGCTAGATCTTTTGCATCAGCTTGCAGTTTAGCAACAAGACCTGTCAAGTCGTTCTTAATGTCACGCTCCGTCATTTGCATAAGCTTTTCGGCAGCATCAGCTTTAGTGAGCTTAGCAATCTTTTCAAGTTTATCTTGCTGTTTAGTACGAAGCTCACGAATTTCATTCTTGAGCTCCTCTACTTCATCTTCACTCTTGCGAAGCTTTTCACTTCGCTTGTCAAGTTCATCAAGTTTTCTGTCCAGGCTTGATTCACGGTCTAAAAGACGATTTTCTGTGTCTTTTAGTTCTCGTCGCCGTTGTTGCTCTTCTTTACGGGCGCTTTCTGCCATTTCGGCGGCGTCTTCTTGTGCTTTTTTAATTACCGCTGCAGCCTCTTTGTTTGCTTTAGCGAGTTGTTTTTCAGCTTCGTGAGCTGCAGAACCAATTTTGCGGCGCGTCAAAACTTGGCTTGCACCAAAACCACCAGCAATACCTACCACTGCAAGAACCAGTGTAAGTGGATCCATGGTCTATCCTTTCTATCGGTGCAGATATATCTGTGACATCACTATCACTTCATTAGTACACAAATGTATCTGAGTATCGAAATAAGTTAATTATCGGGTAAGGATTCTCTAAAAATCTCTCAGTAAAATCCTGTGTTAATAATACCCCGCCCCGAGCAATAAAAAAATACTTTATCCACCAAATTGTTTTGCAAATGCGATACCAGCACCAACAACGATGACGCCAACAAGAACTAACAGAGGTCTAATATCAAAAAGTTCGTTGTCTTTAACGTCGTGATGTATCGACGGAATAATATCAGAAGCTGCTATATAGAGCATAAAACCAGAACTCAAACCCAGAAGCACCCCAATTGGTATATTCTGGGATCCGCCCAAGCCAAACGTAATCAATGCTACAACCGTCGTGGCCAAAGAACTTACAATATGCACAGTAACAACGCCACTTCTGCTCATTCCTCTTGATAAGAGTAATCCGAAATCTCCAATCTCACGTGGAATTTCATGCGCTGCAACTGCGAGGGTTGTGACTATACCAATAGGAACACTCACTAAGAACGCAGCGGCAATTGCTACACCATCTAGTGCATTATGGAGTGTATTACCGGCAATGATGAGAGGCCTCGAAACAGCACCACGATCTTCATGATCATCATGATGATGGTGAAACCAGCGCAAAAAACGCTCTAAATAAAAGAAACCTAGTAGGCCAACAACACAACTAATCATTACCTTTGTCGCACTTGCTTCATCGAGTGCTTCTGGTAAGAGATCAAAAAAAACTGCGGCCAATAAGCCGCCCGCCGCAAACGGGGTAGCGTATTTCGCTAAGTTTCGTGCTGTTTTTTTATGGCTCATTAAGAGTATCCCACCAATTAATGAAATAACACTGCCGAGAATCGTAAATAAAAAGACGTCAAAATAAGTTGCCATACCCTGAATCTATCTGTTAATACTACTTTTTGCAATTTATTTGCATTTGCAATACAATTGCAATATGTCATCAACATCATTCCGCGACATCTGTTCCCTGCACGATATTCGTTATACACGTGTCAGGGCCGAGCTGTATGATTTACTTCAAGCTGAAAATACAATCACCGCACGTGATTTTATTGCCAAGGCTGTCGGTAATGGCTTTGATACCGTTAGCGTATACCGCACAATAGACCTTTTTGAAAAAATTGGTATCTGTGATTCTTATGGTTCCGGTAAGAATAGGGTTCTCTATGCTTCTAGTGGTGGCGAGAGGCACCATCATTTTATCCGATGCACCAACTGTAATCGTGCTTTTGAATTCGAGAATGAGGCAATAGAAATGCAATTAGATGCTATTGCCCGACGAGCTGGGTTCTCTAATATATCTTCTCACTACTTAGAAATAAGTGGCATTTGCAAATATTGTAATCAATTTTCACGAACCGCGTAAACTCTATATCGCTTATCGTAGGTTTTCTTGTCTTTAAGATACGTTCCGTTACAGGTCATAAGATTTAAGCCTTGTTTTGATGGGTCATAAGAACGAAGCATTTTGTTCATATCTACGGTTTCGGCTTGCGACACCTCAGTGGCAGCAACTTTATAATTATATTCTTTGTTGTCGCCCATATTAATAGTGATTGATGCTCCGATTTTAATATTTTTTAGATTAGCAAAAATACCACCTCTAGTTGGTCCGAGCACGTGACCATCTATAAATGCCGCCCCCGGTTGGCCAGGTTTTGAGCTACCATCGTACCACGCAACATCAAAGACATTTTGTGGCGAGCCAACTTGGTTTTTATCGTCTACACCAACTCGTTTAATACGCGCAAGTGTGCCTAAGCTTGGGATTTGAAGTATCCGGGGCAAATCAGCTGCGACTTTATAGCTATTTATAGAGGCGGTGTTTGGTTGATTTTCACTATATCCTTTAGTTTCATCAGGTCTGCCATTTTCGCTATTTCCAGAATTATCTGTTGCGGCTGCTTGCGCTTCAATTTTTTTACTAACTGTAAAACTATGTACATTTACACCGATACCAACAATTAACAATAAAATAGCAAAGGCACTCAGGGCGATGCCAGAAACTTGTTTCTTTGATTTAATTCGAAGTTTTCTGGCGACTTTATGCTTTATCCCTTTTTTAGGGGTAGGTAGGGTTGGAATACTTTCGATATGCTGAATGTGCCGTTTAGATACAGTACTTGGCACGACGGGCACCGTAAACTGCTTTTGAACAGGACGATTATTGTTAGCTGGTTTTACATCACCAATAATCTTAATTTTATGAGTAGGTGCCACTTGTGACTTAGGTTTCAAATGCACTGATTGAGAAATTTTCGGCCGAATAGGCGTTTTTACCACCTTCACTTCACTTACAGCATTTGTGTGACTTGTTGGCTTAGTGGTTTTATAGCGAGCACGTACATCAGCAACAGGGCGACGGGTATAACCCGTTGCCCTGTTTGAAAATTCTATATTAGTGTTTCGGTATGGTTTTTGTTGCATCCTGCGCCCTATGCGCTATTTGTTCTATTTATTGTTTTTGAGCTGACGGCGAGCGATTAAGCTAACCACTGCAACGATTGCAAATGTACCGATAAGTGTTGCAAGTGGGTTACTAGTAAAGTGCTCGAACCCGGTGTCTGGTGTCGTAGCGGTTGTCGTCGCGAGCGCTGTAAGTACAACGTCATTACCATCACCACCTTTATAGCTAATTGTGTAGCTTACCCCGTTGGTGCTTGTTACAGTTGCACCTTCGGCTAGGCCTTGGAAGGTGCCAGTAACTGCATCAGCCCCATCGTTCTTAATGATTGTGAATGTATCACCTGTAGCAGGTACAAAGTTACTCCACTGCGTCACATTTAGTGTTGTAGCAGAACCGAGGTCAACCGTACCAGTTACATTAAGTTGATCGTACTGCCCCGAAGCCGCACCGCCCACCTCAACATCGAGAGTACCTGAAGTATATGTGACGTTACCAGTGTTAAGTATGCCAGGGCTTTGACCGGGCGCAACTGTACCACCACTGACGGTTAACACTGCAATTGTACCTGTTCCTTTTAGGATTCCGCCCGCATACACCGTCATGTTTTTGTATGTACCGTTCATAATGGTAACGTTGTTATCGAAAACCTGTAAATCAATAGTTGGTTGTGAATCAGCGTATGTTGATACATATGGACTCGCTTTTACCGTTTGGCCACCAACAATTAATTTACCCTGAGAGCCATCTGAGGCTATAAATGTGTGACCTGCTAGCCCTGTTCCACTAAATTTAATTGTATCGTTATTTCGTGCAATGATAGATATAGTGGAGTCGGCAGACAAACTTACTCCACTAAAGTCGACAACAGAAGCCGCATCTGCCATTGCGCCACTAAAACTAACCGAAAGAGCTGGTACATGGTATGTTCCGCCAGGACCTGAATCGTCAAACCCATCTCCACGTACAGTTATCGGTGTGGTGACTGTGGTGTTAGTCCCGTAATCAATACCGCCAATAAACACAGCAGAACTAGCAATCATATCGATAGATCCCTTTAAGGATGCAAGTGTTGAGAAATACACTGTCGACTTAGCTGCTGTTGTTGATATTGTTCCATTGTAGCCTGAATTATCTCCTAAGAAGCTCGCATATCCAGCAACTGCGATGTTACCCGACCCAGTGACATTACTTAGTGCCGAAATTGTAGCAGATCCAGTCACAGAAAGATTGTGAGTACTGAGCGCGAGAGTTTTCATGCCAGCAAACGTTGCGTGTCCATTAGTGCTAGCGGGAGAATCAACTGCAACATCTGCACCAAGTGTTACATTGGTCGTAAATGTAACCCCAGCACCACCAGATGCTGTAATGTTAATTGGGCCAGTAAGTGTTATGGTACCTGAACCAGTTAGGTTAAAATCACCGTATACACCTGTTCCATACGTACCAGACACAGTTACTCCCGCGAACGAACGATCACCAACAATATTAATTGTTGCGCCTGAAGTACCCGTAAGTACGTTCACGGGGAAGTCTAATACATCCCCATCAGTAGGTGCAGACCCAGCGCCACCACCACTACAACTCCAGTTGGTAGCAGTTTCAAAGACTAAGTCTGTTGCCCCTGTCCATGTACAGGTATTACCTGCAGCATGAGCCACTGGGCTCACTAACACAACTAACGACGATAGACTTAACACTAACGTCGAAAAACCATACGCCAAACGACGTAATTTCATAATCTCTCCTTTTATTTTGCGTTTTTGCTGTTTAAAGTACTATTACCTTAAGCATAACGGCCTCTGTTTTTTTGTCAAGAAGATTTTGGAAAATTGTTGATATTTTTGCAACTACTTCTTAGGTAAAGTAATATTCGCTTCGCCACCATATTCTGGGGTTACTATTTTTTCATTTTCGTCATTGAGTAAGGCTTGTAATGCATCGGTAAGCCAAGTATCGCCACTTTTAGCAACAATTGGGACATTAAGCCCGAGTGCTAAAGCATTTGCTACGGTCATACCAATTCGTAAACCCGTAAAACTACCGGGACCTCTAAAGACAGCTAGGCCTTCGATACTATTCCAATTTAGACTTTGGGCACTTAATAGCTGTTCTATCTGCGTATGAATTGTGTCTGCCAGTTGGCGATGTGCTAACCATGTAACGGATTGGAGCTCATCCTTATCGTTATATAGATAAAGTTCAGATTGTTCGTTTCCGGTATGAAGTGCAAGGATTATCACTTATCAAGCCCTTTCGTTAGATATGCAAGTGACTCAGGCAGGGTAACTGTTATTTCTCGCGTATCATCACCTGTCTGCGTAATCGTTACGAGGCAATGTTCTTTTGGTAACGCTTCACGCACGATATCTGCCCATTCAATAATTACAACCGTATTAGTATCGTGCATAACTTCGTTTAGTTCGTGCGTAATAATACCCGGTTCATTTAATCGATAAAAATCGAAATGATGAATTTCGAATTTTGGTGCAGAGTAGATGCGCGAAATGGTAAAGGTTGGGCTAGCGACACCATCATTACTACCCGCGCCCTTAGCTATTCCTCTTGTTAGTGTTGTTTTACCGCCACCTAGATCACTCGATAAAACCAATACTTCACCGCCCTTAAGCCGAGCTCCAAGGCGTTCACCTAGTCGCTCAGTGTCGTCTGAATTGGTAGAGTTTATTTGCAATGTCAAATCGGTACTCATATCCCGAATAGAGTACCGCTAATACCCCTAGTACCGCAAGTAGCCATACAGGTAATGGTGTGGGTGCAGCAACCAATTGAGAATCAGATTGTGAATCAGTTGCCGCAAGTACTTTTGTAGTTTTGGCGGTTGTTTTAGTTGTCGCAGCTTTAGTGGTGGTGGCTTTTACGGCCTTAGTAGCTGCCTTCTTAGTGGTTGTTGAAACTTTTTTGGCTGTTGTCGCAGCGCTTGCAACAAGACTAACCGCAATAGGTATAGTAATTACATTTTGCGCCGATTCAGTTGGTGTCGTCGTCCACACCCATGTCCCATTAATATCTTTAGCCCATGCTGTGCTTTCGGGCGCTGAAGAATAGTTTGTTTCATCGTATGTGTTACCCGTCGGCCCAACTATTTTGACACTACCGCCACCATTAGACAGTGCAATTGACGTAGCACCAGATGTAACAACCATATACCCTTTGGCGGGTATTATATCTGTATTGGTGAACGCATGATGATACGCATAGGTCGTACCTGCATATACAGTGTATCCAGCAAGATTTTGTTCGGTATCATTTGGATTATAAATCTCAATCCATTCATCATTCGCATCAGTGAGTGGGCTTACTGGATCGATAAAAAGTTCGTTCAGTAATATCGGTAAGTATGATTGGCTACTGGTTATTTCACCAGGGGCTGGTGTATCTGTGGTTGTATCTACGGTTGGGGTTGAAGTATCTGTTGATGGAGTCGTCGTATCCGCCGGCGGTGACGTAGTTGTGTCAGTAGGTGGGGTTGTGTCTATAGGCTGAGAGGTATCAACTGGAGGTGCGGTTATATCGGCTGGAGGTGATGTATCTATTGGTAGTGGGGTTGGTGCCGCATTATCAGTTTGTGGAGTCGGCGTGGTAAGTGGTTCAAAATCAAGCTGATTATTGTCTGTATCTTGGGTAATACCATTAATAACAATTCGCTGAATTGATGATCCGTCTGCTGGTATCGCTGATAGGGCTGTTTCTTTTAAGATAATTGTGTTTGTTTTTGGACCCCAGCCAACAAGATCTTTAACAACACTAATGGGGTCAACTAAAACAACCGATGCACCCGAAGCAGATAATACGCCAGACGTCGAAGTGGTGTAGGTAAGCTTAGGATTTGCAGTCGGCAAGTATGATTCTGGGGTAATAAGTATAAATCCGCCAGAGTACACCAACGTACCTTCTGGAAAGGTTACAAGAGTTTTGGCATTACCAATAATACCCGACGAACTCACGTATTCGAGCTTCCAACCGCTTATGTCAGCTACGCCTTGACCATAGTTTTTAAGTTCGATAAATTCGTTTGCCGCAGTACCAGAGCCAATCCCGTTGGTTTGAATTTCGTTAATAACTACGTTTGGCAAACTAGTATCAGAAATCGCAAAGGCACTAAGAGGCTGAAAAAAGCATAATAATAAACTGACAGTTACAATGAACCCCAGCTTAAAATTACGCCGCGTCATAATTTTATTGTAAGACGATTATCGTAAAGCTCAAGCATTTTTACAGTACAATAAAGTAAATGCTGTACTTATCCACAAAACTCTACGACATTCCCCTGCTAAGCATCCGTAGCGGTGGCCGAATCGGTACTGTTATTAAGCCAATTATCAACCCTCATAACTTACACGTAGATGGCTTTTATTGTCAGGCTGTTCAATCAAATGTGCCAGTCGTATTACTTGATATCAACGTTCGCGACATAAGTCCTAGGGGTATAATTATTGATGACCACGTAGACTTAAGTACCCCCGACGAACTCGTTCGCTTAAAACCTGTTCTGGATATGAATTATGGACTTGAAGACAAAGCTGCGCTCGTCAACAAAAAAAAGATTGGTAAAATTATCGAGTTTGCAATTGATAGCAAGAGCTTGTTTATACAAAAGTTATATGTTCAACCAAGAGTCTGGGGCAGTTTAAAGCAAGATCGACTTACATTCGACCGACAGTCAATTATCGAGGTTACCGATACGTACGTTTCATTTAAAGGACCAGAAGTAAAAGATGCAATTAGCCTCCCAAGATTCAACCGCGCAACAGGTGCTGATTATTCAGCCAACGCGTCAACAATGTCAGAATAACGAAAACCCTGTCGTATTAGATACTCTGTTAGCTTTTTATCATCGGTAAATTTAGTTAGTGTGCGTTTTTTTGCTATAAGCTCTTTAAGTTGTTCTGATTCGCTAAAGTGGGCATCGGCAAACGAAGCATCGATGATATCACTCGATATACCTTTTGAACGAAGCTCGCTAACTATAAATGTTTTGCTCCGTTTTTTTCGGGTGCGCTGTTCAATCCACCATTTTGTAAACGTTTCGTCATTTTGCCAATTATATTTTTGGGCAGTGTTAATAAGTGTTGTTTGTAGTTCTTCGTCAACTGATTTTCTTCGTAAATAGTCTTTAAGTTCACGCTCTGAGCGTGGCCGTAGCGCAAGCCATTCAACCATACGCATTTTAAGTTTGCCATCACTCGATATCTTTTTTAGACGCGTTATGTCGTGCTCATCAAGCTCAATGCCAACTTTTATTTTTTCATCAAGAACTTCTTGTAAGCTCAGCGAAAACGAGTACTTTCCTTCAATAAAAATATTAACTCTGTTTTCATCTTTTTTTTGAGATGTAAGATTCGTGATTTTCATAGCCTAAGCGGCCACAACAAGCCCTGCAAAAATTGAAAGCATTGCAATAAACCAGCCGATTTCAATAATCCAACCCCACTCTCGTTCACCCCACTGAATGTGGGCATGAAAGTTCGTGATTGGATTGCGCATCGGCAACTCACCCTCTTTGCGCTCTTTATACATACGATATGCCCAGACACTATCAGGAAGCATCGCCAAAAACATACACATAAGAACCAGCCAAATATACTGGGTATGAACCGTAACGATAACGAGCCACGTTAACATCACGAGCATAATTGCATCAACGGTTAAAATAGTTTTAAACCGAGCCGCGCGAGCTTCGGGCGTCGGCTCACCGTAGTGTGGTAAAGCATCAAGCGCGAAATGCGATAAGAGTGCAACTGGTAGAATCCACCAGGCTTGTGCAACAAGTGCCATGTTGGCAGCGGTAATTGCGTGGTTAGTTGCGGTCATACACTACTGAGGCTGTGCAGCTTGGCGCACGAGTTTTTCTATTTTTTTGAGCTCTTCTGGGTGATCAGTCAAATACTGCTTAGCAGCTTCGCGACCTTGGCCAATTTTAGCGCCATCATACTCAAACCAAGCACCGGCCTTACCGACAATACCATGCTGGACAGCCAAGTCGAGCGTATCGCCTTCGCGACTGATGCCAACGTTATACATGATATCGAATTCAGCCTCCCGGAATGGCGGTGCAATCTTGTTTTTAACTACTTTTACCCGAGCTCGGTTACCAATAACTTCTTCGCCACTCTTTATTTGACTAATACGACGAATATCCATACGGACAGATGCGTAAAATTTAAGCGCGTTACCACCAGTGGTAGTTTCTGGGTTACCAAACATAATGCCAATCTTCATACGAAGCTGATTAATAAAGATGACCGTGGTGTGACTCTTATTAATGACGCCCGTAAGCTTGCGAAGTGCTTGGCTCATAAGGCGTGCCTGAAGACCCATGTGTGAATCACCCATATCACCTTCGATTTCGGCTTGTGGTACGAGTGCGGCAACGGAGTCGACTACAATTAAATCTACGGCGTTACTGCGAACTAGTGTTTCAACAATTTCGAGCGCTTGCTCACCATTATCTGGCTGTGCAACTAATAACTTGCCAATGTTTACACCAATCCGTTCGGCATAGGCTGGGTCAAGGGCGTGCTCGGCATCAATAAATGCAGCCGTACCGCCCTGTTTTTGAATTTCCGCAACCGCATGAAGCGTTAGGGTTGTCTTACCGCTACTTTCTGGGCCATAAATTTCGATAATACGACCTTTTGGGATACCACCTCCAAGAGCGAGGTCGAGGCTCAAGCTACCGGTTGAAAACGTCTCAACGTCAATCTTTGCTTCGTCGCCAAGTTGCATAATGGCGCCCGCACCAAATTGTTTTTTAATTTGATCAACTGCGAGCGTCAGCGCTTGGCTTTTTCCACTTTCGCTACCATCATTTGTCGCTACCTCTTTTTTTGGTGCTTTTGCCGCCATGTCAGAATTACTCCCTTTTTACCCTTATACTGTTACCAAAAGTATAGCAAAATAGCGAACCCAACACAGCTTAGTTTTTACATCATTATTAACACGCTTATCCTTATCGTCTATAATAACGACAAAGCTATGCGAATATCAGATAAGCTCGTCGAAGAGCTGCTCACAAACACTAATAAAGTCACACCCGAACAGCTGACTGCCCTTAAAGAGCAAGAGCAGAACGAAAAGAAGCCGTTACAGGATGTGGTTGTTGCAGCCAATGTTATTAGTGAAAAAGAACTGACCCAGGCTATAGCAGAAGCAATTGATATTCCGTTTGTAGATATAAACGTTAAAGAAATCCCTAAAGAAATCTTACACTTAGTGCCTGAGCGTATCGCCCGCCAGTATAACGTTGTCGTGTACGGGGAAGAAGAAGACGGCACAAAACTCCTTGCCATGGAGGACCCGGACGATATTCAAGCCATTAGCTTTCTACAGAAGCAGCTTGGTAACGAACTACGTATTTATATCGCAACCCGTACCAATATACTTCAGGCAATCGATCAATATCGCGAAAATATTAGTGGCGAAATTAGTGAGGTTATATCTGCTGAGGCCGATGGTCAAGCCCAAGAAGGCGAAGATTTTGACGAATCAGACTTAGCTGAAGATTCGCCAATTGCTCAGACCGTTAATCTACTTGTGGAAGGTGCTATCAAATCTGGCGCATCTGACATACATATTGAACCCCGTGAAGATTATGTTTCTATTCGATATCGTATCGATGGTATTTTGCGTGAAGTAAATAAGCTTCCTAAAAAGGTTCACGGTGCCCTTGTATCGCGCATTAAAATTTTATCGAACCTTAAGATTGATGAACGCCGGGCCCCACAAGATGGTCGCTTTAAAATATCTATCAATAGTCTTGTGTACGCGTTACGCGTTTCTACCCTGCCAATAACTGATGGCGAAAAAGTAGTTATGCGTATTCTGAACGAATCATCTAAAGCCCTCACGCTTGAGCAACTTGGTTACTGGGGGCATTCACTAGATACAATTAACCACGCCATTACGCAACCTCATGGGATGATTTTGGTAACTGGCCCGACCGGTTCTGGTAAATCAACAAGCTTATTTAGTGTGTTGAGTCTGCTCAATAACCCTGCGGTAAATATATCTACCGTCGAAGACCCCGTTGAGTATAAAATTCCAGGTGCTAACCAAACTCAGGTTAACCCTATAGCCGGTATGACGTTTGCGGCAGGCTTACGTGCACTACTCCGACAGGATCCAAATATTATCATGGTTGGTGAGATTCGTGACGGTGAAACTGCCGGGCTCGGTGTGCAAGCAGCCCTGACTGGTCACTTAGTATTTGCGACGCTCCACACAAATAACGCTGCAACCTGTTTGCCTCGTTTGCTCGATATGGGCATTGAACCGTTTCTCATCGCGAGCACTGTTCGAGCTGTTGTTGGTCAGCGGCTCGTTCGAAGACTTTGCTCAAAGTGTCGCGAGCCATACACCCCAGACGCAACAATTGTAAAAAAGATTGCAGATAGTTTCGGGATTAAAGACGCAACCTTCATGAAACGTATCCACGAACTCGAAGAAGTAGCATTAAACGGTGGAATCGGTGCAAGCGAAGGTAACCCTAAAGATACAAAAGATACTGCAAGCCTCTCGACCTCCGACAGTAAAATTAGTCGATTATGGAAGGCAAAAGAAGGTGGTTGTGATGAATGTAACCATATAGGCTACCGTGGCCGAATGGGTATTTACGAAGTACTCGGTAATTCAAGCGAAGTGCAACGCTTAATTGTAGCGAATGCAACGAGCGAAGAAATTCAGAACCAAGCCGTCAAAGAGGGTATGATTGTGATGCAAATGGATGGCTTCATTAAGGCACTTAGGGGCCAAACAACGATAGAGGAGATTTTGCGCGTAACCGCAGAAGAATAATATGGCAGAATACACCTATACCGCTGTTACAAAAGATGGAAAATCAATATCTGGAAGTATTGAAGCCTCTTCAAAAGATACTCTTATAGAGACGCTTCACAAACAAGGCTTACGACCGCTTGTTGTTAAACAAAAATCTTCGCGCGGGAATATTAGTTTTGGCAAGCCAAAAGTAAAGTTAAAAGATATGGTGATGTTCACCAGGCAGTTATCGACCATGGTTTCTGCTGGTGTACCCCTTACCCGTTCACTCACTACTCTTCAGGAACAAACCGAAAATAAATACTTTAAAACTGTTATTGGTAGTATTACTAAAGATGTTGAGAGCGGTATCACAATTGGTGATGCGATGGCGAAGTTCCCTAATGTCTTTTCAGAAGTCTACGTCAATATGGTAAAGGCTGGTGAGGCTGGTGGTATTTTAGATGAAATTCTAAAGCGTCTTGCTTCACAGGTTGAGCAAGAAGCAAGCATGAAAAAGAAAATTAAAAGTGCCATGACGTACCCGGTAGTTATTGGTACGATTGCAGTTTTGGCATTCTTTGGGCTAATGATTTTTGTAATGCCTAAAATGGGTAAAATTATCAAGGACCTTGGGGGTCCAGATGCAAAATTACCCGTCTACTCGCAGTTCTTACTTGATATGAGTGGTTATATGCAGAAGTACGCTGTATTTATTATTATCGCGCTTGGTGTCGCAATATACTTTACGCGTCGATACATAAGAACCCCCAAGGGTAAGTTCCAGTTTCATCTCTTAATGCTCCGCACACCTATTATTAAAGAAATACTCATTAAGATTGCGGTCGCACGATTCGCACGAACCTTTGCTTCGCTGATGTCAGCTGGTGTAAGTGTTCTGGATGCCCTACAGGTTACGGGCGGTGCAATAGGCAATAAGGTTTTACAGAAAGAATTAGACGAAGCCGCTAAAGAAGTTAAAAACGGTAAGCCCTTGTCTGAACCAATGGCTCAAAGTAAGTATTTTCCACCGATTGTAAGCCAGATGCTTGCTATTGGTGAAGAAACTGGGCAAATCGATACCATTTTAGTTAAGATTGCCGATTTCTATGAAGAAGAAGTATCAACTACTATTGACGGCCTCAGTTCAATTATCGAACCAGTTATGATTATTGCTATTGGCGCAATGGTTGGTGTTATCGCGGCAAGTGTTATGGGACCAATTTCTTCGCTCAGTAAAAATATTGGTAGTAACTAAAATTGTCGTTGACTTCTCTACGCTTATGCTTATAATCAAACCTAGATATTTGTGTATCTATTGGTATACATATCAAAGTAATAAATATTAAGATCAAGGAGGGTGGGTTTCAATGATCTCACTTAAGAAAAAGCAATCAGGTTTTACAATAGTTGAACTTTTGATTGTTATCGTTGTCATCGGTATCTTGGCAACATTGGTAATCGTAACCTTTAGTGGCGTACAGCAGAAGGCACGTGACACCAAGCGCGAAACAGACGTTAAGGCACTTGCAAGCCAGCTAGAGGTATACTACGCCAACAATGGCTCATACCCAGCAATTGCACAGCTCCAAGACAATACTTGGGTGCAAGCTAACCTTAAGGGTCTTGATGTGGCTGGTTTAGTTGCTCCAAACGGCAGTGGCACAAACACTATTAGCGCAACAGCTAGCACAACTACTTACCAATACGTGGCGACACCAAGTGGTTGTACAACAGCTAACAAAGACTGTACTGGCTTTACCATTACAGCTAACCGTGAAGCAAGTGGTGCATCACCAATTGTTAAGGCAAACCTTAGCAACTAGTTGAATCTTGTTCTTCAAAAAACACCCGTTTTTAAAACGGGTGTTTTTATTTGTAACGCTTAGACTGGCATAAGCGTTTTTGATATAATAGACTACGAATTCACAATGAAAAAACACACTGCTTTGGGCGGGCACGGATTCACGCTTACTGAGGTTTTAATTGCCAACATTGTATTTGCAATTGTTGCGCTTAGTTTTATTGGTTTATTTACTGCACTCGTATCAAGCGCCTCTACTACCAAACGTAAAGCTGTAGCCTTAACGCTCGCTACAAACCAAATGGAATATCTGAAATCGCTACCTTATGACAGCCTTGCAGTTGCGGGCGGTAGTATTTATAGTGCCAGCCCATTACCTGCCACTTCAACGCAAACGGTAAACAATTTTAGCTACACAATAACTACAGCAGTCTCGTACGCTGATGATGCTTATGACGGCTGTGCGTCATATCCAAGCCAAGCACTTAAGTTGAAATATTGTCGCAACTACCCACCACCAACCGGTGCACCTGCGACAGATACAAATCCAGAAGATTACAAGGTCATTAATGTAATCGTGGCCTCAAAAACTGGTGTCAAACTCGCAGAAGTTGATACACAAGTCGCAGCACGAGTTTCGGAGACTAGTAGCACAACTGGTGCCATTTTTGTAAGCGTTATCGACGAAACTGGTAACCCCGTTTCTGGGGCATCAGTTACCCTAACAAACAGTACTGTTTCACCTGCTATTAACCTAGGTGATCAAACAGATAGTAATGGTGTAGCGATTTTTTACGGTATGCCCCCTGACACTAATGGCTATGACTATGTAGTTTCCGCATCGAAATCAGGCTATTCAAGTCTGACAACTATTGCACCTTCTGGGTCACTACAGCCAAATTATTCAAGCCTACAAGTACTTACCCAGCAATCTTCACTCGTGACACTAACTATTAAGGGTATGTCGGCGAATAGCCTGGTTATTGAAACAACAGATACTTCTGGTAATCCGATCGCAAACATGAAGACATATATTAAAGGTGGTTATAAAAAATATTCATCAAGCACAGATACCTCATACTACTACGATAACTTTACGCCATCAGATACAAGACCAACATCAGATGGTTCTGGTTTAACCTCAGTCAGTAATCTTGTGCCGGGCTCATATATATTTTGTGGTGATGCCGGAGCAACAAACTGTAAGGTTGGTGCTACTACGTACTTTTTAGTAGCAGCCGTGCCATACAGTGGCACAAATGCATTTAACCCAATCGTTGTCCCAACATACTATGCTTCAAATCCGCCGAGTACCACCTTTAGCTATAACAGCACTGCATTTTTACAAAAAGTACGGCTCATGCTTACGACGGATAGTAACTACCCACGTATCAGTACCCTAAGCCCTGATGATTTAAGCCTTGCTTCTGGGGGGCTTAGTGCTTTTGCTTTTACGATAACTGGTACCAACCTACCTTGTAATAGCAATCCATCAAGTTGCTCGACATCAGTAAGATTTATCCAGGGTGGTAACACATACACTGCCTCATGTACCGGTACGGCATCACCGGCAACCCAATTAAACTGTACTGTTAACCTTACGGGAATAAGTAGTGGCCAAGCGCAACTTAGCCTCACCGTTTCTGGCAAGTCAATAACTATCCCCGCAGGATCTCTGATTGGAGGACTAAATGTCACTCCATAACAACCGGAAAGGCTTTACTTTAGTTGAGGTGATGATTTCGCTCGTGGTTGGAGCTTTAGTGATGATAGGTATTTTTTCTTTTTTCGGTAGTTCAATTAATGAATACTTCAAAATGCAACAAGAAAGCGTAGCATTTGCAGATGTTGCCGCAAATTCTCAACGAGTAGCCAAAGTGATTAGAGGGACAACCGACATAACTTCAGCTTCCAACAATAGCGTGACACTTTATTCTTATTTTTCACCGTACGACCAATATGTCTCGCTCATTACCTATTATCCAAACAATACTAATACAAAATTACTTGCTGATGTTACAAAAATGACGGCAAATCCTCCGACGGGAACTCAGATTTCCGGAAGTACACAAACGTTTACGATTATTGATAATTTTTATTTACCAAATGGTACAAATACTTTTGAATATTTAGACTCGTCGGGCAGTACACTATCAACCCCCATTTCTGATTTACGTACTATAAAAGGTGTTCGTGTTAATCTGGCAGACAAACCAAGCGGAAGCTCAGGAGTAGTAACAAAGCTATCAGTTCAAGTGAGCCTGCGAAACAGAAAGACAAATCTATGATTAAGAAAAAACAAGATGGTTTCGTGCTGCCAACACTGCTAAGTCTTATTATTGCACTTGGCATTATTATCTTTGCAGTAGCAGGACTTATAGAAGTTAATTTTAATAGCGTTAATAATAATACTCAAAGCCAGAAAGCATTTAACATTGCTGAAGCAGGTATTAACTACTATCTTTGGCACCTGAGTCATAATTCGTCAGATTATAAAGATGGCCAGTCTACGCCAACGACGCCAGATGCAACTCTTGGTTATGGACCATATGTTCATAACTATATTGATACAAACGCAAAAACAACCGGAACATACACCTTATGGATTAAACCACAAGGTAATGGCTCTACAGTCGCAACCGTTCGATCAATTGGTCAGGTTTCGGGTAGCGGTGCAAAACGAATAATCGAGGCTAAGGTTGGCGCGCCATCATTCGCAAGCTACGCGCTTGTATCTGATTCGCAGTTTTGGTTTGGTAATACCGAAAGCGCGGATGGCCCTGTGCATTCAAACCAAGGAATACGCATGGATGGCTCCAGTAACTCTGATGTTACCAGCTCGAACGCAACGTATGTACCTAGTTCATCGCTAGGGGGGAACGGCTCGACATCACGTCCAGGCGTGTGGTGCGACACTTCTGTAACTACACCTGTGAACTGCAATACTCGTTCGAAAGTTGACTGGCGATACCCCGTTACTTCCGTCGACTTTAATCAAGTTACGAGTAGTCTATGCACAATCAAAAAACTAGCATTTGCATCAGATGCAAGCACCTCAGCCCTGGCTTCTAACGCAAACGCTTGTACCCAAGTGCCAACGACGCGAACTGCCGCATACCTACCACAGACGGCTACGAACGGAAGCTTTAGTGTTAGTAAGGGGTACCTTATTACGCTAAATAGTAACGGAACGTACGATCTTGCGCGCGTAACCGCAGAAACCGACACGCAAACTTCATATTCTACCGCACTATCAACAACGCCAGTAGCTACAGGTATTGCTGTTCCGAGCTCAGGTGTAATTTTTGCTGAAGATAATGTATGGATTCGTACTTCTTCAACATTCACAGGGAGGGTCACGATAGCTTCTGGAAGACTGGCTAGTTCTACAAATAGTACCGATATTGTGATTGCTGACGATATTCTGTATACAAACAAAAATGGTAGTGATGCAATAGGGCTTATCACCGAAGATTCAGTGATTCTTGCGCCTTATGCAATCCCTCAAACAGGTAACTTTACCTTTGAAGTAGACGCCGCAATTATTGCGCAGAGCGGTTCCGTCTCCTATCCTGATTCTTATCGATCCTCCGGGAACTGTACCAAGGGCTGGACTGGTGCAAATCAAAAATACTTATTCTATGGTTCTGTTTCAACCCGCCAAACATGGACATGGACATGGCAAATGAATAACTCGTGTGGCTCGGCAGTATATGATTCGGCTTCTGGTAAGTATATTTCTGGTGTAAAAACCAATACCACTTCGTATGATTACAATCTGATGTATGCCCCACCACCAAGCTTTCCGATTACCAGCACCTACAATATTCTTTCGTGGCGGGAAGTCTTAACGAAACCATAAGAGTAATTCGGTAAATAATGTTAAAATAACAAGTAAGCATAAGCAGTAAATACAAATGAATACAGGCCTAACCTATAAAGACAAGCCATTGTTTGGACTCGACATCGGGACAAGCAGTGTTAAGGTTATGCAAATTGAGAATAAGGGTAAGTCGCAAGTTATCGTAGGCTATGGCGTTACGGAATATGATCAATCTGCGATAAAAGATGGCCTCGTTGTTGAGCCGGAATTGCTCGCAAAAGCAACAAAAGAACTGTTTGAAAAAAATCTTATTGGTGAAATATCAACACGACGAGTCGCATTAAGTATACCTGTCGCACGCACCTATAACCGAGTCATGAACCTTCCCCCGATGAACCAGAAAGATTTAGATGAAGCAGTCCGTTTAGAGGCAGAGCAATATATCCCCGTCCCTATAGATGAGCTGTATATCGATTACAATATTTCATCTGCCTCTAAAGATGGCTACGAGTTATTGGCTGTTGCTGCTCCGAAGCAAATCATAGATTCTTACTTGCAATACACGGACTTATTAGGGCTCGAAACCTGCACCATTGAAACAACCATTAATGCATCAAGTCGACTGATTGCCCATTCGGAGCGCGATGAAGTGCCAACAATCTTAATTGACTTCGGAAGCGTTTCGGTTGATATAACAATATTTGATAAAGAATTGATTGTAACTGGAACTGTAGCAGGTGGTGGTGACACATTTACCGAACTTATCGCCAAAAAACTCGATGTCAGTAGTGCAGTCGCTCACACGATTAAGACTAAATATGGTCTTAGTGTAAGTAAAAAACAAAAAGATATTCAAGATGCCTTAAAACCAATACTTGGATCATTAACTCGCGAAATTCGTAAAATGGTTCGCTACTACGATGAACGGAGCGGAAGTGAAGGTAAAATTGGCCAAATTATTACCATGGGTGGCGGAGCCAATATGCCCGGTTTGTCAGAATACATAACGAGCGAGTTGCGCCTTCCTACCCGAATGTGTAACCCGTGGGCTAACCTAGATTTTGGAAAACTACAACCGCCAAGCACAATTGAAAAATCTATGTATGTCACCGCAGCAGGCCTAGCTCTTATCAACCCAAAGGATATTTGGAAATGATAAATCTATTACCGCCTGAGGCAAAAAATCAGATTAAGTTTGCCCGCCGAAACAGTATCCTTATTAAATGGCTGGGTGCAATTTTTGTTGTGATGCTTCTGATTACAGCTATGAACGTTTTTGGACAGTTCTATATAAACCAAACCGCCAATCGTCTTAAAGAAACAGCCAATGTCACTGATCAACGTATTAAAGAGGAAAATCTCGAGCAATATAAAAATAACCTAAACTCTTTGTCTGGTGACATGAAAACGGCCGTACAAATTCTAAAAAAACAACTGTTGTTTTCTAAGGTATTTCCAAAAATTGGTACTACCCTTCCTAGTGGCGCCGTCTTATCTAACGTTACACTTAACTCAACCGATACTTCACTAGACTTAACAATTCTTGCAAAAGATCAGTACACCGCTAATCAGGCATTTACGAACGTAAAAGATTCTAACAATCAGTTATTTAGTAAAACTGATCTAATTTCGATTGTTTGTGGTGATTCAAACCCTTCATACCCATGTACCGCTCAGGTAAAGGCACTATTAAATATTGACCTAACGAAACGCCTCACTGATGCAGTGGCTGCAGGTGGCGGTAAATTGAATGGGCTTTCTGCAATTTCATCTGCCCAAAACCAATATGTGCTTACCGTAGGGACTAAAAAAGCAGATGAAATAACCAAAGTAATTGATGCACTAAACAACTCTCCTCAATTAGTCGTAGCGACCGCAAAGAAAGGGAGTGACTGTAAAACTGACGAAGAAGCCAAAAAGAATAATCTTGAATATCAGTGCACGACCCTAGTAAAGGTAACCATAAAAGATGATGCTTCGTACTATTTTCTTGAGACAACTAACTTTACGGAGAAATTTTAATGAACGCTAAACGATTTTTCTTCGTACTCATTGGCCTCATTGGGTTGCTAATTGTGATTACAATTGGACTTGTAGTCGGAGGTAACCAGATTATGGCGAAAACGTCGCAAAAGCTAGTAGATGCAAAACTTAATAATTCATTAGCAGACGTAAAAATAAGCGAATACTTGAAGGCAAAGAATTATCTTAGTCAAAACCCGGATGTTAGAGCGATGGTAAACAACATGATTCCAAAAGACAAAGATCAAGATACCGCAACCAAAGAATTATATAAAATTGCTGATTCAGCAGGTGTTAGTATTTCTAGTATTCAGTACCCTTCTTCTAACCTTGGCTTAAAGGCTACGGGAGGTAGTACTGCCAGCACCCCTGCCGCAACAACTCCAAGTAGTTCAAGCTCATCATCTACCCCAACCCCTCAAGCACCGCTTTCGCAAGCTAAATCTGTTGATGGACTCGCTGGGGTTCAGGGTATTGATGTTGATCTAAGATTAACTGACGTGGACAAGAAGAGTCCCGTTACTTATGACAGCCTTATAAAGTTCCTTAAACTTGTTGAGCTCAACAGAAGAAGTATGCAAATTAAGAAAGTATTTATTCAGCCTGATAAACCCGGTAATGGGCTCGTGAAGCTCAGCCCGCAAATAACAATAACACTTTTCGTAAAGCCATGAATTTAGACGCAATTAAGAAACAACTCGTCAGTGCAGGTGAATTTCTACTTAAGCATATCGTTATTGTATTTATTCTTTGTGTGGTGATAATGCTTGGCTATGTTACTTATTCGATAAGTAAGTTTAGTAGTGCCGACCCTTCAGCAGATCAAGTTGCAGAAAAAACGCAATCAGTCACCCTCGTTAAAATTGATGCAAATCTTGTTAACAAGATTAAGCTACTCAATGACCAAAATGTTTTTGTAGCACCAAACTACAACAGCCTTAACGGCAATCCTTTTTACAGATAATAACGGTCTAGTCTTTTCGATTACTGTATGGGCGGTTACGGTAAGAACCGGCCTGTCCTGTTCGTGACAAAAAATCGTCTTTTGCTTCTAGAATAATTTTTGCAACACGATGTGGATTTGGGCAGAACGCAAAGTTAAAGTTTGCCTGCTCACCGGCTGTTTCAATATTGATAGTTCCAAAATTAAATGCGTTCGAAAAAAATCCACGCTGTTCACTGGTGACATCTTCTACATTCGCGAGCGAAAGCTGCGACACTTTTCTAATTAAAAGTCCTTTTTGTACTATCAATACTATGTTTCTATCGGTTACCGTAAGTCTTGTCTGTCTATATACGACTGTTGCCATGACAAGCAGTATGCCAACCAGTACCGCGATTAATACGGCAAAGAACGCCATAACCGTATATGTGCCAGAACTTGTGCCGGCAACTTCTGGGAATAAAACACTAATTCCTATGAGTCCGAGAGTCAAACAAACTAACGTAGCAGCGTAAATAAAAATAATGCCAAATGGGTGTTGATACACCACACACATTACATGCTCGTCAGGGCCTATCGTTTCGATGGTCTTAAAGTAGCTCGACTCCTGAAAGCTCTTACGTGCCATTACACCTGTATTATAACAGGCTCTCTTGCGAATCGTTGGTTTTAATTTTCTTACCTAGGTGAGTATGCGCTTTTGGTGTTGCCCTACGACCACGTGGTGTACGCTCCAGCAAGCCAATCTGTAGTAAGTATGGTTCGTAGAAATCTTCGATTGTAGTCGACTCGTCACCGGTAATTGCCGCTAGTGTATTAAGGCCAACGGGGTTAACTCCATAGCCTTCAATCATCTTTTCAAGTAGGTATCTATCTGCTGGGTCAAGGCCAAGCTCATCGATTTCGAGCAGTTCAAGGGCGGCTTTAGTGTGCACAGTATCTACTATGCCATCACCGTTTACATCAGCGTAATCTCGCACTCGTTTAAGTAGTCTATTTGCAATACGTGGCGTAAGTCGTGCCCGGGTCGAAAGTATTGTCGCCGCTTCTGGTTCAATTGAAGTATCCATGATTGACGCAGCTCTGGTAATAATCTGCGCGATTTCTTCTGGCGTGTAGAATTCAAGGCGATGAATCATGCCAAACCTATCCCTCAGTGGTGCTGCAAGCGCACCCGTACGGGTTGTTGCGCCTATAAGCGTAAACTTAGGAACATCAAGCCGCAAACTACGAGCGCTCGGACCTTTGCCAAGCATAATATCAATTTTGTAATCTTCCATCGCGCTATAAAGAACTTCCTCTACGCTACGATGTAAGCGATGAATTTCGTCGATAAACAAAATATCACCATCTTGTAAGTTAGTTAGCAGGCTCGCAAGGTCACCAGCCCGTTCTATTGCGGGGCCACTGGTTACTTTAATTTGTGCACCCATTTCGTTAGCAATTACCGTTGCCATAGTTGTCTTACCGAGACCTGGCGGGCCATATAGCAGAACATGGTCGAGTGGTTCACCACGTTTTTTTGCAGCTGCAATCGCAAGCTGTAAATTCTTTTTTAGGCGCTCTTGGCCAATGTAATTCGCAAAGTCTTTAGGCCTAAGAGTGTTTTCTAGCTCTTGCTCTTGGGCATCATCTGGCTCTGCAGTAGTGTGGACAATTCGGTCAATCATTTATATTCCCTTTAAGGCTTGCTTTATGCGATCTTCAACCGACAATGATGGGTCGATATGTTTTAGCGCTAAGGCTGCATCCATTTCACTATACCCAAGTGACATTAACGCTTGCGCGGCTTCGTCCGAGGCATTAACCCCACTGCGACCAACAATATCTTCGGCCGTGTCTGAACTTAGCAAGCCAACCTTATCCCGAAGCTCAACTACAATTTGTTCTGCTGCTCGTTTACCAACGCCTTTTGCCGACTGCAATCTTTTAACATCTCCACCAGCGATTGCGGCACGCACTTCGTTTGCATTGCCAAGCTCTAATAAGCTCATGGCAACTTTTGGCCCCACGTTTTTTACTTTTAAAAGTTGCTCAAAGAGCTGTTTTGTATCTAGTAAGGTAAAGCCAAATAACTGATGCGCGTCTTCTTTTATATTTTCGTACACGTATACTTTTGCTTCATCATTCACGAGTAATCTGTCGGCTTCGTTCGTAGTCATCACGACGCCATAGCCAACACCGTTTACATTAATCACGACAACGTCATGTAGTTTTTCACTTACCTGCCCTTTGAGTGTTGCTATCATATCGACTTATTATACCCTGAGCGTTTGCGCATGTGTTAATGCCGCCGCCAGCGCATCGGCGCAATCATCTGGCTTTGGTGCTTCTTTAAGCTTTAATAAAATTCGGACCATTTCTTGAATCTGTTTTTTTTCTGCCCTGCCGTATCCAGTTAATGCCTGTTTAATTTGTAGCGGTGTATATTCATGGATGGCTAAATTTGCTTGTTTGCCGGCAAGTAACACCACTCCACGAGCCTGTGCGACTGTCATGGCAGTAGTAACGTTTTGGGCAAAAAAGAGTTTTTCTACTACCATTTCATCTGGTTTAGTTTCTTGTATAATCGTCTGCAGCTCTTCGTAAATAGTCTGTAAGCGAACCGCATCATCTTCTTTTACCGGCGTGCGAATAACACCGGCATCAATCAGATTGGTAGTGCCATTTATGATTTCAATGACACCAAAACCAAGTATTCCCGTCCCTGGATCAATACCAAGGATTCGCATGTTAAACCTCTACGCCGTCTGCAATATCAAAGTTAGTATGAGTCTCGACCACATCATCAAGTTCATCAAGTGCGTCCATTAAGTTCATGACTTTACGGGCAACTTCTGGGTCTGTAATCTCAATCGTACTATTAGGTACATAGGTTAGTTCTGCCTCGCTTATTTCATAGCCGGCAGCCGTAATTGCATCACGTACTTTGGCAAGTTCTTTAGCATCGGTGTATACCTGCAGTTCGCCATCAGATTCTTCAACATCTTCGGCACCCGCATCTAAAAGCGCTAGCATTGCGTCGTCACCCGTTGCTTTAACACGTATAGAGCCTTTACGCGTAAACATAAATGCCACTGCACCAGATTCGGCAATATTGCCACCCTTTTTATTAAAGGCATTACGTACTTCTGGGTACGTACGGTTTAAGTTATCAGTTGCGCACTCTACTAATATTCCGACACCACCAGGGCCGTAACCCTCGTACATGACTTCGTTTAGTTGTGCAGCTGATTTATCAGTTACTCGTGCAATGGCACGGTCGATATTAGCAAGTGGCATGTTGGCGGCTTTCGCTTTTTCGATTGCCAGCGCCAAGCTTGGGTTCATAGCAGGATCACCGCCAGCACGGGCAGAAATAGCAATTTGATTACCAAGTTTTGTGAACAGTGCTCCACGCTTAGCATCAGCTGCGCCTTTTTGGCGCTTTATAGTTGACCATTTGGAATGTCCGGACATAGTTATACCTCGCTCTTATCTGCAGTATTTGATTCTATTGTAACAGATACGGCCCGCTTTTTCAGGCCAATTAAAACGATGAAAATAATTACATATAGTGCTATAAATCCACCGATAGTTACACTGGTTCGCGATTGCGCTCCCGGAACTTTCGACAGCCCGGTTGCGATTAATAGCATTGCATCTAACCAAATGCGAGCGGGTAAAGCAATCCAACCTGAAATCATCGGCACCAACATACCAGCGAGGCCTGCGATAAGTGATAACAACATTGCTAGTGGTACCATTGGTACGACAATAATATTGGCAATGAATCCTATTAAAGAAAACCGCCCAAAAATAAGCATAATAAACGGCAACGTCATAATTTGAGCTGCAAAACTTTCTATAGCAACACTTCCCCATAGGGGCGATTCTTTACGTTTGAACACTCGCATGGTTACGAGTGGCGCAACTATCAGCACCCCAAAAAAAGCTAAGAACGACAAGTACTAACCAATGTCACCCCATACATAGTACGGATTTGCACAATGACTGCAGCAATCAATATGAGCAATATGGGTCTGAACGCACGCCCAAAATACCATGCCAATAAACCCAGGCCTGCCACAATTGCAGCACGAACGATTGAGGGCGAGTAGCCTGTGATTAGCAAGAAAAGGTAAATTAGTGTTAGGGAAATACTTAAAATCTGAAATCGTGATAGTCGCTTCAAGCCTTTTTGAGTTCCACGAATAATAATGGTCAGATTATAGCCAGAAACAGCCACAATATGAGTTAGGCCAACCGTAACCAATATAAGTGATAGTTCATCGGACAATAAACTGCGTTGCCCTACCAGCAATCCCACGCCAAAGCTCGCTGCAGGCTCTGGGAGAGCGTTTTCCATACCAACAATAAAGTTACGCCTAAAATCTTCTAGTGTGCTTTGCGCGCGAGCTACAACGTTTACGTCGGCATATGAAATACTTGCTTGTTTACTGCCCCTTGCTGGATACATTTTGCCATGTACTGTAACGATATCGTGTCTATAAATAATAGCTTCTCCGTAGCCTCTTACGCGTACAGTCCCGGGAAGTTTTTGACCATTTTTAACCAGATTAGTCATGCCAAATTCTTGTTGGCTTTTATCGGCATACACACTATCTTCAGTGGCTCTACCACTAATTGTCACCGTATGGTAAAACTGTTTTTGTAATTTTTGTTGCTCTACTTGTAATAATCCACCTCGAAACCAGCCAAGTAAAACCCCTGCCAGCAATAGATACGTAATTAATACGAACCCGCGTTTCATAATAAGCGGGCTCAGCACAAGTGGCAGTAATAGCCAAGCGATTGAAAGTGGCTCTGTAAACTTTGACATAAAAAGACCGCCTAAAATGGCGGCTAGAAATACAATGATGTATGTTGTGCGCCGAGTATTCATTGCAATGAAATTTCTAGCTTAATGATATCGCCCGCTTCAATATGTTCAGCTATTCTAACTGTTTTCTTAACAGGTAGTAGGTATGATTCTGATTTTTTATCTGGAAATATTGAAGTTTCCCAACGGCTTGCTGCTATTTGGGCAGTTATTTTTACAGAGCCAAAGCCCCTGCGCACTCCACTATCGGTAACTATTTTTATCTCATCCGAAATATCTTTAGGTAGCGTCACAAAATACCAAGCCGCATAACCTGGATACTGCCATAGTTCTGCCGTAAATTTGTTTGTGGGCATTTATTTTACAATAGCGCAGAATTTATCACTTGCCCAGTGGGACGCTCAAATATAGATATACTATGATTGTTTTTTTTGCATAGTAGAGTGAAGTACACAACTACCCAGAACAGTAACCTTTTCCTCACACTCATAAACCGCACGTGTAAGTTCAGGAAAATCAGCTAAAACTCGCGCCTCTTCCGAGTCACCCCACGATTCTATTTCTTCTACTCTGATTTCATCAATGCGTTCATCAGTCAGACCCTTTGTGCCTCGCACTGCATTTACAAATTGTCCAGATAACCCCTGTGCGACGTTAACTGCTAGGCTTTGGTCGGTTGGTTTAAAATTCTTTCCAATATATTCAGATGCTGGGCAATCTTCACAAAACTCGCTCATAAAAATCCTTTTCATTTAAGTATGCTACTAGATATATTAATTGCAAGCATTAGAAGTATCATTAGACAACTAAGTTAGCTGCGACATTAGAGCTAAATTCTAAGCTACATTGCCCAGTGGGACTTGCCTTGTCGCCAAAACAAAATTAGTTTTGACACGACAACCCTTACATATACCACTGGTATATGCCGGGCAAGGGACCGGGGTTTGCTACCAGCAAACCCGTTCAAGCCCCCGCTGGTGTAACTTCCAATTAAAAACCCCACGCGAAGTGGGGATTTTAATTGGAGGGCCCAGTGGGACTTGAACCCACGACACCCTGCTTAAAAGGCAGGTGCTCTAACCGGCTGAGCTATGGGCCCATAGCTTGCTTTATTTCGGTAAAAAGCCGCTTTATTTTCTCTTATTTTATCTGTTTTGTCAATCTGTTAATGGCTTAGCCATGATGTTTCTTTTTATCGTGCTTTTCGTGTTTTGGCTTTTTCATCCAAAACCAAATCACACTTGCTACCATTCCCGCGCCAATCGCTAGGCCGCTATAGGGCTTGATTAGCCCGTATAGATCTGAGTTTTGCAAAGCATTTTGCGTATCGTATGGTAACTTAGCAATCACAAAAATAAAGCAAAGTACTACGGTTGCAGCGGCAGCAACAATCTGCAAAATGACATCAATATTTGTTGATTTTCGGTACCAAAATAAAATCAAAAGTGGCGCAAGAACAAGTAGTACAATCTGTACCACACTATAGGTAGGAAAATCAGTCGTTAATATTGAATTCACAATTTGTGTTAAATCCTGGGCGGCTAATCGGGCTAATACTTCACCGCCACAAAGCGCCAAGAGCATATACACGGCGTTACTCCGTAAAATTATTGGAGCAAGTCCAAACATGATGCCAATGATTCCAAGTAGTACTGGAGCACTCATAAGCATAAGCATAGCACTAGTTAATGCGTATGACTGCCCCCTCTTTTACATTTAACCTATCAAACGTTCCGGCTGGCACTTCGATTGTATAGTAACTGTTTTGGTTAGCATGATAAATTTCTGGATAATCACCAGGTTGGGCGTTATGTTTTATGTACACAATGGTGCCGTCTTTTTTTAGCCACGCAATATCAATTGGAAATCGCATTTGCACCATCCACATACGCCAATCGCCTTCTGATTTGTAGTCAAAAAACATGCCACCGTTTTGAGGTATACTGTCACGTTCGGATAAACCTTTAGCCCGTTTTGCGTCCGTATCTGCAACCTCAAGATTAAACTTTTCGTTACTAATTGTTACGGTTTTATACGTTATGACAGACAGCTTTTTTTGAAACATAAAGAAACCGCCGATAAGCAGCAATACAATAACTATAGAGCTAACAATGTATATAAGCGGGCCTTGTTGTTTACGCGCCGACTCGGTCTTTTTTGTTTCTTTGTTTTGCATTACGTTCTACGTATTCAATTATTTTTGTTGCAACATCACGTTTGGTAATTTTTTCTATGCCAAAACCAGGGCTCGAATTTACTTCGAGTACGAGCGGTCCTCGCTCGCTACGCATCATATCAACACCACAAATATGCAAACCCATAGCGCGGGCAGCTTTTAGTGCAGTCTTTTCTTCTTCGTCGGTTAATTTAACAGTTTTGCCTTCGCCACCTTGGTGTAGATTCGAACGAAAGTCATCATCAAGACTCTGGCGCTTATAACTTGCCACTACGCGTGAACCGACTACAAATGCACGAATATCTACTCCGGCAGATTCTTTTACGAATTCTTGCACTAAAAAGTTTACACCTTCAACATAAAAAGCCTGCATCACAGCTTGGGCAGCCTTGCGCGTTTCTGCAAGTACTACACCATTACCGTGGGTTCCGCGTGCAACCTTGACTATCAATGGTGCGCCACCTGCCTTTTCGACGACGTCATCAAGATCGGCTGTTTCACGAGCAAACACTGTTTTCGGAATACCTACGCCTGCCTTGGCAAGCAATTGGTAGCTACGTAATTTATCTCGTGAACGGACAATCGCCATTGAGCTTGCGGTTGTATATACACCCTGCATTTCAAACTGACGCACAACAGCAGTACCGTATTTGGTATAGCTTTGAGCTATGCGTGGAATTATTGCATCAAAACCAACTAACGGTTCACCCTTATAGTGCACAACCGGAGAATTTTTTTCTACCGTAATATAGCACTTGGCATAGTTAATAATTCGCACTTCGTGCCCACGCTCTTTTGCAACTTGCTTTAAACGTTGTGTCGAGTAGTTTTTGCCACCCTTAGATAAAATAGCTATTCTCATGATTTGTCCTGTAATTCTTCAAGTTCTTGCTTAAGTTTTATTGACCGAGCACGCTCTGCTTCTTTTAATGGAGTTCCACTTGCAACGTCAACGTAAAACTTACTACTTATCATACGTCTTCCGATTAAAATCGGATAGAGTTTGTCTTTTCTGTCAGACAATGTAAATGTTGCTCGAATTCGTTTGCCTGCCACTTTAATTGGCAGTTTAATTCGGTATCTGTATTCTTTGTGGCCAAAGGAACTAGATACACGTGTCATTGTGTACTGATCTTTGGGGATACATATTGTCTTACCATTGTAAAATGGTGAAGCTGGGCTAAATAGTACAAATGATAAGCCAGTATCTGATTCGGTAATATTTGTCGCCCAAATAGAGCTTAAATCTGCCCCGGTGTCTATTTTTGCAGGCACGTCAAATACATCCAATGTTGGGAACGAAACGTTTTCGACACGGCCAATAATTGGTTTATCTAACATATCTGCTATATTATAACATTTTTATTGAAATTTTTCAATGTTTATTGTGATATAATCTACCTTATGATTTTAAGTTCTAGAATAAAAAATTACTACTATCAAAATATAAATTCCTTGCCAATTGATAAACAGTTCCATTTTGCAACGCGCATGGCTGCCTGGAATGGTGATAGTGTGGCTTTCGAAATGCTTCGTTCTTTGCGAAATACAATCGTAGAAGCAGATAATTTAACAGATGTATTTGGACGTATTGTCTCCACCCCCCAAACTGGGCGCCGTAATGCACACGAGTTGCGCCAGCCCTTTTTCGAAAAATACCCTAGCCTTTACGGTACACATGCTGCTTTATTCCGCCTTCGACACCTAGAAAGTGTGTATGGCGTAGATGCACGACAAGAATTCTTCGAAGTATGTGATAAAGAAGATTTAGATTTACTTTACGATACATTATCAAATGACCCTGAGGCACTGCGGATTTTATCTACCTTTGCAATCAACTTTATGTATCTGTACCAGAAAATTGCACTAAGAAACTCTGACGCAGTAGATGCAACGCTTTTCTTGCGTGCAGCCGAAGGTTACGATTTAAGCGATAAACTCAATCTGCAGTTAAAAATATACCTATATACTCATTGCATTATCGGTGACAGCAATTTTTATACCGAACAAGTTCCTGCTCAAAATCTTGAGGCTTATAAAACGATGTTGGCCGAACTTGAAGGTCTTATAAGTGATAACTTTGAATTTATCAATCTCGATAATAAATTAGAGTTTCTAGTTGCTTGTAGAATAGTTGGTTTTGATTCTGGATTGTTTGAACGAATTGACGCTGAATGCCAGCAATCAATTAGCCCAGAGGGCGACTTTGTTATTGATACGCATAATGAGAATCTACAAGAAGATAAAGTTTCGTTTGAAAAATCAGAGCACCGCAACGTCTTGTACATTATGAGCGCGAGCGAATACGCACCCCACTCTACAATTGTGTAGCAAAGAATTTCTTAAGTAGGGCTAACTTTTCAGGTACAAACGCTCCGGTGACAAGTTGAGGTTGTGAATTAACTTCTAAAAAGAAGTACTCACCCGTATCTTTATTTTGTAACGCATCAACGCCTGCGATAGACATTTTTAGCTCTTTGGCTATTTTCTTTGCTTCTGCAATTACATGCTCAGGTAGTTCTGCTTTTAGCTCTGCAGTACCACCTTGTGAAGTATTGTTAAGGTGGGTACCCGTGGCTGCGACCCTCTTAATTATTACTGGGTCATCATCACCAATAACCAAAATTCGATAATCACAATCATTCGGACAAAAACCTTGGGTAATAAAATTTATTGCTTGATTGTTCTCTAGTATTTCAGATAATTGAGTATTGTTTTTTGCGACGTAGTTATTGTTTCCATGGGCACCAAGGTTATCTTTTACGATTAACGGAAACTGAAGTTTGAGCGAAGTAACATCGTTAAGGTATGTAGTGTTTAACGAGTAATATGTAGGCAAAATAGGAATATTAAGCTCAAAAAATGTAACTGCTTGGGCAATTTTGGAAGAAGGTCGATAGTTAGAATAATCATTAAAGAACGGAACCTGTTTATGAAGTGCATAGCGACTTACTATGTACGCACACTCTGTATAATTACGAATTTTACCTCTAAGTAAAATGCAATCGTAGTGAGACAGTGGTGTTTTTGTGCGCCAATCATACGTTTCGAATACATCATTTGTTATTTCGAATACAAGATGATCAAACCTAATTTCGGTAAACTCAATATCAGGAAAGTTTTCTTTAAACGGCGTAATATAGTCGGTCTGCGCACCCGTATCGTTACTTGCTCCACCAATAATTGCTATTTTCATTTATTCCTCAGAATTAAACTACCTTGGCTACTATTGTAGCGTCATAGTCTTAATAATTGCCAGATATTCGAAAAGTCTTTTGTATTAAAATTAGTGATTTGCTTTAAGCACGCGCAAGAATACAAAACCAATAACGACTACAAGTACTGCCAAAATCATAACAATCATCGTAATAAACCCGCTTTGGTTTTTGTTAGCCATATTGCTTACGATTATTACCCGTTAGCTTAGTTTTGTCTAGTTTTAGCTAAAGAGCCCTTTTTTGCCGGGTTCTTTTTGGAACTCTTCTAACAGTTCTTTTTGGCGCTTGCTGAGCTTAGTTGGCGTTGCAACGTCTAGCGTGACGATGTGTGCACCACGGCTTTCGCCTTTTAAGTGTGGCACACCATGGCCAGACAGCTTAAAGTCGCTACCGCTTTGTGTGCCGGCCGGTACTTTTATAGTTATAACACCGTCTACGGTATCTACTTTTAGCTCGCCACCGAGTGCAGCGGTTACCATATCAACCGATTCGTGGCTTAAAATTAAATCACCTTCACGGGTGAACTTTTTGTGTGATTTTACGCGTACATGCACATATAAATCACCCTTAGGGCCGTTTAAGATTGCTTCGCCGTATTCGCGTAAACGTATAGTTGCGCCGTCATCAATACCAGCCGGTATCTTAAGATCAACTTTTTGCTCTTTACGCTTTACGCCTTTACCACCACACACGCTACAAGCCTTTTCGGGCTTTTTGCCACTGCCATGGCAGTCCGGGCATCGTTGGGCCTGCTGAATATTGCCTAATATAGTGCGCGTTACGGTAACAACTTGTCCACTACCTTTACAGGTTGGGCAAGTTACGAGTTCGTGCCCTGGCTCTGCGCCGTTACCTTTACAATGTTCACATTCGGCTTCTACATTTAGTTTTAGGGTTTTTTCTACCCCAAATACAGCTTCTTCGAATGTTAAATCAATAACTGTCTCTATATCTCGCCCACGGCGAGCTTGCTGGCGTTGCTGGCCACCGCCAAAGAAGCTACCAAACATGTCGCCTAAATCGCCAAAGTCAAAGTTGATATTTTGGCCGTTAAAGTTAAAGCCTTGGCCCGTAAAGTCGTAGGCACCGCCACCATAGCCAGGGCCACCGCCATTACCGCCAACGCCAGCATGACCAAATTGATCGTAGCGTTTGCGTTTTTCGGTGTCTTTTAAGACTTCGTACGCTTCGTTGATTTCTTTGAACTTGGTTTCGTCACCACCTTCTTTATCGGGGTGATGGAGCACGGCTAATCGGCGGAACGCTTTTTTAATTTCGTCCGCCGATGCGTCTTTGGAGACGCCAAGTACTTCATAATAATCTCGTTTAGCCATTGTTATTCCTTTTACCTGCAATCTCGACTTCAGCAGCAATACTGTTTATCGGTACACTTAGTTTTTGGATTGTTGTTTCTAGCCTTTTCAGTTCAGCTAAGTCTACTTCTAATTCTTTCACAAGGCTACTTTTATCATCAAGTTTTTCCGAAAAAAGATTATGAGCGATTTTATTCCTTTTTTTACTCAGTTTCTCTAGAGACTTTGCTATTTCAATGATTGCTTTTCTATATCCATCTTCATCAATCGAGAAAAAGGAAAGCTCTTTAATTAATGGCTGGGTATTTAACTTGAAAATGTCTTTTTTCTTTCCGTCGTTCATATAAATATTTGATCTAACGGCACTTGTGGCTCCATAAAGAAACCAAAGAAGTTGCTTTGCTTCATATTCAACCCACTGAAAAAGAACCAAGTATTCGAGAACCAGTTTCATCTCTGTTGATAAATCAGAAGAAGAGATATTGTCTATCTCTTCTCGAAATTCAAACTTATGCCAATGCTTTGATGATTCAAGAAAATCATCAAATACCGGGAATAAGTCGTCAGACATTATTTTTCTTTCTTGTCAGCGTCTTTTTCGTCGACGACTTCGCCTTCTACAGGGCCATCTTCCTTTTTAGCATCGTCTGACTTTGCTTCGCCAGCGTCTGCTGATTCGTACAACTTTGCACCAATTGGCATGATTTTATCGGTTAGTTCTTTACCAGCCTTTTCAAGCTCTTCTTTATCGGTACTTTCAACTTTGCCTTGTGCTTCTTTAATGGCTTCTTCTAGGGTCTTTTTATCGTCTTCGGTAATCTTATCGCCGTTATCGTCTTTAAGCTTTTGGGCTTGGTAAATAGCGTTTTCTAGCTGGTTACGGGCATCAACGGCTTCGCGCTTCTTTTTATCGGCTTCGGCATTTGCTTCGGCTTCTTTTTGCGCCTTTTCAACGTCTTCTTTACTTAGATTACCGCTGTTCTGAATAGTAATACTTTGCTCTTTGCCAGTACCCTTATCTTTTGCAGTAACGTTTAGAATACCATTTGCGTCGATGTTAAAGGTAACTTCGATTTGTGGAATACCACGAGGCGCTGGTGCAATTCCATCAAGGATAAAGCGGCCAAGGCTCTTGTTATCGTTAGCCATTTCGCGCTCACCCTGTAGCACATGAATCTCTACCTGTGGCTGGTTGTCTGCTGCAGTGCTAAAGGTTTCGCTCTTGCTAGTTGGGATAGTTGTATTGCGCTCGATAAGTTTAGTGCTAACACCACCCATGGTTTCGATACCAAGGCTTAATGGTGTTACGTCTAGTAGCAATACATCTTTAACATCACCAGCAAGCACACCACCCTGAATTGCAGCACCAATAGCCACAACTTCGTCTGGGTTTACGCCCTTCATTGGCTCTTTGCCAAAAATCTTCTGTACCTTTTCTTGGACGGCTGGCATACGAGTCATACCACCAACAAGCACCACGGCGTTAATATCGCTTGCCTTTAGGCCAGCGTCTTTAAGGGCCTTTTCGCATGGTTCTGCAGTGCGATCAACTAAATCGCCAACAAGGCTTTCTAATTTAGCGCGGGTAAGCTTGGTTTCAAAGTGAACTGGGCCATCAGCTGTTGCGGTTAAGAACGGTAAGTTAATGGTAACTTCGTTGGTTGTACTAAGCTCAATTTTGGCCTTTTCTGCTTCGTCACGTAGGCGCTGCATGGCGGCTTTATCGTCGGTTAAGTCTTGGCCGTTTTCTTTCTTAAATTCTTCTAACAAATAATTAACGATTGCACGGTCAAAGTCAGCACCACCTAGATGTGTGTCACCATTGGTACTCTTAACTTCAAACACACCGTCACCTAGTTCTAGGATTGATACGTCAAACGTACCACCACCAAGGTCGTAGACAGCAATCTTTTCGTCTGTACCACCCTTTTCAAGGCCGTATGCTAATGCTGCTGCAGTTGGTTCGTTAATAATACGCTTAACTTCTAGGCCAGCAATTTTACCAGCGTCTTTGGTAGCTTGACGCTGTGCATCGTCAAAGTAGGCAGGTACGGTAATAACGGCTTCGGTGATGCTTTGTCCTAAAAAGCCTTCGGCATCAGCTTTAAGCTTGCTAAGCACCATTGCACTTAACTCTTCTGGGCTGTAGCTTTTATCACCCATAACAACTTTTACGCTATCGCCAGATTTTTCCATCTTGTAGCCCATAAGCTTGATATCGCGCTGGACTTCTTTATCTTCCCATCGGCGGCCAATAAGACGCTTCATTTCGTAGACAGTTTTATCTGGGTTTGTAACTGCCTGACGGCGAGCTACTTGGCCAACAAGACGTTCGCCACTTTTATTAACTGCCACCACACTTGGTGTAGTTCGGTTACCCTCAGAATTAGCAATAATTTCTGGCTTGCCGCCTTCCATTACTGCCATTGCGCTGTTGGTTGTACCTAAGTCGATTCCTAAAATTTTACCCATAATTATTACTCCTATTCTTTATCTCTTGCTTCTGTATAAATGCGGTCAACATCTTCTTCAGATATTCCCTCTTCTAACGCTAGACCATATAACTCACCGATAAGGTCGCCCTTATCGTCGTCAGATGTCGTTGTATCGCCGAGTACGGTATCGAATGCATTAAACAATGCCTGTTCTTTTTCTGCGTCTGTTTCAGGCGCTGCTTCGAAGTAGTATTCACTCATTACACAGTACCTCGCGTTACTTGGACCATTGCCGGACGGATAATAGTGTCATCAAACTGGTAGCCTGTTTGTAAAACGGCGGCTATCACCTCTGTGTCACCATCACCTTCGCCCATACTGACTGCTTCGTGCCTGCTCGGGTCAAATGGCTCACCTACGACACCAATTTTAGTGAGACCTATTGATTCAAGCTGAGCTTCGAGCTGTGTTGCGATTGCACTTACGCCCTTAACCCATTGATGGTCTTTAATATCGGCAGGTTCGTGCGCAATAGCGCGCTCTATATTATCGAGCACTGGCAAAAGTGCTAACACAGCCTGCTCTTTGCCATTTTGGGCGGCCCGTACCTTGTCTTCTTCGGCACGTCGACGATAGTTTATAAAGTCTGCTTGAACTCGCTGTAAGTCTGCAGTGAGCTCAACTAACTTTTCGTCTTCTTTTACTTGCTTTGGTGTCTTTGGTTTTGTCATATTCTACCCCTTATCTGTATAAACTAGCTTCTAGTGTTTTGCCGGTGTGTCGTACCAAGTTCATAACCGTACGGTAGCTTTGGCGCGTAGGCCCAACGATACCAATATAACTCCGGTCGCTGTATGGACTACGGAACCGGCTAACGATTAAGGTACAGCCACTAGCTTTGCCAATTGGATTTTCTTGGCCGATATAGACGCTGAGCGGTTCGTTTGGCTGAGCTTCGCGTAGCCAAGGCTCTAGGTTGTCTAAAAGCTGTGCTACTTCGTGGACAGCGGTACCATCGGCGAATTCCGGTTGGCTAAATAGGTTAGATATACCACTCATATAGAGCTGATCGCCTATGGTTGCAATGGCTAGATTTTGTGTGATTTCGACCAAGCTATCGACTGCGGATTTGATTGCTTGGGCTGATTCGCCTGCGCCGCGTACACGAACGTCAATCGCTCTCGCACTGCGATCGACATAAGGCGCTAGACCAGTTTCTGTAACTTCAGTTACTTGGTTTACATAAAACCGATAGCCTTTGTCTGTTGGCACACGTCCAGCGGAAGTATGTGGTTGCTCGATATAACCCATTTCTTCTAGACGGGCCATTTCGGCACGAATTGTGGCTGAAGACACACCAAACAGGTTGGCAAGTAGCACCGAGCCCACGGGGGCCGCAACTTCTGCGTACTGCTCAACTATGGCATTTAGAATTTTCGCTTGTCTGTCAGTCATGTCTGTCACTCACGCTAGCGTACTGCTAACATATCACTAGTATAGTTAAATTAGCACTCGTATGTCAAGAGTGCTAAATGATAATTTTACATCTGTTATCGCAAGAAATTATCTAGGTCTGCCAACAATTGTTGGGCATGTGAATGCGCGGCAGTTTGCTCGGCTACCCCAAAATTACCGCTAATGATGTGTTCGTGGATTTCTTCGACCGTTACCTTAATGTCCCAGTTAATGACAAATTTAAAGTAAGACCGCTGGGTAGCTAATTGTATTTCGTTGGCTGCGCTTGTTAACCGACGTCGTTTTTCTTCTGGTGACATGACTCCCCTACCGTCCATTCGCTTCATCCATTCTTCGAAGGTAGGTGGCAAGATAAAAATAGGTATGGTTGTATCACTAAAACTCTTAATATTGTCACAACCTTGGATTTCAACATCCGTAATTGCTACTCTGCCCGTTTCTGCCGCTTTATAAAGCTCACGAATGCTAATGCCCGAAACCTGTTGGTTATGAATAATTGCTGCCTCTAGGTAAGCACCGTTTTTTAAGCCGTGTAAAAATTCATCTTCGCCAATAAACCAGTATTCTTCACCACTGCGTTCTGGCACTCCATTATTTATTCGAGGCCGGCGCGTCGTATCAGATACTAAAAAGTGATACTTACCCGTCATTATAAGCGAATTAATAATTGTATTGCGTCCCGATGCTGATGGGCCAGCTACAACTACAAGTTGGGTAGTTTGTAAGATATCGAGAATTTCGAGGCTCGGTTTGTAATCGCGTAACACTCGCTGGAAATCATGTAAATGTTTTAGTTGCGACTGCTCCATATAGATATACTATACTGTGTACCCCTAATAGAGTTAAAGGAGTTTTATGAAAGCACCAGAGTTTTCGTTACCTGACCAAAATGGATCCATACATACCCTAAGCCAATATAGCGGCAAGTGGGTTATTGTGTACTTTTATCCAAAAGACGCCACACCTGGTTGTACAAAAGAAGCCTGCAGCTTTAGGGATGGGCGCCAAGTGCTAGAAGACGCCGGTGCGGTTGTGCTGGGAATTTCTAAGGACACTGTGGCGAGCCACAAAAAATTTGCTGATGCGCATAAACTTAACTTTACGCTCTTAAGCGACACCTCGACCGAAACTATCCAAGCATTCGGGGCTTGGGGCAAAAAGAAGTTTATGGGCCGTGAGTATATGGGAATTAATCGAAATACCTACCTTATTAACCCAGATGGCGAAATTGTCAAAACATACGAAGGCGTTAACCCACTCACCCATGTCGGCGAAGTTTTAAACGATTTAGTTACGTATAAATCTAAATCTTAAAAAGAAAATACGGCTTTTTTATAAATAAAATCGTACGTAATTGTTTCTTATCAATTTTGATGAGATGTGTATGTTGATGTTTAACCGAACGTCTTGGCGAATCGACTCCACGCGCATAGACACTGTAGCCGTTTGTTTCGTACTCAGAAATAATTTTCATTAGCTCGTTATATTGATTTGCTTTTAACTCGGATAAGTTTTCGACGTGGGCGTATGGGATAAGCAGTAAATGCTCGATAACTCTGTGGCCTTCCCAGTAATCATACTTAACACCATTTTCAATTATGTAGAAATCTTTAAATTCCTTAATGTCTCCCTTAGTTTCTACCGGAGTGCAAAATGGGCAACTATCATCACCTTTTTTATATTGCTTTCTGTATTTACGACATGTCGTATTGGCGTGATACATGCTAGTCTCGTTTGAGCATAACTGTGAAGGCCTCGGCCGGAATATCCACCTTGCCAAAGCGTTTCATGCGTTTTTTGCCTTTGGCTTGCTTGGCAAGAACCTTCTTTTTACGCGTTACATCACCACCATATAGGCCGGTGGTAACATCTTTGCGGTAGGCACTTAAATCTTCACGGGCAATAAAGCGTGCGCCAACTGCAGCCTGTAAAGCTACCTGAAAGTTCTGGCGAGGTATAACTTCTTTGAGTTTTTTAACGGTTACGCGACCAAGGCCGTCAGCTTCGGTTTTATGAACCATCACACTCAGTGCATCGACGCGTTCGCCTGCCACATAAAAGTCTAAGCGCACTAAATCTTCGGCACGATAATCATGGAGCTCATAATTGAATGAACCATAGCCACTGGTAATGCTTTTGAGCTGGTCGTAAAAGTCTGTCAGAAGGTTTGCGAGTGGTGCATCAAAGCTGACAAGTGCTAACTGCGCATCAACATAGCTTAGGTTTTTATGAATGCCCCGTTTACTGACAATAAGTTGAATGACAGCACCGACATATTCTTTCGGGCAAACAACCTCGCCCTTAATCCATGGTTCTTTGATTTCTAAAATCTGTGCTGGGTCTGGCAAGTCTGTAGCGCTTTTAATATCAAGCTCTTCGCCATTTTGTAGTGTCACATGGTAATCAGTACTTGGGTTCGTGATGACAAGCTCGAGACCGTACTCACGTTCGAGTCGTTCTTTGACGATATCCATGTGTAGTAAGCCCAGAAAGCCAATACGCACACCAAAACCAAGTACCGGTGAGTTTTCAGGTGCAAATTGGAGCGCTGAATCACTTAAACTAAGCTTTTCGATAGCATCTTTTAACAATTGGTAGTTTTCGTTGCTGTCCGGAAAGAACCCTGCATACACAAATGGTTTTACCTCTTGATATCCAGGCAATGCTTCGGTAGCTGGATTTTTAACAAGCGTTACCGTATCGCCTACGCGAGCTTCACGCGTGCTTTTAAGGTTCGTAACAACGTAGCCAATTTCACCAGACATAAGTTTGTCGGTCGGCGACATATCGGGTTTTAAGCAACCAACTTCAAGTGCTAATCCTTGGCTGTCAGTACCCATCATAAGCATTGCGTCGCTTTTATGTAGTGAGCCATCAAAAACACGCAGGTACAAAATTACACCACGATAATCATCGTAGTAACTATCAAAAATAAGTGCTCTAGTTGGCGCCTCTTGAATACCTTTTGGTGGTGAAATTTGCTCGACAACCGCATCGAGCACCTCTGGCACGCCAGCACCAGTTTTGGCTGAAATATGTAAGATATCTTCTTTTTTACAGCCCAGTAGCGAAATTACTTCTGCACTGACGCGTTCTACATCAGCTGCTGGCAAATCTATTTTATTTAGAACCGGAATAATCGTAAGATCAGCCGCTAGTGCTAAGTACACATTGGCCAGAGTTTGCGCTTGGATGCCCTGGCTGGCATCGACAACTAAAATTGCACCCTCGCAGGCTTCGAGGCTCCGTGATACTTCATAACTAAAATCAACATGACCGGGCGTATCAATTAAGTTGAGTTCATAGTCTTTGTACTGCATTCGCACCGGTGCGAGTTTGATAGTAATGCCTTTTTCTCGCTCTAGATCCATTTTATCGAGTAATTGAGACTTCATATTTCGCTTATCGACAGTTTCGGTAATTTCAAGAAGTCTATCAGCAAGCGTGCTCTTGCCGTGGTCGATATGGGCGATAATACAAAAATTGCGAATGTGGTCGTACTGCATCGGGGTTATTATACCGTATTAATCGAGTTTTACCGGCCTAAGGGCAAAGCGCCTAACGCGTTCGACTACAATTTTTGCTTCTTCGAGCTCGAATAAATACGAAACTGCTGTGTGCACAATAAAGGTCACGCTCGCAATAATCGTTAGGTTTAAGAGTAAGACAAAGCCTGTATCGTTCGCGTTAAGTTGAAAGAACTGTACTGTTATGAACGCTGCAAACGCACTAAAACCTGTTACCGAAAGTGTTTTACCAAGTGATGATAAGAAGGCTCTGTTAAACAGGTGTCTGTCGCGCTTCACGATTACGGCAACTAACAGAAATACTTCCGTTGCTGCAACAATGCTTTGGGCAAGCGCTAGCCCACTCACACCATAAGCTGTCGGCTTAGATAAGTTGTAGGCAAGAATAATATTTAGAAAAATAGCAAATATTGATACATATAGCGGTGTTTTCGTATCTTTATGCGCATAAAAATATCGTGACATTAACGTATAAATTATTCTGAAGAAAATTGCGATACACAAGAACCCAAAGATAAGTGCAATGACGTTATTACCTCTCGCAAAAATAATACGCGCTAAGTAGCCACGGGCAAAATAACTAACTACCACAACAGGCAAAGCTATCCATATCATGGTTCGAAGCACGCGTATAAACTCTTTACGGAATAAATCTACCCGCCCCTGCGCAAGCCTAGTTGTTAGCCGTGGGAACGCCGCTGTTGAAATGGCGTTACCAATAAGCATGACCGGTGCGTTATATAACACAAGTGCGTTTTCGTAATTAGTAACCGAACCGATAGATAGGTGCGATGCAAACCGAGTTTCGACAATGCTATTAATGTTATCGATTCCCTGGTCGATACTTCTGGCTGGCAAAATTCTTAAGACCTCACGAAAACTTTTGTTCTTAAAGTCAATGTAGGGTCGATAGCGAAAGTTAAGTCCAACCATACCAAGTGCAACGACGAGTAGTTGCAAGATTGCGCCAAGGGCAACACCTAGGCTTAGACCGACGATTCCATACTTTTCACCAAAAATATAAATGCTTGCAATAATAGCGCCGTTATAAAAGAGTGGCGCAACCGCAAAGAAGAAGAAACGCCCAGTTGCCTGTTGAACCGTTGTTAAGACCGTGGAAATAGAGAACAAGAAAATATTCACAGAAACAATACGCATAATCGCAACAGACAGATGAAGCTGCTCTGGAGTAAACCCAGGTGCGACGATGTACTTTATGAGGGGCTCAGCGAAAATAATGATTAAAAGCGCTGCGAAAAAACCAACAAATGCAAGAGCGTTAAGAATATAACTTGCAACATCCCAGGCAGATTGCCGACTTTTTTGTAATTTTTCGCTTAAAATTGGCAAAAAGGCCACACCGAGAGCGCCGGAAGCCAATGTGAAAAATACGAAGTCAGGAATTTTGAAGGCAGCGAAGTATGCGTCTGATTCAAAATTCACAAAGTTAGCATTAATCAATTTAGTGCGTAAAACACCTAAAATAATGCCAAGTAAAGAAGCACCAGCAAGAAGTGTTGCGGCCGAGCCAAGTGATAGTTTTTTGTTAGCACGTGTTAAAAAACGGTTCATTCGATAACCTTACCGACTATTATAGGTGTATTTGTGTTCAAATTCGAGAAAATCTTAGTAGAGCGCTGCTTCTTTAGGAAGTTTAGTACCTGTAAGGATTTTTTCTACTTCTTCGGCCTCGACTGTTTCTTTTTCGAGCAAGGCGTCTTTAAGTTTTTCAAGGAAATCGCGATTGGCTTTTATTACCGTTCGAGCACGCTTTGCGGCTTCTGTAATTAAGTTTTCGACTTCTTCATCTATAACTTTGGCGGTTTCATCAGAATATTGTCGCTCGTGAACAATGCGGTCCATCATCATACCGTCTTCTACATGGAATACTTGATCGCGAAGTTTCTTACCCATACCTTGGTTAACAACCATTTCACGAGCAAGTTCAGCTGCTTTTTGTAAATCACTACCGGCACCGGTTGTAACGCGCTCAGATCCATAAATCACTTCTTCTGCAATACGTCCACCAAGCATACGCGCCAAAATGTCTTTGTACTCAATAATGCTGTGGTAACTTTTATCTTCGGGTGGGATAAACCACGTAACGCCACCCGTGCCGCCACGCGGAATAATCGTGACCTTATGCACTAAATCGCTGTCCGGGAGAACTTGGCCGACAATTGCATGCCCTGCTTCATGATATGCAGTCAGTTCTTTTTCTTTATCATTCATGATTTTATTCTTACGCTCTGGGCCAATTGCTACCTTTTCGAACGCGTTAGTGACATCTTCGCTAGTAATTTCTGTGCGATTCCCCCGTGCTGCAATAATTGCTGCTTCGTTTGCAATGTTGGCAAGGTCGGCACCACTTGAACCTGCCGTTTTAGCAGCAAGCGCATCAAGATCTACATTTTTAGCAAGTGGCTTCTTTTCGAAATGTACTTTTAAGATTGCAAGGCGATCTTTACGATCGGGTAAGCCAATACCAACACGGCGATCAAAGCGACCTGGGCGTAGAAGCGCTGGATCGAGCACATCCATACGGTTGGTTGCAGCCAGAACAATAACGTTTTGACCCTGCTCGAATCCATCCATCTCAACCAAAATTTGGTTAAGGGTCTGTTCACGCTCATCATGGCCACCACCCATGCCGCTACCGCGGCGGCGACCGACTGCGTCTATTTCATCGATAAAGATAATGCATGGGGCATTCTTTTTTGCCTTACTAAATAAGTCACGCACACGGCTAGCACCAACACCAACAAACATTTCTACGAACTCTGAACCACTAATACTGAAGAATGGTACGTTAGCCTCGCCCGCGACGGCGCGAGCAAGCATGGTTTTACCGGTACCCGGAGGCCCTACTAAAAGCACACCTTTTGGAATACGTGCACCTACTCCCAGGAACTTTTTGGGATACTTTAAGAATTCAACGACTTCTTCTAGGTCTTGCTTAGCTTCTTCGTTACCGGCAATATCAGTAAATTTAACAGCCTCTTTTTCAGAGCCATAGAGCTTAGCACCGCTTTTACCAAAGCCCATTGCTTGGTTACCTTGACCCTGTGCAGAGCGGAGCATAAAGACAAGTACGAGCGTAATAATAATTACTGGTAATAGGTTGATTGCTATTGCCGTCCAGGTGGCACCAGAGCTGGAAACTGGCTTAAAGTCTACCGTTACATCACGGTTTGTGAGACCGCCAGGACCATAAATGCTTGTACCGTCTTCTTTACGAGTCTGTTCTGTTGGCTTATCACCACCCTTGGTGGTAACAGTAATTTTGTTGCCATCAACAAGTAAGCGGCTAATTTCGCCTTTATTAGCCCTGTTCATAACATCGTTATACGACTTATCGGCGAGCTTAGTTGGTTGGTTGTAGCTTAAAAAGAATATGGCAGCAAACACTGCAATAATAACGATAAAACCGATATTCTTAAGCCATTTACGTTGATTTGAAGGGGTTGGTACGGGGGGTAATTTCTTTGCCATGTTCGTTTATTATACGAATTATTTTATATCTTGACTACTTCTTGATTGAAAGCGCGCCGAACGCTTTGTTAGTTGTACTGTAATACCGCTGGCGTGAATAACTTTACCGGCTGGCAGAGTTTTAATTTGGACTGTCACACGCTCAATAGTTTTACGGTCTACTTCTTTCGCGCCAGCACGAAATAAGAGTGCCCTCATCACTTCTTTTGCAATCGCATGAGGTAAGCTAATAAACCAGTTTCTACTCAGGACAAGCGTCCCTTTGTGTAATCCCCTTCTTAAAAGTCCTTGTATTTCACTATCTAGCTTCTGATTAGTCGTGTGTATTGACTGCAAAATGGCAAGCCATGCGTTGCGTTGCTCGGCTGTCATTCTTGAAACAATTGTATGCCTAACTGTATTCCGAAGATACTTTGGGTCTATATTCGTACTATCTTCGCGCCATTCCAAATTATGCTCCTGCGCATAGGTGATAAGTTCACTTTTCGGTATATGAAGTAGTGGTCGCATTCGTTCATTAGTACTTGCGAGTGAGGTTAGGCCACTACGACCCGTACCCCGAATGATGTTAATGATACTTGTTTCGATAACGTCATCTTGATGATGGGCAGTAATAAGAGAGTCGGCGCCGTATTTTTGAGCAATCTTTCGTAAGAAGTTGTATCGGTGTTTGCGTGCTTCGGCTTCGCTAGCATCGGGGCCAAGTTCGTGTCGCTCACTTTCAAATGGCAATTGGTATTGCTCTGCAAGCCCTTGCACGAACAGCGCATCATCTTGCGAATCTTTACGTATGCCATGATCAAAATGAGCCACGATTAAATGGACATTTGGCAGTTTAGAGAGCAAATCGAGCAAGACAACAGAGTCTACTCCCCCTGAAACCGCAACAATATAGGTACCCGCTGGCACAGAAATATGTTGTTCGCTCATTTATATTTATCATACAGGACTAAAAATGTAGTTCTGTGGATATAAAGATGTTTCGCTTACATTAATTCGACGCGCGCAATGTTAAAGAATTGCGATCTTACGCCTTCACTTAATATGACTGAGTTTCCAACAGCTGGACACCCAATAGCTCGTACCTTCCTTTTAAAGAGTCCATATTGTTCGGTGGTTGGTCCAGAGCACTCACCGATCCTAGTCTCAGCTAGTAACTTCGCTTCATCTAATGACTGAACTCGACTCGGAAATTTTAGTGGTAGTGACATATTATCGCTATCATCAATTAGTGCTGCTGCAAAACCATCAAAAGAATCCACCACGCTGCCTAGGCCGAGTATGGCTTTTGAAGTGTATTTAACAGGTCCACCTACTATCCCTATAATTTCACTGTTTGCACCATTTCTTACAGGACAATTTTCACAAAATTTAGTCATAATAACGTTATATGTAAAAAATAAACTATTTGCAACCATAAGTAATATAATGGATTGTTTTGTACACTACTTTCTGCGACGGGAGATATAGCTTCGCTCCACGAAAACCAACATATTGTAATTTAGTAGGTTTTCTTGGGCTCATCATATAATTTGCAAGACGCAAATTATCGCACCTGTGACTATTGCCAGATATACTGGCAAGTCCCAGAACCGTACCCGTCGCCGCTACCATAAAAAAATGACCACTCATTGGTGATCATTTTTTTATGGTAGCGGCGACGGGGATCGAACCTGTGACCTTAGGCTTATGAGTCCTACGCTCTAACCAACTGAGCTACGCCGCCACATCTAAATTGTAAGTTTTTATAGCCACCATGGCTCACCTTCAGAGCGTAAACGCTAATTATGATTAAGCTGACGCTTGGCCAACTGAGCTACGCCGCCTCGTTGGGCCCGTTTACTATAGCATAATTGTATCTGTTAGACTAGCTAAAAAATGAAAAACATCCATCTATTTTGATGGATGTTTTTACGGGTGCAAACGCCTACGCCCGTTAGACCAAAAGAGCATCAATGCTCAAAATGGCTGTATCGCTTGTAGGAGTTAGCTCGTAGCTAAGACCAATGTCACTCATTGGTTTACTCCTGTTGTTTTATTTTTGATTTTTGCTTTTTTATAGCAATGATGTCATTGTATACATATTTTGCGCATTTGTCAAGATACTTATGCCTATTTTTTGTTGTATAAAATGCGTGTCAAAATAGAGCTATTTTGTTTGGGCGAAAACAGATCAGCTGCAAGTAGTACATCTGCCCTCGCAGCCCTTCCAGTTACGAGCGATAAACTGGCCATTCTAAGTGCAAGTGTCGCTCGGGTACCCTTAGTAGACCATAGGATGTTTGAATTCTTGGTTTGCAGAGCCTTCATAATGTGAACCGAATTATCCACATCAGTATGTACATTAGTTATAAATAGAGCACTCTGTATGTTGCCTTGGCGAGAAGATGCATCGTAAATATCTGCGTTCATCTCGCGAGCGAGACGTTTTGCTTGCACCTCTGAGACAATAAATCGGCAATGAATGTTCCGTGTTAACTGAACTTTACGAATAATATCCGCAATGGTGTTGTCACTCAAATCATCGTCTATGCATACGTGTGTTATTAATCTGAACTTAGCGAGCGAACGTTTATTAAGCACGATAACACCGTAGGCCCGTAACCTTCGTGCTATGACCGACCCTTTAATGCTCGCCTTTAATCTTTTAGGGCGTACGGCTTGATACTGCAGCGTGTCTATGCCCCTATCAGTTACGATTGCCGTTGCAGTACCGCTTACGATGTAACTTCCCGCAAAACCGATACATTTTTGAAAGTTTGGCTCAGTTTTTGCCTGCACCGCAAACGTGTTTTTAGCAGCTGGCAGTACATCGCCCGTAATATGGCTTTGATTAACAAGTAATGAGTTGACTCGTGCAAAACGAACATCTGCGGGGATACGGTCACCTTCGCGCAAGAAGAGTACGTCACCTGGTACTATTTGATTTGTTGCAACATATTGTTTTTTTGCATCACGAATAACACACACAAGAAGTTCCGAGTCAATTCCGTTCGGTAGCGTAGTATCAATGTTTTTACCGAAATGTGTTAGCCGCTTTAACGCTTCTTTTTGAGTAAGGCCATGGTCTAAAGAAACATCAAAAAAGGTACAGATGTCGGCTTCTGATTGCTGATACCATGGCTTTTGCACGGAAACTCCTTAGTGTTTATTGCGGTTACGCTTATATCAATGATATAGTTTTTGGTAAAAGAGGGCAAAACGAATCCTATGGGCACCGACCTTTTTGTAGTGCTAAATGACAATGCAAATGCATCACTCAGTATCCGAACCATATTCGGAACTATTCTTGCAGTGTTTATCCTGTTGATCGCGTCAGCATTATTTAAAAAATACAAAGAAGCACAAGAAGTAATCTTTGTGCTGCTTGTGGGTGTTATTGTTCTTGCTAGCACTGTTTTAGTTACGAGTGCATTATCGGTGGCGGGGGTAGTACACGTATGAACATCATAACCTTACCTGTTCTGTTCGCTGTAATAAGCTTATTGATTGCGTTAAACCCAGTTACAATTGCAATCTTTACGGCATTACTTGCTGGTGGCTATGGCAAAAAATCATCAAAAAGCCACATCCACGCAACTGCGCTTGCTTATTTATTAGTATTAGCTGCACTGTTTATTGTTAGTGGTTTTCTGTGGATGAACTTCTTAGATCAAATAAGTCTATTTGCACTCGAGCGCATCGCTATAATTGTTGGACTCGTTTGTATTGTCTGGGGAACATTCAGCCTTAAGGATTATTTTTGGTACAGCGAACGCACACGAGCACCTAAGTTCATCGCTCGTTCCGTACATAAACGAACGATAAAAAAACACGAGCCTTTTAGCGCCGGTGTGCTAGCGATAACAACCGCATATGCAATTGCGCCGAGCATGGGACTACCCGTTTTAGGGTTATTAACCTCAGCAGTATTGCTTGGAGTAGTTTCAGTTCGGGTTCCTGTTGTTATTACTCTCGTACTTATTACGCCTTTGGTGGCAATTTTCGTTCTTTCGCTTCGCAAAATGCGATTAAGCGCAATTATGGTATGGCGCCAGGATAGCAGGATGGTATTTAGACTCACAATTGGGTTAACGACAGTCTTTATTGGCTGGCTTATTATGCTCATTTTGAATGGCACGCTCGGAGCGAATCTATGAAGCACGTTATAAAACATTCCGGATCTTCTGAAGCATTTGACCCCCGAAAAGTATACGCTAGTGTGTATGCCTCATGTTTAAGTGTTCACGAAACAACAGATGAAGCTGAGCTTGTAGCAGAAAAAGTCACTAAACAAGTAAACGAATGGCTAACCCCTAAAACAGAGATTACTGTAGTTGACTTGCGTAGAGTAATTGCCCAGAAGTTACGTGTAATTAATCCACATGCTGGTTTTGTATACCAGCATCATCGTATACTATGGTAGGAAACTGTTTATGTTTAAACCAAAATACCGCAAGCCAATAAGTTATGATTTTGACCTTATCGTTATAGGGAGCGGTGCTGGTGGTGGCGTGGCCGCACAGCTTGCTGCAGCTGAAGGTAAAAAAGTCGCTCTTATTGAGGCCGACCATGTCGGTGGTACATGCCCCCATGATAGCTGTGTGCCAACGAAAGCCTTGTTAAAAGCCGCAGAAACGCTCGAAATAGTTAAGAGTGCTGATTCGTTTGGCATTAAAGCCCATGCGGCCAGTTTTAACTATCGTTCGATTCAAGCCTGGAAAGATTCTGCTATCCGCGCAACGGGCGTCACACACGATGCACACACCTTTAATTCTCAGAATATTACAGTCATTAAGGGACATGGCCATTTTGTATCACCGTGGACCGTCAGCGTTGGTCTAAGGCGGTATTCCGCCCATCGGTTCTTACTCGCGACCGGTAGTACCGTATATATCCCCGCAATCGAAGGACTTGCAGATACCGGATTCATTACATACAAAGAAGCTTCCCGGCTCGATAAAATTCCTAAAAGCATTTTTATCATTGGGGGTGGAGCAACAGCATACGAATATGCCCAAATATTTAGTGCCTTTGGAGCAAAAGTTCATGTTGCAGAATCGGCCATTCACTTATTACCTAAAACTGATGTCGAAGTCGGCGATAGCGCAGAGGCGGCACTTGTCTCTAAGGGCGTTCGTGTCCATGTCGCAGCACATGTTAAAACAATCAGTGGCAAAAGTGGGCACAAAATTATTACGTTTGAGCAACATGGTCAACAGCACAAAGTAGTTGTTGAAGAAATCATGGTGGCATCTGGTAAGCGTCCCAACGTTGATATCGGACTTGAAAACGCCGGAGTACGCTACACCGATGATGGGATATTTGTTACTAAACATCTTCGTACTAATAAAGACCACATATATGCCGCAGGCGATGTTGTTGGTCACCACCTATCTACTCATGCAGCCATGCAAGAAGCACGCGTAGCAGTACATAATATGTACCACCGAAAAGCTGTAGCTATGGATTACACGGCCCTACCCCAGGTTTATTTTGGGCAGCCAGAGTTAGCTACGGTCGGAAAAACCGAACGAGAGCTCAGAATGACTGGTGAAATTTACCAAACAGCCATAGCACCAATTAGCATTCTTGGCCGCTCGATAACCAGTAATTACACCGCGGGATTCGTAAAAATTAACGCTACTCAGTCTGGAGTTATCTTAGGCGCAAGCATTGTTGCCCCTGATGCAAGTGAAATGATTGGTGAGCTTACCCTAGCGGTTGCAAAACGACTTAGAGCATGCGATGTTTCAAATACCGTGCATGCATTTCCTACCTGGAGCGAAGCAATTCGGGTAGCAGCTGCCAATATAAAGTGCATTTAGTCAAATAATCCCCTGTACAGTTGCCGACTGTTATGGTTAACTGTTGCTAGCAAGGTTATGTCTCCTCTTAAGTGCCAAACACGCAAGGAACAGACAGGGTCGTACTTGCGGATAGTTAAGAAGAAGGTTAAGAAAAAGTACATGGCATACAAGTTATTTGTTGGAAGCCTCGCTTGGGCAACCGACGACGCTTCACTCGAAGCTGCTTTTAGCGAATTTGGTACCGTTGCAAGTGCAACAGTTATCAAAGATCGCGAAAGCGGCCGCAGCAAGGGCTTTGGATTCGTTGAATTTGAAAACGAAGAAGAAGGCAAGGCTGCTGAAGCTGGCATGAACGGAAAAGAACTCGATGGTCGTGAAATCGTTGTAAACGAAGCACGCCCACGCGAAGACAAACCACGTCGCGACTTCGGTGGCAACGGTGGTGGTGATCGCGGTTCATTCCGTAAAAAGAGCTGGTAGTTTTACCGCACTTTTACTAAAAAAGACCCTATCTAGGGTCTTTTTTAGTTGGTGGGGGTGACTGGACTTGAACCAGTGACCAATCGGTTATGAGCCGACTGCTCTAACCACTGAGCTACACCCCCGTGATTAACTATCAGATTATACCCTATCTCGTGAGATGTTTTAAGATGTTATATAATATAGTCACGATATGTTCCAAAAAATAAAAAATAATCAAACAATTAGGGCTATTTTTGAAACCAAAAATCTTGGTTTATATGCAGTCTTTATTATTGCCCTGTCTGTCACCTGGAGCAGTATTAAAATTATTGAAAAGAACTACCAACTCGAAAAACAGATTACGCAATTACAGCAAGAAGTTAGTATTCAGGACCAAACCAATAAGAATCAGAAATTGAAGAATGAGTACTTTAAAACAGATGCATATCTTGAACTTGCTGCTCGAAAATACTTTGGTAAAGCCAACCCGGGTGAAAAGCTAGTATTGGTACCGGCTGAAGTCAGCCAAAAATATATCCACCCAGAAACAGAAGTGGCCGCTACTAAAAATACGATTCGCACAGCCCCAAAGTTTATACAGAACTTTCAAGATTGGATAAACTTCTTTTTACACCGAGAGCCAAATAGCTAACCCTTGACTAACAGATTAAAACAGCGTATTATTACGTCTGGTTTATTGCGGGGTAGTGTATGTGGTCATTTATGATGGCTCATAATTGCAATAAGCGGAGCGGCAATTATATGCCGAGCCCGAGAAAATCTACCTTTTACAATTAATCATTTTCACGGAGCGAAGCTATATAACCACAAGGTCGCATAGTTTCAAACCCATAACCCTATTGCGGGGTAGAGCAGTGGCAGCTCGTGTGGCTCATAACCACAAGGTCGCAGGTTCGAGTCCTGCCCCCGCGACCAAGCAAAGTGCCCCACCTAGTGTGGGGCCTTTTGCTTGCTTGGGGCCAGATTCAAAGCTGCAACACTAAAAGGTCGCAAGTGAAAAATGCCTGTGGCATTTTGCAAGGCAACCTTCTCTTGCAAACTGGTTTGCAAAGATGAAGTTGCGGGCCCGCAGAATGTGGGCGAGTCCTGCGCATTTTGAGAGAACGAGCGAAAAAGGGCGTGCCCGCCGTCCTGCCAACCGGATATTATGGCTTGCCTTGCGTGAAGCAATATTCCTGCCCCGCAGAATGTGGGCGACCTTCCCCTTTCTGCCTAATAATATTTATTGCTTTATGGTGATAATTATTTTATAATTAGCTTAATGAACATCTTAAAATCTGCTTTAGGCCATTATGAAGCCGTCGGAAACGTGGCTGATGCCGACTGTGTCATTGGGCACTCATTCGGAACACTCATTGGCAAAGGTACCGCTAATCAAGACTTGGCGGACTTTATCCTAAAAAATGCTGATGGTAGGCCAGTTATAGCAGATGCAATGCTTGCTGACTCATTCCCTTATGGTAGGAGTGCTGTCGATTTTGTCGCAGAAGGACCAATATCCAACCTTACTGCTTCCGAGGGTGGTTCGTGGAATACCCTTTTATTTGCAAATTCTGTCATGAATAATGAAGGCTTGTCACGTCCACTCATGATTGCTCAGGCTCATCATATCGGTAGAGTTGCGATGCAGGCAAAGAAATTGGGCATGGAATCAATTGTCCCCGAGAATTTACCTGGAACTTTCGATGCAGATTCAAATCAGATATGGACACGATCACTTGCAATGTGGGTTCCCCGTGAGGTACTTGGCTCGTTCGTACTCAAAAAACAAGGCAAGCTCTAAAAAAGACCGACAAATGTCGGTCTTTTTTCATTTACTTGAGTTCTAATTACCCGCGTAAAACTTTAGTGGCATCAGCCCACTTTACAAGTTCTGCAACCTGACCAGTCGAGTCTCCACCCTTAACCGCATCGGTGTTTACATCACCTGCTTCGCTTACGTTTGCCCATGGCTCGTTAACCCACACGCGCTCTCGTAGTGGTACCATGCTTAGTTCTGAAGCAACTGATACAAGGTGTTCGATTGCACGTGCGGCACCTACAGTACCATAGCCAACAAAAGCGACCGGCTTGTACGCCCACTCTGCCTTCAAAAAGCTAATAGCGTTAAGTAGTGCTGGGCTTGGTGCATGGTTATATTCTGGTGTTACCCATACAAAACCGTCTGCTTTAGCAATCTTTTCTGCCCAGGCTTTGGTGTGATCATTTGCATACTGACCATACATGGCTGGCATCGCCTCATCTAAGAATGGTAAGTTTTCTTCTGCTAAATCTATAACTTCGATAGTCGATCCCGCAGGCAATGTAAGACCATCTACGTACCAATCTGCAATCTTTCGGCCAACACGGCCTGGGCGAGTGCTACCAACAATAACTTGAATATGAGCCATTTGTTTTTCTCCTAACAATATTAATTAATCACTATACAATGTAAAGTTACTTACTATATTTAGTATAGCGACTAACTATATTTTGTAAAGTCATTATTTTGTTGTAAAATAGTAGCAACTATGACAAATCAGCTCATCACCAAAGAAAAAACCGACTGCGTCGCCCGGGCGCTCGCTATCTTTGGCGATAAATGGACGTTGCTATTAGTACGAGAACTCACCCGCTGCCCGCAGACTTTTAGCGATTTAGAAACTTCACTTGGCAATATCAGCCCACGAACCCTGAGCCAACGTTTAAATAAGCTGGTGGAAGATGGTATTGTCGAAAAGAGCATGTACTGCGAACATCCACCCCGCTACAACTACTCACTCACCGAAAAAGGTGCCGATTTACAGCTAATCCTCAAAAACATCTCCAGCTGGAGCAATAAATACGAATCTAGCCACTAGTTGGTAATAAAATCTGTTATTTCGCCTGCTAGTTGCTTATAACCATCTGTTATTTCTACGGAATTAACAGTTATATTATGAGCGCCATCAAAGTCAAAATGCTTAACAATATCTATTTGCGTAGCGTAAATTGAGTCGATACGTAACGGTTCATGCCCCTCGTGTCTCTCTCCTGCATTAAAGCGCTCAGTGTCACGAGCTAGAAGCACCTCAGCGGGCGCTGTAATCAGAACCTGTAAGATTGCCACGTTGTAGTCTTTTAGAATTGCACCAAAACTTGCTTGGTCATATATTGGTTTAAAATTAGCCTCTAAAATTAATGGCGTACCTGCACGTAAGCTTTCACCAAGTTGCTGGCACATAAATGCAATGACGAGCTCATTGAGCTGCTTCCCATGTTCTTTCGTTGATAGGTTTAACAGTCTAAACAAAGGCTCCTTTATATCGTCTTTTGCAAGTATTGGGCTTGGGACGCGCTGGTGACGCAGCTCACTTAGAAGTGACGTTTTACCAGACGCAGGATAACCATTTACAAAAACAATTTTATTCATATGATAGATATGAATCTATTGTATCAAGCATTGTTTGAGGCGTTGTACTACGCACAAGTCTGTCACGTAGCTGGCTGGCGTGTTCGACACCATGCACGTAGATTTTCGCCATTCGTTTTAGGCTTTCCCAGTTACGAATCCGCTGTTCAGGTGGGTACGTTTTAAGAAATAGCTCGATATAGTTTTTGTACATGACCAGTTTTTCGTGCTCTGGAGTATCTGCCCATGACGAATTTTTTGCAAAGATGTACGGATCAGTAAAGATTGCACGGCCGATCATGACACCATCAACGCCAGTTTCAGCGGCCAGCCGCTCTCCGTGCTCCCGGCTCATGACATCACCATTACCAACAATAAGTGTTTGGGGCGCCACTTTATCTCTTATTTCGCGAATCGTCTTAATATCTTCCCAGCGGGCCGGTACCTTACTCATCTCTTTAGTCGTACGACCATGTACGGTCAGCATATCGATGCCCTGCTGCAATATGAGCTCTGGCCAACTAAAATCTACCTGATTAAAACCGGTGCGGAGCTTCACGCTCACCGGCACACGTCCCGCAACTCCTCGTTTAACTGAGGCGATAATTTCGACTGCGAGTTCGCGATTATTAATAAGGGCCGAGCAACAGCCGTTTTTGACTACCGATTTATCAGGGCAGCCCATATTAATATCAACGCCCGCAAAGCCCATCTCGACCAGCTCGTCAGCAACCTTCTCGTAGTTTGCTGGTGTCTTACCCCATATTTGCGCGATTAAAGGCTGCTCTTTAGGAGTAAAAGACAGTTTATGCATCAATCTTGGTCGCCCACGGCTTTGTAGCCCATCGACATTTACAAACTCGGTAAAAAAGAGGTCTGGTGGCGCGCAATCGGCAATAATCTGACGCAATACCGTATCGGTAACGTCATCCATGGGTGCAAGCACAAAAAAAGGCCTTGGCAGGCTCTTGAAACTATCCATTATTATTAATTATACCTTAATGGTCTTTCATCTGACGCTGACGCCAATCTGGTTCATCCTCAGGTATTTTTGCACCAGCAATAGATTCATGAATCACCTTGGTGGGCTGGGTGAAATCATTTAGTCGATTTTGGTACGCAGCAAATAGCTGTTCGAATTCCTGGTTTGTTATTTCTTTTTGCGCAAGTGCCATTGTAAGCTTACGTGCTACATCCTTTATATGAGAGCGAAATGCGACAGAATCAATTAAGGCCTGCATTTCTTGCGCCTTTGTGCTAACCACCACCTCACTTTTTACTGGCAAGGCACCGATAGCAGCGAGCTGTTCTTCGAGTTGTTCATGACGAGCTTCTAGATTCTCGGGATTGGCGTACGTAGCTGCATCATCAGAAGTGTCTTGATTTGCAATAGCGAACGTTGGGTCATCGTAAGAATGTTTGTGCTCATGTGACATGACAGTATTATATCACACTTATGCTTAATTGTCTATTAGATGTTATTCCCACCTAAATACACGGAATGCAATAAAGTAGATGATGACAGACCATATAGCCAGTAGCCCAACTTGAGGCAAGATATCCAAAAAGCCTTTGCCTTCGGTAACAATTAAGCGAATGCCGTCTATAACAGGTGTTAGTGGTAAGTAGTTCGACACACTCTGTAACCACTCTGGCATTAAGAACCTTGGGAAAAAGGTACCCGACAAGAATATCATTGGAAATGTTATAAGGTTACTTAATGGGGCTGCTTGGCGCTCGTTTTTAGCCCAGCCACCAAGAGCAAGGCCGATGCCATATATACAGAAGATACTAAGCAGCGTGAACAGTATAAAGGTTATGTAGTTACCTTTCATGTGAAGATTAAACACAATAACTGAAGTTACAAACATGATTGCAATTGCAAGCACACCGATGACACCCTGTGACATTACATTTGCCACAAAATACTGCCAGACCCTGAGTGGTGTCGTGTGAAGCCGACGGAGTATACCCTGCTTTTTTAGCTCTGGGAACACATTAACCGGACCAAAAATACCAAGCCCAATGATAGAAAAGCCAATAAGCCCAGCAAAAACATAATCAAATCGCGATAAACTTGCCGCTTGGGTTGATTGTGCTTTTACGGTAAATGGCATTTCCATTGTCACAAATTTGGCATTAACCTGATTAAACTGCTCCTGCAAGATTGAAGCTAAGGCTTGGCCACTCTGTTCGTTATTTGGGCTGAAGTATACTTCTGCCTGCCCCGATGGGAATTTACCGTTGGTAACATCACCAAAGTTTTGCGGTAACACAATAGTTGCATCGAGTTCACTCCGCTTCATCTTTTCTTTGGCATCTTCGAGGTTAGTAACAGTTTTATTAACCTTTAACACTTTGCTGGCTTCGGCCTCTTTTACAAAGTTTTGAGAAAAAGACGAGTTAGACTGATTAATAACAGCAACGTTAAACGAAACCGCGCCACTCCCCTTGTTTATAGTGCCAAAAATGAACAAGAAGATAAGCGGGAATACGACAGTAAAGAAAATAGCCAGGCGGTCACGGAAAAAGCGCCGTGCATTAAGCTTTGCAAAAACCCAAACGGTAAAGAAAGATTTTTTCATATTAATCCCTTAGGTGCTTTCCGGTTAGGTCAATAAAAACGTCTTCCAGGTTTGCTTGCTCGACGTGATGTTTCTTCTTAAAACCACGAGCTAGGAGCTGTTTTATGAGATTCTTGGGTGTATCGAGCGCGATAATCTGACCTTCGTCCATAATGGCCACCCTATCGCATAGCATTTCGGCCTCTTCGAGGTAATGAGTAGTAAGAATTACCGTTATGCCCCGTTTCTGGATGTTTTTAACCAAATCCCATAGATTTCGACGAGCTTGAGGATCGAGACCAGTGGTTGGTTCGTCCATAAAGAAGACTTTTGGATTATGAACTAAGGATGCTGCGATACTTAGTCGTTGACGCTGACCGCCCGATAAGTTTTCGACATAAGCATCGGCCTTTTCGAGCAAATCAACACTTTCAAGTAAGTCTTTTGGCTCAATTTTTTCACCATACGCAGCAGCAAACAGCTCAAGAATTTCTTTGAGCTTAGTTTTATCTTGGAATGCTGGAGATTGTGGCTGTACGCCAATAATATAGCGAACGGCCTGTGGGTTCTTAGCTACATCAATGCCATTAATATGGGCAGTGCCACCATCTATAGGCCTAATAGCCTCTATCATTTCAAGTGTAGTTGTCTTGCCGGCACCATTCGGCCCTAAGATACCAAAGACTTCGCCCTTTTCTACTTCGAATGAGATACCGTTAACAACGGTTTTATCATCGTATGCCTTCTTGAGGTCTTTTACCTTAACGATTGCGCTCATATCACCCATGGTAGCACGACAAAAGAAAAAGAGCCGTCAAATTGACGACTCCTTCTTGCAATGTGCGATAAACTATTTGCCGCGCTTTACGGTAAGAAAACCGTTGCGAGGATTTTCGTTTACTGAAAAACCGTCTGGTAGTTCAGTAGCCTCAGGACGCTTGTCCTTGCTGAAGTAATAGATGGTTTGTAATTTACCACCGCGTAGAGTAACTTCCTTTGAGTTCAGGTAATATGTTACCCCTTTTGAGTTCGTGTGCTGATAACCCACGTTTCTCCTCCTTACACTGTTAGTAGTACCCCTACCATACGCCGGGAGTTTTACTCTTGTCAATCTTTTTTTAAGATATTGTTCATAAACGCTTGCGTTTAAGGCACCAGATACGGTACACTTTGGTCACAAGCATTAGCAACATAAAAGAGGTGTAAAGAGGTATATGAACGAATATCTGAACCGGGTGGGACGCCCTGCACAAACTGTTAACCGTGGTCCAGCGGACGCGCCGGTACAACCTGCTGCAACTGGTGGCAAAAAACCAAAGCGTAATTTTAATGTATCAAAGGTACTCTTCGTTGTACTGTCGGTACTTATCGCAGTCGTACTTATTGGACTCATTTTCTTAATTGCAAAGGGTGGCGTATCAACTGCTTCACAAATTAAGACAAATCAGTACCAAGCTGTTTTCTTGAACAGTAGTGACGGCCAAGTTTACTTTGGTAAATTAAGCGTACTAAACCGCGATTACTACAAGCTAACTGACATTTATTATGTTCGTGTTCAGCAAGTACAACCAGACAAGAACAGCACGCAAACACAACAAAACATTTCTTTGGCTAAACTCGGTAACGAAATTCATGGCCCAGAAGATGTAATGTATGTTAACCGTAACTCAGTTATGTTCTGGGAGAACCTAAAAGAAGACGGTCAAGTCGTTAAAGCGATTCGCGAGTATCAGAAGAATCCAAACCAGGGTAACACCCAAAACAACAACAATTCTTCAAACAGCACTAACAAGTAACACGAGAATTGATAGAAAAAACTCCCCTTACGAGGGGAGTTTTTTATTTGAGGTATATCTTTAAAATAATGCCGCTTGTAATACGGATAATGATTAGTAAGCCAAAAAACAAAGTAGCAAGAAGCGACAAACCTGCAAGATCTGGTGACCAAATTGGACTCACAAAATCAAAGGTATAAAATTCTTTGTTGGGCAGCGACAGTTGAGGAATACCCTTTCCGTTCTGTGACACGTAGTCTTGAATACATTGTGCTCGAGCAGTCAGTGGTAAACTTGATCGCTCACACTTCGCTTGAGCGTCAGCGTAGACTTGCGATGAATTATTGAGTGCTGAAACCCGTTTTTGCTCAGCAGCGACTGCTGCATTGAATCGATTAACAAGTTGTATCGGTGGCTCACTGCTGGTGCTACCGGCACGCAAGTTGGTGTTCATGTGTCCGTAGACAAAAGCCCGCAAATCCCTTAAGGCTGCCTCAACATCGCCACCATTTGAATCAGCGGTATACACTGCTTCGCGCAAAGATGCCATTTTTAAATTGTTAGCCCTGAGCGCAAATATGGTTACACCACCGGCTACCAAGAACCCGATAATTAGAAATACGAGTGAGATATCCTGGAACCGATGCCATAAGCCGGCTACATGGTGTTTTCGTATCATCTTAAGGCCGCGAATTTCTGTTTAGTAATGAGTATGCTTAAGAATGCACCCATGACAAACGCAAATTGGAGTGCCGTCTTGTCGGATATTGTAGTAGCGATTACCATCATCGTGCCCCAAAAAATAACATTGCCAACCGTTAAAAACATATCGATTAACATAAAGTATGTTATTCGGTAACCAGGTACGCTATCGGCTGCATCGTACCTACCTTTTAGAAATGGCATTCGGTACATAGCTGTTAATGGTTCATTGATAAGGTTCACAAAGAGCGCCTGGATTGGGGTTACAACAAAAATACGAGCAATATGAAGCACTGCATTTGCGTACGCGCCTATATTAAGCAGTAATTTACCGTGATTGTCGTCTATAAGTTTACCGATTGCAAAGATTGCCAAAAAGGCTACGGCCGTACTAATAGCAGTAAGCAGACCGAGTGCAGCGTAGGTGTTAGCCGTAATAACAAACACCCCGAGAAATAGCGGCCACACCGTAATAGATACGACATTTTCAAGCGCAAATGCCGAGCTTACGAAAATATCCCTTCTGTGGCGCCTCCAGGGAAAGCCTTTAACGATAACAACTTGGTGTTGGCGTACAGGTTCTGCCGAAAGAAATATCGGCACTAACGACGCACACAGTACGAAAATTGCAATTGCTATAGTGAACCGCGGGTCAATAAAGGTAGCTATAAGACCACCAACAACAGGCCCAAGTACTGCGCCGAGCCGTTCAAACATTTGCATATAGCCTAATTCCTTACCACCATGCTCTGAATGCTTTATTTTAGAGAAATCAACTTCAAAGGCCATAAGATAAACTCCATAGCAAAATGAGCCGACTACACCAACAAGCCACAGGGGCCAGTGGAGCTCATTAATTGTTAAAATGAGCGTCAGATATGCAATTTGCACAAAAACGGCAATAGCCATCGTATGCTTCGGCCCATACCAACCAATGAGCTTTGCTCCAAGCCACGACCACAAAGGGCGTATAAGAGTCCAGACAAAAAACATACCGCAAATTGCGGCAATGCTAAATCCTGATTTATACAGATAGATTGGTACAAAAAGTCCAACAAGACTTATCGATAGAGACCTGAGAAGTTGGGTTGCATATAGCTCGCTGAGCTCATCAAAGCCAACCGTGCGCCAAAAGTGACGTCTCTTAATAATTTGTTTTACTTTTTCTACCATTTTGCTTTTTTGTAATTACCCTTTTATAGTAACAGATTTTTACGGTACCATTAATGGGTATGCATATTTATTTTTCTGGCATAGGTGGAACAGGGATTGGGCCTTTGGCTCTTATTGCCCATCAGGCCGGGTATACCGTTTCTGGATCCGATAAACAAACGAGTCAATATACTCACTATTTAGAAAAGCATGGTATTGCACTCCACATAGGACAAACCGAAGATCAAATTAATGCCGTTCACGAACAGCAACCCATAGATTGGCTTGTATATAGCTCTGCTCTACCCCTTGAAAACCCACAACACCCCGAGCTCGTGTTCGCACAGGACCATGGTATCCATACTTCAAAACGAGATGAATGCTTAAATAAAATCTTGGCCGACAAAGGGCTTCATATGATTGCTGCCGCAGGAACGCACGGCAAAACAACGACTACTGCCATGCTTATTTGGCTCTTCTTACAGCAACACGTTCCCCTTTCATATTCTGTTGGTGCAAAAATTAGTTTTGGAGATATGGGGCTTTACGACCCATCGAGTACCTTTTTTGCTTATGAATGTGATGAGTTTGATAAAAACTTTCTTCAGTTTAACCCAGAAATAAGTATCATAAGCTCGGTTGACTGGGATCACCATGAAATATACCCCACACGGGAAGCGTATATCGAGGCATTCCGTCAATTCATAAATCAATCGAGTTACACATATCTATACAAGCACGATGCTGAGTATCTGGGAGTTGTCGACCAGTCAAATGTTGCTGTCATTGATGATAATGACACACTACTCGATAGCATTACATTGGCCGGAACCCACAACCGTCGTAATGCCCGCCTAGTCGTTGCAGCAGTTGCACGGGCATTGCATATGGACGAAACAATGCTCGTACAAGTAATCTCATCATTCCCTGGCGTTTCGAGGCGCTTTGAGCAAATAGTGCCAAGGCTCTATAGTGATTACGCCCATACACCCGAAGAGATTGCCGCAACACTACAACTAGCAGGCGAGCTATCAGACAATGTGGTAGTTGTATACGAGCCTCTAACCGATAGGCGACAACACTACATGAAAGATGCATATCGAACTATCTTCGAACAGGCCGAAGCCGTATATTGGCTCCCAAGTTATTTAGCACGCGAAGACAGTACTCAACAAATTCTGACGCCCGACGAACTTGTAGCAAATCTAAGCGAAGCGACGCACGCAAGCGTTGCACAAAAAGACGACAAGCTAAAAGAGGTAATTTCGTCAGCATTAGAAGCTGGAAAAACAGTATTATGCCTGGCAGGTGGTGGCGGTGGCAGCCTTGACGAATGGGTTCGACAAAACTTCGTAAAACCGGCACAATAAGCACATGCATGATTTGTTACAAAATATTCTTTCTATTAGCAACAACTCTTTTATAAAGATTTTACTCGTTGTTTTATTGGCTCTGGTTGCTCAGATTATCGTTAAAACATTTGTTCGCTATATTTTGCGCATACCACTAACAAGAAGTGATGCGGCACCGAGCCATAAACGGGACCGTGAAAAAAGAGTTAAAACATTGACCGGTGTTGCGACGGCTGCTGCCGTATTAGGCATTTGGTTTATAGCCTTTATTTTAATTATGGGTATCCTGAATATTCCAATCGCGCCACTTCTTACGAGTGCAGGCTTGATTGGTGCGGCACTTGCCTTTGGTATGCAAAGTCTGATTCGTGATTTTATAAGCGGTATTTTTATTATTGCCGAAAATCAGTACCGAGTAGACGACTATATTCAGCTTGAAAAAGTAAGCGGACGAGTCGAGGCCATAACAGTTCGAACAACAGTTCTACGCTCAGAAGACGGCACATTACACCATGTACCAAATGGCAGTATTGGTATTACGACCAATTTGAGCATGGGTGCTTTTTCGGCACGTGAGACGGTTGAGCTAGACTCAGCTGAAACTATTAAAAGTTTTGAAAAGGCATTGGTAAAAATTGCATCAGATATCGAAAAAGATGAAGAATTATCTTCCATTATTAAGGATGGGCCAAGACTTGTAAGTATTACCAAAGCAACAGCAAAGTCAACAACTGTATTAATTGAATTTAAAACGACTCCCGCGAAACGTGAAAAAGCTCAAAAAAGTATTTGGCAAGCACTAAAAGAATCAGGTATTAGTCTCGCGTAAAATTGTGTTATTGATTATTCATTAAACCGAGCGCTTGGTCGGACAACTCACTATTATTGAAATCTGAAGAATCATCCATCGTGGACGTTCGCTGTTCGATGCTCTTTTGAAACTGAACAATATCATCTGCCTTTATAGGGCTTTTTGTGTCTATGTCGCTGTTGAGTGTCTGGACTATTTTAGTACCAATTTGAATCTGCTTAACAGTAGCATAGGCTGTAGAGTTTATAAAAATAAGAAATGTCACAAGAACCATGCTGGCAGCAACTACAACTGCACCCACTATGGCGGTAACCGGATTAAGCCCTTTGATTATTGGATCTTGCTGTTCATCCATGCTAATTAACCGTTAATCGTTTCTTAAGCTGATTAAATGTACTCGTGTCAGCGGTGTTCATTGTTGACTTAAGTTCGTTTGCTTCTTTATAGAGTTGCTTTTGCTTTACACGAGCAATGAAGAGACCAGCCATAAACTGTTCTGGCTTTTGCGCACAATCAACCTGTGTAATATCATCTAATGAAGAGCCGTAGTTACTCGCTGCAAGTGTTACAGAATCAAGATGTTGCTGAACCTTACCCACCAACAAATCAATCTCTGAGGCATCAACACCCTGACGAGCCATACGTAATTTAATCGCCTGAAGCTCTTTCTGAATATCGCTATATGTATCAATTCTGAGCTGTACTTGTTTGCTCGTTTTTTCTTTTATGGCAGCCAGTTGTTGCTGAGCGTTTGCGCATTTAACACTAATAGTACTTTTAGCTGCATCATCGAGTGTAATTTGTTGGTCAGAAACAGCTTTTGAAAGCCTAGAGTCAACCGTGCCATTCATTTCTTGTTCAGCAATAACAGTCGAAATAGGTACGACAAGCAGTAATACTAGTAAGAATGTTGCATAAATATGTTTTCGCATGCAGATAGTATTATACCACTTATCTAGGTGGCTATCGTATATATGACCCCTGTTTTATGAATAAAACCTTCGTGTTCTAGCGCGGCAATAACATCTGCTAGGCGATCATCGTTAATATGGTCTGCTAAATCATCAAAAGACTGGGGCTTGTATTGGATTGCCTTTAGCACGCGGCTTCGTACCTGTCTGCGCGAACCCTCGAATTTTGACTGCTTAACGTAATGCGCGGACTGGTCGTTAACAGTAGGTTGAGTTCGCTTTAAATGTGAGCCGTAGTCCATAAGCGCCCAATACCATTCTCGTGGATGTTCGGTATCCACTGTTTTGGTAAGTTCTTCACGTATTTCAGTATCCGTTACCGCTTGTCTGGACTCAAAGAAATGCTTGATATAGACCGTGCGAATATTTGTTTCAACAAATATCTGTGGAATATTAAACCCATACACTGAAATGGCTCCAGCTGTATTTATACCGATTCCAGGTAGCGTAACCAGTTCCGTGACATCACTCGGGATATTGCCATTAAAGTTGTGTTGTACTTGCTTGCAGGTTTCGTGTAAAAACCGAGCTCTGCGATTATAACCGAGCCCCGTCCATATGCGAAGGCACTCAGTAAAAGATGCATTAGCAACTGATTCAACAGTCGGAAAGTTCATGAGCCATTCGGCATATTTTGCAATCACCCTGCTAACCTGCGTTTGCTGAAGCATGACTTCAGACACTAACACATGGTACGGAAAATCTTTATCTTCCACCCCTAGCCGCCATGGTAAATTGTGACGTCCGTGACGTGAATAATACACCCACACCGTGTCGATAAACTCTTGTTGTTTTAGTGTCATGATTTAACTGATGCAATCCAGTGCATAACGACAGCCGTGCAGACAAAATATGGAAATATTGTGTACAGCGCATCACTTACAGAGTGAGCATTATGAATAGAACTCATCATGATGGTGACCAGAAAAGCAACCATTGGTATATAGGTGAGCGCACCTTGCCACGAACAGGGCAAGTAACTACCCCGGACTCGAACAAACCAGGCGTCCTTTTTGTGCTTTGGTGGTGACTTACGCTTCATATTCTACCTATAATAATACCAGCGATTTGTAGAAGCCGTATTACTGACATCACCTACCTTCACGGCATCACCTCCGTCGGTGCTAATAATATAATCGGCTGTCTCAATTGAATTTGTAATCCTAAACAATATGTGTGTATCGCTGAGCCAACGTACTGGGTAGCTTAAGCCACTCTTTGTAAGAAGCGCTTTCTCGGCACCATCTTTTTGGCTACGTACAATAAGCACACCCTTACCATCCCTGGTATCAATCCATAACGAGTTACTGTTTGATGGGTTGTTAACGTATATTCGTTGCGTTGGTGACGCGGGCGCACCGGGAAGTTGTACTAGCTTTTGACCACCAATAGTTTGCTCGTACCATTTATTATCAGCAGCTGACACCTGTAACTTGTCATAGCCAACCCGATACGTCACCCAGGCTTCTTTATTCAACAAGACCGTCTTGGAACTGTTGTCAGTATTTACCCTATACAGCTGGGCGGCATCCCCAATAACCGATCCGGTACTACTTGGTGCATAGTAAATTTGACCATTGTAGACTTCGACGTCATTATAGTAATTTGCATTTGAAATTTCTGTCTGCTTATCTTGTTTATTATCATACACAGCGATTCGTTGTCTGCCTGACGTTGCGGCGCTTGGCCCAGCGGCTACCTTAACAAACACCAGCTTGTCGCCTACCCAATCAATTAGCTGAATTTGAGCAGATTCTGTACCCACTACTTTTGTAACGGTTTTTGCTTGTACATCAATCATGTATAAGTTGCTCAGTAGGTACCCGTTAGAATCACGTTTACCATCGCGCGTGGACACAAGGGCGGCAGTTGTGCCGTCTGGACTTACGAGCAAACCTACTGGCTCTTGTTCACTACCAGTTCCAGGTAATATGATTGTTTCGTTTTTACCATCTACATCTCGTTTGTATACATCAAATTTACCCGAACGTTTCGAAACAAATACTTCGGGCTTACCGGCAATAAGTTTTATGTTAGTATTGGTTTTATCTTTACTGCTAATAGATAGTTGTTCAGTGCGATAATTTTGGCCTTTGATTGTGACCTTGATATCGGCATCAGTTGGTTCAACCGTAAGAACTGCCACGCCCTTTGCGTCTGATACCGCAGTGCTTTCGCCATCGCTTACTTCGATTTTTTCTATTGGTTTACCGCTGAGCTTGTCAGTAATAGTGAACGAATAGGCTGTTCCCGTGGGAGTCATTTGAACCGGGTCGCTATACGGGTTGCTCCCCCACCCCACAATAACCGTCTGACTAACGGGGCTGAACGAGCGTTTCATGAGTACTAGTTGAGTTTTACCAAGTCGCACGCCCGTCAAAGAAACGGAGCCAGTATCGTCGGTGATTCCTTTTTGACCACCAACCACAACTTCAACATTTTTAATTGGTAAGCCGTATTTGCTGTCAATTACTTTTAAGCTCATGCCTGCACGCACGCCAACAGCATTTAGACCCGCGTATCGAGTCGAGGGATAAAAAGATAGCCCCAACAATACAGCGGCAACAAGGGCAAAAGTAATGAACTTGAGTCTTTTGTTGTGCCAAAATCGACTCAATATACTAGGCTTTTTTTCTTTAGGGATAATTGAATCTTTTTGGGCATCTTCCGCAGCAATAAGATCATCACTTTCTTTAGCTACGATGTCTTTTACCGCCTCGTCAAGTTTCGGATCAGCGAGTTCATCGTCAGTGAGCGTAGTATCAGTCGTATTGCTAGGTGTGGCTGGAGTCTGTGCTTTTAGGGTTTCATTTATTTCAGCAGCAACTGTCGACACATCTTCTGTTTGTTCGTTGACTTCGTCAGCTTCTGCAACAGTTGGTTCCGTGACTTTAGGATCTGGTGTAACCTGCACCTGAGCCATAGGTACGTCTTGCACGACCGGAGGCCCGGTTGGTTCTTTTACGGCAGGTTCATCGGGTGCGTTCTGGGCCTTGGCCTCTTCTGGTATTGGACCCATAATTTTAATGACCTCTTGGTCAATCTCTGGCTCTGGTACTGGTTCGATATGTTTGTCTTTTGACATAAGCGTTATTCAAGTACTATTTTACCAAAAAAGAAGATGCGCTACTATGAGGTAGATGACAGAGTTCAAACTGGCCCTCGGTGTGGCCCAAAAGCACCTCAAAAAAGTTGACCCTGAGCTTGGGTTTATTATTGACCACTACGGCGATTGCACCATAGTACCGCACACAAATTACTACGAAGAACTGATTAGCAGCATTATTAGCCAACAGCTTAGTGTTAAAGCAGCGTCGACCATATGGCAGCGGTTCATAGAACTGTACGACGGTAAAACACCCACACCAGAGCAAATTATCAAAACAGATATCGAGACAATCCGGGCCGTAGGTGCAAGTTATGCTAAGGCTCGCTACATTCAAGATTTAGCGATGCACATCATGAGTGGCAAGCTTGACCTTGCCCATATTGCTACCCTTGATAATGACACGCTAATTGCACAATTAACGTCTGTTAAGGGTATTGGTGAATGGAGTGCTCACATGTTTATGATTTTTAGCCTTGGGCGACTTGATATTTTACCGTGGGGTGATCTTGGCGTACGCAAGAGCTCACAGCTTATTTATAATCTACCGACCCTGCCAAATAAAGCTGAGCTTATCAGTCTTTCAGAGCAACATCAGTGGCATCCATACGAATCTGTCGCCGCATGGTATCTTTGGAAGAATCTCGATAATAAAGACTAGTCTTCGACGATATCAAGATGTAGTTCGGCAAGCTGGCCCGCATCGACGGTACTTGGTGAATTCATCATCACATCAACACCTGAACCATTTTTTGGAAACGCCACAACTTCGCGAATATTATCTTCGTCCATGAGCACCATAAAAATACGGTCGAGTCCAAATGCACAACCTGCATGCGGGGGCGCCCCAAATTTAAAGGCATTTAACATGGCACCAAACTTTGCCTCTACATAGGTCTCATCGTAGCCCAAGACACCGAATACTTCGTACATGACATCTGGGTTGTGGTTGCGCACGGCACCAGAGCAAATTTCGTAACCGTTCATAACCATATCGTATTGATCAGCGACAATACTCAGCTTATCTTCTGATTTTAGGGCATCGAGACCGCCCTTTGGCATCGAAAATGGATTATGGCCAAAATCAAGTTTGTTGGCTTTTTCATCAAATTCATAAAACGGAAAATCAATAATCCAGGCAAGCGCTACCTGGTTTGGATCTTTGAGCTCTAAGAGCGTTCCAAAATGATTTCGGAGCTCGCCTAATACTTTATTAACTTTCGTACGCATATCAGCACCAAAGAAAATGGTTTCGCCATCTTTTGCACCTACAGCCCTAACTATTGCTGCCAAATCTTCCTCACTAAAGAACTTTGCGATTGATGACGTTGCCTTACCACCTTCAACTGTCATGTATGGTAAGCCACCTGCACCGTTCTTTTTGGCGAGTTCGGTAAAGCTATCAATTTGAGAACGACTAAACAGGCTACTGACACAAATTGCCTTAACCACACCACCGCCAGAAATTGCGTTTGTAAAAACTCCAAAACCGCAATCTTTGAGTGTTTCGGTTAAATCTACAAGCTTCATATCGAAGCGAAGATCTGGCTTATCGGTACCATACATATCCATGGCTTCCTGGTATGGAATTCTGGGTACATCACTATACGTAAGTGTTTTACCTGCAAAATCTGTTACAAGCTGGGTAATGAGTGGCTCCATGGTTGAGCGTACAACCTCACCATCTTCAACAAACGACATCTCAAGGTCTAGCTGATAAAAATCACCATACAAACGATCTGCACGTGGATCTTCATCCCTGAAACAAGTGGCAATTTGATAGTAGCGTGGGATGCCACCAACCATAAGTAGCTGTTTAAATTGTTGCGGCGCTTGTGGGAGTGCATAAAATTTTCCGGCGTGAACACGTGATGGTACCAAAAAATCTCGCGCACCCTCTGGGCTTGAATTAGCCAAAATTGGTGTTGTTACTTCAATAAAATCATTGGCTTGCATATAACTACGTAATACCGCGTAGTATTCGGCACGTCGCTGGAGCATATGGAGCATTTTTGGTCGGCGTAAATCAAGGTATCGATACTTAAGGCGATTGTCTTCACTAATGTGTTGATTTGTGTGTACCAAAATGGGTAACGGCTCAGATTTATTGAGAATACGAAGTGAATCAACCATAATTTCGACTTCACCCGTAGGTATATTGGGGTTCTTAAGCTCAGCGGCACGCTCTTTGAGTACCCCGCTTGCCTCAATGACATATTCATCTCTCAGTTCTTCGGCGGTATTAAAGCATTCTTTTGATGAATCGATGGTTAGCTGTACGACACCTTTATGATCACGTAAATCAATAAAAATAAGCCCGCCGTGATCACGTCTGGTTTGGACCCAACCCTTAACTTCCACGCTTTGACCAACGCGGTTCAATAAATCGTTAGTTACTATTCTCATATGGCACTCAGTATAACAGATAAGGAATAGTTATTTAAACGTGTTGCTGTTCGTGTTCGAGGTGTTTTTGCCGAGCAGTACGTTTGGCAACTTCACGTAAATCATCATATTGGTCAAATTCATCCAAAAGCGGTTTACCCACAATTTGTTCAACGACATCTTCTACCGATAAAATACCAACCACGTCCTCAAATTCATTCACAACAATAAACATATGATGTTTCGTTCTGATGAATGCCTGTAACGCATGGTCGAGCGTTTGTTGCTCGTTAATATAGAACACATCGTGTCGCATGACATCTTTGACGGCCTTTGGGTTTTTAACTTTTAAGGCATCACGTAAAAAAAGTGTTCCGATGACGTTTTGGTTTGAGCCTTGAAAAACAGGAAACCGCGAATGCCCACTATCATGCAGTTCGCCAAGAACAACAGGTGTAAGTAGCTCTTCTTCGGCTATAAAATGGATCGCATTCAGTGGGGTCATTACATCGCCAATGAGTTTTTCGCCGAATACGAGTGCGTTTTCAGCTATTTTAAGTTCGTCTTTATTGACGTGATCAAATTCTTCGGCATTATGGTGCAGTATTTCAATAAGTTCATCCTTACTTTGTATAAGCAACATTGGTTCGGGCTGGATCCACCGACCAACCCATTTTTCAAACCACTTTAAAATTGGAAACAAGAACCGCAAAACCCGCTCTACATACGGGCTGACAACCGCTGCCATATGTAGGCTTGGCTTGGGACGTCGAGTCCAGGGCAAAATAGAATGTATAACAATAATGAGTGGCACGTTAATTAAAATCGTCCAGAATGGGCCCAAGAGGCTATCGAGCAAAATAACGATGCACGAGGTCATGAAACCAAGAATTGCCCACATAAGTATCCATAGTTGCACTCCGTATGCTCTTACTGGATACACCTTAATTGCATCCGGGTTCCCTTTGCGAGCCTGACGTTTCAACTCGGGAATACTCATGTATTCAAAGCTTCTTACCAGCAAGATGCCATAAAATGTGATGATAATAACGATAATGAGGCCAATAATCTGAAACATAGTCTATTTGTAGTCTAGTCGCCGAGTACGTAAAATGCTAGCGCCTTTAGCTCAAAAAAGCTGTTACAATAGATACGAACATAAAATGGAGCATTCATGGATAAGCGATTTCTTGTCATTCTGGCAATAGTAGTTCTTGCCTTAGGTGGAATTTTCTTTATTGGGCGAAATAAATCTTCTGACACAGGATCAAATAACAATACGACCGGAACAATGAGCAATAATGTCCGCGGTGAAAATGCTAAAAAAGTAAATTTGACCGTCTATGGTGATTTTCAATGCCCTGTTTGCGGTCAATTCTTCCCAATTGAAAAGCAAGTAGTTGATACGTATCAAAAAGATATTGAGTTTAGATTTATTCATTTCCCGCTCGAAAGTATTCACCCTAATGCACGGGCGGCAGCGCGTGCAACTGAAGCAGCCGCTAAGCAGGGTAAATTCTTTGAGATGCATGACCTTTTGTATCAAAATCAGTCTGCTTGGTCGAGCGCAAGCGATTCTTTCCCAATCTTTGCTAGTTATGCAGCACAGATTGGCCTTAACGCTGACACCTTTAAAACTGATTTTGCGAGTGCAACTATAAATAGCACTATTAACGCTGATTTAAAAGATGGCAACAGCAAGGGTGTTACGGGTACTCCTACCTACTACCTAAATGGAGTCAAGCTAAATAACGGCGATATTAGCTCAGTTGAAAAGTTCTCTGCTAAAGTGCAAGAAGCTATCAATCAAAGTAAGTAAATTTCTTAATATTCAATATACACCTGCCATGAAGCAGGTTTAATTCGCACGGCAACACGCTGCGCTTTTGTACTGACAGTTTTTATCTTAATAGGCATCGCCTAGATTCTCCCTTTTTTCGTAGCCACTGTTTTGGTGGTACGTTACTACTTTTTGTCTCTCAAGCTCATTGGCTTATTTTTTAGACAAATCTGATAATACAAAATATAAGCATGAGCGTCAAGCGGTTTGTTGTATCTCTACACTAGCTCCTGTATGCTTATAGGGTAACAACCAATAACAAATATGGACGCAAATATTTTTACAGAACTTAGCATCGTCATTGCGATTGGCGCAGTTATTTCATTAGTGATGAGGCTCATAAAGCAGCCGCTTATTATTGGCTATATCTTAACGGGTATTGTGGTCGGCCCATCAGTACTTCATATCGTAAAAAATGAATCGACCATAAATGTATTTGCAAGCATCGGTATTGCCCTATTGCTGTTTATTATCGGGTTAGGACTTAACCCTCGCGTTATTAAGGAAGTTGGTAAAGTCACCTTGATTACGGGTGGTATACAGATTTTACTAACCACCCTAGCTGGCTTCTTGTTTTCAAGAGCATTTGGTTGGTCAAAAACCGAAAGTTTATTTGTTGGCTTAGCGCTCGCCTTTAGTAGTACCATTATCATCCTTAAGCTCTTGAGTGATAAAAAAGAGCAGACCAGACTATACGGTAAAATAACTATTGGTATCTTACTACTACAAGATATCGTGGCCGCCCTGGCGCTTGTGCTCGTTGCGGCACGAAGTGAGGGCGCGTTTTCGTTTACAACCCTCATCTGGCTCGGTGTAAAAGGCCTTGCCGTGGGCGTACCGTTATACCTTATTAGTTTATTTGTGCTACCTCGGATGAATAAAGTAATTGCAGGCAGTCAGGAGTTTCTGTTCTTGTTTGCAATCGGCTGGGGCTTTGGAGCAGCTGCACTGTTTGAGCATTTTGGCTTTTCGCTAGAAGTTGGTGCCTTGTTCGCTGGTGTAGCCCTCGCGACCCTACCCTATGCACAAGAAATCGCATCAAGGCTTCGACCTCTTCGAGATTTCTTCGTGGTCGTATTTTTTATCGCGCTTGGTACGCGACTTAGCATATCGAATGCATTCTCGCTTATACTACCGATCGCCATATTCCTAATCATCGTGGTACTTGTTAAGCCACTGATCGTGATGACAACGATGGGGATTTTAGGATACACCAAAAATACAAGCTTTAAGGCTGCAGGTAGCCTTGCCCAGATAAGCGAGTTTTCGCTCGTATTTGTACTACTTGGTCAACAGCAGGGCCTAGTACGACCAGACATCGCCAATATTATGACGATTGTGGCCCTTATTACTATCGCAACCTCTTCATACGCTATTACGTATAGCAATCAAATTTACACTCTGCTCGAATCGCATTTAACTATGTTCGAGCGCAAGAAGACTCATAAGGAAAACACCAAGCCACAGCGATACGACATGGTGTTGTTTGGCTACAATAAGGGTGGCCAAGAATTTGTGCGCGTTATGGAGCAGATGAAGAAAAAGTATGTCGTGGTCGACTATGACCCAGAAGTTATAGATACTCTTGATCATCAAAATATTACTTACCTATACGGTGACGTAACAGACTTGGAGCTCCTTGAAGAATTAAATATGGCGAACGCTAAGCTTGTGGTCTCTACCGTTAGTGATCACGATACTAATCTTTTCTTGGCTCGTTGGCTTGAAAATGTTAATCCGCATGCAGTTTTCGTATGTGCAGCCGATACAGCAGGACAGGCATCTTCGTTATATGAAGAGGGTGCTGCGTATGTCATGATGCCCCACTATATTGGCAGCGAAAAAATTGGTTCATTCATTAAGCGAAATGGCTTTAATAAGTCTGAGTTTCGTAAGTTTCGTGAAAAACATCTACAATACCTCGAAACCCACTACACATAGCATTAACGTTTTTGCTTACGGCCATCTGACTGTTTAGTCTTCTTTTCTTCGCCAAAAATAAATTCGGCAAGTAGTTCGCCAAAATCTTTTTCTTTTGCCGCATGCCTATTTTGTGCCCGCTGAACCATTGACTCGTTATAGCCCTTGCACCGCTTTTTTACACACGAGTATGATTTAGATTTTGGATCATATATTGCATCAACAGTACTGCCACAAAGAGGACAAGTTACGCATTCATGTATCTCAAGACCATTATTGGTTTTTCGATGCGATTCTATCTTTACAGAGAATGAGCTGAGTGAACCAAGTTGATTCGTATCTCCACTTGCCAATTCAAACACTGATTCCCCACTACATCCATAGAAGGCTTTACCTTCGGATCGAGCAATCATACCTGCACCAGATCGAGCATCACTTACATGCCCATGCTGGACTGCCTGGTGTACTCCCGTCGTAATGTAAGCATTAAACAATTCATCAAGAAGAGCCTTACTTTTATAGAGAGCTTCGTTTGCCAGTTTATCTCCCTTTGCCGAACTGATCGATGCGGGTATCGCACGCAGCTCCTGGATTGTATCAGCAATAATTTCAGGATATTGTTTTACGAATGCATTTGATTCAGCAGATAAAAGACTTGAACGACCAAACGAATGATGCTCACCTTTTTGAAGTTCTAATATTGAGTCATACGCACGAACTAGTTCATCTAAAATCACAACAGCGGTAATGTTTCCGTATACTGTTCTTCGTTCTAGCAAGTCCTGCGAAGATACTGCCGGATTAAAACCCTGGCTACCGAGCACCTGATTCCATATAGTTAATGAACTCGAATCAACCGACTGTATATGCTCGGCTATGCCATGTTCCGTCTTTTCGTACACTCGTATAAACGCTCTTTTTATATCCGGCCTAAATCCGCGCTCTGCAACTTGAGCACGTGTAGCTACATACTCATATGCTTCTTCGGGGAATGGCGAAATGACAACCAATGAGTCGCCAATTGAGCCTGATTGATTAAATAGCACGACGTCATGCATCTCATCTGCTTCGGCAGCCGCAACGCCTGCGAACCAGCTGTATGTGTCATTTCGCGCCGCCACACCGAACCATTGGTCTTTCCATTCTTCGAGACTTTGCAGCAAATTATCGCCATTCTGGCTTAAAACGGCACCTTCTTTAACGGTTAGCTGGATTGGTGTGCCGTGCGTACCCATTTCGCAATCAATGCTCTCTGCAAGCTCAGTAATAATCTGTTGCTCTAAATACTCCGCACTTGTTTCGTTTTCGCGAGCCAAAGCAAGAAGCCCAAGATATCGATAAAACTCATCCCCTCTTGGTTTTCTACCACGTTCGACTGCTGATTGCTCTGTATACATAAAAAGGCTCCGTCGAGGAAGCCTTATGAGTATGAAAAATACTGATAGCTATTCCTGCTCGGGAAATTACTAGGGTTGGCGTATCTGACTTATGGATTAGTCCATTTACAGTTGCGGCACAGTTCACGAATCGCACGTGATTCCACCATTACAATGTTAATACCGGTAGTATAGCGTATTTTTAAATCGTCTGGAAACTTTTTACTGCTTCAGAAAATATTTGATAGTCAGGTCGTACGTTTTGATCAATATACACAATGAAAAATTTATGTTTTTGGCCAGTGGAACTTACGAGAGTTACCTGATTACCCTCTTCTTGGCTCGCTGTGCCACTGTAGTTTTGCTGCCTAACCATATCGCAGGTAAAATCTACACCTTGCCATTTGGCAGCCCACGTATTTGCAGAGCGTGAAGCGCCTGTACCACCAAGTGGGGCACCTGTAAAAGACTTGCAATCGTCAGAGAGCGTCCCAGGCACAAGACGATTATCAACAACAGTGACAGGCAATAAACGATTTAGCGCGTATTCTTTTGGATATACATCAACATAGACACGAACCAATCTGTTGTCATAGTCTTTGATTTTACTTTGGTATTCAAAATAGACTTCTTCTGAAGTAGGATTCTTTTTGCCCAAGAACTCCCATCCGCTCGGTAGAGAAATACTAAAGTATTCGGTGGTAAATGTTTTTTGTTGAGGCGTAACTACCGCAACTTGCCCACCAGCTTTACTGAAGTTAGTCGTTGAGCTGTCGTTAGAATTTCGCAAAAAAACAAACCATATAACGAATAGAAAACCTGCTAAAAATGGAAGCGTAAACAACATGAAACGAAAGAATATTTTGTACTTTCGTTGGCGTTTGTTTGCGCTATACATGTTTTTTTACTCTTATGCTTATAATACCCTTGTCAGGTGAATTTTACAACAGCTATTGAGCGGCTGGGGCCACTACAACGATAAAGTTAGCTCCGTCTGGCTTGGTTTCTCCCGGTGCTAAACTCGCCACTGTTATACCGAGTTTAGATGCTAAATCTTGGGCTGAAGCACTATTCGATCCCGTGGTATCAACCACATAGCTTTGAGTTTCTGCTACCTTGGGAGCAGTTTTACTAACAATTGCCACGTTTGCATACTTGGATTGGATGTCTTGCGCTATCTTTTCTTGTACTTCGGTAGGTGCAATAATCGCCACGCTAATAGTACTTAGCTTGTCGGCCTTATCAGCTATAACCACTTTTTTAGTACTTGGACGGTATAAAACAGCTTGGTTGGCCTTGGTGTAAACGAGCACAATGTCCCCATTTTCAGCCTTCGCATAGAAGTCTTTAGAAGCAGGCGTGATAGTAGCCTTTGTTTTGTCCTTTATCTCGTACATGGTGGGCGTTTCGTCTTTAGGTAAATCGATAAGTTTAGCCACAGAAGCAATTGTTTCTTGATTTTTAACAGACGGGATTGCCGCATATTTTTTATCAAGTTGCACGTATTTCACGAAAAAAAATGCCCCAAAAGCAATTGCCGCGATTAGTATAACGCTATATACCGCAAACAATGTTTTACTCTTTTTCCCGCTCACCTTAACCGGTTGTTTTGCCATTTTATAACTGTCTCTTTTAGTTAACTCTCTGGGAAGTTATTATAAATGATTTGACAAATAAGCACAAGCATTGAAAGGTGTTCGTCTAATCTGTGGATGTACGATACAATTATCTGTAACAAAGAGTTTTAAATAACGTTATAGTTAGTGATCACCGATTTTCATGACGAAGCACGCTTTTACAGAGCTATATACTCGTTACGTAGACAAAATATATAGCTACGTCTATTGGCGTACGAGTGATGCTGGAGTCGCCGAAGATATTACGAGTGAGGTCTTTACCAAGGCATGGGCTGCGCGCGATACATTTGATGGTACCTATCCACAGGCGTGGTTATATACCATCGCTCGCAATTTATTGACAGATTATCACAGACGGCTAAAGCCATCTGTTGATTCAGACGTACTTGCTGAGCTTGTCGATACAACACACGATACGCCTCAAGAAGCAGCCGAAAAGACGTTGACGCGTGAGAAGTTAGCTCGTGCAATATCACAGCTACCTGAGCAAGCACAGTCAATTATAATTTGGCGTTTTGTCGACAACGAGTCTGCGGCAGAAATTGGTAAACGATTAGGTATTTCTGAAGGTAATGTTCGTATTCAGCAAATGCGTGCCCTAAAGAGAATGAAGGAATGGTATGAGTCCCAGTAGGAAAGAAGAAATTATTAAGCAATTTGTAGACCTCGAAGATTTTGGGGAGGAATTATTTGCTATGGCGGCGGATGCTCCTTCGTTATCCCGAAAACAAAAAAAAGTTATGCTCCATTCAATCGTCGGCAAAAAGCGCTGGAACGTTCCGCAGTTTGCACTTATTAGTACAGCGACGGCATTCGCCGCTTTTGCCTTCTTATTTGGATACGCTCAGATGACAAATGCGCCACAATTCCTCAATAGTCTACGCATCGCAAAACCTATAGAACAGAAAGTGCCAACACCACAGGAAGTCCAGCAAGTACAGCAAACCTTAATTCAGCAACAGTCAAAAATCGAAGAACTCGAAAAGACTGGGGCTCCAGCCGCTGATATAGAAAAGGCTGTCAATAAGCTTAAGAGTACTGTTAAAAACACTGAAAAAGAAGGATACGAAGTCACTAAGACTATCGATAAAGACGGCAAGACAACTCTATACGTTAGGCCAATCCCGAACTGGCAAAAAAAGAAAGATGATTCTTCTTCACATTCCGGTGAGTCGGATAACCCTGAGTCCGAAAGCACTACTTCTGGCGAGCATTAGACTTACGTGCATGATTAATATACTGTAGGTGCTCACCCGCGCGTATTAACCGAATAAGTGCAAGCAACCTTAGGCCACGTAAAACCTCTGCCCAACTATCAACTAGGGGTATGGAGGCAAGAAGCAAAAACCAGTTTTTACGAAAATAGGCTGTTTTGTTCGTTGCAAGTGAAAATTCTACTATAAAGTCACACAAAAATATGATTGCTACAAAAAAATCGAACCTCATAATTTTAGCAACTTGCCATGCCGGTGGATTTTGTAAAAACTCATATCCTAATAACGCGACTGACATTACCGCCAGTATAGAAAGCGCAATTTCTTTATAAAACCTAACTGAGTACTTAGTTCGCTTTGCCACCCACTTAGTGTAACCGATATCATAACAAGTTGTTTGATCTATTTATTTCCTTGCAAACTACACGGGGGACTCTTTTCATCTGGCCTCGTCTACTTGTCGATCTCGATTTTACCATGTCGTACTAGGTGGTGATTTATTTTTTATTTAGTGTATCAACAGCATCAATCTGAACAGGCTCAACAGCGACTATTTTGTTAATACTTGGTCTGTACACAATGGCTTTACCGTTTTTTTCATAGATAAGTATTCTATCACCGTTTTCTACTTTCCCTGCAAACGCACTTGATAATTTGCTACTGTCGGTAACCGTCGCTAGAGCTGGTTCTTCGTTTGAAGGAAGTAAGTACAAAGCCCCCACCTGATTGATAATAATTTTTATATCGCTAAGATTATTTTCACTTTTTTTATGACCAAAAAATATAATTGCAGCACCCACCGCTAGAGCAATTAGTATAACGGCAAGTGCAACAACTACTATCTTATTTGTATTTTTTTGCGCATGCACGTATCTCATTAATTGTCACTTTCGAGATACCAACCTGCTGTTTCAAATATTGCGGCTGCGTTAGTTGTGTTATTGGTCACCCAAAATACAGGATTAAGGAAAGTGCCTTGAGCGGGGATATTGGTGCTTGCAGACCCGCTCGTCTGCGCACCTGTCGAAAGGTTAGTCACGCGCCAGCCAATCGAGCTGCCATTTGGCGCGGAAAAAAGGATTAGTTCATAGAGGCTCGTGGTATCCACCGGAAAACTTAAGCCTAGATTGGTTACGGTCGGCGCAGTTCCAGTAACATTGTTAACGAAGTTCCAGTTACCGGTGTTTGCATTTATTGCCATACCAATCTTTCCGGGGGTTGTGTTGGTAGTTGGATCTACATTTGTTGGGTTTGCTATAGAATCACTCATACCTACGAATGCCCTATTTCCAGTTTGCAACGTATTCATTCCAAAACGTGTAGTATAGAAAAAGCCTCCCACTCCCGCCGCGTTACCACGCCATGCCATAAGCGCCGCTTGTCGCTGATAGGCTACGGTACCGGCAGTCGCCCCAGAACTATAGTTCATCCTGCGAACAGAAGTTTTGAGATTTGTTGCAGCAACGGCAGTATATGAACAAGTACCAGCACCAGTTGCAGTACTACCAAAAATGCTTAGGCTCGTACTACAGTTTGTTCCACTTCCGGCTGGGGCCATCATCGCAATACGATTAAACCCAAAACTAGACTGGAAAGGGGTGTCAACACCACTTGGGCCAACAAACTTTGGCATTACACGACCTGCAATGTCTTTTGCATAGATTCGAAGGTTGCCGGCTGATGGTGTAGCAGGATCAGTTTGCGCAGCTAACTGTAATCCGCCAGATTGTACGTCTATGCCAATATCCCATCCTGTTGCGACTTCAATACCATAACTATTACCAGCTCCTGACCCGGCACCTTCAAGTTTCAATCCATACGAGTTAACACCACTAGCCGCCGCAACCGCTTCAACAATTCTCATACCACTCCAAATACCGCCTGATGTCGTACCGGGTGTGTAATCGATACGTATGCCCGCAGCTTCAACTGCGGCTGCGCCGCCTTTGTATTTCACGTTTAAGCCATTAACACCTGCCGTGGCTACGCCAGTTGAGGATGTGTTATCGATTACCACTTGATCAGTAGTTGGTATGTTGGTGCCAGAATTCACGCTCAGTGATCCAGCGGTCGTCGTCATGGTGCCAAATTTGCCAAGCGTAATACTCGTTGCATTACTCGAACCAAGGCCAAGACTACCGCTACTTCCACTATCAATATTCAACGCTTGGCTAGCTGCGCTTTGAATCGAGGCAGCACTTGCGGCACTGAATGTTAAATTACTTGAAGTAAAAGTATTGCCATTGTACGTACCGCCCACCGTAGCATTGCCAGAGATGTTTATGAAACCCGTTTGCTGCGAGCCGGGGCTCAACTGCACAAAACCCGAGGCTGCAATGCCACCGAGCTTATCGCTGTTAAATGCATACGGTGAAGCGGTAAACAAAATTCGGGGGGTCATTTCGGGGTCGGCCCCTACTTTAACACCTAAATAAATACTGCCAGAGTTAAAATCAACGCTACCCGGCAGTGAGGTAACGCTTCCTAAATTAACCTGAAATATCCCATCCGTTACACTTACAGACCCTTGGGTTTCTGTCCAAACAGCAGCTCCACCTGAAGCTACAGTGTACAGACTAAAGACTATAGAGTACGTGCCATTGGTAACATTCGTACCGTCTGGGTTTGTCAATTTACCCTGAAAACTAATTTGGTTATTGATGGTGGCATGAACAACGGTGGTAGAAATAACCCCCAGGCCCAAAATTCCAAATAGTAGTAGTGTTGGTATTAACGCAACCCTCACGAAGACTCGCAGCATCTTGCTACTATAGTACCAATTTACCCTGTAACGCTCAAGCTTTTAATCTGTTCTTACGGTAATCCTATCCCCGTCCGTTGAGTCTTTTACATCAATCTTTGTGCCTGTTGTTGCTACGCGCTTTTGATTCTTTTTTAAAAGCACTTCTTTAGATGTTATTGGTACCTGTTTTTTGTGACGCTTCTTGCGAGGTACGACCCATACAAGAAACGTGGTAATTATTGCAATCAGTATGATAATCGCAACAAATATAGGAGGAATAACGAATGATTCTTTGCGGATTGTGGTTGTTTGATCCATGCCATCAAATCGATATTGATATAAAACATTGATGCGCCGTGGCCAAACCAGCCGTACAAGTGATTGCATGGGTGTGTCTAATACTATCGTTTTACCCGGGAATACGGGTTGTGATGCCGTATTTATTACCCCTTTTGAAATAAATGACTCCTTGTTCGCAGAAGTTAAAACTATAATCCCTCTCGGTACCACAACCACGTTGCCATCATTAGTGAATTCGACACTTATGACGCTGGGTATTCCAAACATAACACGTCCAACACTTGTAGATTTTAGTAGTAAGTGTCTATTAGCCCCATTTTCGTTTGTTACGAATATGCCCGCACCGACAGATGGATGAAGTCCAACTGAATTTTGAGCGTTTGATTCTTGCGTAACAACCAGCGCATAGTAACTCCCACCCGGTTTAAGCGTATCCCCACTCTTAACCGTTACAAGTACCGCCGCTGACGCTCCAGGTGCTAATGAAACAATAGGTTTATCAACAGCAACTGCTGTGGATTGTGAATTAGTGAGTTCTGTAGTTGGGGCTAAGACCCCAGAAGATTCATCAACATTTTTTAACTGTACCCTAAGCTCAACTTCAGAGGTCCCATTATTCGTTAATGTTACACTCTGTGATTGCGTAGGTTTGTTTGTCGACACCGTAAATCGCAACACTGCGGGAGAAACGGTTATCCCCTTAGGCGCCTCTGCAGATACAAGACTAGCAGGCCCGATTATCAGTACCGCTAGTATACCGATGGCGATGTACCATCTATTCAGAATCAGGCTTCTCATGCTCTTTCTTTTTTGGATGATGAACTACCTTAAAGCTTTTACGAACAATTGTTGCTATGCCTACCGCGATAAGGATTACTACAAGAAGTAAGCCAATAAGTATTTTCCACGGTAGTATCCAAAATGTTGTTTCAGCCTCAAGCGGAACATCCTTGGTACCATCATTGTAAATTCCGACCAATTTGGCCTTGTATGGTCCGATACGGAAACTATTAATATTCTGCCAATTCCATACTAAGTTAGTTTTCGTGGTCGAGTTAGCCGCATCTTGTGATTCTACATAAGACGGAAAACCATCATTCCACTTTGATGTTAATACGCGTGTACTACCCGGTAAAATATAGCCGCCACCATCATTCACGGGCAACACGGCTATGGGCTTTTTATCATTTTTTCCGCGCTGAATAAAGATATTCCCGGCCGGCTGTACAATTGTATTTCCGGTGCTTTTAAATGTTGTTTTAAGTGTTACCGGAAGATACTCATGCATGGCTTGTTTACTTTAAATGATACAACTTGGAGTTCTTTTGGCGCCCGGTCTATCGACAGAGACTAGCGTAAAAACCGCAACCGAACCACGAACAGCCGTTTCTCCCTGTTGGTTTTGCGTTTCGCACTCGCGAAATCTCAAGTGCGAATGAATAGCTAAAGCCCGTGCTCTCTGGAGAGTATCGTGACCCGCTCTGTAAACCACTCACCCGCTTGTATCGTAAATGTCGGGTTGCTAAAACTAACCCACTTGCTTGCGTCAGTTGGAGCGCTGTTCCTAGTGTTATTGAGCCCGTATCGCTATTTACGGTAAAACTTTTCAGGCTCAATCTTTAGATACTCTGCCTTATCACCGTTATTGCGAATTTTCAGTTCTGTCGTACTCGTATCACCTGGTTTTATAGATACAACAAGTGGTGATGGAGTTACCTGGAGTGAGAAATTACCTTGCTGATTTTCGGCAAATGCTTGGAGTGGTAAGACCAGCGTAAGTACGAAAACCAAACCAAAAACAGCAAATAGATTTCGTAATAAACTGTTGTGTTTCATTCCGTATCAGTATAGCAAAACCGCCCCATATTGGGGCGGTTTTTACAATAAGCATTATTGCTTTGTTTCTAGAATAATCCTGCGCCAACAACTGTAATTGTATCTGTGTAGTCAGTTGCAGCTGGTGTTAATGCACCAATTGTTGCGTTGTTCGTGAGGGTAAGAACTGCGTTTTGAGCAGTACCATCAGAGCTAACTAGTGTACGAAGTGTAGTATCGAGTCCACCACCCTTGCCCGATACACCGCCAACGAATGGAGCAGCTACGGTTAGAGTACCAGTACCACCTGCCTGAGTTTGAGTAACTCCGGTATTGTAGCCTTCACTGTTAGCAACAAGTGTGCTGTTTGAGCCAGGAGTTGTTGATGCAATTGTTTTAGCTGCTAGTGCAGAGTTAAGGCCCGTGTTAGAGTCTTTTGCCCATACAAGCCAGCCATTCTTAGCGTTCGTGTTAACTGTAGCAGTACGAGGTGTTGGGCTTGAAGCAATCGAACCAGTAGAAAGCGTACCAAGAGCATCTGTGTTGCCACTTAGCGCAAAGCTAAATGATTGTGGAACACTAGCCGTTACTACAATCTGATCGTCTGCAATGCTCGCAGTGCTAAATGGCGCTGAATCAATTGTTGCAGGGACTGAGTCACGAGTAGTTACTGTACCGCCGTTAGATGCACTTGCGGAGCTCGTAATACTTAGAGCTGCTGTATTCGTCCAGTTAAAACAGTAGAGTGTACCAACCACTAAATCACCACTTGGGAATGTAACCACTTGCCCGGCAGCTGCAGTAGCAGTACCAATACCAGGCCAAGCAGATGCACCCGTAGGCCATGCTAAGTTAGTTGTGTTAACGGTCCAGTTTCCAACAGTAGTACTTACGGTGTACCCGGTTGGGAATGAAACCTGCACACTAGCTTCGGTGGCTGTAGTGGTTGCTTTTGCACATACAGTACCAGTTGTTGCGGTGCTTACTTTCATTCGGTCAAAACGAACAGATACTTGCGATAGCGATGCCGCCCGCGCAATGTTATTAAGTATTACCGGCACAAATGCTGCCAATAATAATGCTATAACGAGCAAGCTAGCCGTTACGCGTTTTTGTTGAATTAGAGACATGTACCCTCCATGTTGATTTATATTCGTTATCTTCGAGTCTACACAAACATAACAATTTTAACAAGTCTAGAATAGCATGGCAGCGGTAAACGTAATGGTGTCGGTATAGTCACTTGTTGACGGTACTGTTATATCTGTTTTTGCCTTGAGTCTAACAGTTGCAGCGGCCGAAGTTACAGGCGTATTGGTAGATATAATTGGTTGCAAGCTAGTAGAAAGGCCACCGACATTATCAAGTGACCCATTGAAAGGCGCGCTTGCCGTGACTGGGCCACCAGAAACTTGGGATGTACTAATTACCTGCGCTCCATAGCCTTTTTGAACAGCGCCAAGATCCGCAGTAGCAGAAGGTAATGTATACGAACTGGCCGTGCTCTTTAGCCCACTATTTAAATCATTTACATAGATAACTCCACCAAAAAGCGCATTCGTCGTAAGGGCTAGTTGTGGGTCAGCATTTGCCGCGAATACAGAGCCTGGCGGTAAACTTGTGAATGATGCCGAATAAGGAGGTGTTGAACTCAGTGATGTAGTGACGGCAAACGTAATACTCGGACTTACCGTTGCAGCCGTCGCTACAGGACCATAGGCTGTCTCGCTAAAGTTTCCGTTTATTGCTTTTACCTTAATTTTATATGTTGTGTTAGCTTGTAGCCCAAGTACCGTAAAACCACTTGCCCCTCCCCACAATGTGTAGGTTTGGTAGTTAGCAATCGTGAGCGTACTACCAATAGTATTGTCAGATCGGATGTACTGCGTTGTCGTAAAGTTATCAGTACTTATTGCGATTGCATATTTTGTAGAGGTTGGATTACTGCCAGTCGCAAGAACAACGGTGAGTCTATCGTAATTATTGGCCGCGTTTGTAAACGATGGAGCTGGCGGTACGTTTGCGTTAATCGTCGAAGCAAGCCCGGGCTGTGCTAAATACGTAGTCGAGGTTACTGTATTACCCGCTTGACCATTCGTTATCGCATTGAGGCTGTAGCTTGTGCTCGAAGTTGATCCCCCTCCATTACCAAAATCATATGCTTTAAGCGTGAAGTTAGTGCTCGTCGGCGATGTAGCAAACAGCAATGCTGGTACAATCAGTGCTTGGATACCCCTAAGTAACATATACTTTTATTTTACCATTAAGTCCTTACTTCTACCGCCAGCGCCAACCATCAAGTACTTGTGAATATAACTTGTTAATCGTGTCTCTATCGCCTGGCGCACCAGAGACACTTATGCTTGCATATAGGTTACCTTTTGGCCAAAAGCCTGTTATTTCGTAGACCGAAGCTGTTTGGCTATAAAACGACTCAACACCAATTGGCATCCCACCAAATTCAACTGGTGTGTACTGGGCTGGATTCTTTGCCCTTAGGTTATAACTAGCGACACCATTTATACCATCTGGGCCCATCGTAGCTACATTTATGGCTATTTGTTGGCCGTTCGAATGAGTCTTTGTCGCAACAAGTTGGAGCAAGTCTTGTGAGTTAGGGTTTTCTTCTTGACTCTTTATAGCAAAACCGGGCGGTAGCGTAGTCGAAAAGTAAGCTGTTGTAATGGGTATTGGATCTGGGTTTTTTACAGTTTCGCTTTGTTGCGTGGGTTGTTTTACAACCGATTTAGATGGCGCATGAAACATGATGATAAGAGCAGCTACTAAGGCTGATACTAGTACGGCACCAATGCCAATTATCACCCACCGCTTTTTTGTCATCGTTTTCGTGTTATGTTTTTTCTCCTCGACACAACCACAATCAACTTACGATGACGTGCTTCAAGCCACAGGAGCGGTATGAGCAATGCTAGCAAAAGATACATCAGCCATATTTGGCTTAGTGTAATGTAGGTTCCCGCTTTTGTTTCAATCGCGCCAGCTACGAGGCCAGTTGGTTGCCTGAATGTAACACCTGCGACCGTTGTATATACCTCTTTTCCAGTTGCATCTTTGACACTAATGCGAATAACTCTGTTTTTGGTTGCGTCGTACAAATGTTCAAGACTTTGCTCGCCAGAACTATTTGCTGAATAAGTTGTTTTCTTACCATCTCCCCAATCGACAGTAATGGTATATGGTGACTCACCACCACCGACGTTGATCTTCCATACGACCGGCTCGTTGGGTTTTATCACCAAAAATGGTGTACTTGTATTTACGTTTAGTACTGGGGTCGTTGGAGTAGTCGGTGTTTGCGGTGTCTGGGGCTGGGGTTGATTTGCTGGTGTTTGAATTGTCGGAGGATTCGTTACTGGGGGTTGTGGTGCTTGATACGTAATGGTAATGGGTGTCCCTGTTGGACCTGGGTCATTGGTAATCGTTAAGATCTTTGGAACCAGCACGTTTGCGCCCGCCGAAAGTGTAAAACTACCGGCAAAAATGCCTGCCGCAGAACAGCCTGCACTGCCAATATAATTATTATTGTTATAGATGGTTACGACAATTGCGGGAACAATAACTGGGCATGTACCGCTAACAACGATGTTCTGATTCGTTGTCGTCGTCTGATCAACAGGGTTTGTAATTTCTGCGGGAGTACTCGGAATTGGTGCGGGCACACCAGCAGTTATAACATAGCTTGCTGCATGAACTGAGCTACTGATAAGGAGCAACGAAATACCAAAGGCAACCATCAAAAGGCTGAGCCCCCTATAAGAAGTGTGTTCATGGCTTATTTTGCGTGCTGTATGCTTATGGTCTTGTAATTTTAATAGTCGCTTCACGTCTAGTCGTAGTATACCAGGATGAAGTGTTTGTGTTTATCTATAACTAAGGTAAGATAAAAAGCATAAACGTATACATATGAATAAAAAATTTAAACTCTATTTTATCGTTGGGCTTTCAGGCATTATGGTTGCGCTTTGGTTTGCAATTTATATAACAGGTACCCAGGGTCAGCAAATTAATTATTGGTGGCAACTCTTCATGGGTCTTACGGCGCTTACCTATGGTATTTTTGGCATATTTACGGCCAAAAAATGGAATTGGCTTAAAAGCGGTGTTGGTAGAGGCGTGTTTTTCTTGTCACTAGGACTCATTATGTGGGGTATTGGCCAATTGGGCTGGACATACTTTTTATTTGTGGAGCCTGATGTCGAAGCACCTCAATCTCATCTACTCGACTTTATTGATATTAGTGCTATACCGTTGTGGTTTGCGGGTATCGTTACTTTGTCTAAGGCAACAGGAGCAAAATACGGCCTTAAAAAGCTAAGTGGTAAATTGCTCGTCGTGCTTGTTTCTCTTATCATGATACTTCTTTCTTGGTATTTCTTAGTTGAAGTAGCTCGTGGAGGAGCGGCGTACTTTGACCAGTCGTTCGGTAAACAGTTCTTTGATTTAGGCTATTCTATAGGTGATGCAATCTTACTCACAACTGCGATAGTAATTTTTGCTTTGTCGTGGAAATTGCTCGGTGGGCGCTTTAGGTTACCGATTATTACAATCTTAGTATCCTTTGCATTCTTATATCTTGCTGATTTTTGGTTTTCGTATCGTGATGGTCAGGGTGTCTACTTTAATGGTGACCCCGTCGATCTACTATTCTTCTTAATGATTACGACAATGGGCCTTGGTATCACCATGCTTGACCCAAATAGGGTTCGTTCTAAGGCCGCCCCTGCCAAAGTCAGTACTGTTGCTGAAACGCCTACGCCTGTCGAATCAAATATCGAAGCCCAATCACAGCCAGAAAACACCCAAGAAGAGGCTACGACCACCGAGTCGTCTACCGATACTGTGTCTGTAGCATCAGAAGACGCTAAGCCAGTAGAATCAACACAAACCCCAGAAACGGCTACGCCAGAATTTCTAAAAGTTAATCCGGTTGCGCCATACGCACACCCACACGACAACAGCGAACAAACAAAGGAAGAATCATAATGGACCAATCTACACCAGCAGCGACTACCCAACCAACCGCGCAGCAACCTGCCGAAAATATTTATACTGAAATTTGTGGGCAAATCATAAAAGAACAAAGTCGAATTATTGGCGTTACATTAGCACTCGAACAAGCATCACATGTTGAGGGCCTAACTGTCGATTCTTCTACGTACCACTGCACCATAACCGGCAATGGTAGCATGGTAATCAATGATCTTATCGAACAATACCGTGACTTTTTTGGACACGCCGCAGTTGAAGTTTGTCGTGAAGCCGCATCGCGTTACCTCGCCAATCTCCCAGCCGAAGAAACACCAAGCTTACTAAAGTCTTAGTCGGAAGACGCGAGGGGGGCAGCGTTTTTGAAAACCGCATCACCACTACCAAACGCAGCTGATGCGAATAATGATGCAGTGACAGCATCTACCTTAAAGGCAGATTTTGAACGTATAGCTCGCCAAATGTACACGCAAAACCTGGCATTGGTTCAAACCAATAAGATATCAATTTTGCGCGCAATTGATTTATTAATTTTAGAGTCTTCTCGTAACCTACCTGGCTAGCTTCTGAAATCTCACAAACAGTTATCGATCAATCACCCTACCCGATCGGCTATTATAAATGAGCTTGCATAGATAATTTCTTCACTTTCAAGGTTCTGCCGTCAGTATGCTTCAAGCCAAAAACAGCCCGACGCAACTATGGAGGAACGTATGAAGCAATTCCATATGCCAATAGATGGCCAATGGGTATCGAGCAAATCGCGCAATTTGATAATCGATATTAATGATAAAGTAGCAAAACATAGAGCTCTTTAGCGTCGAAAACCAAAATGATAATGAAGCTTTTGGCGGGACCAATTTAATCTAAAATCGTTGTACCTTACAAAACTTAAAGCGCGAAAGTGGTTTAACGGTTACCAATGATAGTTGGACTCGAAGAACCAATGCCAATGATTGATGACATTGAGCTTATCGAACGTGTCAGTGGACCGACTGGTATTGCCATAGATAACCGGCTTTTGTACGAAGAAAACGTCCGTATCGTGAGCAGTTACAACAAACAAATGATAGACTCAGAAATCGATGCCGCGAAAGACGAATTCATCAGTATGGCGTCACATCGCTCCGCACACCACTCGCAGCATGAAGGGTTATGTTAGCATGGTGCTTGATGGTGACATGGGTGATCTTAATGACTCACAAAAAAGCATGCTCCAGCAAGCCTATGACAGTTCACAGCGTATGGTCTATCTTATTTCTGATCTACTTAATGTGTCTCGCCTGCGCACTGGTAAATTTATAATTCAAAACAAGGTCACTGACTTAGTGCAGGTTGTAAACGACGAGCTTCGCCAATTAAGCACTGCAGCAACAGCACGAAAGGTTCACTTTACATTTAATAAGCCAGATAACTTCCCCAAGGTCGTGTTAGATGAAATGAAGGTGCGACAGGTTATCATGAACTTTCTTGATAATGCACTTTACTATTCACCCGATGGTGGCGAAGTTATCGTAGAGCTCGCCGCAGATGATAAGACAATCCGTTATATGGTTACCGATCATGGCTTAGGCGTTCCAAAAGAAGAACAAAAGTATTTGTTTACAAAATTTTATCGCGCCCAAAATGCCCGTAAAATCCGACCAGACGGTACCGGACTTGGGCTATATATGGCCCGCAAGGTCATTGCAGCACAAGGGGGCGCAATTATCTTTAAGAGCACCGAGGGCGAAGGTAGTACGTTTGGCTTCTCATTCCCTCTCGAAAACATATCTACCGATAAAAATGCGCCTCAGCCAAAACCAAAAGAAACTACCGATGATTCACAGCAGCTAAAGGTAGATCATTCACATTAGGCATATGGGCAATCTGGTCTTTAAGCCAGTACGAGTATTTATTCGGTTCTTCATTTACATGCGCAAGTAACCACTTCCAGTCTACCCACTGATATCGGTCAACTTCTTGCGGATTTGGTTTGATTTCGCCTTCATAGACTGCGGTAAAAACGGGGCAAATTTCATTCTCTATAACGCCATTAAACGGTGGCGTTTTATATTGGTAGTCTATGATTTTTTTAATATTCGTAAGCCCACTAATTCCAAGCTCGTAAGCACCGCGCCTTTTAATTGCTTCTTCATAAGATTCGCCAGGCGCTGGGTGCCCACAAAAACTATTTGTTAGCACTCCTGGCCAAACTTTCTTAATAGCGGCACGCTTTGTTAGCAAAAATTGCCCCTCTTTATTAAATACATAGCACGAAAACGCAAGATGGAGTGGTGTGTGGTCGTGATGTGATTCTAGCTTTGGTGCTACACCAACGTGCTCGCCAAGCTCATTTACGAGAATAATTTGTTCTTCCACATGGCTAACTATATATGAGTTGTACTTACGAACCTATATAATGATTCATTATGTCTACCACAGCGCTTACAGCAGGTACCGTACACACTATGCCAAAAGATTGGCAACAAGCACTTATAGATAATAAGCTCGATACATTTTGGGAAGATTTAACGCCCTTAGCGCGCAATGAGTGGATCTGCTGGATTGATTCTGCAAAAAAAGAAGAGACGCGCGCTAAACGCATTACTGTGGGCATATCTAAAATGAAATCCGGAGAGCGCCGCCCATGTTGTTGGATAGGTTGTATTCATCGCACCGACAAAGAAATTAGCCCATCCGTAAAAGCAATTCTGGCGAGAAGTAAGTAAATATAAGAAGGAATCTATTATGGCTCGACAATGTCAAAGCTGCGGTATGCCACTTCAAACCAAAAAAGCAGGAGACTGCCGCGGTACAGAAAAAGATGGTTCGAAAAGTGAAAAATGGTGCATGCTGTGCTATAAAGATGGCGCGTTCATCGGACCAGATTGTACATTAGATGACATGAAGAAGATTGTAGATGATGCACTTATACAAAACGGCAGTAACAAGTTAATGCGCTGGATGGCTCAAAAGCAATTACCCCGCTTAGAGCGTTGGCGCAATAATTAGTATTCGCTTATTACAATCTTTTTTTGCTGCATAAGTGTCGAGAATGCGTTTGGCTCGGACATGAGCTCGCCCATATTTGCGGGTATAATTTGCCAGCTTAATCCGTACTTATCCTTACACCACCCACACTGTTCTGATTCTGGCACGATTGACAGCCTATCCCAGTAATAATCTATTTCTTCTTGATCCTTACACGATACCGAAAACGATATTGCTTCTGTGAACGAAAATTCTGGGCCAGCGTTAATTGCCACATAAGGTTGCCCGCTCAGTTCAAACTCAACCGTCAATACTTTGCCAGCTAGATCTTTCTGGAAATCAGCAAGCCCCTCATCGGCACTACCTGGGTAATATTCTGTGCTGACAATTTTACTGTCTGGAAATACCGAAACATAAAAATCGACAGCTTCTTTTGCGTTGCCATTAAACCATAAGTTAGGCGTAATTTTTTGCATCTTTTAAGTATAACAAAACAAAAACACTTAGCTTTCGCTAAGTGTCTATGCTTGGCTCCGGCAACCAGATTCGAACCAAGTGATTCTACCACCTGATTTTAGGCTCGCTTTACTTTAGCTTACATCTGTTAATTTGTGTAGTGTTACCAAAAATAATAGATAAGCGTTATATTTATAAGTATGGAATCATTACAATTACCAATAATTATCGTAATTTTACATTTAATAAATCTCTTTTGTTTAATACTGCTCATTAGGAGTGGTATACAAATTCTGTTCGATCATCCAAAGCTTTACTGGACTGATGATACCAAAGATGACAATCACTGGTTGCGGTTTGGTAAGAAGATTATGCCGAAAGATAAACTTTGGACTTCTCTTGATGAGGCCGAAGACCCAGGAAGGGTAGCTCTGCCAGGTGGCAACCACAATTTAGGATCTGCGCGACATTGGCACTTTACAATAGCTATCATCTGGGTAGTAACGGGTCTAATTTACATGGGTTTTTTGCTCTTTAGTGGTCAATGGCAACGTTTGATACCTACGGATTTCGGTGTGTTTTCTCGTGCCATAGATACGATGTACCAATACCTAACACTAAATATACCGGCAGAGGGTGCAACCTATAACGCCTTACAGCAGCTTACATACGCAGGGGTTGTATTCATATTGGCTCCACTAGCTATTATCACGGGGCTAGCATTATCACCTGCATTGGTAGCAAAATACCCTGGATTTCTTAAACTGTTTGGTGGCCGTCGTCAGGTCGCTAGAAGCTTACATTTTATTGCGATGGTCTTGTTTTCATTGTTTATACTTGTTCACATCACGATGGCGCTTGGTTTTCACTTTTATGACAGTGTGAAACGCATTACACTTGGCAATACTGATGTAGATTTTGCTCTTGCTCTTACGATCTTTTTGATGGCTTTTATTCTATTAGTTGCCTTTAACATTTGGGCTTCATTTTTTACACTTGGCGATCAAGTACGATTACGACGTATTCTTACGAAGTTTTATACGCCTGTCGTTCGACTGTTATTTGGCGGAATGAACTCTAATCAGAATTACACAAAAAAAGACATTTCACCATTCTTTAGAGTCAATGGCTATCCCCCAAAGTCAGAAGAATATGAAAAACTCAAAGCCAATGATTTCAAAGATTGGAAATTAAATGTTTACGGACTAGTCGACAATCCCATCGAAATGTCACTTCAAGATATTAAAGATCTGCGGAAACAAGAACAAATTACAAAACATAACTGCATACAAGGTTGGACTGCGGTCGCTGAATGGGGCGGTTTGCCTATGAGTGATGTTATGGAGCTTTGTAGGCCGAAGAAGGATGCAAAGTACGTGCTATTTCATTGTTATGATATCGATGACAAAGGTCAGGCATATTATTCAGGCCTACGTGTCGGCGATATGTATGATAAACAAACAATACTTGCGTATGAAATGAATGGTAAAACACTACCTATAGAATACGGTGCGCCACTTCGGTTACGTTGTGAAAAGAAATACGGCTATAAAATGGCAAAATATATTAAGTCTATTGAATTTGTCGAAAGTTTTGAAAAAGTTGGCCAAGGGCGTGGTGGCTACCGCGAAGATACCGTGTTCTTTGATTGGGAAGCATCGATATAGTGATATGCCAAAAACAAAAAAAATAAAGTCAGTTCAAGGTGCATATTTTGCACTTTGTATAGCAACATTAGCTCTTATTATAAATTTTTGGGCTTGGTCGCTTCTAAGTCCCCTTGGAGCAAAGCTTGCCAGCGAGCTTACATTAACACCCGTAATGCTCTCATTACTGCTTGCCGTGCCAGTTATCGTAGGGTCACTCGGTCGCATAGGCTTCGGCATGCTTACCGATAAATTTGGTGGAAAAACTATGTTCGTAGTCATTAGTCTGCTTACGGCAATTCCTGTTTTTGCACTTACGTTTGCCGGAGATTATCGACAGTTTATACTGACTGCAATATTTCTTGGATTCGGCGGCGCGGCATTTGTGGTCGGCATTCCGTTTATAAGCGCCTGGTTTCCTCCAGAGCGAAGAGGTTTTGTGCTTGGTATCTATAGCATGGGTAATGCTGGTACGGCACTATCAGGATTCGCAACTCCTAGACTTGCAGAGTCTTTTGGTCGCGATATCACATTTATGATTGTAGCTAGTTTGTTAATAATTATGGCGATGGTTTTTGTATTTTGGGGTAAAAATGCTCCAGGCTGGAAGCCAGCAAAAGGATCTTCGATCTCTCGGTTGATTGTAGCATCGAAGCTACGGCTTACATGGGATTTATCATCTGTGTATGCAGTTACGTTCGGCGCTTTTGTCGCTTTCGGTGTTTACTTACCCGTTTTACTTAAAGTTTCTTACGGCTTGTCGCTTACTGACGCAGCGGCACGTGCGGCTGGGTTCGTACTACTTGCTACAATATCGCGTCCAGTTGGCGGGTGGTTAAGCGATAAAGTCGGCGCTAAACGTGTTGTGCAGACCGCTCTTTGTATTATTATTCCCCTTGCGATATTTGTTGCGTTTCAACCAACCCTTGAGCCACAGACTACCGTTGCGTACCTCACATTAGCATTCGTACTTGGCTGTGCTAATGGAGCTGTATTTGCAATGGTCGGTAAGCTTGCAAAGCCTGAAGTCATGGGTAGCGTTACCGGTATTGTAGGTGCGGCTGGTGGCTTTGGTGGATTCTTGCCACCACTACTTTTAGGTTTTACATACCAACGTATGCATTCCTACTCCTTGGCGCTCGTACTATTAGCAGTAGCTGCATTCATCGCGCTTATTTACATTCATCGACGATTCAAAGATAAAAGTTTATATGCCATGGTCTAACTTATGGAGTTATTGCAGACAAGACATTTAGTAATTGTTCGCCACGGCGAAAGCGAAGGTGATGTCAGGCGAAAGCTGGGCACACATGCACTTATTCACCCTAACGATGAAAAACAGACCGAGGCTGGCCATAGACAATCACAGATAACAGGACGTTGGATTGCAAAGTATATCATGCAGGTTTATGACTTTAAGAAATTTGATACATACATGACTTCACCACTTATTCGCACCAAACAGTCTGCAGAATCGTTAGGCTTTGGTGGAGATTGGATAAAAGAACCCAGACTCACTGAGAGAAATCGCGGTGATATTCAGGGACTAACCAGGCAGCAACACAAGGAAAAGTTTCCAGATAGTTATCAATCGATGAAAGGCCATCCTTTCTACTGGGTTCCACCAGGTGGAGAATCTATCCTGGCTGTCTCGCACCGATTTGGAGAGTTAGTTGACGACCTCGCCAATACGAATAATGTACTAATTATGACCCACCGCGATGTTATATGGGCCGCACACGTGCCACTAGATAAACTAGCTCTCGACAAAATAGAAGATGTAAATACAGATTCTATACATAATGGTCAGGTTGTCCACTATACAAACATCAACCCTACTTCAGGAGTTGTCGAAGGCGCGGAACTTACATGGAAACGTTCTGTTGATCCATCATCCGACACTTCAGCAAACCAAGTCAATGACTGGGTTCAGATCGTTTAACTAAGCACGTAGGTCTAGGAAACAGGTCTGGTTTTAAGGTGCTTGCTCCTTCAGGATGGGAGGGGCTGGGTTAGAACTAAATTACAGGGGTAAAATGAAAGAACCGCCATTTCTGACGGTTCCAACATCGTAGCTTGTAATTGCTATATATTCTTTCTTGGATGACCAAGGAGAGAAGTTGTTGTAGATCTAGGAACTAGGTCTGCGCTTTTCTCTGCTTGGTCTGGCTCGAGATCGGATTCGAACCAGCGACCCATTGGTTAACAGCCAATTGCTCTACCGCTGAGCTACTTCCCGAATATGTATCTTTGGTATACCCAAATTACGTCAGCTGATTATAGAGATAAACAGGCCGGGCGTCAACGGATAACAAGCCTCGTGCAAAAATTACGCATAACAGGTATCATTAAGTCATAACAAGGGAGAAATAATGAAAGAGGTGTTCTTTGCGCTGATTTCAGTGCTTCTAGGCGTTGCATTAACGTTTGGCGGTTACCGATTAGCGCGTATTATTATCCCGCTCTGGGGATTCTTTGCCGGGTTTATACTTGGCGCTTCGGGCACATCAGATGCTCTTAACAGTTCGTTTATAGGTACCACTTTAGGTATAGTCGTTGGCTTTTTTGTAGGTCTTTTGTTTGCCCTACTTGCCTACTTCTTCTTTAGCCTGGCGGTCATCTTGTTTACGGCAAGTCTTGGTTATTGGCTCGGTACCAGCATTGTGCTGTTCTTTGGGTTTAACAAAGGCTTCATATCTGCAACTATAGGTATCGTCTTCAGGTATTGTGTTTGGATTGGTTGCCCTATTCGGTAACTTCACTAAATACTATCTGATGATAGTAACCGCATTTGGTGGCGCAGTCGTGGCATTTGCAGTGTGCTTTGCTACTGTTTAATAAGATAGACCTAGATGCTTTCAACTACGCAGCTGCAAGCCAAGCGGTCAGTAGCTCTTGGTTCTTACAATCGCAGCACTCGTTGTGGGCGTAGTCGGATTAGCATTCCAGGTTCGCACAAACCAAGACTACGAGCTAGAGGCGTGGGGCGCCCTAAACGCACCTGCTGCACCTAAAAAAGTAGAGTCAAAAGTAGAAGATAAAGAATAGAATATCTTAACATTAAAAAACACCCCGCATAACCCGGGGTGTTTTTTATATATTGTCTTACTTACGCGTGCTTAGGGCCAACGTATTCTGCGTCGCTATCCAAGCATTAGGTATCCAATGACAGAGAAGATCCAAAGACCAACTACACCGAAAACCGTGCTTTTACCAAAATGCTTCGCAAGATCAATCGAAATGATTAGAGAAACAATAATGTTAACAACAGGTACTAATAAACCTAGGAACCACCAGCCATTACGGCCTGCGATACGGCAAAGAGTATAGGTGTTGTAGATTGGAATAATACACTTCCAGCCTGCTCACCAGCCTTTGTAAAGACCTTCCAAAAAGCAACAATCATTACAACCTATACAACTAGGTTGATAAGAAGTGCCCACACAAATGATGATGAGCTTGATGAAGTTGTAACTGTCGTAGTTTGCACAGTATATAGCGTTGGATCCGCAGTTTGAGCGAATAAAGACAATAAGTAACCTCCCTTTTTTATAGTAGTAACTATAGGCTTAAGTTATTTTTCAGTAAAGCTTTGTCTATTGTTTTTAGTTATCCCCATTGGTATACTTATAGGCATGGATTCAAAAATAGAGTTACCAAAAAGCAAGAAGGCTTATACCTTTCGTGTTGAGCTATATACAATCAGTTATATAATCTTGGCTGGCAGGATTTCCGGTTGCTATACTTACCGTGCCGTTCGCATCGGAGACAGCCGCTTTACGATGGGCTCATTAATTATTGCTGTGGTTGCGGTACTTCTATATTTTTTAAGTATCTGGATGCTAAAAGCCAACTGGAAAAACACGCGCTATTACTTAACCGACAGTGCAATCATCATTCAACGTGGTATAAATACATCTACCGAAAACGTCTACCGCTTTGATACTGTTGTACCAGCAACTATTCGGCAATCATTCATGGGCATAAAGCGTGGTGATATGGTGACATTATTATGAAAGTTCCAAGCGTAGAGGGTGATGTAGAACTAAAAAGATATTGATCAGCCGGTCTGGCTTACTTGAAAAAGTGCACAAAAAGCTTACGAATAACAGCGTAAACCCAAGCGGTCTTCTCAGTTAAATTTGACAATTTATTACTTACAGTTCATGATGAGCTTACAAAGTAATAAAGGGAGCCTTATTTATGCAACGATTAGTAGTTCATAAAGTAGGGGTGGGATCACTTGGTAAGTTAATCGGTACATGGTTTGCCATTATCGGTGTAGTAGTTGGAATTATCTCTGCGGTTGTTAGTACCGGTGAGTGCATTTGCAAACAATAGCTACAGCTTTTTAGCTGGACTTGGTATTGCAGTACTGTTGGTAGTCGGTTGGGTACTTATCTACCCTGTTATCATGTTCCTTCTTGGCTGGTTGCAAGGTGCAATCTTAGCAGTAGTCTTTAACGTTGTTGTTTCAGGCTCAGGCGGTCTATCAGTACATGTTGAAGAAACCAACATGGACGGTAATGGCACTTACAAAAAGTAATTACTTAGGCTTACTTTTAAATACCCCCTTGTTATAGGGGCTTTTATAATTTTCTTTTAGTGCTGATAGCCTGGGTATAAAGCTTTGGGCAGCACCATCAACACCAAGAACCCTCAGTGCGCCAACGAGTACATACAGCCCGTCAACATCTTTTAGTGGCGGTTTAGAGAATTTTTCAATACCCTTAAACTTAGCATCTATTAAATCAACGAGCCTATTTTCTTCTGCAACTTTTATTTGATTACTATAAATCGGCTTAGCAGCGTCGTTTTCAACCACTTCGAGCGAGCGGGCAGAGCGATCTCGTTTTTGTAAGTGCCTTCTCTTTATAAGGTTATTTACATGCAGTGCAACCGTAGCAACCGATGTATAGTTGCAACCACGCATACTCACGGTAACACGGGCTATAACCATGTTCGGCAATAAACTGGCTAATAAATTCTGTGCTGTTCTCACGCTGTTTTTTCGTTGGACATCTTATAACCGAAGGTGTTGGGTCGAGAGTAATGACATCAGACATGGTGGCGAATCCTGCGCTTATGTGGTGGTTCTTTAAATACCCAGAACCGGTACCAGAAATAGTTCCAAATCGTAAAGAAGCCAGCCGATACAAACTGCCCTATAGCAACGTTAATACCAACAGATAATAAGCCCTTTAATATGAAGTAATTCAAGAAGAAGTTAACTGCCGTAAGAATAATGTACCTCGAGCTCACTTCGGTAACTTTACGTTTTTTGCCGCCCTCGAATACCCAGTAGCGTTCTAGGATAAAGTTCAGTGTTAAGCCAACAGCATTACCAATTAAATTTGCCCACCAGAGCCCGATAATTGGCGTTAAGAACACAATAATAAAGTAGCCACTCCAAAACCAAGCGCCACCGGCAACAAGATATTCGGATATTGAACTAATAGCTTACGGGTACGTTTTGTCATAATTTGTTTTGAAAGTGTTCGTTTTTTAGAAACTACTCATACTATATAGCACTTTCACACTTTGTTGCAAATAACAGGGCTACATTGGGCCAGGCGAAAACTTTTCAGAATTTATTGAAATGTATCGGTGACTACATTGAAATAAGGCTGAATGTTTGTAGCCGTTCAATGCAGGTCTGGGGGTGTAAGAAAGTGCGTAAATGCTATATACCATCACGCTTTTTGCTTTTTACTAGTGGCGACGCGATTATAATGCCCCGCCATTCCCCACCACAGCATACTAAGTGTTCTTTACTCCCCAAGCGGGGAGCAACATATTTACGAGCAAAACACAAAAGCTCGCAAGTAGTGCTAAAAATATCATCATGTCTTACCCCCAGGTTGAATTGCTGCTTTAATTACGAGTATCGAAATATAGATAAGTAACCCAACTATACCAAGCTCTATGGCGATAGCCAGGTAATAATTCTCTACGGCTCAGGCCGTTACCGTAGGTAGAAGTACACAGCACCAGGCCCAAGCCCAAAAGGATGGTTACGGATAGTTTGCAGCGCTTCGGTAACCGAATTTACATGCTGTTCGTCAGAATTTACGCCTGCTCCTTGTATTGACTTGTGTAGTATCGTAATCTGTACAAACCGTGTATTCCGCATAAAAGCGCGAGTACAGCCGAACTTACGAGCGCCACTATAAGTCCACCAATTAGTAGCCTTTGCCATAATTTAGAACTTTGCAAAAACAAATACCGCGAGTGCAATTAGCGGCACCTACGTACCCGCTTCGTGAGCGCGAGCCATAGAGCGTATTGCCCATTACCCATATAATCACCGCTATGTATCGGTATTTATTCGCCACGTTCCACATTCGCTTAGTAACAAGCGCCAATATTGGCAACCAAAAACTAAAATAAGCCCAAGTGTTTGGACCTCAGTGTCGAGATAATACGTACCAACTGTTCGTTATTATCAACCGTAAAATACGGTGGAATAATGCTCTTTTGATAGCCAATATGCGCAAGTATGTCTTTCGGTAATACCAGTACCTGCAATGCACCAAACACAACCACCGCTACCCCTCCCCAAAACAACACTCTCAGCATGAATTCTTTAAAGATTGGTTCTCGTAAACTGCAGCGCAAGCACCTGAGCTACCAAAAACATCACAAAATATCTGGTATTAAATACGACGCCAGCTATTCAGCCTTTGCGCCACTTGTAACTACCAACGCAAGGAGAATATTAAGCGCAATAAACGCAATAATCAGCGTATTGGCAGCTTGTGTAAAAAGATTAGTCCGTTGTCGCCACAGTAGCACAATACTTAGTGGCAAAAGAACTGCGATTAAAAAGGCTTCTTTCCAGGCCTTAAATACGAGTTCGTGCCCTACATTACTTATTAACCAGGTGCTTATAACGGCGTGAACGGTACATATGCGCACAAAAAATAATAAACGACCAGCCAACAAATGCTAAGCAAGATTAGATTTTTTTGCAAACATTGGTCTTATTGTAGCGCGTATTCATAAAGCTCGATAGCCACTTTATATCTGTTATTTATTGTATATAGCAGCCGGTAGCGATGTATAATAGAAGCTAAGTGAAAAACAACACTTCATTCCTTTACGCATTTACATTAGTGGTGGGCGACTTTTTGGCGCTCTTGGCAGCCTTCGTACTCGCCTATATATTTCGTGTTAGCCTCGATACAAGACCACTTATTAATCAAGTCTCAGCGGTTGATTATCTTAAAATCTGGATTGCCTTAACCCCGGTTTGGCTTATTATCTTCGCCTTGCTTGGGCTCTATAGCAAGCGGATTTATGAGTACCGCTGGCGTGAGCTCGTTTCGCTCTTTATCGGTAGCGCTGTTGGTATTATGGTGGTGATTACGTATGAGCTTGCGACTAAAGTTGCTATCTTTCCGGCACGTTTAGTCCCTGTGTATGCTCTTATTTTGGGCTATTTGTTGTTAGGTGCTTGAGCGCACGCTATTACGGGCTGGTCGTATGATGCTATGGCGCTACGGCACTGGCGTAAGTCGAGTGCTTGTAATTGGTGATGGCCCCGCAGTTGTAACACTGTTAAAAACGATGAGCGGCCTGAGCGTTCTGGGTATCGCGTGGTTGATTGTCTTTTAAAAAGAAGCACCTAAAGAATTTAAAGGCACTCTTTTACGAGTAGCGAAGAAGCTCTAACTAAACTAGGCGAACTCCGAGTCCAAACCGTTGTCTATACTGGCATATCGAGCGACAAAAGCGGTTGACCAGCACTTGCAGCAGCACAGGCTAATCATACGTATCGGTTTGTGCCCGCTCATGATGGCATCTTAAGTAATAATATCGAGGTTGAACTGTTCCAGGCTTACCGGTTGTATCGGTACATCAAACCGCCCTTACTGGCTGGGGTCGTATCGCAAAACGTTTATTCGACATTATCTCATCAGGGCTTGCCCTTGTTATCTTGTCACCAATCTTACTTAGCATTGCCCTTATTGTGTGGCTAAGCGATTTTGGCTCACCAATTTTTAAACAAAAACGACTCAGCCGATTTAACACTCCAATTAATATTTATAAGTTCCGTAGTAACAAATTAGAGTACAGTGGCCTACTGCCCGAAGAAGCTTTTGCCAAAATGGGCAAACCGGAACTTGCTGTTCAGTATCGTGCCAATGGCGATATGCTCGAACACGATCCGCGCGTAACAAAATACTGGTTGGCTTTTACGTAAGACGAGCTTAGACGAATTACCGCAACTAGTAAATGTACTTAAGGGAGATATTAGCCTTGTCGGCCCACGTGCGCTCGTGCCACGCGAACTCGAAAACTATCCATTTAAGAGCCTGCTTTTAAGCGTTAAATCCGGTATTACTGGCCTTGCCCAAACATCGGGTAGGCGCGATATTATTCCGAAGAACGGCGAGCGCCTCCGACCTTTACTACGTTCAGAACTGGAGCTTTTGGTTAGATATTAAGATTATCTTTAGAACAATAATCGACGTCCTCGAGGCCGTGGTGCCAAGTAGTCTAAAAGATAAAAAGGTTGCGATTGTTTGTGATTGGTTAACCTCACCTGGTGCAGAGCGTGTGGTACTTGCCTTGCACGAGCTATTCCCTAAAGTTCCAATTTACACCAGCCAGTACGACCCAAATCAGATTGACTGGTTTAAAAACGCCGAGGTACGCACCAGCATGGCTGCAAGGGTTACCAAAACAATCTACAACTGTAAATTATTGCCTGTTCTACGCCGTCAGGCATTCCAAAGCTTAGACTTAACCGAATTCGATATCGTCATCTCATCGAGTGGCGCCAGCTAAAGCCATACACAAACTCAAAGACGGTGCTTTACACATAACGTACTGTCATTCGCCAACCCATTATTATTGGCAACGCTACGACGAATATTTAAAAGAACCTGGCTTTGGCATGCTTAACCCTATCGCCCGCGGTGGCCTGCGTGTGCTTGGTGGGCCAATGCGTAAATGGGATTACAAAGTAGCCCAACGCCCTGATGTTTTAGTAGCCAACAGTACCCATATTCAGAAAAAAATCAAAGAATACTATAATCGCGATTCAGTGGTCGTGTTCCCACCGGTTGATATCGAGCGCTTTGCGCAGACCAAACAACTAAAACGACACGGTTTAGTTGTTAGCGGGCGCCAAGTGCCTTACAAACGGTTTGATTTAGCGATTCAGGCTGCAATAAAGCTTGGCGTACCACTAACAGTTAGTGGTACTGGGCCTATGAACGAAAAATTGCGTGCGCTTGCGCATGGGCACGAAAACATAACGTTCGTATCTGGTCTTACAGATAAAGAAATTCCAAAGCTAATTGGCAGTGCAGAACTATTGCTCTTCCCTGGCGTCGAAGATTTTGGCATCGTACCGGTAGAAGCAATGGCGGCAGGCACACCCGTGGTAGCGTATGGCGAAGGTGGTGCACTCGATTACATTACCGACGAAACCGGATTACTGTTTGATTCCCAAACGGTAGACTCGCTCGCAAATGCAATTACGGTTGCGTTAAACACAAAATGGAACCATCAAAAAATAGCTGAAAGCGCACAACGTTTTAACAAAAAACAGTTCGAGCAAGAAATTCTAAACGTTATTTCAGCAAACCTATAAAATGTGCCAGAGTTGTTCAAACAACAAACGTTGCATGTTTGCAGTGCCAACGTCATCAATAACAACACCATATGGGGTTAAGTCACGTGATATAGAAATATGAGCAACCTTAGTACCGTAAATTATAGTGTAGCTCGATAACTGCTCATCGTTTGGATTGGGTAACCATTTACGTTCAGAGCTATCAACTTTATCACCACCCTCACCAACAGCGATAACCTTTACGAATACCCCCTCTTCTATACGCCTCTCTGTAAAACGAGGGAATTTTCGGTATATATATTGCCGTAGGGCTTTTGATGAATATACGTAGTATTCAGGACTATTAAGACGTGATACTGTCTGAAGCACGTCTTTTAGGATTGTTACCACGCCTTCATCATCTTCGTAGTATTTAACTATTGGCTTACCTTCAGGACGGGCGCGCTTCGCAATAACTTCTGGTATAACTTTTTGAGCTTCTTGCTGACTACGCCATAGACTTTTTCTTTTGTCCCGAATCAAATCATAAATTTTTTCGGGGCTTTCAGCGGTATAGTATTCGCGAGCACCAGATTTTTTGACAATCACAAGCCCTGCTTGTACGAGTGCCTTGATTGCCTCATAAGTTGTTCCCCTATTAATTCCACTCTTTTCTGCAACTTTACGTATAGATACATTATCAAGCCGTAACAATGTCCAGTAGGTCTCGGCCTCTGCTTGCTTAAAGCCCAAGTCTTTTAATAACTTTTGAATAGTAATTTTGTCATCACTCATTGATTAAATTTTCATTTATATCTTATTTATTGTCAATTTTTTGTTGCCAATTTAAATTGCAAACCATTAATTACCGACTATACTAGTACCATCTTGCAATAACAAATACCTAAAATTCTTTATTGCTAGAATCATTTTTTATGTAAACAAAAGGATTATATATGTGCGGAATTGTTGGTTATGTTGGCCGTGGCAATGCTTTAGCGCCAGTTATTACAGGTTTAAAAAACTTAGAGTACCGTGGCTATGACTCTGCTGGCGTAGCATTTTGTAGCGACGACATTTTTCATAGTGTAAAGCAAGTTGGCCGTGTTGATGCACTCGAATCAGAGCTTGCCGGCTTAAAACAAATGAAGCCAAACCTAGCAATTGGGCATACTCGCTGGGCAACTCATGGCTCACCTACCAAGCTCAATGCTCATCCACACTATAATGCAGACCGTACTATTTTTGTCGTGCATAACGGTATTATCGAAAATCACGATGAAATCCGACAAATGCTTACAAATAGCGGTTATCATTTTGTTTCACATACCGATACCGAAGTTGTTCCACATCTAATAGATTATTTTTACACTAAATTTAGTGACATGGATAAAGCCTTCGAAACAGCCATACGCGAACTTAAGGGTGCCTACGCTATTGTCATGACGACAAAATATGAACCTACTAAAATATATGCTGCTAAGCTTTCAAGCCCGCTCGTTATAGGTATTGGTAGCGATAACAACATGGTTGGATCAGATGCTTCAGCAGTGGCTGATGCGGCCGAAAAAATCGTCTACCTAGAAGATTATGAAATCGCCTTTGTAGAACGTAAAAAGTATGTGATTAAGAATGTCCAGAAAAAGATTAATATCAAGCGTACGCCAGAAGATATTATTTTAGAGGATGTTGCGGCAAATAAAGGCGACTTCGCGCACTATATGCTTAAAGAAATTCACGAAGCGCCAAAAACAATCCAGAATGCAATTTTAGGCCGTATTAAGCTCGAATCAAACGAGGTAAAACTTGGTGGTATCGAATTAGTTGCAAACCAACTAAAAAACATTGACCGCATTATTATTATTGCCTGTGGTACTTCGTATTATGCAGGTTTAGTCGGTGAATATTTGTTAGAAGAAATTGCCCAGATACCGGTTGAGGTACAACTTGCGAGCGAATTTAAATATCGTAAAGAACCTCTCGGCGCCAATACCGCAATACTTGCCATCTCGCAAAGTGGCGAAACCGCAGATACAATAGCAGCGCTAAAAAAGGTAGAAGCTAGTGGCGTTTTAAGACTCGGCATAGTAAATGCGCCAGGTAGCACTATTGCACGCATGACTGATGCTGGCATTTATTGCCATGCCGGGCCAGAAATTTCTGTTGCAAGTACCAAAGCGTTTATTGCCCAAGTATCTGTATTAAGCCTGCTTGCTCTGTGGCTTGGAAAGGGTAAAAGTAGTTTATATAAACCATTGCTAACAGAACTTGCAAACCTACCGAAATTGGCCGAAAAGGTACTTGCGCAATCACCGGCCATAGAAGACATTGCACTTAAGTATTCGCATCACCGCGACTTTATGTATTTGGGGCGTGCATACGAGTACCCATTAGCCTTAGAAGGTTCACTAAAGTTAAAAGAAATTAGCTACATTCATGCCGAAGCCTACGCTGCCGGTGAAATGAAACACGGCCCATTAGCGCTGATAGACGAAAACTTCCCCACCTTTGCACTCGCTGCTAGCCCAACATTATTCGAAAAAACGGCCAGTAACTTGCAAGAAGTCAAAGCACGTAATGGTAAAACAATTGTTGTAACTACCAAGAAGATTGCTAAGCATTTCAACGGCTTAGCAGACGAATCAATTCTTATACCAGAAGCCTCAGATCAGTTACTGCCACTTTTAGAAGCTATCGTCGTGCAACTGTTTGCATACTACGTAGCTGTTGCCCGCGGGACCGATATCGACAAGCCCCGTAATTTGGCAAAGTCGGTTACTGTTGAGTAGTTCTATACACTCTAATTGACAAAATAAAAAGCCTATGCTATTATTTATATATGAATCACGAAAAGATATACTCTCGACATCAAGAAATTTCTAAAGAGTTATCTGTACTTGATGGGCAAGAAAGTGATGTACTTACCGCAATAAAAAAAGCCACTGCTCGCGTTAAATACGATGCAAATATGCAAAAAGCGAAATTAGCAGTAAAAAGCGCAGAAATTGAAGCTCACGAAGAAAACGATAAGCGCAGTAAAGACGAAGAACAAGACTTAATAGCATTTTCATGGAATCGGGGCCCTGTTGCTGCAGATAGACTTATTGATGGATTACATCAAACAGGTGTAGATTCTGTAAAAGCATTAGACTTACTCTTTGAAAAACTCGAAGATTTAGAAGATCAAACTACCCTACCAGAATACATGCACTACAAAGATTGCAGCCTGATTATTAACGGTCTTTACCGTGATACCGTGCGTCAGGGTTATATCGGCGCAGAAGGTATAACATACATGATTAGTGGCGTACGCCAAGCTCATATAACTAAAAGTGGCTCAGGGTATTCTGTAAATATATTTGAAACCGAATATAAACCAAGTAAAAAGTCATCAGTTGTTAAGCGTAAGTTCATGACAGAACTGGGTGAAAATCTTTTACGAAACAGAGCTCGGACAGACTGTGGTCGCTACGCGAGCTTACTTGATCAATCTTCGATTCAACCAATAGGCGAACCAATACTATCAGCTGAGGTTAATCAAGATTCTGCAGGTGAATCAAGTGGCCACGACAATGGCGTGTATTTTGATTTAAAGATTAATCGTATTCTTCATGGTGAAATGCCTCGAAAATATAAAGGCGGCCATCAGGACCTTAACGTAGGTGTGTTGTAGGTTACAATAACTAACCTGACCAAAGTTATTAATCGGAACCTCGCTAAAAGTGTAACGATAGAATAGTTACTTAGTGGCACAAGCTGGGTTTTCGGTACCCGTAAGACGTTTAGTCAAATCAGTAAAGCTGTAGTATTTTGACCTATCGGTTAAACCTATGTGGCAGACTGGGTCGTATTGCAAATTAGCCCCAAAGTATTGATTTAACACTAGTTTAAAAATATTTACCGAATTTGCGTATTTATCTATGTCTTCTTGGTTTACTCCGGGTAATCTATATGCAGCTAAAATACCAAATTTTGCCCTTAGATATCTATCACTCCATTCATTCATATTAGGTGATGATCGAGATTTATCTCCTTTATATGGTTCGTCTTGTAGGATTCCATACGGATAAATACCCTCATCTGACTGCAGTACGATGACAGCATTTGGATCATTTGCGATTAAATCATCAGTGATTTTCTTAATCTCGGAATTAATATATTTTACTTGGTCTAAATATTTTTCTTTTACTGGTTTGCCATTATTATTTTCACCCGAATCGTAGCTTGCAATAGAACCATCAGCATTAAATACGAATGGGTTATGCGGTACCAGTATATGCGCAAACATTAATTTTCCACTGTCTGGCGCATTAGTTTTCGTTAGTTGTTTTAGCATTTCTACTTGGTATTGCGCCTGTTCGGTTTCATTGGCAGTTTTATATAGGTCGGCGTCTTTTAGAAATTCATATGTATAGCTATTGTTTATAAACGCACTGTCAAACAAGCCAAGGTATTTCCGCTGCCCATTTACACGTAAGTCGGATCCATTAAAATAAAACTCGCTCGCCAGCGCAGACCTGTCTGATGATCCGAACCAGTTACCAATTAATTGATACTGGTATCCAACTTTTTTAAGTGATTCAACCGTCGGGCTATATTGAATACTCCTAAATAACGGTGAGAAGTTTTGGTTTTTACTACCGCCAAATTCACTCTTAATATCAGCAAGATAATCCGTACGCATTGTCGAAGCAACAGATAGTGCGGTATACGGGTAATTTGCATAAGCTGATTCGTTTACCGTAAAACCCTTATCTTTAAGGTTGTTTGTAAAAGCAGTATTGTCGTAATCAAAATCTGCTTTTAACACATCATTATTCGTGTATCTATCAAGCAAAATATAGTAGATATTTGGGGAACCCTTTTTTGTACTCAGAGTGCCAGTTTTTAACAATGGTGGTTTATATGATAATTGCTTATGCGTGCTGTATACATATCGAGCAAATGGCAAAAGGGTCGTTAGTAGCAAAAACAAACTCATAACCAAAACAATGGTTGGCAAACCTTCTTGTAGCGTCTTACTCTTCTTCACAAAATGCGTAATAACCTTGGCAACGTAATAGCTAAAAACCAAAAAAATGGTAATTAACACCAGGCTATATACAGAGTAGCTTTGATTTGGTATTGGGTTAAATGCGCGCAAAGTCGGCAAAATACCTAACAATCGTTCCTCATATTTAACGAGTAAGAATGTCATTAACAAAACGGCAATGATTGTATGGATTCTGTTTGCCTTTACAATAAAGGCATATAACGCAGAAACCCAGAGCGCTGTTACGAGCGACACTACTATTGGAATCCACAAATTATCAGTAATTACGGAATCGGCATTGAGCGGTACCTCATCATTCTGACTTCGTAGTAAAAATGTCGAAATTGGGTAAAAAAGATAAACCGAAAACGATATTAAAAAGCCAACGCCAAATGTTTTTATGTCAAAGGCTTTAGCGTGTTCCACCAACCATTTCTTAAGTCTTGTAGGCACTTATTTTGCCTTTCGTTCAAACAAGTAAAGTGTACGTTTTGTTCCGGCAATTGCAGATTTTTTAACAAGCTTATAGTACGGCTTGGCTGACTCTTCAAAGCCCTTAATCGTGTAATCGGGGAATATGTCTTTGCGGGTTGCAAGTAGTTTATCTACCTGCGAATCACCTTTTGGCACGAACTCAATTAGTAAGTACTTGCCTAAGTTAGTAAAATATTCGAACACTCGCCCTAATGGCACGTTATTAGAAATAGCTAAATGATGTACCAGCGCAAGTGCCATAACAGTATCAACGTTTTTAGCACGATTTTGTAACACTTGGCGCTCGGCATTACCCCACCCAATTGCCGGGCTTGGGTTAACAATGTCAAACTTTATAGGCAAAATATTTTGCTCTTTGTTTCGTTTAACCGTTTTGTAGTTTTCCTCCACAGCAAACGGATCAATATCTGCACTAATAACAAAGTCTGCAACTTCACCTGCAACACGGCTAAATAAGCCGTTATTTGCACCCATATCGAGTACAGTTTTAGCACCACTTAGTTTTACAAAGTCCTGCACCAGTTGCTTCTTTTCGTTAAAAGCTGGTTCGTTATAGT
>JAXLZY010000003.1:0-140314 GCA_046350635.1 Saccharimonadales bacterium (SeqCode)
GTTATCTTTTTACCAATTGGGTTCGTGCTGTACCAGCTTGCACTGCGTAAGGGTGACGCCGAAGTGCCTAAGCACACACCAGACGCACATATAGACTTATAGCCATGGAACTAATCTATACTCCAACTGATTTTGTTGCGATTGCCAACCAGACACTTGATATCACGTTTGGTCTAGCCTACATAGAAGGCGAGCTGGCTAATTTTAGAATTAGCAAAAACAAGTGGGTATATTTTGATTTAAAAGACGATAACGCCAAAGTTAGCTGCTTTGCGAGTATTTATGCGCTGCCAGGGCCACTCGAAGACGGTATGGTTGTTAAGGTTGCCGGTTCACCGCGTTTACATCCACAATTTGGGTTTAGTGTCACGGTACAGGCAATGCAACCGAGTGGTGAGGGCTCGCTAAAAAAAGCATTCGATTTACTTAAAGCGAAACTAGAAGCCGAAGGCTTGTTTGATGAATCGCGCAAAAGAACCTTACCGTATCCACCAAAACGAATAGCACTTGTAACGTCGCTCGAATCAGCTGCTTACGCAGACTTTATAAAAGTGGCGTCAGCCCGCTGGCCGTTTTTACGTATCGACGCATATGACACACAAGTGCAGGGTGAATCTGCACCGGCGCAATTAGTAATGGCAATCTCTGCTGCTAACTCTGACAGCGAGTTGGCAGATGTATTAGTTATGACCCGCGGAGGTGGAAGTGCAGATGATTTAGCCGCCTTTAATGATGAACGGGTTGTGCGTGCTATAGCCGCGAGCCGCATTCCAACACTAGTAGCTATCGGTCACGAAATTGATGAGTCGTTGGCAGAGCTATGCGCCGACGTGCGTGCAAGTACCCCAAGCAATGCGGCAGAACTATTGGTTCCCGATGTGACGTACGAACGACAGTCAATGCAACATACGAAAGGGCGATTAGCTCAGGTGGTAAAAAGCCGAATAGCTATCGAGCTACAGCAAACACAGCAAGATAGAGCCCGTCTAGTCCACCAAGTTAAGCAAGTGCTGCATATCCAACAAGAATCTCTTGTGATGGCGCGCCATATCGTAAATGCATATAATCCTAATATTGTGTTAGAACGTGGGTATGCCTTGGTTCGCAAAGAGGCATCTTTCGTTAAGGGATTAGCCGATGTGAAGCCAGGCGACACTATCGAAGTAGAGCTAGCACGAGCCCATATTACAGCTAAAGTAACAGAGGTAAAAGAAAGGTAAAACATGGCCAAGAATGACTTTAACTACACACAAAAAAGAGCAGAGCTAGACGAATTACTCGCATGGTTCGAGCGTGGCGACGTATCGGTCGATGAAGCTATTGATAAATATCAGCAGGCAGAAAAGTTACTTGCTGAACTCGAAGCTTATTTAGCAGATACACAGGCAAAAGTAGAAGTGCTTACCAAAAAATATGCAAAAGGTGACTAGCGCTTAATGATTATTTTCTGGATTATTGTATGCCTCGTGCTTTGTTTTGGGTTTGTTGTTTTAGTGGGAGCACCCTACGTGCCAACGCTTAAAGAGCAACAGCACGATGCACTTGATCTTCTCGATTTAAAAAAGGGCCAAACATTGTTAGAGCTTGGCAGTGGTGATGGCAGGATGCTAAGGGCGGCAGCACAAAGGGGAATACACGCTGTTGGCTACGAGCTCAACCCATTCTTAGTTATTGTAAGCTACATCGTTTGCTTTAAATATCGCCATCAAATTAGTATTCGCTGGGGTAACTTTTGGCAAAAAGAATGGCCTATAACAGATGGAATCTATGTCTTTTTATTACAGAAATTCATGGCTAACTTGGACACTAAAATTACTCAACAATATGCTGGCAAAAAAGTCAAAGTAGTGAGCTACGCATTTGAAATCCCCGGTAAAAACCCAAATAAAAGAAAAGGCGCGCTTGCCTTATATCAGTACGGCCCCAAGTAAACTTGTCTGTTGTCGTATAACTTGTTAGCATAAGAATAATGCAACCAAATAATATGCAACCGTACGGGGGGCAGGTACCAGTACAAACTCCTCCGCCAAATATGGGGGTGCCCGTTCAACTGCCAAAAGACCAAAAACCAGTTGGTCTTATTGGTGGATTTGTTGTTACTTTACTACTGTTCGTGGCAGCACTTGTTTTTGGCTTCTGGGCATTTGGGCAAATGCAAGATTACAAGAATAATTCAGATAAAAAATCTGCTGTAGCGGTAGCCGCTGCAAATGCAGAACAAAAGAAGACGCTCGATGCCGAATATGCCGAAAAAGAAAAGTCACCATTTACGTCATACACAAGCCCATCGCAGTTCGGTAGTGTTAAGCTTGTATACCCAAAAACCTGGAGTGCATATGTATCTGAGGGTAACGCAACCAATAACCCAGTAGACGGTTTCTTTAACCCGGCCTTTGTGCCTGATGTAGCAGGTGATAAAAATAGTTACATATTGCGTGTTCAGGTCAGTAGTACACCATATCAGGCGACTGTTAACTCCTATGCCGACAAAGTTAAGCAAGGAAAAATAACAGTCACTGCGTTTAAACCCGAACAAGTAAAAGATGCAACTCCGGGCGTTCGCCTTGATGGCCAGATTAACAATACAAAATCTGGGGCTATGGTTATTTTGCCGTTACGAGATAAAACTCTTAAGATTTGGACCGAAAATCCAAATGCCTTAAATGATTTTAACAATACTGTCTTAAAAAACCTGACCTACTCGCCATAGCTTGGCTGTAAATTGTATAAAAATATGGTATACTTTCTGTAACGAACAGAGGGTACAATTTGGGCTATACAGAAATAACGCCCCTTGATGGGCTAAAACAAATATCACCACTGTTATTTGATATACAAACGCGCTTTTTACAGGTGCGTGCATTAGCTGAAGCATCCAAGGGTGATAAGTCTTCGTTACGAGAAATTGAACTATTAAGTAAACACGCGCTTTCTTCGCTCGATTACGCGTTATTTGCGGTTGACGCACTTCAAACAGAACTACCACTTACATCTGTATCTGCTGCCGCAGCCGCTCAAGATGTAGCGCAAGAACTATGGCAGTTATCTAAAACGTATAATGTAGAACTAGAACTTGATGTAACCAAGCGACTCGAGCCTGTATATGCAAACGAATCTGCACTTAAAGGGGCACTATTTGGGCTCGTATCGAGCTTAATAGTATCGGGGCAACCCGGCGAACGCCGTCGCTTGGTAATCGCCGCACAGCAAACCGCACCAAAGACCCAACGTTTAGGCGTATATTCGCCCGAAGAAATCATCGGTAATAGCACACTAAAGCAGGTACGTAGCCTGGCTGGCAAAGCACGCTCGGCAGCACCGGCAGAATTTCATAACGCAGCACTCGGGCTAGTTATTTCTGATCAATTAACACAAGCTCTTGGAAGTGAACTGCAAAAGTTTACGCATCGAAGGCAAAAAGGTGTTGGATTTTATGTGCCTATGTCGGCACAGCTAAGTTTGTTATGAAAGCACTAATCGTCGAGCCCGATAGTGTTTTGGCTCGGCAATACCAAAAAGCGTTTACTGCAGGTGGGGTTGATACGCTCGTGGTTGGCGACGCCCAACAGGCAGTAGTTGCGGTAGATATGAACCGCCCAGACGTAGTGATAATAGAACTACAGCTCGCTGGCCACAGTGGTGTAGAGTTTTTGCACGAATTCAGAAGTTACGAAGATTGGGCAGATATCCCGGTTATTGTGCACAGTAGTGTGCCAGAATACGCACTTGGAGCCGACCCGAAAATTTGGCAGCAATTTGGCGTGGTGCGTTATTTTTACAAACCTAAAACAACCTTGCAACAACTGATAGGTGCAGCTAAGACGATTGCCAGTGAAAAGTAACACACCACAACATACACAAGGCATTGTGCTAGCACGAACAAACTATGCCGAAGCCGATAGGATAGTGACGTTTTTAACACGTGATTTTGGTAAGGTGCGCGCTATTGCAAAAGGCGTCCGCAAAGAAAAAAGTAAACTCGCCGGTGGCATAGAACTTTTTAGTATTAGCGATATTGGTTTTGTGACCGGCAAGGGCGAACTAGGTACGCTTACCAGCACCCGCTTGGTAACGCATTACGATGCCTTTTTAAATAATCTGGCTAAAGTGGATTTTGCGTATTACGCGCTTAAAATGGTAAACACGTTTACAACTGACGACGCACCCGAAGAGTTTTTTATTTTGGTTCGTCAACTATTTACAGCCCTAAACGAACCACGTCTTAGCGTAGAAGCAATCAGTGTATGGTGGAGTGTGCAATACAGTAATGTCAGTGGCCATGCGCTTAATTTAGAGCACACGGTGGATGGTAATGATTTTGAGCCAGGTGCTACCTATATTTTCGATACCGACCATGCAGGCTTTGCAGATAACGAAAATGGCCAGTTTAGTGCCAATCATATTAAGTATCTTCGCTTGGCACTATTGCACGGGCCGTTAGTGCTTGCCAACGTGCAAGGTGGGCAAGAGCTCGCCACGAGCATGGCGCCGTATCTTAAAACCTTTGTCGAATACCAATTCTGATTTACGACTTTGAGTGGCAAAGTTGCGCAAACTCCTTTTTTCACAGCTTGCTTCGCAAGCGTAGTGACCTACTTTTACCTACCAGCTGTAAAAGTAGGCAAAAGAGCCTCGGCACACCCCAAATGACTCTTATCTGATAGTAAAAGCTACATATCGCAAAAAGAACTCATGATTTCTTATTACTTTAAGATTGAAATCACTCAAACATCTTTTCGCCATGGACATGCTAGTTTTTACATCATCTAAATCAGTATTTAGAGTGCATGCCATTAGCATCATAGCGTCCTATGTATTTATAGGGTCCGGGGCATCGGCTTAGTACAAGGGTTAATGCATTCAATGCGATTAAATGTGAGCATCAGCCATGCATATTGATTTAGACATTGTGAAATCTATCAAGGCCAAGGCAAAAAGCATGCCCTGAGCTCCTATAGAAGACAACGAAGGGCCGACCTAAGGGAGTTATTTTGCGCTTTGTAGATTTTAACAATGGATAAGTATTTGCATGACTGCGCTCAGAGATTCTTTTGTTACTTTTCTGTTCGGCACAGAAAAGTAAGGGAACTATTGTATAATTCCCTCATATGAGAGAACCCAAAGAACTTAGAAAAACTGTATTTGGAAACCCGATTTTGCGAGAAAAAGCCACAGAGCTTACTCCGGACGAAATAGTATCTGACGAAATTCAGCAGTTTATTGCAGATTTAAAGTACACCGTAGATAAAAAGAAATTGGGTGTTGGTATAGCAGCTCCGCAAGTGGGCAGGGGAATAGCGTTGGCTTTACTGGCCATTAAACCAACTCCAAACCGCCCCAACAGAACGGTTTTTGACAGAGTCATAATTAATCCAAAAATAGTTCTTGGTATTGGCGAAAAAGCATTAATGTGGGAGGGTTGTATTAGTTTTGCGTCTGGCACGAATAACGTTCCGTTCGCGCAAACAGAACGCTGGAAAAAGATAGAGGTAGAATATCTAGATGAGCAAGCTCAACTGCACCATGAAACATTAACTGGGTTAGCAGCTCACGTATTCCAACATGAAGCCGATCACCTGAACGGCACACTTTTTGTCGACAGGGTAGTCGATCCATCTACGTTTATGCTTGCAAGTGAGTTTAGGAAAAGAATTCTACCAACACTTCCACCAGAGGAGTAATTTTTAAGCGAACTGCTGTATAATTACCTCATATGAGTACAGATACAAAGATGGAAGACATTGTAAGCCTAGCTAAGCGCCGAGGCTTTATTTTTCAAGGTAGTGATGTATATGGCGGTATTGCTGGCTTTTATGACTACGGCCCTTTAGGAGTGGCGTTAAAACGAAACATAACTAATTTGTGGTGGAAGATGTTTGTTGATAGCCGCGATGACATGTACGGTATCGATGCCGCGATAATTATGAATCCTAAAGTTTGGCAGGCGAGTGGCCATGTTGATACCTTTACCGACCCACTGGTTGAATGTAAAGAATGCAAAGGCCGGTTCCGTGCCGATAAAATTGACACCAGCAAATGCCCGAACTGCGGCAAAGAAAATACTTTTGGCGAAGCTCGCCAATTTAACATGATGTTTAAAACCACCGTTGGGCCTGTTGATGATGAATCTGCTGTTGCATACTTGCGGCCAGAAACCGCGCAGGGTATTTTTACAAATTATAAAAACGTGGTTGATACCATTTACCCAGACTTACCATTTGGTTTAGCACAAATTGGTAAAGCGTTTCGTAACGAAATTAGCCCGCGCGATTTTATATTCCGCGTTCGCGAACTAGAACAAATGGAAGTAGAATATTTTGTTAACCCAAGCGAATGGGAAGCCGAATTTGAAAAGTGGCGCCAAACAATACATGCATGGCTCGATGCTTTGGGGCTCGATAAAAACAAAGTCCACGAACTAGAAGTTGGCGATGGTGACCGCGCACATTACAGCAAGCGCACCATTGATTTTGAATACGATTATCCAATTGGTACCGAAGAGCTTTTAGGCCTTGCATACCGTACTGATTTTGACCTAACAAACATTCAGAACGCCAGCGGTAAAAGTATGGAATATGTTGTTAAAGGCAGTAATGAAAAGTTAGTGCCGCATGTAATTGAACCTAGTTTTGGTGTTGAGCGTGCTGTAATGGCAGTACTGTGTGAAGCGTATACCGAAGACGAAGTGAACGGCGAAAAACGTGTGTACTTAAAACTGCCGGAACATTTAGCTCCCGTTAAATACTGTGTATCGCCACTGCTCAAAAACAAGCCAGAACTTGTTGCCAAGGCACAAGAGGTTTATAAAGCATTGCAAGCAAAACACGGCAACGTTATGTGGGACGATAACGGCAACATAGGTAAGCGCTATCGCCGCCAAGACGAAATTGGTACACCGTACTGTGTAGTAATTGATTTTGAAACGTTAGAGGGTGACGGTACCGTAACCGTTCGCAACCGCGACACCACCGAACAAACCCGCGTAAGCATTGATCAACTAAAGTAATTTTTTTAAATGCTAAACTCAGAAACGCTACACGAAAAAGTTGTTATTCGTAAGATGGTTGAAGCGGATGTAGAGGGTGTAATTCAAACGCAGCGTGAATCTTGGCGTCATACATATCCATCCCCAGAAAATGGTGTAACCAGCGAATGGGTTTTTGAACGTAGCGCTGGTTTTAGCACTGAGCGTGCTAATCAAATATTCGCAGAACGGAAAAATGACCCAAAATATCTTGATATTGTTGCCACGACAGCTGACGGTAATATTGTTGGCATGTTAAGAGGGGATAAGCACGATAATTATTGTGAGCTCAAAGCAATATACGTTCATCCAAAATATATTGGATATCATATTGGCGGTATGCTAATGGATGAGTTTTTAAATTGGATTGACAGGTTTAAACCATGCAAACTTGAATGCGTGAGCTACAACGAGCGGGCAATAGGATTTTACGAACATTACGGATTCAAAAAAACAGATAAATTGCTACCAAAGTATGCGGACGTTATGCCATCTATTGAAATGATTCGTCCCGCTGGCGTGGACAAAAAAGACAACGTAAGAATTTACAATAGAGATTTATTAACATAAGCAGTATCATTAAGTGATGAACGCTTCTTATAAAAGAAGTTTAGAAAAAAACATTGGAAAATACTCTTGGTACAAAATCTTTACCAAACGAGTTTATTTACCATTAATTGCAATTCAGCTTGTAAACGTGGGTAAAGTTACCGTAGCGCAGCTTGCAATTATTGCGACCGTCACGTCAATCGTGAATTTACTACTGCAGATTCCTACTGGTTATATTGCAGATAAATGGGGTAACAGAAAAGCTATTTTAATTGGTGCTTCAATTTCAGCTGTTTCGCCACTATTTTATATTTTTATGCCAAATTTTTGGGGAGGTCTTGCCGCATCCGTCTTATTTTTTGGTGGATATGTATTCCAGAGTGGAGCCATTGAAGCATTTCTTCACGACACGCTGGTAGCTCTAAAAAAAGAAGACCAATATGCAAAAGTTATGGGGCGTGCTCAAAGTTATGGTCTTATTGGTAGTATAGTTCTAATTATTACCGTGCCCGCCACATACACGATTGATAAAAATCTGCCATTTATTCTAGGATTTATATCTCTTGTAATAATGTTCCTCATTGCAAAAAGTTTTACGTTCCCAAAAGTGCATCATGCTAAAAAGAAAAAGATAAGCCCTTTGTCAGCTCTAAAGAATGTGGTCACACTACAAAATGTAGCGTTCTTTTTATTCGCGGGTTTTCTGGCTGGAGTTTCAAATAGGGCGGGTGAATATAGGGAACTTCTTATGCAGAATATTGGCATTGCCGTTGGGGTATTCGGCCTAGTAATCGCTGCGAGCAGTATTGTTGGCGCGATACTTGGTCTTTTTACGGGCATATTAAACAAACTTAAACCACTTGTATTTTATATGTTTGATTTAATACTCATAAGTTCTTGTTTACTGCTTCTGGGTATATCCAAAAACTATATTTTGGTGATTTTAGGCGGAGTTTTATTTTTGGGCTACAGTCGCATAAGGCTTATCGTATTTCAGGCGAAATTACTTGAAGATATAAAGCATGTTTACAAGGCAACACTACTATCGGCACTTAGTTTTTTTACGGTAATCGGAGAAGTCTTGGCAATCACGGTTCTTGCAAAGGCAATTGGTCTTTATGATTATTCTAAGGGATATGTCGTATTTTCTTTCTTCGTCTTTGGTCTTGGTTTTGTGTTATGGTCACTTATTGCGCTAGAGTCATCGAAGCGCAGATAGTGTATTATCTATTAAGATTTAATGTACTAAAATGCAATATTTAGGAGAATAATGAAGATACTATATACAGATGGGAGCGCGAGTCCGAACCCAGGGCCAGGGGGCTTTGCGGTAATTTGTGATGGCCAACCAGTTCGGCTAGGCAATGAACCTGATACCACTAATATACGTATGGAAGGCAACGCTCTTATTGCAGCGCTCGAATATGTAGATGGCGAAGAATGTGTGATTTATACCGACAGCGAATTTTGGATCAATGTTATTACCAAGTGGAGTGTAGGCTGGGAAGCCAATGGCTGGAAGAAAAAGGGTGGCCCCATTAAAAACCTCGATTTAGTACAAAAAGCGTGTGAATTATATCGACCATCAAACGCAACACTCACGTGGGTACGAGGTCACGATGGTGATGAAGGCAACGAACTTGCTGACGAATGGGCGAACAACGCCCGCGAACAAAAACTCACCAAGTAGTCTTTAAGCAATGCCTCAGTTTTTGGGAGTTTAGTGGAGTAGACAGCCCAATAAAGCGACTGCCAAGAACGGAGGCTTCATTATGAATACTTTAGCAAAAGGCACACTAATTTCAGGTGTCGTATTATTAGGCGCGAGCGCTATAGCCGTACCTGCATTTGCTCAAGGAGCGGGGAGGGGATATATGCGAGGTTCGGCATCTAGCGGAATGCACGCTACAACCACATTGTCGAGCACTTCAACTGCAACGCTGAGCGCAAGTGAGCAACAGACATTGTCGTACATGCTCGAAGAAGAAAAACTCGCACATGACATTTATGTAAAACTGTACGATGCGTGGGGTGTGAATGTATTCAATAATATAAGTAAAAGCGAATCACAGCACCAGGCATCGCTTGCATCTGCTGCAACGTATTTTGGATTAACTAATCCAAGCTCTAGTCAACTAGGTGTATTTACGAACCAAGATTTGCAGAATTTATATAATACACTGCTCGCAAAAGGGTTAACTTCCCAGACTGCAGCGTTTGAGGTGGGCAAGGCAATCGAAGAACAAGATATAGCAGACTTACAAAAAGCAATTGATCAGACTGGGTCAACGTACCTTGATACCGTGTACGGCAGGCTACTCAAGGGTTCACAGAATCACCTAAAGGCATTCAATCGACAGCTAGGTTTATAGTTTCTTAACACTATAACTACGGGAAGCATTGCTTTCGAACCGAGTTAGTTCGCTTGCAATAAAAGAAGCTGGCAAAAGGCCGCGTAATTGTTGCTCTGCAATTTGAACTGAGTTTTGGTTTAATGTGCACCCACTCTTTGCTTGTGCGATTGTAATGTGTGGCACGAATTCTTTACCAACAAAATACGAAGACTGAACTGCATGAGGCAGTGCTTCCACTAAAGCATTATAGATTTTGTGTAGTTGCGGGCTTTCTACGGATATATACAAAACATCCGAACGAAAAGTACTTGTTGCGGTTAGCTGAATATCGCACGGTAATAACGTATCGGTCGCTTGTTTTGCAATGGGTGCAAAATACAATGGTGATAGTTCCATTAATGGGTTCGGGTGCAAAAGGGTTATGTGCGGCACTATTGGTTCGAGAAGCGTGACATCGTTTTGTTTTAGCTGTTGTTGAACACCGCTAATTGCATCGCTCAGCTCATCTGGCAATGTTACCCCAATAAACCAACGTTTTTGCACCATATAGTAATAGTATCGGATATATCTGTTTATAGTAAACGCTTATGGCTATGGTACTATTTTAGTAATGAATCCTGATACGCAACCGATAGTGGGTGATATGGAGCCCACCAATCAACAAGCACATGAGGTGCCGGATTGGCAAAAGAATATTGTGCCCGGTGCACCTTCCCAGGAGCCAGTGCAACAACAAGCTGTTGCTTCGGTTCAGCAGGCTCCCATGCAAGAGCAACCTGTTCAACAGAATTATCAGCCCGTTGTACCAATTATCCCGGTTGCCCAAGGTATAACTCAGGCTGGTGACGCACCCGTTTCTCAGACAGGGTCAAAAAATTATGTCGTCACACTGATACTGGCTTCATTATTTGGTTACTATGGTGTCGATAGATTTTATCTAGGTAAATACTTCACGGCTATACTAAAACTTTTAACGTGGGGTGGCCTAGGGGTGTGGGTGTTAATAGATATTTACCGAACAGGAAATGGTAAAGTTACTGCTAAAGATGGCGCTGCGTTAGATGAATATGATAAATACGGTCATATTGGCAGGCCAGTTTCAAAAGCGTTTGTAATTATTGCGTTTGTGACACTAATTATCTTTGGGTTGCTATTTATTCTTATGACCGTGGTCCCATTATTATTTACGTCTGGTATGAATAGCCCAACAGTAGACACCACATCGCAAAGCCAGGTTGAAACATCAACAGATTTGCTTAACGATACAAGCACTAATTAGGAAAAATCACGTCTAATATGAAAATTACACGGTATCCACAAAGTTGTTTAGTTGTTCAGGTGGGCGACGGAAAATTGGTAATTGACCCAGGAGTTAACTTCTTAGAGCACCACGAACTTGCCGAAATAGCCAATGTTGACGCAGTTTTGTATACACACCAACACGCCGATCATTACGACGAAAGTATGGCTAAAGAATTTATTAAGTTAAATGTCCCAATCATTTGCAATGCAAGTACCGCAGAACTTATTGGTAATCATGCCATGGTAGTTGAGGACGGCCAGCACTTTGAAGTCGCAGGTATGCAAGTGCAGGCTCGCGAATTACCGCATATGCCATTACCAAACGGGGTAGAAGGCCCTCAAAACACTGGCTATGTTATAGATGATATTTTGTTCCACCCAGGTGACGGCAAAGACATCGATAGTTTAGTAGTTGAAAACCTAGCATTGCCAATTACTGGGCCAGACATGAGCCTTAAGCAATCATTTGATTTTGCGCAAAAAGTGAATGCTAAAAAAGTTATACCAATTCATTTTGATGTTTTGGGAGCGGATCCTTATATGTATCATCATTATGCAACGAAGGCCTTTATGCCTTTTGAAATGATTGTACTAGGCGATGGCGAATCAATAGAATTGTAATGCAAGTAATTGACTACTCAGACCTATCAAAACATGTTAGCTGGAAACAGGCGATAGAAGCCGATTTCGGATCGGATAAGCCAGAAAAGCTAAATGTTTGGCAAACTCTACGTCTTGCCGCAGCTTTTACGATTCCGTTTATCGTAATAACAATTATTTCCCGTAACATTGTTATGCTCTTTATTACGCTGGGAATATATTTACTAATAATCTATGTGTTTTATGACGCAGGCAAAAGCATCATTAGATACAAAGCATTTGCGGCTAAAAATGGATTTAAGTATCAAACTTCCTTTAAGCAAGAGACTAAAGGTGTATTGAAAGATTTAGGAACATCATATTCGTATAGTGACCTATTTGAATGCACGCTAGATGGCAATTCGTTTTCCTTTTACGATGTTAATTTCAGAGAGAAAAGGCAAAAAAGAAACAGTAATGATCCAACCAGTTTTGGAATAATTGAATTTAGGTTGTCGCAAAAGTTCCCAAACTTGTTTTTAGATGCAAAAAAGAACAATGCTTTTAGTTTATCGGCCTCTCTTTTAAAGTTTGGCAATCGTCAGAAATATGAACTTGAAGGAACATTTAACAACTACTTCACGTTATACGTAGAACCGGGTTTTGAATCAGATGCTTTATACTTATTGACTCCAGATGTTATGCAGTCAATTGTCGCAAAGATGCCTCAATATGATATCGAATTAATTGATGATGTAATGAGGTTTTACATATATCCAAGCATTAGTAAAAAGCCTAAAGATTTACAAGAAATGTTTGAAGCGATAGTTCATATTCAAAAAGATATTTTGCACAATATTTCTCATGCAACTTCACACTATAACGAAGAGGAAATTAAATATTCACAGCTTAATAAATCGAGCTCCATAATGGCCAATTTGATGGCATATGTGATTCCAACTATCTTATTGGTAATTATTGGATTTGCAATTATTAATACTATAAGTGCAACAAACTAGTCTGGTTTGTAGAGTCCACAATTTTTTGAAAAAACAATGTTAGCATTTGCAAATTATAAAGGGCTGATTATAATCAGTTTATGGCAGGAGAAACACAAAAACTAACTCTTTTAGATATTGAGCTTGGGGCTAGAGCACGCACATTTGAATTAATACTTGCAGAAATGGAAGTGGCAGAGCGAGAAGCTCGAGCAGAAGAAGTAATTGGGGCGCTTAATGCTACATGTTTAAGCTTTGCCCAAGAGAGAGTATTCTCAACGGTTGTTGACCCTCTTATTGTCGAGGGCGAGGTTACGTCTGAAATGTTTAACAGTAGCGATGAAGTCGATGTAATTATTCTGCCGGGCACTGTACAAGTAGATGCTGAATTTGAGCAGTTTGTTTATGTTGAAGGCAAGAAGAATTGGGGTATACACGCAGTTCTTGGTGAAGTGGCAGTAATAAAATCTTCTGTTATAACGCTTCCAAAAAGACAAAAATTTGATGCGATGCTTTCTCCGGCCGGTCGGCTACAACGTATTATGAGAGCGGCATGAACGCACGAACTCAGCTTGTTAACGAGCTAGTTGCAAATGGCAATCAGGCTGATGCGGTATTTTTGCAAGGCTTTTTCAAGACAGGGCGAGGCGAATACGGCGAGGGCGATAGGTTTTTAGGGCTACGCGTCCCGCAGACTCGTGCTATAGCAAAAAAGTATCAAAATGATTTATCACTAGAAGATTTAGATGCATTGCTTGGCAATAAGTGGCATGAAGTTCGACTTGCGGCGCTCGTAACAATGGTGAATACGTTCCAAAAAAGTCAGCAGCAAAACGAGCTATACAATTTGTATCTGCGACATATTGGCAAGGGGATTAACAACTGGGATTTAGTCGATGTATCATGCCCGCGCATTATAGGTGCATATTTGAGTGATAGAGATAGAGAGCCATTATACGAACTTGCAAAAGGTGGTTTATGGCAAAAGCGAGTAGCAATTATCAGCACCTTTTATTTTTTGAGTTATCAACAAAATCCAGTCGACACATTTCAGCTTGCAGAAATTTTAGTTAACGAAAAACATGACTTGCTGCAAAAAGCTGTCGGTTGGGCTCTGCGCGAAATGGGTAAAGTTGATAGCCTACTACTCTATAAGTTTTTAGATTCGCACGCTGCAACTATGCCAAGAACTATGTTACGATATTCGCTTGAGAAATGTGACGAGCAAACAAGGCGTAAGTACATGAATATGAAAGCGTAACAATGAGCGCGGAATACAGCAAAAAACTTTTTGAAATCGAACAACAGCTTCAAGGTGTTTCAGCGAGTGATGTCGAAGTTGTAGAGGACATAATTGGCGAACTCTACAACGCAGCACCACACACATGCAATGCGCAACTTGATGCCGGGCTCGTATACATAGAAGGCTCCCATACGATACAAGACGAGCAATGGAAGCATAACACGCGATACGAACTAAACTACTGGCGAGAGCCTTCGGGCGAATTATGCTCAGAACTTCAGCTTACTGTCCATGATCTTATTCTTGATAGGTTAGATGACGCAAAGGGATTGGCGGGTATTTCAACTACATTCAGACTTGGCAGAAAAGGTACGATCCCTACAAGTGCTAGAATAACGACGCGTGATTTACGATATACAAAAACAGGTCTTATGCAAATTTCTGCTTTTGATTCCGACGAGTTTGAAAATCGCTCCAGGGAAATGAACCAATTTGACGTGAACGAGCTCGTTCAATTGTTGTTAGCACAGCTCGACATGAGTATGAGTTCGGGAACAAGCCGGACATAGATTATTCAACTGACATTTTAACGGGGGTACGACTTGCATTATTGTGTGGCTAGTCCATAATGCAAGTATGGCGTCTGAATCTGGCGACGTACGACAATTTCCTCGACACAAAACGGTCGATGAATTACGTGCGGAGGCAGAACAACTTGCAGAAGCATATGATGGCGAACGTGTTGATTTTGATGCAGTTAGTTATTCCGAACGATACGAACGCCTTATAGCCGAAGGAAATAATTCGCAAGCCGTTCAGCTTGTATTTGAAATAGAGGATACCATTGAATCGTGGTATGAGCATTTACGGTTTTTTACTGTAACCTATGCTAACAATATGCCTGATGAACCAATGCTGGTTGTGTACTCGGGAAAGGTAACTAAATATCTGGCTGGTAAGCCAACCCGGACTAAAAACTGGGACGATTATTTGAATGGTGACGAAGAAGTGCCAGAGTTAAGTGAAGATAGGCCACAGCTTACGTTGGTTGTGCGGGCGACAGAACGAACGGTGGGTGAAGATACACGGCGTTATTGGCGAGAATCAACCAGGCCAGATGTAAATATCCCGCTCGAATCTATTCTGTTTATACAACGCGATAAGCCCATGCTAATACCCGAACAACCCCTGGCTGAATAAGGTATACTAGTTCGGTGAGTGAACTGCAACTGTATACCGTTCGTATTGAAAAACTTGTGCATGGTGGTCAGGGTATTGGCCAACTTGCGGATGGCCGTAAATGTTTTGTATGGGGTTCGTTACCCGGTGAACTCGTTACGATTCGATTAACTAAGAAAAAGCGCGACTGGGCAGAGGGCACAGCTGTAGAGGTTTTAGAAGCCAGCCCCGACCGTATAGAGCCAAAAGAGCCGACAATATATTCGGCTACCAGCCCGTGGCAGATTCTTGACTATAAAAAAGAAGCTGACTATAAGCAATCTATTTTATCGGAAGCATTTAGTAGGGAACATGTAGATATTCAGTGGCATGAATTTTACCAAGATAAATCTGATTTTGGGTACCGCAATAAAATGGAATATAACTTTTGGTTCCATACCGATACAAATCGAGTTGACTTAGCATTACATGCGCGTGGTACTCACATGAAAATTGCGGTCGAAGGCAGTGCTCTTGCACATCCGGCCATAAATCAAGCAGGTAAAGATCTCGTAAAATATATTAATGATAAAAAAATCGAAGCCCGACCATTAAAAAGCGTTATTATCCGTTCGTCGCAAGACGGCCAGGTAGGTGTGAGCGTGTTTGTAAATGACGAACGTATCGCTACCGAATTTGATGATTTTATGCATAATTATTCACGGTTTGAAATCATATATTCTAACCCAAAAAGTCCCGCATCGGTCAGTACGAAATTATTACGCGAGCAGGGCGACGAGTTTTTATCAGACACGCTATTAGGCCGACCATTCGTGTATACGCCACGTTCGTTTTTCCAGGTTAATATTCCGGTTTACGAAGCCGTGCTAAAAGAAATTGCTGAATACGTTAATTCTGCGCAAACAGATAAGATTTTTGATTTGTATAGTGGGGTTGGTAGCATTGGGCTTTCTGTTGTGGGTGATGCTCAAAAGCTTACTATGATAGAGACAGAGGCAGAATCGACTGCCCAGGCTGAACGGAATATTCGTAACCAAAACAATGAGTGTGTCATAACGGCGCCAGCCGAATCGGCGCTTGAATATATTGAACACGACGGACTCGTTATTCTTGATCCTCCACGCGCTGGTTTGCATGCAGATGTAACAACTAAATTAGCAGAGCTTGCTCCACCTCGAATTATTTATTTATCGTGCAATCCAAGTACACAGGCACGAGACATAAAAGTGCTGATTGATTCGGGTTATGCCATTACTCACGCACGTGGCTATAATTTTTTTCCACGAACACCACACATAGAAAGCCTGGTGGTGCTTGATAAGGTACAATAGAATAATGAACAAACATCCGTTCTTTTGGGGTGCCAGCACGGCCGCACATCAGGTAGAAGGTGGTACAACAAATCAATGGTCGGTATGGGAGCTAAGTGTTGCCGCCGAGCAGGCAAAAACTGCTCATAAGCGACTTGGTTGGATGCCAAGTTGGGAACGAATGAAAGACCAGGCAGAAGACCCTAGCAATTATGTTTCGGGTAAAGGTATTGACCATTACAACAGATACGAAGAAGACTTTGATATTGCCAAAAAACTACGGCTGAACGCGTTTCGCTTTACGATAGAATGGTCACGACTCGAGCCAGAGGAAGGTAAATGGGATCCAGCGGCATTTCAACACTATAAAGACTACATTGCAGCTTTAAAGTCGCGTGGTATAGAACCGTTCTTTAACATTTGGCACTGGACAATGCCTACCTGGTTTACTGACAAAGGTGGTTTTGAAAAGCGTACAAATTTAAAGTACTTTGAACGCTTGGTTAAAAAGGTTAGCGAAGAATTACTCGCAGATGTTCGTTTTGTCATTACACTTAACGAACCGAATGTCTACATGGGGTTGAGTTATGGTAGCAAAGAATGGCCACCACAAGCAGGTAATCAACTGAAAGCAATCTGGGTTTATTACAACCTCAGTCTTGCCCATAAGCGAGCGTGGCGAATTTTAAAGCGCAAGAAGCCGTCTTTAAAAATTGGTGTAGCCCAGCAACTTGCTAACATTCAGTCGTTTAGACCGGGTAACTGGATTGATGAATTGATTGTAAAAATTATGCGTTACAGCTGGAACTGGTGGTGGCTAAACCGCATAAAACGGTACCAAGATTTCGTTGGTTTTAATTATTATTTTACGGATTACTACCAGGGATTTAAAAAAGTTAATCCTAAAAAGCCGACAAACGATTTAGGGTGGTACATGAACCCACAGGGTATTTTGCCACTTATGCAGCGCATTGCGTATCATTACCCAAACAAACCAATATTTATTACCGAAAATGGCCTGGCTGATGCACGCGATAAAGATAGGCAGTGGTGGCTCGACGAGACACTTAAAGCGATTGATACAGCCGAATCACAAGGTATACCCGTTGCTGGCTACTTTCATTGGAGCTTGCTCGATAATTTTGAGTGGGCTTATGGCTGGTGGCCAAAATTTGGTTTAGTTGCAGTAGATCGTGAGCATGGCATGAAACGCACAGTACGGCCAAGCGCAGTATGGTTTGCCAGGGAAATAGCAAGGCGAAAGGCTCAGGCACGTGGCGACAAATCCTAAAGGTCCAAAAATCGTCATGATTGGTGGGGGCACGGGTAGCTTTACCTTGCTAAAGGAACTTAAAAACTACGCACAAGATATAACAGCACTCGTTACTATGGCAGACGATGGCGGCTCGACAGGACAGTTACGCGACGAATATGGTGTGTTACCGCCGGGTGATGTACGCCAGTGCTTGGTTGCGCTTTCAAACTCTACCGAGCAAATGCGTCAACTATTCAATTACCGATTTGGCGAGGGCAGTTTCGAGGGTCATAGTTTTGGGAATTTATTTTTAACAGCCGTCGAAAAAATGACTGATGACTTTGGCCAAGCGGTGACTTTAGCAGGAAAAGTTTTGAACATCACGGGTAGGGTTATGCCCATAACGCTCGATAATACCCATTTGGTTATGCTCGATGATAATCAGCGTATGATTGGTGAATATCAGATTGGCCAGACTAAATTTAAAGGGAAAAACAGGCCCGATTTTATGCTCGAACCCCATGCCTGGATTAACCCTGATGCTAAACAGGCAATAGAAGATGCCGATATGGTAGTGATTGCACCAGGTAATTTCTATGGCTCGTTGATACCGGCCGTTATTGTAGATGGGGTCCCAGAAGCGCTTCAAAAAACGAAAGCAAAGGTTGTGCAGGTCATAAACCTTGTCACTAAGCCTGGTCAAACAGATGGCTGGAAGGTGACCGATTATGTTAATGAGCTCGAGCGATTTGTAGGAGTTGGAGTGGTTGACTACGCACTGTACAACACTGAAAAACCGAGTAAAGAGATGATTAACCAATACGCAGCCGACGGTGAATATCCGGTTGGCTTTAAAGCGAGTGATTTAAAAAAGGCACACTATCGTGCCATTGGTAAAGATTTAGTCAGTAACGAGCTACCCGAAGTCTCTAAGCACGATAAGCTTGAGCGAACATTGATACGGCATGATGCCGACGCGGTTGCGCGGCAGTTGATGAGAATTTACTTTTCATGACGCTACTGCTTGATCTAGACAGAACCCTTTTTGATACCTCATCATTTATCGATGCCTTAATTGATACAGTACTGCCAACGCTAAGTGGTAGCTCACATAAGGATATTAGGGCTTTATTCGAAGCCCAGCGCGCTGGTTCTGGGACACTATTGTACGAACTAAACTACGATGTAATTTTAAATGAGCTTGGGGTCACGTTCGAAGATTTTGCACAAAACACCAAAACTCAACTTACACCTAATGCTTTTGTGTACGACGATGCGATAGAACTTATGAAATGGCTCGCGGCTTCGGGCCTAAAAAAACAGACCAAAATACTGAGTTTTGGAAATCGTGCCGTGCAATCGCTAAAAGCTGCTATTAGCCCAGCGCTCGATGTACCGTTACTTACGACTGACACGTTTAAGCGAGATTATATTAAAATGAATTTTTCGACTGAATTGGGATATTTAGTCGATGACAAGTCGGGCCAAGAGCTACCAACTGGTTGGACCGAGATTCATCTTTTTCGAGACGCACCAAGCGAGGTCGTTCAGCTAAGTAAGTTCCACTGGCAAATTCGCTCATTACAAAATTTACAAACAATCGTGCAATAAGCACTAGCGTGTTAGTAAACTTATACACACCATATATGGTGTTTTGCGAAAAGAATACGAACAAACTGTGGATAAGTGGGGAATAACTTACGTATTTTGTCAAAAAAAGTACTTGCATGTGGGTAGGAGTGGGTAGTATGCTGTGCTCAGTGGGTAAAAGTGGGTAACACCACCAACAAACAAAAACCACTAGGCAGATTACAAAAATGGCCACCGTAGACTACTTCGAACGAAAGCTTGACGACAAGCGTAGATTGACCATACCGGTCGAGGTTCGAAGCGAGTTCAAAAGCGGTGTAGTCGTGACCCGCGGCTTTGGCAAGTATCTGCATCTGTACTCACAAGATGTTTGGGATCAAAAAGTAGAACCCGAACTAAATGGCTCTATCCTTGATGAAAGGGTGGCCGACTTGAACGTACAGTTCAGATCAGGAAAGGTAGCCAGTGTACTGGATGAGAAACAGGGGCGAATGACCCTTGAGCTGCATCACATCGAGTACGCAGGTATCGACAAAGAAGTCGTTGCGGTTCGCGCAGGCGCTTATTGGCGCATCAGTGCGAAGTAGTAGCCTTACATTAACAATTTGGTTTCAAAAGCAAAACAAAACCGACTCGAGATCAGCGATTCGGTAGTCAACACGTAGGTCGAGGGTTCTACGTTAAAAACCCTAGTACATTTCTCAACAAAACACCTCCCAAAACTCCACCTCACACATAAGTCTCTCAAACTTAGATAGTAACCAGTTGTCCTTAGGCAAATTTTTCAAATTCGCAAATGCAGACAACATTCAGGTGCTATCACCACAAAAACAAAAACTTACAAAAAAACAAAAAGTTGGCTGCTGAATCGGTGACCTTGCAAAAATAAATACAAAAATAAAATGCACGAACCAGTATTACTACAAGAAGTTTTAGAAGCGTTAGCTCCTAAAAAAGGGGAATCGTACCTCGATGCGACCGCCGGTTACGGTGGCCACAGCGGTGCGATTTTAGCGCTCACTACAAACTACGCGGACAGCGTACTGGTTGATCGCGACCAAATGGCAATTGAGCACCTGCGAACATTATTTAACGATAAGGGAGTCCATATCCTTCACCAGGATTTTCTCTCAGCTGCGGAGCAACTCGTTAAAGATGGTGAACAGTTTGACATCATATTGGCCGACTTGGGCGTTTCGTCACCGCACCTTGACAAGGCGAGCCGGGGTTTTAGCTTTCAGCACTCGGGACCACTCGACATGCGTATGGACCAGCGTCAAACGCTGCGTGCGGAAACCATCGTAAATGAGTGGGCTGCGGAAACCATCGAGGAAATTCTACGTGAATATGGCGAAGAGCCACATGCACGAAAAATTTCACAGCTGATTGTGGCCAACAGGCCATTTAAAACAACGGACGAACTTGCCACCATAATAGCTCGCGCTTCGGGTAAGTGGCAGAAAAAGAATCCTGCTACTCGCACCTTCCAAGCACTAAGGATTGCGGTCAATAACGAGCTTGGTTTACTTACCGCCGCGTTACCACTGTGGATTCAACTTTTGAAACCAGGTGGTAGGCTCGGAATCATAAGTTTCCATAGCTTAGAAGACCGAATCGTAAAAAACTATTTTACCGAACACGGTGGTAGTAGATACGATGCACTCTTTAGCGTACCTTTCAAAAACCCGATCACCGCGAGTGAACCGGAACTCGTTTCCAATCCGCGTTCACGTAGTGCGAAACTACGTGTCGCCGCAAAATAAAAACAACGGAAAGGACCAGCGATGCGAATCAAAGTCACTGGTCGGTCGGTTGCTCATAAAGTCCACGTAGCTGTTTTATAACAGATACAGAAGCTTTATAGCAGCACCCAACCAAAACAAAAAGTTGCTCGCTCTGCATACGTGGGGCGAGCAACACCAAGGCGCTTTATCCGTTAGGTGCCACCAAAAACAAAAATAAATATGACATACGGTAAAAACATTTCAATTAGTCGTGCGAGCGCGTACCAACGAAATCGCAACGTCGTGACAATGAGTGCAACGAAAGCAGGGTTAGGCCCCGTTTCTAACGCAATTGTGCTTATTCTCGTGATGTGTCTGTTGGGGCTTATGTACTTGACGCAAGTAACCAAGACGAACGCGCTTGGCTATAAAGTTAGTGAGCTCACAACAAAACAAACCCAGCTCAAAGAAGAGTATGCAAGCCTTGAAGTTGAGTCTACCAGGTTACAGAGTCTTGATAGGGTAAAGACAAGCTCGGTCGCGGCTAACATGCAAGAAGCAAAGCCGACTGCTTTTGCGACAAACTAAGATAAATAACACCTAGAAGAGCTCTTCTTTCTGCTATAATTAGTGTATCGCACACTGCTTATGGCAATGTGTCAAAAGTAGTATGAATTATGTAAAACCAAGACAGGCAAAAACTGACAAAGATCCCATTGATCGTATTGCAATCCTTAGGATTGTGCTGCTTGCCATTGGGGCGATTTTAATTGGCCGACTTTTTTACATTCAGATTATTAAGCATGATTACTACCAAGCTCAGGCACTTGCCGAGCACATCAAAAAGTTCGAAATTTCTGCACCGAGGGGGATAATACGGTTATCTGATGGCAATAACTCGGTACCAATTGTGCTTAACGAGCAAAAATACACTATATATGCTGATCCACAATATATAGAAAATACCCAAGAAACTGCGTCTAAGTTGGTTTCGCTCATTGGTGGCAAACAAGAAGATATCCAAAAAAAATTAGAATCTCGTAGTCGTTATGTCATTTTGGCTAAAAAGATGACTAAAGACCAAGCGAATAGAGTGGAGGCGTTACAGCTAAAGGGTATCGGCAAACAGGAGGTTAACGTTCGTACATACCCGCAAGGGCAACTAGCTTCGCAAGTCCTAGGATTTGTGAATGATGACGGTAAAGGCCAATACGGTATTGAGGAATATTTGAATGATGAGCTTGGTGGACAGACGGGACTCGAAAAGGCAGTCACCGATGTCCGGGGTATTCCACTCGCAGTTAATAACGATAACATACTAAAACCAGCAATACCGGGCCAAGATGTTACGCTCACGATAGATATTGGCATGCAACGAATAGCCGAAGAAGCGTTAAAGAACGGCATTGATCGCACAAAAGCAGTCCGTGGCAGTGTAGTGATTATAGAAGCAAACACAGGCGCAATTAAGGCAATGGCCAATTATCCAACATACGACCCAAGCCAATACGATAAAATCAGCGATATTAGCGTGTTTACAAATAACACAGTAACTGGTGCGTGGGAGCCTGGCTCAGTCGCCAAGCCACTGTTAATGGGGGCTGCTTTTACCGAAGGTACCGCTACACCAGACACCACTTATTTTGACCCAGGGTACGTTCAGATTGACGATAGAAAAATTACGAACTCGATTAACTGGGGTGCCCAAACAATGTCGTTACACGATGTCATTAATAAGTCATTAAACACGGGCGCAGTATTTACGTTAAAGACACTCGGTGGTGGTGAGATTAATGCCAAAGCACGGCAAACGTGGTACGAATTTCTAGTAAATCACTATCAGTTTGGTAAAACTACAGGTGTTGAACAAAGTGGTGAATCAAAGGGGGTAATTAGCGGACCTAACGAAGGTTATGGCTTGAATGTTCGGTACGCTAACATGGCCTTTGGACAGGGTATGACGGTAACACCATTACAGTTAGCGGCTGCCTATACAGCGCTCGTTAACGGTGGTACATACTACAAGCCAACTCTTGTGGCTGCACGGCAAATTAATGGTAAAACTGAAACGTTTAAGCCCGAAGTGGTGAAAACTGGTGTGGTTTCTGGCCAAGCCAGCGAGCAGGTAAGGGGGCTCTTAACTACCTCCTTAGGGCTAAATAATAAAGCCGCTTTGCGTGAAGGCTACGCGCTCGGCGCTAAAAGTGGTACAGCGCAAGAGGCCGACGCCAACGGAAACTATAAATCAGACGCGCATAACGGTGTATATAGCGGTTTTATAGGAGGCGATAAGCCTCAATACGTTATGGTTGTTCGGCTAGACGAACCAAAGACAGCGGGCTTTGCGAGTGGTGAAGCAGCGAAGACATGGGCTGAAATTAGCAACAAGATAATTGATAACTTTGCCCTAAAGCCAAAAAGCTCTTGAAAACGCTGAAATATGGTATACTAAACAGAGGTAATAACAAAAATAAACAACAGAAAAACTCATTATGACGACGATTAATCTTGCTATCTCATCATCAACGTTAGAGCACATCCTATTTTTAGGGTTCTTAGGCTTCGCGTTCAGCATGCTTATCACACCGCTGTACACGACGTTAGCCTACAAATACCAATGGTGGAAGCGGCCTCGTTCAACGGCGCTCACCGGTGAAAAAGCGACCGAGTTTCAAAAACTTCACGCCGCAAAGCATCAACGACACATACCCACGATGGCTGGTGTCATTATGGTTATCGGGGTTGCAATTGTAACCTTATTCACGAATCTTGAACGCGGGCAAACTTGGTTACCACTTGCCGCTATGGTAGGGGCAGGCGCAGTCGGCTTATTAGATGATTTTATAAACATTAAGGGTGATGGCAGTGGTGTCGCTGGGCTTCGCTCGAAAATAAAATTTTTACTTATCGCACTTGTTGCACTTATAGGTGGCTGGTGGTTCTTTGCTAAGAACGGTTATGATTCGTTTCATTTACCAGGGGCTGGCGCCGTTGTCGTTGGATGGCTCATTATCCCGATATTTGTCTTAGTAGTTGTCGCTACTGCAAATGCAGTTAATATTTCTGATGGCTTAGATGGCTTAGCCGGTGGATTACTTGCCACCGCTTACGCTACGTATGCAGTCATTGCACTTTTGCAAGGTAACTATGGCCTAGCAGCCTTTTGTATGACTGTGGTTGGTGCGCTTCTCGCATATGTTTGGTTTAATATTTTTCCGGCTCGATTCTTTATGGGTGATGTTGGAAGTTTTGCGCTCGGTACCGGTCTTGGCGTTGTTGCTATGATGACGGACACGCTAATTTTGCTACCCGTAATTGGGTTTGTATTTGTCGCCGAAGCTGGCTCGGTTATTTTACAAGTAGCCTCCAAAAAGCTCAGAAACGGTAAAAAGATATTTAGAATCAGCCCAATACATCATCATTTCGAAGCAATAGGCTGGCCCGAAACAAAAGTTACGATGCGTTTTTGGGTTATTGGCCAAGTAGCTGCAGTTATAGGGCTACTATTGGCTATCATTGGGGGCTTTGTATGATGCCGCGCACCGGTGGTCGACAACCGCTTACCAGTGGTGACCTCACGGTGCGCAAGCATCGCCCAGACTATGGCTTGCTCGTAATCGCTAGTGTGCTTCTAGGTGTGGGTATGATAGTTATGTTCGCTATTAGTCCAGCACTTGCAGCACAAGGCGGAAATGTTGGAGATAATTACTTCGTTTCGCGACAATTCATTGCAATTATTTTAGGGTTCATAGCGTTTTTAGTCGCTTCTCGCGTACCACTAGCAATTTGGGAACGATGGCAAAAGCCACTAATCGTTGTCGCGTTTCTACTGAGTGTCGCCACGATTGTACTGGGTGGTATGGCAAACAGGTGGATACAGCTTGGAGCATTGTCATTTCAGCCAGTCGAGTTTGTTAAATTTGTTTTAATTATTGCCGGTGCCTCATTTTTAGCACGGGTAGCTAACGAAGGTAAGGCCGCCAAATTAACAGCTTTAAAACCACTGTTAATCACATTTGCTGTTTTTAGCGTCGTTTTAGTGGTGCTACAGCGTGATTTGGGGTCTACCTTTGTACTTGCCAGCATGGCGGGCGCGATGGCATTTATGGCGGGTGTACCAATGAAACGCTTGTTGCTCTTTGGGCTCGCCGCATTGGTACTTGGTGTGGCTGCAATCAGCACCACACAGTACCGCAGAGATCGATTTTTGACATTTATGCAACCCGAGCGTGATTGTGTTAATACTGGTTATCATGCCTGCCAGGCGCTAATCGCAGTTGGCAGTGGGGGAGTGTTTGGGCTGGGCTTGGGGCGAAGTGTTCAAGCCTATGGCTATTTACCAGAAGCAGCCAATGACTCTATTTTTGCAATCTATGCCGAAAAATTTGGGTTTGTTGGTGTTGTTGTATTACTCGGCATTTACGGGGCACTGCTATTTAGAATGCTAAACATTATGCAGCGCGCACCTAACCGAATGACGCAGCTTGTATGCGTTGGGGTATTTACATGGTTTAGTATCCAGGCAGTTGTTAATATTGGTGCGATGGTTGGCCTACTGCCACTTAAGGGCATCACGTTGCCGTTTATCAGCTATGGTGGTACCAGTCTTATATTTTCGATGGCAGCACTTGGTATAGTATTTCAAGTTTCAAGTTATACGACCATGCGTCGAAGTTCGCTCGGCTTTGAAAACGAAAGGGTAGAACATGAGGATAGTCGTCACTGGCGGCGGGACAGCCGGCCACGTTACACCGTTACTCGCCGTAGCGTCTGAGTTTAAAAGTAAGCATCCTAAGGCTGAAATCCGATATGTAGGTAACTATGGTGACAGATTCGCCAACCTCGCTGATTCATCGCAAGGGATAGATGGTTCATGGCGAATCTTAGCAGGAAAATTTCGCCGATATCACGGAGTTAGTAAGTGGATTTATGTAAAAGATTTACGAATTGGCCTGCGAAACCTAAGAGATTTCTTTTATTTTTTGACTGGTCTTATACAAAGCGTTTGGCTATTACTCTGGTGGCGCCCTAGTGTCGTGTTCGTGAAAGGGGGTTTTGTAGGGTTGCCAGTTGGGTTGGCAGCGGCGTTTTTACGTATTCCGATAGTCACCCATGATTCTGATACCTTGCCTGGCTTAACAAACAGGGTATTATCTCGCTTTGCACGGTTTTCGTGTGTGGCAATGCCCGAAGAGTTTTATTCGTACCCTGCAGCAAAAATACGCAGAACTGGGTTGCCTATTCGTCCAGAATGGAAAGAGGTGACGAAAGCAGTAAAACTAGCTGCCCGCGAACAGCTTAATATCCCCCAGGATGCATTTGTTATTTCTGTTATCGGGGGTAGTCTTGGCGCCGTACGCCTCAATAACGCCGTTATGAGCATTGCCCGAAAGTATTTGTCGCAGCAAGATGCCTGGTTGCTGCATGTTACAGGCGCAAATCAACATAAAGAAGTAAAATTATTTTACGAATCGCTGCCAGCACACGAATACGATAGGGTGCTGCTATGGCCGTACAGTGATGAACTACATACAATTAGTGCGGCATCAGACATAGTAGTGACGAGGGCTGGCAGCACAATCCACGAGCTTAGCGTTCAGCAAAAAACAACTATCTTGGTACCGAATCCTGTTTTAACCGGTGGGCACCAAACGATTAATGCCCGTGCCATCGCAGACATGAAAGCAGCAATTGTCGTGACCGAAGCTGATATCGCAGAAACAAACGGTACTGTTTTGCTCGACGCAGTTGAAAACTTGCGTAATAATCCCGCCCAAGCGACTGAGCTTGCCCGTAAGCTTGGTACGCTGGCAATACCTGATGCGACAAAACGTATAGTCGCAGTGATTGAAGAGGCGGCTCGGTAATTTACGATGGCGTTATTTAAGCGAAATAAACAAAAGAAGGCTGCAGAACGGAATCCGGGTGATTCACAGGGGCAGCGCGTAATATCGTACTACACTGCATCACGACAACAATTAGATAATTTTGAACGTCGGTCTCAGAATACATCTGATTCACTAGCATTTAGCCGTACGGAACGCTTACGGAGCCATTGGTTCACGATTGTTATTTGCGTTACGCTTGCGGCTGCTTTGCTGTATTTGGCAACGCTCAGCCCGGTACCGCATGTCGTTATACAGGGAACGGTGTATAGAAGCGCGAGCGAATACCAATCACTCGTTAAACAGGCGTTTGGATCAGATATTCGCAACCGGCTTAAGCCAACACTTCAGAAAGCTTCACTCGAAAAAGCTATAGCAGAGGCAATACCCGAAGCTACTACCGTTAGTATAAAATCAAGCCTGCTAGGGCATAGACCAGAGGTTGTTCTTGTTTCTGCCCCACCCATGGCTACGTTCACACAAGCAGGTAATACGTCGCTTATCATAAGCCAAAGAGGACGTCTTTTGCTCCCTTCTGGTACGGCCACTATAGATCAAGCAAATCTGCCCATTTTACAAAATCAGACAACAATACAGGGTAAGGCGGGGGAACAGTTCATGCGACCTGACGAAGCAAAGGCTTACCAAAGGCTTCTTGCGCAATACAAGCAAGACAATTCAACTCCCGTTGCAACTCTCACAACAATACCTCATGAAATAACTATTAAAGAAGCGGGGAGGGGATACTATGTACGCTACTTACTTGATGACACTATTCTCACCCAATATGGATCGCTTCGTGCAGTAGAAAATAAACTAAAAGAAAATAATCAAAAGCCAAATGAATACATCGATGTTCGTCTTACCGATAAGGTCTATTTCAAATAGCCTTTTCTGCTTAAGTTCGTATTTTGTTCGTATAACTACCATAGAACAGGTGGGTGGGGGAAAGCATACTATGCATTCAAAAAAAGAAAAAAGCAAATAATTAGTCGAGATACAAAAATAGGGGAAAAGTATATAAAAATATCAAAGTTGTAAAAAATCAAATAGCTGTGGATAACTTGTGTGTGGATTTAACCATACATGTGCATAGCTGAAAACTAACACTACGAGATGCGAGAGAACACGTTAAAAACAGTACATGTGCACGAATTCTCGAAAAACTCCCCTGTAAGGCAACGTATCGTTAATCATCTTAATAACCATATATTAAGTCGTAAAAGATATATTGTGCGACATTTGAATGAGACCCGGGGGGAGTGCCCTACACGTGTACTTTGCCTCTATTTTTCGTGGCTCATCCACCAACCTGTTTTTTTGTATGTATGTTCTATTACTTCTGCACGCCTACTGCGCTTAAGCTCTTAGCTTATTAGCTATCTTATTTTTGCTCATTCTTGATTGTACAGTTCTATATAGTGTTCGTAAAATGTTCTTATTATATAAAAACACCCGCTTTATGCGGGTGCAAGGAGACTAGCGGAGCTTAAGCTCGTGCGTATCATCTGGTGGCTGTTTTACAGCCTCTGGTAGGGGTACTGTAACTTGGCCACTTACCTGTTGTTGATCCTTTGTAGCTTCTGCAGCGCGTTTGCGTCGAAGACGGCGCTTTTGAGACTCACTAAGCTTTGTAGCTGGCTCTGGCTGGCTTATAGGTTCTGGGCGCGCTATTGGTAGCGGAATGGCTGCAAGTTTTGATAGATGCACATCGGTTTTAATTGTGTTATGTGCTTGTACGGGTTTGGCTACGTCGCCAAGTGTTTGCTGGCGAATTGAATCCTCTACGTACGAACGGTCAGAACTATAGTTTTGGCGCGAAAATGCGACGATTGCGTCCATGTTACTGCTTTGTGGCTGAGGAATGTTAAGCGTAGTGCCTGAAAAAGCGGCTGCTTTTTCGCCATTTATACTCATACTTGTCACAAAGTGCCGATTGTGGAAGTTTGAAAGATCGCCGGCTTCAAATTGTGGTTCAAAATACTTAATCAAGAATGGACTATCATCCGGGCTAACGCGGAATGTAATCATGGTACCGACGTTACCAAAGACAGCTCCACGGACTGTTTCTTCCATCTGCGAGATGTACTGATTCGCAATAGTTAGGTTAAGTGCATATTTACGGGCTTCACTTAAAATAACGGCAAAGCTATCGGTAGCAAAGTTCTGGAACTCATCAACATATAAATAAAACGGTCGTCTGTCTTCGAGCCGAGGTATATCAGCGCGACTCATGGCGGCGAGCTGTATTTTAGTAACAAGCATAGCACCTAAAATGGCTGCGTTGTCCTCGCCAATAAGCCCACGCGATAAGTTAACGACAAAAATTTTACCTTCGTCCATGGCTGCTCGGATATTAAAGGTACTTTTTGGCTGCCCAATAATATTACGAATAATTGGGTTGGCAGTAAAAGCACCAACCTTATTTAACACCGGCGCAACGGCTTCTGAGGCAAATTTTTCGTTCCAGCTTGCAAATTCGGTTACCCAGAAGTTTTTAACAACTGGGTCGTCGATGTTACGGATAACGTCATCGCGAAACTTCTTTTCGGTCAGCATACGTGTGATATCAAGCATGGTTGAATTTGGGTAATCAAGCAGGGCTAAAATTGTAAAACGAAGGATATATTCGAGTCGGGGGCCCCAACTATCAAACATACGCTTAAGTACCCCTACTAGTTCGCTACTCACCTGGCCTTTGCTGGCCGAATCGGCGATCTCGAGCGGATTAAAGCCGATCGGATAGTCAACATCAGCTGGATTAAAGTAAATAACGTCTTTAATACGACGCTCTGGTATGTAACGCATAATGCTGGTCGCATAGTCACCATGCGGGTCAATGACGGCAAAGCCTTGGTCATAAAAAATGTCAGAAAGAGTTAATAATTCGAGTAACCCTGACTTACCCGTACCGGTCTGCCCTAAGATATAGACGTGTCTTCCACGATCGGCACGCAAAAGCCCAAACATAGTATGATTACCCCTAAAATTGGTGGTTCCAAAAAGGCTTATGGCATCTTCGGGATACTGGCCATATGCCGGTAAGGTTGCGGGTGGTTCGGCTGTTTTTGTGGTTGCCCATACAATATTTGGTGTTTCTACTGTGGTGTGCGGCAAGTGAAAGACACTGGCAACTTCTTCGATGTTTAAGATGAAGCCTTTGTCGAGAAACAATCGTGCTTGATAATCAGCTAGTTTGGCCGGGTCAAAGCTGGCAAACTTACTTTGGAATCCATTCAGGTTAGTCGTATTAAACTGCTTAAAGGTACCGACCATTGCCTGCATGCGAAGGCGAGCAGTTGCTTGATCATTGCCTGCATAAATAATGCGAATTTTTACCCGGTAGCCTAACTTACGGCTCTTCTCTTCTATAGCGGTGATACGTGTTTTGTCACGTTCAGTTGGTTCGTAGGTTTTGCCATCAACGGCTGTCGGTGGCCGTACGAGGGCCCCAATTGCCTGCCCAAAGTAGTTAATACCACTAGCGAGCCCGCCGTTACCCCATACTCCCCTGCCACTTTTGATTCTATTGACCATACGGCTGCTTTGGCGGTGCCAATCATCGCTAATTGGCCGAACGAGCATTTGCACCCACATTTCTTCGTTGGGCTGTTCGAGTTTAGAAAATGTCGCAGTTATTGCTGCTAACGGGTCAACTTCGAAGCTAGGGAATGTTTTTAGGGGGATTGTTTCGTGATCGGTAAGTGTGAGCTCGGTACTATAAATAACAGATTGGGGCATTGCCCGATTAGCATAGTCTTCTTCTACTTCTGATATCTGTGCTGTTGGGTATTGGGCATAAATTTGGCCTTCGATAAAAGCCTGTAAATGTTTAGGTACCCACACATAAAAGCGGATTCGCTGACCAATAGCAGCGATTTCGAGGCTGATATGGTCTTGCTGACCACCTAAAAGCTCGCGTTTTGGCTTTAAAATACCATGCAAGGCGGCAAACATTTGCTCGGCTGCGAGCTCTTTTTTGTCGTTGGTGCGTGGTATTTCAAGAACCAATAAGGTTGATGGTACTACTACAGTTTTTTTCGTTGCCATAAGAATAACGGGCCAGTTAAAGCCACAAGCACTATTATACGCTGTTTTAAAGGAGTGCGCAGGCTTTTTTACGCGGTTTCGGCAAGTGTGTAGGTTGCTTTAGCGACACGCTTAAACTGAGACTTGCCTTGTAGGTTCAAGAGAATAGTTGTTTCTTTAACGTGACGGCTCTTGAGCACGCGCTTAACAATCTCGTCACGGTGTAATGGCTCGCCTGCCTCTTGAAGAACCTCGGTAATCATATCAGCAACAGTTCCCTTTTTGTAACCCCATTCTTGAAGTGCGTAAATACCGCGACCAATAAGCACGAAGCGCTTATCTTTGATAAGTTCGTTGTGAATCGCCTGGGTTGTAACATCTTTACGCTTGAAATCAGATTCGCGAATAGCTTCGGCGATTTCATTAAAGTGCATATGGCGACCATTTTCGTGCAAAATAACGTAAATTTTGTCGCGGATGTTCTTAGGGTTGACCATTGGCCACTTAGTAAGACCCCAGTTACCGTTAAGCTCAGCAAGGTGCTTTGAAATGCTAGCAAGTGCTTGCACGTGGCTAACGTCTTCGTCGCCAACTTCGGCAGCGACAGCCTTAATATTGGTTGGCTTACCAATTTTTTTTATGGCTTCAACGATTTTACCGGTGAACTCGCGCATTTTCTTTTCGTCGTGCACCTTGCGGGTACCAACAGCGTTATAAAAATGGTCGCTTTCTTCGATAACACTAATTTCTGGTGCAAGCTCAGATAAGAACGAAATACGTGCTTGATCAATCTTATTGCCGTCTTTGGTTAGCAGGCCTGCGAGTTCGCTAACGCGCATTGCGTTGCCATTTTGGCTTAAGATGCCAAGCACAGCTTCTTCTACTTCACTGATATGGGCAAGGCTACCATTAGCAGCAGATGCTTTTAATCGGGTAACTACTACCTTTTCGAGCTGTCGAACGCGTTCGCGGGTAATGCCAAGGAGTTCACCTATCTGCTCAAGCGTTTCTTTGCGATCATATAAACCAAAACGACGAGATACAATCTCGCGTTCGCGTTCACGATCGATAGAACCTAAAACACCCTTTAAAACAGCCTCTAAATCAAGAGCGCTTGTGGTCTGGGATGGTGCTTTAGTTGCCATAAATTCAGTATCTCCTTACAGATTCGGTATATACCAGGTAATCTTTATTAAGTATATTTTATAATAAAACTTGTTGATGGTCAACAATATGGTTTTCTAAAACTATTTTAGCACAAAATAGACACTCATGCATATATGACGTATCAAAAGCTATAAGACTATAACTTAAGCGTTTTGACAAGTGTTATTCTATTACTTTTGCTGCCAAAAGTAATAGAATTATTTTTTGCGCTTTATGACGCGCTTGCGGGCTGGTTTTGCTTTAGCAAGCATTTCTTTGGCTTGTTCGAGTGTAATGGTTTTTGGATCAGTTGATTTAGGAATACGGGCATTCTTTTTGCCATCGGTCACATAAGGGCCATACTGACCATTTAACACCTGTATTTTCTCTTTTTCGAAGGTCTTAATTTCGCGGTTTGCGAGCGTTTGAAGCTTTTGTTCATAGAGTTCGCGAGCTTCGGCTTCGGTAATACTAAATGGGTCGTGTGGTTTTATGGACACAAAAAGCTTATTTACCTGAATGTATGGGCCAAAACGGCCGATATTAGCCTTGATAACATCGCCGTCTTTAGTGACACCAACTTCACGCGGTAAACTAAACATAGTCATGGCTTCTTCGAAGGTTACGTCTTCTATGCGGACCCCTGTTGGCATTGGGGCAAAATCGGGCTTGTCTTCACCTTCTACTTCGCCACGTTGTAACATTGGGCCAAAACGGCCAAAACGGGCATAGATTGGCTTACCTGTTTTTGGATCTTCACCTAATAATCGTGCTTGTGATGTTTCTTGTCGACTTGCATCAGCAGCGGCTTCTATGAGTGGGTGGAACTGTGCATAAAACGCTTTCATGGCATCTTGCCAGATTAGTTTGCCTTCGGCGACTTGGTCGAGTTGCTCTTCTGCCTGGGCAGTAAATCCGGTATCAATAATGGCAGCAAAGTATTTAACTAAAAAGTCAGTTGTTACTTCGGCTAAATGGGTTGGCAATAACTTACCTTTATCAGCACCATATACTTCCGCCTGTTCTTCACGCACAACTTCGTTACCTGTTAATTCAAAATGTATCGCTTTGCGCTCGATACCTTCTAAGTCGGCTTTTTCTACATAACCACGGCTTTGAATAGTACTAATGGTTGGCGCGTAGGTGCTTGGGCGACCAATACCGAGTTCTTCGAGGGTCTTAACCAAACTTGCTTCTGAATATCGGGCTGGTGCACGGCTGAATGTTTCGTGAGCGGTTATTGTTTGGCGCTGTAGTACATCACCCTTAGTCAGAACAGGTAGAATGGCATCGTCTTTACCGCCACCATACACTTTAAGAAAACCATCGAATTTAAGGACTTCGCCTTTGGCAATAAAAGCAGACGCACGGCCACTAATAGTAATTTCGGCCTCGGTTCGTTCGGTTTCGGCTGCAGCCATCTGGCTAGCTAAAGCGCGCTTCCATATGAGCTGATACAGTTTTTCTTGGTTCTTATCATCACCCGCACTTAAGCGGTCAAAACTTGTTGGGCGAATGGCTTCGTGAGCCTCTTGGGCAGAGGCGTTTTTGGTCTTATACTGGCGGACCTGATGGTACTTGGAACCAAAGTTCTTTTCTATATATTTGCTGGCAGCGCCAATTGCCTGCCCGGATAGGTTTGTGCTGTCTGTACGCATGTAGGTAATGTGACCATTTTCATACAAGCGTTGGGCAAGCGTCATAGTTTGCTTAACGCTAAAGCCTAATTTTCGGGCAGCCTCTTGTTGTAGGGTCGAGGTGGTAAAGGGTGCCGATGGGTTACGCATGCTTGGTTTCTGTGAGATATCGTGCACAGTAAAGGTGGCAGTTTTACAGTCTTCTAACAGTTCCGAAACATGCTTTTCGTCTGGCATGCGCAAATTTAGTTCGGCTGGTACTTCTTGACCATCTTTTATAAAGATAGCCTGGACCCTAAAGCTTGCTTCTGGTGTGAATGCGCTTATTTCACGCTCACGCTCTACAATTAGGCGTACAGAAACAGATTGCACACGACCAGCGCTTAGGCCCGCTTGGACCTTTTTCCATAAGATTGGAGATAGTTCGTATCCGACCAAACGGTCCAATACTCGTCGCGCTTGCTGGGCATTTACTAAATCAATATCAACCGTGCGTGGATTCGCGATGGCATTTTTAATAGCGCTTTCGGTAATTTCGTGGAACACAATACGTTTGGTTTTTTTAGCATCTAAATTTAGTGCTTCGCTTAAATGCCACGCAATAGCCTCACCTTCACGGTCTTCATCACTTGCGAGCCAAACTGTTTCGGCGGTTTTGGCCTCTTTTTTAAGTTCGCTTACGACCTTCTTTTTGTCGGCTGGTACTTCGTACGATGGTTCGAAGTTGTTATCTTTATCGATGTTTAAGCCCTTTTTAGGTAAGTCACGGATGTGTCCAAAGCTACTTTTTACGGTGTAATCTTTGCCTAAAAATTTCTCAATTGTCTTTGCCTTAGCAGGCGACTCAACGATAACAAGATTCTTATTGCTCATATATATATGTAAAACCTTTTTGGTAACCACACTAGCCTATAGCTATACGGATTAAAATGCAAGCGGCCCGGCCAGCGACCCCCGTTAGAGGGTGCTGGCCGGGCCTGGCCGAAGGGATGGTTGTCAGGGCTTGTCGAACTCGGCGTTGGTGTAGGCGAAGCTCCACACGGCGTAGAACATTCCCACCAGGATAGCCGCACCACAGCCCAGTAGTACGAGCAGGCCTGTCCCCTGGAGAAGCCACGGACCAGCAGCTCTCCAGCAGGTTACAAACCCTGCCGCCATCATGATGACGGCAACCACGTAGCCCAGGGTGTCGGTTGCGCCTTGCTTTGCGGACAAGCGCTTCGCGAGTCCCAGGCCTACGAGGCCCATGACCAGAAAGATAGTTCCGATGATCACCGCTACTCCTTGAGTGGACGACTATTCACTGTGTTCTTCGATGACGACAGGGGCAGTCTTTCTGAGCGCTTGCCCGGCTACTTCGGCGATAATGAACAACGCCAAAGTTCCCAGCAGCGCGCTTGCCCACCATACGCCCGCGAGGGCAAATACGGCGGCAAATCCAGAGGCGTAGATGATGCCTCCGATGTAGACGAAGCGCCGAGCCTCAGCACGCAGCTGAAGGTAAGACACGTTTGACGTCACGGGGTTTTCCGGGTCGTGCCAACGGTGTGTGTTGCGACACGCCCGCCAGATGGCTACGCCGCCGGCCAAAAAAAGGCCACAGACGAGTCCGATGAGGAATACACCGGCGATGATGATTCCAAGTACGAGTGGGTCAAGGTGCATCTGTCGCCCTCCCTTCGATGTTCGGCGACAATGACTGGGCAATTATGCCATAAATATATAATTATCGCAATGCTATCTTACCGCCACCTACGGCTTGTATCTGCCCTTTTATCTCGAGCATACTTACGGCTTGCTGGAACTCCTCTGCCGCAAGCATTGCCTGTTGTTGGAGCTCGTCGATATCTGTCACACCCTGTACTAAGAGTGTCAGTATAATTGTTTCTTCGGGTGTGTCACCGGCTATGGATTGTGTGTGAGGTACCGATGAAAGGCCAAAATAATTAAGAATATCATCTGTGTTCGTCACTACCTGAGCGCCAGACTTTATAAGATTATTACATCCGCTACTTAGCTGGCTCGTAATGGGTCCGGGTACCGCAAAGACCTCCTTGCCCTGTTCTAACGCAAAATTTGCGGTATGTAAGCTACCACTTTTTTCGGATGCTTCGGGTATAAGTACGGCGCTTGAAAGGCCCGAAATAATGCGATTACGGGCAATAAAGTTACCCTTAAAGGCTACTTTACTATGGGGTGGGTATTCTGTAATAAGGGCGCCCCCTTTCGCGACAATCGTGCGGGCTAGCGAATGATGGCTCGAAGGATAGATATGTTGCAAGCCCGCCGGTAACACGGCAATCGTATGCCCACCAACATCGAGTGCTGCCTGATGTGCGAGTGCATCGGTACCAAGCGCAAGGCCACTAACGATAACGACTCCCCTACTCGCCGCCGCTCTGACGAGGTCTGTAATAATTTCGCGCCCATAGGTACTAACTTTGCGACTTCCAACTACTGCGAGCATTGGTTTTTGCAATAAATCAGGCCAATTATTGCTTTCTATATATAGGTCGGTTGGGGGCTTATGTAGCACACATAACTGGGGTGGATAGTATTTCTTACCAGGGGTTGTGTGAAGCATAAGCGAAAAGATTATTTAAAACATTGTTGACAAAAAACAAAACAAGTGCTATTATGTGGTTCGTAAGCGTGAAACTCTTACGCTTTACGCACCTTATACCCCCAATTCTAACGATGTATGCATAAAGTCTCAATGACTTTAGACATACAACACTGTTAGATTGTTTTAGAACGTGCGTCTAACGTTGTTACCCTCCACGTAAAACGCGCCCGCTAGTTTTATGCTAGCTAACAGGCGTTCTAAAACATACTAACGCCTTTAACCGTAAGCTTTAGCCCCTCGTTTTGTTTGAGGTGGGATGTCAAAGCGTTGAACTGGTCTCGCACTAGTTCGGGGTTGAAGGCTAACATGAGCCTATAGCGGTGCCCACCCCCTCTATAGGCTCTTTTAAGTTTAAAGATAAATATTCTGCTCGTGAGCTAAGATTTAGAAGGTTTTACGTACCAATTTTGCGGTAGTACGGTACCAGGGTTAGATGCGGTTGTCTCACACGTTCTGCCATCGATGATATCTATTGACGTAGGTGTTTGGATCTTTGCGTTGCTGACAGCAATAAGGCGATAATTTGATGGACAACTGTAGGTTGGCGCAACGGTTTGCGTAAGCGTTGCACACCTGTCGTAGGTATTTTCAACATAGTAGGTCATTGATGAGCTGGTACATTGGGGTGCTCCAGCCAGTTTTGTTTGCTGCCAACGACGAGCACAACCACTATCAACCCATTTTCGATTTTTACTAACACACGTGCTGTAACTAATTTTGCTAACCGCACCCGAGCAGTAGTCATAGGGACTCGCTACCACATGGGACCCAGCACCAGAAATGCATGTTTTAGAACAAGAACTACCCGTCCAGACGCGCCCCCTAAGATAACACCCACTGCTGGTAAGGCTTGACGCCGCATGACTATTTTTTATCAGTACATATGCACCAACGCCACCGATAGCTGCAATTGCTATTACGAGCGGTAGAACGATATGTAGGCTTAAAAAGCCTTTTTGGGTCATCTTTTTAAAAGCTAATTTCATTAAATATCCTTTTTATTTTTTAGCGTTAGCTTTATTTAACGAGTAAATTGTAGTATTGTCAACGATTTCACAGATTACTTATCCACCAATTGCAATAGTTTCGTGTTCGAAGTTGTTTACGAAGTAGCCATCGTGGCTGACAAAGATAATGGCTCCTTGGTATTTATGGAGTGCTGTTTCTAGTTCTTCAATACTCGGTAGATCTAAGTGGTTTGTAGGTTCGTCTAATATAAGCAACTGCGGATTATTACTAAGCATAGCAATTAGCTGAAAACGAGCTTTTTGGCCACCGCTGAGTGTGCTTAAGGGCAATTTTGCATCGGTAATAGGGTCAAATAAATAATCTGCCATTAATTGACGGATACGCTGCTCGCTAATAGATAGGTTCTGGTCTAGATACAAGCGTTCAAGCGCCAGCTCGAGTGGTAGATCAAGGTATTTTGCGGCAATTTCTTGCTCGTACATACCTATGGTCAACTTTGGTCGGATATCGATAAAGCCATCATAATAAGTAGCATCGCTTTTTTCGCCCTTGGCAGTAGCTATGATAGTTTTAATAAGCGTGGTTTTACCAGCGCCGTTACGGCCATGTAATCGTACTCGCCCGCCTTCCGGCAACTGAAAACTAACGTGGCTAAACAGGGGCTTATCATAACCGAGTGACATATCGCGCACATCGACAATGGGTAGCTGTGCACCGGCATTTTGTGTATTAGTACTGCCAATGCGGATATTTTTGGCTTTATATTTTTGATAGCTTTCGGCAGTTTTTGAATGCAATTGTTCGAGCGATTCGCGATCTATCCAAAAACTTGGTTTTTGGGCTGTTGCCTCTACGCGTGCTAGCTCTTTTTCGAGTCGGTTACGCATAACAATCCAAGGGTTTTTAGCGGCCTTTCCTTTATAGCCAGGTGCGCGAGCCTTGGCGTATTCTATCTGTTTTTTTAAGTTTGCGATGGTTGCTTGTGCAACTTCGTAATCTTGGATTGCTCCAACGGTTGTACTGCTATTTTGTTTTAAATAGGCATCATAATTTCCCTTATAGCTCAGGGCGACGCTATCTTTAATTTCGATTATTCTATCGACTTCACGCAGCACATCGCGGTCGTGGGTAATTACTAACACTGCCAAGTTGCTCACTTCGCGGAGCCATTTTACAAACGCGTCTTTAGCGACATAATCCATATGGTTGGTTGGCTCATCTATAAGCGCTACATCGGCATTAGCGTGCGCGATCTTGACAAGTTCTACAAAACGTTTCTGGCCACCACTTAAATTTTTGAGTGGTCCACGAGCTTTATTTTCGTCTATTTGATACGTTGCTAACTGTTGTAATACTGAATCTTCAATAGTGTAATAGCCAAGCACCCCAAACTGTTCAAGTGCATCGCTGTACTTGTTCATTTTGGTTTGGCTTGTCGCCATGGTTTCTGGGTAGGTATCGATAATATGCTTTAGGTCGCTGTAATGAGGTAACTCGCTTAAAATGTAGTCGACCGCTGGTGTATCTTCAAGCCCATGGTGCTCTTGGCGAGTGCTAACAATAATAGTGTTTCGCGCGGTTTGAATACTGCCGTCAAAATCATTATCGTCACCTGCTAGCATGGCAAACAAGGTGCTTTTGCCAACACCGTTACGACCAATAAGGCCTACCTTTTCGCCCTTATCGAGTGAAAATTGTAGATCTTGGTACAGTACTTTATCACCAAAGTGTTTATCGGTGATGTCAATATTGAGTAACATGCTATTCGTCGCCGTAATCGAAAACGATACTTCGGGTATCGTTTGGTAGCTCACTACCATAGATATATTCGGTTAAAATACCATTAACCTCGGTGTAAATATCATCTAAATAGCTTTGCTCTACTTTTGTGAATTTAGCGAGTACGAACTTACTGGTATCGGTAATTTTACTAAACTCGTCTTTAATACCAACACGTACACGGCCAAAATTATCACCAATGTGCTGAATAACTGACTTAATTCCGTTGTGCCCTGCTGCCTGGCCCCCGATACGGTTGCGGATTTGGCCAAACGCAATACTAAGTTCGTCGTGCACTACGACGATGCGTTCGGGTGGGATTTTATAAAAATTTGCGACTGCTTGGACCGATTCGCCACTAAGATTCATAAAGGTTGAGGGCTTAAGTAAAATCACACGAACCGAGCCAAGTGTTTTTTCGGCTATGTAACCTTTGTATTTATTATCTTCGCGCCAGTCGCTAAACTCATTCTTTTTAGCAAACCAATCAAGGGCCATAAATCCAATATTGTGTCGTGTGCCATTATATTCATCACCCGGATTTCCAAGCCCAACGATAAGCACGGCTGTAGTAGCCATCGAAATGGTATACGGCAGGTTTTGCTTTAACTGGTATGGTTGCTTTTGGAATAGTCCCATAATCGCTATCTATTGTACCAGTGTTTGCCAGATATCGGAGGGTGTTGTAGTATGAAGCCATAACTACAAAATAAACATGAAACCATTTTTAAAACTTATTGCACCAGAAAAAGCCGAAGTAGTTGTATTTTTAAGTGTGTCACTTGCTCTTCTTATCATTGAAAATATTCAGAAGTTTTGGCTTTTACTTGGCGGTAAAGACGCAAATACGTTAAGTGACACAGGCGATTTTGCCACCCAGTTTGGCAACTGGTACTTAAACAATATAGAGGCGAAAATCGACCCACGTTTTATCGATTTTTTGGTATGGATGCTTATTGGTTGTGTTGTTTTTGCGTTGTTCGAATACATTGTTGTTCAGGTCCGTAGCACCGATGAAGAAATATCGTTACTACACGACACTCGTAGCCAAAAGAGCCGAGCCAGCGAATTTAGGACCTACATTGCTCGTTTGGCTGTAAGAATTGCAGGCATAATTGGCTTTTTGCTTTGGTTTGCATTGTTTACTGGCACCCTTAACAAAGGTCTTGCTAATTTGTTTTTTGTGAATGCATCTACGCTTAATCAAATAAGTTCATGGCTATGGGTTGTGCTTAGTGTTATTGCGATGGCTGTCACATTGTATGTATTCGCAATTTTTGCACGTATTATTGCGCTTCGTCCCCGTGTTTTTGGTGAAGGCGAAGAAGTATAGTTATCCACTAATTTTAAGATGTTGCCGCACATAAACTGAGCGATTTCTGAGAAATTTGTTGTAATTTTAGTACATATTGCTACACTGAAACTATATAACTAAAAACAAATAACTTAACAAAAAAGGAATAGCCATGTTCAAACGGCTCAATGCAAAAGGATTCTCTCATCACCTGTTGCTTTTTATTATCCCAATTATAGCGGTAGCTGCTATCGGTGCTTACGTAATTAGCTCGAGCCGCGCGAGCGGTGGCTTTGTGTGTACGATTGGCCCAGAATTTAAGGATGTTGCTGGTACCACAGATGGCGGTGTTATGAACGATAATCTTCAGTGGTATTCTGTGGTATTACAAAACCGTACTGGTACAGCAACGAGCACGCTTAACGATATAGCTTTCGTTGGTAAAAGCTCATCGGGCTCAACATTTACTTGGAATGCTCAAACTTACGATGGCAAATACATTGACTGGCTTAAAGGCTTTAGTGGTGTAAAAATCCTTAACAATGGTACCGTTCAAGGCCAGGTTCGAAAACCAACCACCCCTGCAGGTGTTGGCCAGGCTAATTGGTCGGTAATAGTTAAAGGGGTTACATATTCGTGCAATACAACAACAAATATAAACACTACCTATACGTCACTCGTAAACAGCGTTAACAGTTCTACCCCCACGCCAACAACTCCAGCGCCAGCACCTACTACTCCCCCACCAACGACAACTACCCCTGCGCCCGCGACGCCTGTTGCGGCAGTATATAATGGCACGTTTGCGTGTACTATTGGCAATTTGAGTTCGACCACAGGTACCTGGTACTCGGTTAAGATTACTAATAACACCGATAACTCAACTGCGACACTTGACGAACTTAATATGGTTGGTACAAAGGCTGATAATTCGACAGTCGTGCTAAATGGTAAAACCAATGCATCGTCGTTTAGTTGGGTTAAAGGATTTAGTGGAACGAAAATCATTGTCCGAACTACAGCAGAGTTTAACGTCAGTGGTTCTGGTGTAGCACAAGATAAGTGGAAGTTCCGTATTAGCGGTAAGGACTATCCTTGCGTAAAAGAAGCTGCAGCCGTAGATACCAAACCGTACACAACTCTACCGGGTGCTCCTAGCGCAGAATCTATGACATACGCAAGCTGGAAAGCTTGGTCTGATGGCGTAACGGCAAACAAAGCTCTTACGGGGCAAGCATTAGTTGATAAGCTTAAGCCACTAAAAGAGGCCTATGACGCAAAAGTTTCTTTTGCTGCTACGATTACCTGTAAAGCTGTGTTCCCTGCAAAACTTACCTTGGGTACCCTTGCAGTACCAAAACAAAATCCGGTGTCGCTTACCGTTACTAACAAAGGTCAATACGCAACACCCGCAAATACATTTACCTCTAATTTAGCTGCAAAAATGAGTGATGAGAGTGCGAGTAAGATGGCTGGTACTGTGAACGTGCCAACTATTGGAGTTAATGCTACCGTTACAAATACAAGTTCAGTTACATATGTTCAAGCAAACGGCAAAAAAGTGACCCTAAGCTTTAAGCTGTTAAATGCTGATAAAAAAGTTGTAGCTAATTGCGAAAATAGCTACAAAACATACGATTTAAGCACCGGCAGTGAAACTGCTACGCCAAATAGCGATAAGCCAGTTGCGGTAGTTGTGGCCAATAAACCGCCAGTAATTTCTGGCAACACCCCTCCTGCTAACTCTAGTACCCCAGCTGTTAAAAAGATTGCCGACCTTGGGTATGGCGATAACCTAAACTTACAATGTATTTCACGTAAGGGTACTGGTAAAGCAGCGGTGTTTACGGCTGTCCCATGCGCGCAAGCAAATACGCTAATATTGACCGTCAGTGGCAAAGATAATTCAACTGTTCCTCGCAATAAATTGAGTTACGGTGTTGATGTAAGCCGTGACACGACCGATCATTTCGGAACCGTAAGAGGCTGTGCACCACGTACGGTAATCGTTGGTACTAAAAAAGTTACCTATGACTGTACAATTGTGTACTATAACCAATCATTCTTTGAATCAACCTCAAAAACAATTGGTAACTTCTTTAAGAGCATTGTTGCTAAAGCCAAGGCTGACACCTACCTTAGCAAGAGCGAGGCTAAGGCAGATATTGCTAAATTACGCGCTGGTGATCTGCGTACAGCCAAGACTAAAATCGTACTTTCACACCCTGGCTATGTAAGCCAAATTGTTAATGGCGAAAACCTGGTGCTTGATTATAACGAAGCATCATCGGTTAATCAGATTGTAAATATCGCTAAAAGCGATTGTGAAAACAAGGGCGGCACGTTTAATACTTCTACCTACGGCTGTACTATTTCGCAAAGTGGTGGAAGTAGTGCTGGATCAGGTAGCGGGACGAGCAACGGTAGCGGTGGTAGTTCAACTAGCAGGCCAGCAAGCCCACCCACAAGGCTTCCAAACGCAGCTGCTCGTAGGGCTTGCATTGCAGATGGCGGTAGGTATTCAGGTAATGTGATAAGTGGTTGGAAGTGTGTTTATCCTGCCGGAAGCACTGCCCCCGTGCTGTCAGGTGCGGCACTTTGTGCGCAAATGGGTGGAACGATGAAAGGTAGCACATGTCTTCGATGTAGCCAGGGCTCACTCAAGAATGTCCCTGATGCACGAAATAACATTGATGGTTGGGTATGTGCTTGGTCGTCATATGATAGTTCATATGGCAGAAATGTAGAACACAGTTCTGTACCTACACGGCTTAACGTCTAGAAATAGACCCGTAATGAGCTCTAAGTCTTAATAACTAATACAGAAAACGACAATAAATTAGCGGCCGCGAGGCTTTGGGGCGTTAGGCTGGTGTTCGTGCTTTTCGCTAAAAATGAATTTTACCGGTGTGCCCTCGAACCCATACTTTTCACGCAGGCGTCGTTCTAGGTAGCGCTTATAGCTCCAGTGCAACAGCTTGGTGTGGCTCCCAAACGCTTTAAAGGTAGGCGTTGAATCATCGGTTTGTGTAATGTAATTAAGGCGTGGAAAGCTGTTTTTAAGCCCTGCGGGTGGGTGTGCATCGACACAGGCGCGCAACCAGCGGTTTAGCTCGCCCGTGGTGATTTTTTGAGTCCTGTTATTCGCAATTTCGAACGCTATTTCAAATAACTTCGATACGTTTTGGCCAGTTATGCTACTGGTAAACACCAGTGGTGCCCATGGAACAAAGTCAAAATCGTATTTTATTTTAGGTGCCAGCGCATCGCGGGTATAAGCATCTTTATCTATGACGCTATCCCATTTACTTACTACTATTACCAAGCCCTTACCCGCTTCTTTGATAATGCCGGCAATTTTTTGGTCTAACTGTACGCCCATCTCGTTAACATCAACGAGCAAGAAACAAACATCAGCTTGCTCTACGGCTGCAAGACTACGAATAACGCTGAACTTCTCTACGCCAACCTCGATTTTGCCGTTACGACGAATCCCAGCGGTGTCTAGTAGTTCGATTTCGCGGCCCATGTATTTAATTATCGTGCGGTTAACATCACGGGTAGTACCAGCTCGATCGGCGACAATGGCCTGCTGTTTTTTAGCTAACGTGTTAAATAATTGGCTCTTGCCAACATTTGGGCGGCCAAGGATTGCGATTTTAATGCGGTCGTCGTCTGCAGTAATGGTAGCTTTTGGTAGATCACCCACGAGCTCTTCTAATAGCTCATCAATACCCGTGCGCTGTGTTGTGCTTGTAGCCATTACGGGCTTAATGCCGAGCTTTAGGTAATCTTCTAGGCGAACACGGACGTTTTTATCTACCTTATTTACGACTAAAATAACTGGTTTTCGGCTTTTTAGGGCTAGTTTAGCCACGCGGCGGTCTTCTTCGGTAACCATAACATTGGCTTCTACGACCACCATAATAACGTCGGCACTATCTGCTGCCTGGATAATCTGTTCTTGGATTGTAAACTCAAACTCATCTTCGGCATCTTTCATACCGGCGGTATCTATCAGCCAAAAATCTTTACTACCAAAACTAGCCCGCGCCATAATGCTGTCGCGTGTGGTGCCAGGCTCGTTGGCAACTATCGCCTCTCGGTGACCGATGATGGCGTTGAACAAACTACTTTTACCTACATTCGCACGGCCTACAATGGCGACAATAGGAACCTTCTTACTCATTCGCAAGCAGTATACCATTAACAGAGGTAAAAAGCTACTAAAAAGTTGACAAAACTAAGGAGCAGTATATAGTGATATTACTCACTCAAACCTTGGAGGCTAAGAATGATTCCTCAGGTCGAAGAGGATCTCGGGTGGTATGAACCTAAGCCCAGAGTTGTTCGATGGATCAAGCGTGGCCGGCTCTGGGAAGAGGTAGAGGAGTAGCTCGAATGAATTCGGAGGCGGGCGTGTTGTATATAACACGCCCGCCCCGGCTCTTTTTATTTACAGGGGTAAACAATAGTCTTAGTATTGACAAAATAGTGAATATGATATATAATATAACAATGCACCTGAGGGTGCGTCGCGTCCTACGCGAGAAGATGAACAGGAGAAATACCAATGGCATCTCTGATGTGGGATGGCGACAAGGCAGTCTGGGACTCGACTGACTTCGGCCGGCTCAAGAAGCACCCGAAGAACCGCCAAAGCGACACCGACATTCGCAAGCTGCTCTTCAAGGGCAGGTTCAGCCGCATCGGCGACCGCATCCGGACGCCTGACCCTTCTCGGCGATAATATCGCCGCCTAGGTCACAACGAGCGTGTGGTACGTGGCTTCAGCCACATACCCGCTCTTATTGCATTTTTAGGCATAAGCATGTATACCTGATACATAGACGGAGAAAATAAAAATGAGCGAAATTCATAGATTTTCCGACGATTCGGTGGTTGAATCGTTGTTTTATGCCTATGGAAGTGATTTTTTGGCGCGACGGGTGCAACAATACCAACAAATGGTAGAAGCCAATGCTATTGGCTCAGAGGGTGTTATGCCCTGGCTCCAGCAGTATCACGATAATCATACAACCCCACGTGTGGAAATTGCCTGGCTATTAACATCACGTAGTGTGTATAGTGCACTTACACTAGACGAATTACTTGGTGAGAAACCACCCAGCGTACGAATGGTATATGTGCCATCTGGCGAGGAGCGCACCCATGCGGCAGAAGTGAGCATAACGGCTGTTAATCCAGTTTTGTACGATGAGCTTAACCGATTTACCGCTCAGCGACCATTTGTGGTTGATGAAACTGAGTTTAAAAAGACTATTCTTGATAGCTACACGCGCAATGTCACGGAGTTTGGAGTACGACATGCAGAGGCTGGTATGCCCTACAACGACCGATTAGACCCCGACAGCACTTTTATGCATAATGGCGAGCTATTTACCTTTATCGCCGAAGATGACTTTGCCTTTTCGGCAGGTACCTACGAAGAATTACCTCAGATACTGCCAGCTCAATTTATGGAAGAAATGGCACGCGCAGAGCTCGCATCGCTACGTGCAGAAGCAGTGCTGCAAGTTTACAGCATGCTTGGCGGATTGATGGGCTTCAAATAGATACGTACGACCCGCTCGAAAGATTGTTAAGCGCGTAATCTCCAAACTGACTGCGATGGAGTGATGAAATTGTATAGCCTAAGGCTTCAAATGTACGGCGAATTTGCCGATTACGTCCTTCGTGCATACGTATTTCCCAAACCCTACCGTCGCGCCGTATGAGCGTAAGAGCTAGTTTGCTTACGCCATCTTCGAGCTCTACACCGTTTACAATATGGTTTTTATCACTTTCGGTGAGCGGTTTATCGATGGTGATAATATATACTTTTTCTTTTGCATAAGAAGGATGAGTTAGTCGTTGGTGAAGGACGCCGTCATTTGTTAGGAGTAAAAGCCCAGAACTATCTTTGTCGAGTCTTCCTACGGGATGTAAATGGCTGTATTCAGGGGGCAGAAGATCATAAATGGTTTTACTACCCTGGCCATCATGACTACAAACATAGCCAACTGGTTTATTGAGTAGCACATAGAGTAATTCTTTTTTGCTAGCAATCGGTTTTCCGTCGATACAAACAGTATCTGTTTCTGATATATCTTGTCCAGATTGTGCAGTTACGCCATTGACCGTAACATCGTGCAACACAATAAAATCATCGGCTTTACGCCGAGAAATACCAAGGCGTTCAGCTAGGTATTTATTTATTCGCATACTCTCAAGAATATGGCGTATTTACTTACAATGCAAAATTAGCTGGGTTATTTGGATCTACGGGAGCTTCTTGCTCGGTGGCAGGTGCTTGTTCGGCGGGTTGAGTAACGGGTTCTGCAGTAGGCGTTGCAAGTGGTTGTTCTTCTCCCACTGTTAGGCCTTCAATTTGTGAAGTGTCAACCTGTTGCAGCGGGGCTGGTGCTTCTGTTGTGGCTACTGTCATTGGGTTTGTATCAGGTGTCGTTGCCTCTACTTCAGTTCCCGCCGTTGCGGTTTCTACTGGTGTATTTGCCGCCTCTGCTGCCATCTCTTTTTCGTATAATTCGTAAATATTGGGTGCTTGCGTAGGATCGTTAATTGGGCTAATGACCTTTTTTCGGGCACTGGCGGGCTCGGGAACATCGGTTTGAACTGGGCCTACGCTTGGCACGGTTGGATCTACCGGTGTTTCTGGCTTAATAACGCTTGGGTCTTCGACTTCGTTCTGAGCGTGAATAATGTCTTGTTCGCTTGGCTCGACTAAGGGAGCTTCGTGGGCTGGTTCTTCGGCTGGTTGCCCGGCGACAAATTGATTAATCTGTTCTGCTATCGCGGCTGTTTCGTCTTGCGTTGATTGTGCTGCCGCTGAATCGGTTGATACAACTGGAGCGCTTGGATTTGTTACGGCATCGGTTGCACCTAGCATTGGATTAGCTACAGGCGCAGTAACTTCGGGCTCTTCAGCAGGTGTAGCTGTGGGTATTACTGGTTCGGGAGCAGTTACAACCGGCTCGGCCACAGGTGCAACAGGTTCTGATGGCACTACAACGGCCGGTTCGGCAGGTGCTGGAGGCATAACAATTGGTGTGCCTTCGTTGTCATCGTCTACTGCAGTTGGAACTGGATTATCTGCCGTTGGTGCGACGACCGTAGTGTCATCACTTACCGCAGCAGTGGCATCAGTTACAGCAGGATCGGGCGTTACAGCAACAGGAGCCGCCACTGGCTCAGCTACAATTGGTGCTGCTGGGGCAACAGTAGGTTCAACGGCTACCGGTTCTGACGCCACTACGACCGGTGCTACAGTTGGCTCGGAAGCTGGTGCTGCTGAATCGGTTGCGACTGGTGTAGCTGCGGCTTCGGCTACTTGAGTAGCCTCGGCATCTTCGCCATAAATAAGGTCATGTACAACACGAGCAACATCTTCGAGGGTAACTTGCGATTTAACGAGGTATTTATCGGCACCAAGCTTGTCAGCGCGGTCTTTGTCTTCGGTTTGGCTAAGAGCGGTCATCATAATGACCTTAGTGTTTTTAGTCTCGGGAGTTTGACGTAAGATATCGAGCATGTCAAAACCGCTGATTTTCGGCATCATGACATCGCTGACAATAAGATCTGGCTTTTCTTTTACTGCAAGCGCAAGCGCTTCTTCGCCGTCACCGGCAGAAACAATGTCGTAGCCTTCGGCCATAAGGCGTTCACCGTAGATTTCGCGTAGGTTGTTGTCGTCTTCGACGAGCATAATTTTTGGCATATCCGTTAGTACCCTTGTTTAACGCTTTTGCTTATTTGCTTGTATTGTAGCATGGTCAATATCCTATTAATACACCCTAAACTTTAGTAGTTTGCGTAATCCCAGTCGGTAAGTTTTCGGCGTCTTCTTTCTTTTTAAGTTCCATTGCCTTTTCACTGCTTATGCGAGGCAAGTTAATAAAGAAAGTACTACCCATACCTAAGTCACTTGCAACCCAAATACGGCCGTTATACATTTCTATAATTTTACGGCAAATAAACAAACCAAGCCCAGTACCACCAATGGTACGGGTAGCGGTGTTGTCGACACGGTAAAATTTTTCGAACAAGTGCGGTACGTCTTCGGGTGGGATGCCCGCACCAGTGTCGGATACACGGATTTGGGCAACACCATCACCCGCTAGGCCAATGCTAATTTTGCCAGCTTCGGTGTATTTAATAGCGTTATCAAAAATATTGACAATAACTTCGCGCAATCGCTCTGATCAGCGTGGACAATACAGAGGTTTAATAATCTTCATTGAACCACCACCGCGCGCGCTAACAGATGCAGATGGGTCGGCGCCAATCACAAAATCTACAGCTAGGCCCTTCTTTTCGGCCGTAAAACGCATGTTCGGCGAGTTGCTGTAAGAATTCACCCATTTCGATAACCACAGGGTGATTTTGCAGGCGGCCGTCTTCGGCCTTAGCGCTCGTTAGTAAGTCTTGGAACAATTTGCCTAAATGTTCGGTACTGGCATGGGCTTTTTCTAAATATTCGCGCGCTTTGCTGTCGATACGTGACACGCGTTCGTTCATAGCAAGTGCCAAGTAACCTTCGATAGCAGCAACTGGTGTTCGCATTTCGTGGCTGGCAGTGCTGATAAATTCGGCGCGCTGTTTTTCTTCTTGTCGTTCAAAAGTGACGTCACGAAATACCGCAACCGCACCTGTAATTTCGTTGGCTGTATTAATAAGTGGGCTGACACTTATGTTTATAGCAATGGTTTTTTCACTACTGGTTTGTAGCCATGCATTGTTATCTCGAATCGGGGCTATTTCGGTAAAAATACGATCGAGCGGATCTTGTTCTAAGGTATATGGTTCGTTTTTTTCGTTTGCAAGCTTTATGACAGATTTATAATCGAGCCCAATAGCATCTTTGGCGACCCAACCGGTTATTTTTTCGGCAGCTTTGTTAAACATCTGAATTGCACGGTTGGTATCAATTAAAATAACGCCATCTTCGATGGCGCCAAGAATAATTTCGGACATGGCTTTTTGGTCATGCAAATTACTCGCCAAACTACTGTTAGGCGTGCTTTCAGAATTTTGGTTTTTGCCTAAGCCAAACATGTACGATTTAGCCCACCGTAACCGTAACTATAAACATAACCTGTATTATCGGGGTTTTTACACTAAAAAGCAAGCTTTTTAACAGAGGTATGATATACTTTGCGCAAAGGCTATTTATATGGCTAAGCAAACAGCAAAAAACAATATTCACACAAAACTACACTGGCTCGAATCTTACTGGTGGTTATTTTTAGGTGCGATATTCGTGGCGAGCTTTGCTTATTTTGCCGCTGGCCGGCATGCTCCCCCTGGGTCAAATGCTGCCAGTGGTGCCCTACCCTTTGATATGCCGGCAAATGCAACCCTTAAAGCTTCGGGTAAAAAAGTGTTTGCCCACTACTTTACGCCGTATCCTATTTCGCTCGACAACAAAACCTCAACATCGGATTACTATACCAATGGCTATTTAAATCCTAACGGCGAAAGTGGCAAACATGCTGCATACGGTGGACTTTTGCGCGATAGGCCCTTACCTCGCTCACCAATTAGTAGCAACTATCAACTCGAGGATATGAAAACAGAGGTACGTCGGGCAACTGATGCAGGGCTTGATGGCTTTACTGTAGATTTACTGAGCGTTGGTAGTACGAGCACTCATTGGCAGCGGGTTCAGTTATTGCTACAGGCCGCACCTCTGGTTGACAGTTCGTTTAAGATGGTGTTAATGCCCGATGGTACGGCATCTGCGACTGCCGATATAAATGCGCTCACCGCTGCAATTGGTAGCGTTAAAGATTCGAGTGCGCTGTATAAATTATCTGATGGCCGGGTGGTGATTTCGCCATTTGCCCCCGAAAAACAAGGTGCAGCCTGGTGGCAGAATTTCGTAAACATCATGAAGAATAGCTACGGCATGAATGTTGCACTCGTCCCATGTTTTTTGAACTATAGTGCTAACGCAGCGGCTTTTGCACCTTTTAGCTATGGCTTTAGTAACTGGGGTAATCGAAGCCCGGCAAGTAATGCAAATCTTGCTGCTAATATCAATGATGCTCATGCCAGAGGCAAAATTTGGATGCAGCCCGTTAGTGTGCAAGACGAACGCCCGAACCAAAGTATTTACGACGAAGCTAATAACACTGAAAATTTGCGCGTTACCTGGAATACGGCCATAAATGGCGCAGATTGGGTTCAGGTACCAACCTGGAATGACTATTCGGAAGGTACTCAACTATCACCCTCTGTCCACAATAACTGGGCGCCATTAGATATTACGTCGTATTACATCACGCGGTTTAAAACGGGTAGTTGGCCAACGCTTAAGCGAGATGTCTTGTACGTGTCACACAGAAGCCAGCCATATGCAGCGAAACCCACTGGAGGTCAAACGAAGTTCATGACCTTGCGCACTGGTTCGAGCCCTGCGCGCGACGCCGTTGAGGTATTGAGCCTTCTGCCGACTGCTGGAATGTGACCGTTAAAGGTGGGGAGGTAATACGTATTCACTCTGCTCCCGCGGGGCTAAATGCTTCGCTTATACCCCCTTAGTACAGGCACCGTTTACGCAAGTCTTAATCGTTCTGGTAACCGAAGTTCAAGATGTAACATCCCCCGTTTCTATAACGAGTAGCCCGAGTGTGCAAGATCTGCAGTATCACTTTGTGTCGACCTTGCGTAATGGCGCTACCTATAGCGTATCTACCCCAATGCTAACGCTCTACCCCGACCCCCACGCCGTCACCCCTAACCCTACACCAACACCTACCCCAACCTTCACAGACTCCTGTATCGGGCGGTAAACCAGTAACGACCATTACTATGAGTGCTACGCCAACAGAAGAACCTATTCCTGTGAAAGGTGATGTTGTCGTAAAGCCTTCTGTTGAGGGAGCGCAGTATGAAGTACTCGTCGATGGCAAACAGATAGAGGGCAATACAATTGAAACAGATAAGGCTTACAAACGGTAAACACACCGTTACGATTAATGAAAACGGAGTGGCTAAATCACAAGATATTGAGGTTAAAAACTCAATGCCTGTTGCGATAGCAAATCAGCTGAAAGCTAAACCTGCCTTGTTTGGTGGCGGATTCTTAGGTTTTGCAGTTATTGTTGGTTTTGCAATTCGCTGGATAATTATTGGCAAGCTATTGTTTTTAGTGATTCGTAACGTAGACTTTTTATCTGTTATTTGCTAGAATTCAGAGTGATTTTAGACGATTCCCATCGTCTAGCGGTTAGGACACCAGGTTCTCATCCTGGCAACAGGGGTTCGATTCCCCTTGGGATCACCAAATAAAGCCACCCACCTCGTGTGGGTGTTTTTATTTGGCTTACACGTGGGAATCGAACGACAATTGCCGGTGGTAATTGGCCGCCCTTTAGCCGCGTAAGCGGTTGGCTGGCTGAAAGTAAATTTCTTTCAGCGCCAAGGTCGATTCCCCTTGTATCCTTACATCTTGCTCATGCTTGCAAAATAGTGTGGCTCTCGTATGATTACATCAAATAGGAGTTGTACACTATGTCAGAAAAATTATTTAAGAGTTTCAAGACGCCTGATGGCTGGAATGCGCGCGTGATTATAAATAGCCAGGATGAAATTACGTATGAAGAGACAATTGTTATAAACCCAGAATACGGTACATTACGTTTTGGCGATGCGGGTAACGTGAACCCCGACACTGGCGAGATTGATTTAAGTCGTGGCTCAAGATTCCGTAAATCTGCTATGGAGCTATTGCTCGATGAGCATCCAGAATGGCTCGATGATTAGAATTTATTAAAGCTCTGACTCATCTAGCAACGGGTAAATATCAAACGCGACTTCTTCGTATGGGTGGGCTTGGCGCATAGCAGCAATAACTGCTTTTGCATCTGCACGGTCACAAACTACTTCTATGCGTTCTTCTTCGACAATTTCTGGAATACCCGGTGTGCCGATATGGGGCTGGGCTGATTCGGATGGGACAAACCTCCCCTTGCCCATAGATGTAAAACTACAGTAACTGTATTCACCTATATGGCCTGCGCCAGCGCTACCAAGTGCATCGCGCACAGCATTCGCATGGGTTGTCGGTACAAAGGTTACTAATTTAACTTTCATGCACTTTAGTATATATAAAAATGCGAAACCCCGCCCATTTGCCATCGAAATAGCAATTGGGCGGGGTGTGAGTATCGCTGGCCGGTTAGGGCCTAGGTCGCGATGTTCTCGTACTCCTCTTCGGTGATCTGCGCTTCGTCCTCGCTGGGCTCGTAGGTCGGTCGGGGGTTCCGTGCGCTGATCTTGCTGTGCAGCTCTTCCTCGAGCTGGCTGAAGTCGGTGCGAGCACCCTTGTTCCGTCGGCCAGTGTTTCGGGGCATAGCCACCTCCTATAGGGATAGTAGAGATATTATAAAATAATAGTAATGAATGTTCAAATAATTACATAGAGCTCGGATAATCCGAGCTCTATTAGTCACTATTTATTACCAATTTAGACGTTGCTTGCTTGGGTGCCAAAGGCAGCCTTTAGGGCTTCGCGGGCGGCTTTGGCAGTTGCTTCAAATGCTGCATCGTTTGCTTTTATGGCATCATTGCGAGTTTGGGCAAGAGCTTTAATTTTTTCGCCTAAAGCTCCGTCATTTTTGCGGGCGTTATTAAATGTGTCTTTGGCGTTTTTTATTGCGGTCTGCAGATTGGTTTTAATCGTCGCTGCATTTGCAGTACCAGATGTACAAGCTGCTTCTGCACTTGTAACAGCGGTAGAAATTGCATTTTGCATAATTACAATCTGGGCATTCACGGTTGATTTTTGGTTTGCAACGGCATCGTCCACACCCTTTCTAAAGGTGGCACGGGCAGCGTCGTTTGCCTCGCGTCGTTTAGTGATTGCATCAGTAATTGTTTGTTCGTAGGTTTTAACTGCTGCTTTTTGCGCGTCAGTCGTCGCCTTAGCCTCTAGCTTAGTGAAATTATCTTGTCGCTGTTGGTCCCACTTGGCACGGTTTGCGGCGAGTTCTTGGTCCCACTTGGCACGGTTGTCAGTAATTTTGGTTGCCCTGTCAGCCTGGGCTACCGTTGCTTTGTCGCGTGCAGCTTGTACTTTATTGGTCGCATCGCCAAGTTTCGTAGCCACTCCGGTGCAAAACTTATCGGCTAGCTCGGATACTTTCGGGCTGGCGCTAATTGCCCCTGCTGAGGGTGCGATGGTGATTACCGCGAGTGTAGAAACACCTAGTATTGTCGCAAATAAACGTGATTTAGAGTGAAGATTCATCGATTGATCCTCCTACCCCAGATTGGGCACTGTTGGCACTGTTGGCGGCACTTTGTTCACTTTGCTCGTACTTTGAATCAAGTGAAGCTTCTGCCTGAGCATCTTGTTGGGTTAGCGAATCGATACTCGCACTTGTTCCTGCCTGTATGGTTGATTGGTTCGACTTAGTGCTATTTGTATTTGTAGATGCAACTGAATCTTTAGTGTTTGAATTACTATTTTTACTGTAGACGTAATATCCTACGCCACCCGCAAGGCCCAACACAATTACAATAGCCAGTATTGCGATTGTAGAGAAGCCACGTTGGTTTTTGCTCATACCAAAAATCCTTATGTTAATACGATAAATTGTACGCGCTTATGTACCGGCCAACAATATTACTCGAATAACCTAGCAGTTCGATTTGCAAGTTCGAGCAACTCGTCATTGGTGAATTTTCTTCGAATAATTTCGCGCCAGTCACCTTTTGATTCTGGATTATTATACGGGTCAACCGAACGAACCCAAGAAATATTATTAGCAACCTCACCCGTTTCGGGGTGTACCCGTGTGTAGTGCAATATATGGCAATTATGTAAATCTTCTGATGGGTCTTTTTCCCACTGCATCCACTCTTCGATGGTTGGGTGTTCAAGCGCGTAACGATTGCCCCACATAAACTCGCCATGGGTGACGCATATGACACTTTTATCTGATAGCTCGCGATGAAACATATCGTACATTTCGCGTACTCTGGTTTCAGTCATTTCCATGATTGATTCACCACCGGGTGGTTTCCATAGGAGCGGATCAAGCTCTTGTTTACGTGCACTATCGGGGTAGTGCGTTACAAATTCTTTGCGCGTTAGGCCCTCTATATCACCCCAGTCGCGTTCGCGAAGTAAAAACGATATTCGCCAGTCTGCCTGCTGTAGCCCAAGGTGGGCAGCAGTTTCCATAGTTCGGTTGTAGGGCGAGCAGTAATAGCGCGTAAACCCATCGGGCAAAGAATCTTCAACGATGTTTTTTCTAATCCAGTCACCCGCTGCCTGTGCCTGGGCATCACCTTTAGTGGTTAGTCGACTTAGACGGTCGGCGCGCTTTCGATATTCTTCGGTGAAAAACGATGTATCGCCCTTTTTAGCGTAATCACGGGCCACATTGGCCTCTGATTCGCCATGACGAACAAGTACGAAATGAAGTGGCATACTCATAAGCCTATTGTGTCACACGTGTACTACTGTTAATATATTGACAAAATATCATAAAAGTACTAAAATATATTTTGTAAGACGATACTTTCGCCATGCGGGGGTGTCGTCTTTTCTATTTCAGGAGTTTTTATGAGGCAATTTATCCATATCGGATTGTTTAAATGGTCACTCGCCCTTCTACTTTTTTGGGCTGTGATTCTATTGCCGACTCCTTCGCGAATGCTTGCAGGCACAACTAGTGCTAGTGCGCCGGGTATTATCGTACGTTCCGATACCGAAACATTTTACCTTGCTAAGGTTAATCAATTACGTGCCGAAAAGGGTTTGGCACCTTTATTAATTGACAGTCGATTAAGCCTAAGCGCAAGCCAGAAAACAAATGACATGATTACTCAGCACTACTGGAATCACTATGCACCTGACGGCACTGCATTTTCTGACTACATTTGGCGTGATTCACCAAAAGCTGAACGTGTCGGAGAAAATTTAGCGAAATGCTTTACAACTCAGCAAGCTGCTTTTGAAGCACTTGTGGCCAGCCCTACCCATTACGCAATCATGGTTGGCCAGTTTACGAACTTTGGTGTATTCGAAGAAACAGACCCCACGAGTGGTTGTGTGTATACCACTATGCACTTCTCGTACTATAACTAGCCCTTGCGAGTTGCGTCGTAACTCGTTACGATAATGCATAAGATAAGGGAGCATAGTAGTGCAGCAAGAACAAAGCGGAAACCCCGCACTAAGTAAAAAAGCCATGGAACGAGTTATGGCTGTCGAATCAGCCAGCCATGCAACCGTTGGTGGAACCGTTGTAAAAACACTTATTTTGGTCCTTTTAGTTATGGCAACGGGTGTGCTCGGCTGGCGAGCTGTGGGTAATGTGACTGGGAACGTAGCGCTCTTATTAATCGGTTCTTCGATTGCTGCGTTGGTGTTCGCACTTATTGCGAGCTTTGTGCCAAAGTCTACCCCTATAACTGCCCCATTGTACGCACTCGCAGAAGGCTTTTTGCTTGGCGCCATTTCTAGATGGGCGAACGATGCTTATGGCAATATTGTTGTGCAGGCAATTGCGCTAACCGGTGTCATCTTCTTTTCAACCCTGTTTTTGTATCAGACCAGGATTATTAAAGTAACCGAAAAACTGCGAGCTGTCATATTAATTGCCACACTAGGCGTTGTGATGTACTACGTGCTAGCTTTTTTCTTGAGCCTCTTTGGTGTCACCGCACCTCTTATATGGGATTCGGGCACCTTTGGGATTGTCTTTAGCCTTGTCGTTATTTTTATTGCGGCACTAAACTTACTGCTTGACTTCAACTTTGTCGAAACCGCCGCAGCCAGCAAAGCTCCAAAAGTATTTGAATGGTACGGAGCCTTTGGACTTATGGTCACACTTATTTGGCTGTATCTAGAAATATTGCGCCTCCTCGGCAAAGTAAGAGGTTAGTAATGACAGAGTTTTTCACCCAAGTTCTGTTTTACTCACACCTACTTGGCTTTGCAGCTGTGGCAGGAGGCTTACTTGCCCAGTTGACCGCTAAAACGCATCGAATTACGGGCGTGGTCTTAAATGGCGCACGTTGGCAGATAATTAGTGGTTTAACTCTCGTCGGCATTGCACCTAAGGACTACAACATGGTCCCTGTTGCTATAAAACTTGGTATCGTTTTAGTTATTTTAGGCATTTGCGAAGCACTTCGAAAAAAGCCAACAATTGGCAATAAAGTTTATTGGCTGTTACTTATTTTAGTCATCATACAAACTGCAGTAGCGCTGGCAGTTGCAAAAGAAGCGGTCGTTACCCCAGTTGTAAACTAGTCTATACTAGTAGCTAGTATGATAGACCAGCCGCTCGCGGAGGAAATGCGTCCACAGACGCTCGATGAGGTTATTGGGCAAACTCATCTGTTGGGTGATGGCGAAATTCTGCGCCAAATAGTAAAAAATAAACAGCCGGTGAGCCTTATTCTATGGGGTCCGCCCGGTAGTGGCAAAACAACACTGGCTCGCATTATTGCCAAAGAAGTCGACGCTGATTTTATAGAAATTAGTGCCGTTGCGGCCGGTATTGCAGATGTTAAAAATGTCATAAAACACGCCGGCGAAAATCGCCGCTTAGGCACGCGGACTATCTTATTTGTTGACGAAATCCATCGTTTTAATAAAGCGCAACAAGACGCTTTTTTGCCCCATGTTGAAAGCGGTTTAATTACACTAATTGGTGCCACCACCGAAAATCCAAGTTTTGAAGTTATTACCCCGTTGTTGTCACGGAGTCGCGTATTAGTGCTTGAGCCCCTTAGCGTAGATGATATTGTTGCTATTTTGGGGCGTGCACTGAAGGCCCGTAAGCTAACAAAACGGGCAGATAAAAAGGTGCTCGCCTACATTGCCGAACTGAGCGGCGGTGATGCCCGTGTGGCGCTTGGTAATTTAGAGCTGTGTCTTGGACTAACCAACGGCAAAATCACGGTAGAAACGGCTAAAATGGCCGCACAACGCAAATTACCAGGCTACGATAAGGCTGGTGAGCAACATTACAACATTATCAGTGCTTTTATTAAGAGCATGCGTGGCAGTGATGTTAACGCAGCTTTGTACTACTTGGCACGAATGTTAGATGCGGGCGAAGATCCTAAGTTTATTGCGCGCCGGATGGTTATTTTTGCGAGCGAAGATGTCGGTATTGCTGCGAGCCCTGCCCTTAACATTGCAGTCAGTACTTTTTTGGCGGTTGAACGCATTGGCATGCCTGAATGCCAGTACAACTTATTCCATTGCGCCACCGTACTGGCTGGCGCCAAAAAATCACGTGCCGTCGCAGATGCGATGAGCAGGGCGCTTACTACTGCGAAAGCGACACCTACTGCGCAAGTTCCTCTTCACCTCCGTAACGCCCCAACCAAACTCATGAAAGACTTAGGGTATGGTAAGGGTTACGAATGGCAAGCAGATTTTAAGCACAAAGCCGGTTTTTTGCCCGATGAGCTTAGTAATCTAAAGCTGTTTTAAAAGTTGTCGTTATCGTAGTGGTAATCAAGTGGTTCAACAACCGTTGTCGTTGGTGTAGATGGTTTTGCTTGGTACGAAGTGGGCTGTGTTGGATAAGCGTCGAATAAAGCATTAAAAATAATCCATACAACAATGCTGGCTGTCACGACAAGCAATACAGCGGTTGCGGTGTTTTTTTTAAAATGAATCTGATTCAACGATTGTGGCATCGTCTGCCTCCACACATTAGTTCGAGCAGATTATAACACAAACTTTTTATTTAAACAATATTATTATACTTACGCTTATCTTCTGCCAAGGACAGGTATGGATATCTTTTTGTAGGCAATAATTGTAACGACAACGATAATCGCCACCACAATAGCAGTGATTGTTTTGCCTTTTTTGGTTGTCACCTGTCCAAGGACTTGGGTTACGAGTGAGTTGTTAACATCAACATCTTGTGAGGCTTCGGTAACAGCACCATTGACATCGGTGGTTTTAACGGTAACGGTGTGATTACCATTGCTTAAAAGCGCTGTGTTAAGCGTTGCTTCGCCACCAGCTCCCCCCGATACAAAGTCACCGTCAACGTATACTTCTGTTTTAGCGGGTTTGCTGACTATAGGCGTCTGAATGGTCACAGTTCCGCCAATCTGCCCATCTGAGTTTGGCGGTGTACTTGGGGTGATAACAGGTTGAGCTGGAGTGGGTGCCGGGGGTGTTGTCGGGTTTGAAGAAGGTGGAGTCACAGGGGTTGTGGGCACAGTTGGAGTAGTTGGAGTCGTCGGGATCATCGGCGTTGTTGGTGTTGTAGGCGGAGGCGTTGGAGTTGTGTTGCTAACTGCGTAGCCAATTGAACTATAACCAATACCAACGCTGCCAGCCGGTACGAAATCGCCACTACTCGGATTACCCTTTAATATTGTGCCGCTCACTGCGCTATTTGCATATGTTGCACTTGTGCTACCAGCGTTGAGGCCACAACCACCATCCCAGAGCGAATTTCCAAGAGTTCGGCCACTTCGGGGCTGTACATAGAAGTTTTCGAATGAATATGTCGTACCGGTGCCACATTTAACCCACAAATAGTAGCCACCATTACTGGTTGGTGGCGCAACACCCGAATCACCGATATTGGCGTTCTTAATAATGGCTTTACCAATATGGCCCGTATCGTCATTAATCTGAAATCCCTGGAAGTTAGTCGTGCCACTAAGGTGATCGACTCGTAGCTCCTTTACGCCTCCCCACGGCTGGATAATATCGGAATGATTATGTACGGCCGTATCTTGGCCACCATACAGTTTGTTAATTCGAACATTTTGGACTTGGACAATTGCATTAGGGGCACTAATTGCGATGCCGTCGGCTTCGGCTGTAGGCGTGCTGCCGTCTATGTAGACACCCTCGATATGAACGGTGCCGGTACAGCCATTAATATAAATGCCCCTAATGTCAGGATTTGTTGCCCCGGTATTAGGGGGAATCGTAATTTGTCCACCAATAATGACCACATTTCGGCAGTTTTTAATGCTGATAGGACCCGTTGATTTCGTGGGTAGTTTGATGAACATATCACCACCCTTGCCATCTATATTCGTGTTGTTTGCAGTTGTAACGCCGACGTTGTATACCGGATAGGAAGTATAGCCACTCGGCGGAGACCATGTGAGTGGTGTTGCGGCTTTACTGAAAAAAACGATGTAGCTACCAACAATGCCAAAAATACTGGCAAAAACTAATAAAGCTACGCCGAACGGATGAATTTTAAATGAAGACGATTTTTTAGGTGATGATTTTTTTGAAGCCATAAAATAGCCCTATCTAAGCCCTAAGTATAGGTAAGATTGTAAAAAGCTCAAGCTTTGGTGATAAGCTTGACGATTGCAGTTGCATACTTTGGAGTAATTTCGTGCCGACCACTTACTTGTGTGACGGTAATATTTTTATTCACGGTAGCAAATTCCTTAAAGTAGTTGCCAAGTACAAACAAATCGTAGCTACCATAAATTATATCGGTTGGCACTGTTAGATTTTTAACGTCGCTGAATGCTGTTTGCTGTTCGATAGTATTTTTAAGGCTTTGCTTGAATGGCTGCCAAGTTGTTTCATCAAGCCGAAAGCTCGTATCATCACCGCCCATTTTCATGACTTCTTTGGCACCCTTTAACGTAAAATCTGGCCGCTTAGCAAGTGCTTGGTAGACCTTAAAATAGGCGTTACTAATTTGGCGGCCTGTTTTTTTGTAGGCGTTTATCGAATCATCTATATCTCCGTTTTGATACAGCGGCATACTGCACAAGATGAGATGCTTTACAAGCTCTGTGTGGAGTGATGCAATACGGGCGGCAATCAAGCTACCCATAGAGTGGCCAACCAATATCACCGGGCCAACATGCAATTTTTTAATGGTCGTAATAACGGCTGCTGCATGCTCGTCGGCACTGTAATTGCTCCAGTCTGGCTTGGGTGAAGTACCAAAGCCAAGCAAATCAATCGTGATGAGTCGATACTGGTGAGTGTCAATTTTCGGGGTAACGTTGCGCCACGTAAGGCTACTACTGGCGATGCCGTGCAAAAAAACGACTGGCGTACCTCTGCCGATGTCTTGCGTAACGGTCAAGCGATACGGACGACCAAGCGTTTTATGGATAAAGCGGTCAAACATCACTTAAGTATAACGATAAATTTATTGATAAGTTCCGGGCTATCAAGATTTTCGATGTAAAATTTTGCGACACTTTTGCGTGAAATTCGTGGGATTTCGTAGAATTTGCATTTGTAGCTATCAAAGAACATCCGCACTGGCCACTTTAAGGGGCCGTTTGTCAGCACCGGTGCTCGGACAATGGTCCAATTTAGGCCACTTTTTTTAACGAGTTCATCCTCATGTTTTTTAAACTTGTAAATGAGTCGAAACGGACGAAAAATTTTAAACCCTAGTTGCATTGGTAAACTAGCATCGTGTAAATGATCAGTTGCCCATGCACCGCATTGCCCCCAGTAGCGAGTGATGCCTTGTCGTTTCATGGCAATCAGAATGTTTTTAGTGGCTTCTACACTGATATCGTAGTTTTTACTGTCGTGTAAATGAGGGGCAATAATATTTATAACGACGTCGTGCCCGGTTATGGCCGAGTCAACAGCAAGCCCATCACGAGCGTTACCTTCAATAATGCGTAAATTCTTATGAGCTGGCAATGAACCGTTATCACGATGCACGAATGCGGTCACTTTATATCCTGCTCGTAAGGCGCGCAAAACAACTTCTTGGCCAGTTCTACCCTGTCCACCAAACACAATAAGCTTGTGCTTCATAGTTACTCCTTTGCGGCTGACTGCTTTTGTTCAACTAAGGTTAAGATTATAAGCGCGGCGCTCGTGCCAAGCGCGACTGGGGCTACACTCGATGCGCCAGTGATGGCAACAACTAAAAAGGCGGCGGCTAGTGGTTGCCGCAACGATACGGTGACAAGGCCAGCGATAGTGCCTGATAGCGCGACCGTCAGTGGAGCATCTAAAAGGCCGTTTACTGCTATACCGAGCGCAGCGCCCGCAAATACGGCTGGAAAAATTGGCCCACCAAAGAAACCGGTTCGTAATAGTATAGTTGTGGCTAACATTTTTCCGACAGCGAGTGCCAATAATAGCGCGATACTGGTAGTGGCGGCGTTTGCAACGAGTGTTGACATGGTGTGTTGACCACTAAACATGGTAAGCGGTAGTGTAAATGCAATAAGGCCAGCTATCGCAGCGCCAATTACTGAGCGGATAATCAGTTTTTTATCAAGCTTTTTAAAAAAGGGTTCGAGCGTACGTAAGATAAGGCCAATAATGACCGCAAAGATTGATCCTGCTAGCCCAAACACGAATGCTTTTACTAAATCAATTTCAGTTGGCCCATTATAAGCGGGGACACCAAAGTTAAGTGCATATAATTTGCCAAATAGTATGAAGAACGTTGCCATGCCAAATGAGCCAGCGATAAACGAATAGCTTACGACGTCACGTAATTTGCTAACATGGTCTTTGGCACTTTCGATAAACATTGCTGTTGCGACAAATGGGCTTGAGAGCAACGAGCCTAACATACCTGATACCGACGAAAGGTTCATGGCGCGCTCGGTCTCTTTGCTGGCACCGACCCCTTTAGCGGCAAGAGATGTCACGCCACTCGCAATCATGGCCGATGGCGCTTCGGGGCCCAAGCTTGCACCACTGCCAATCGAAAGCAGTGCAATGAGAACGTTTTTAAAGGCAACTTTGGGGTCAACTTCTCCCTTTTCAAGGGCATCGTCGATGACTGTTTCGATGCTGCCTTTGGCTGCGCCGAATTTTTTGCTAAACAACCCAATTAACAATCCAAATATAAGAAGCGCGATAATTGAGGCGTATGTCCGGGTTGGGTTATCGACATTAATACCAACAAGTTTTTCCCAGATAGTATTGATAATAAAATCGAGTACAAAAATAGTGCTAATGGTAAGTAAACCACCGATGATACCAAATATTGCACTGAGTATATAAAGTTTAAGAGTTCGTTTTGGGGTGTGGTGTGTACGCATATTACAACCTAGTATACCTAACTTTTAAGCGATGGCTACCAGCCCCCGCCCCCGCCGCCACCGCCCCCGCCGCCGGAGAAGCCACCACCACCTGAAAAACCGCTCCCTCCACTACTTGCAGGTGGCGTAAAGCTTGTTATGGCAGCAGTATTAAAGGTGCCGAGGCTGCCAACAAGATAGCCGGTTGTAAATCCGTTTACATTACCACCATACCAATCAGGTGGCGTTGTATAGAGTGATTCAAATTGTTTGCCCCACTCTTTTTCCATGCCAAACAGCATTGCGTACGGTAGTAAATCTTCAAAAATTCTAACCATTTGCTTAGGGTCATTCACATCAATGCGCCTGCGTTCGGCGCTTTCGGGGCTTTGGTGAAACCGAATACGCTCTTGCTCGGCCATTTGGATATACAGTTTAAGGCCAAGCAGATAATCGTGGAGCGTAACGCCCGCCTGGGTGCGCGCCGGCATTGCTCGGGCGAATAACAATAACAGTACACCCGCAATAATCAATCCAACCCCAACGGGGCCGATAATGAATAGGAATATGCCAATACCTACAAACGCACTACCGACGCCGTAATATCGTTTTGTGACGGTACTTGGATTTTTAGTAAAGTAGCCTGCAGCTGTGGCCGCTTCTGCCGATTGTTCTTGCAGTTTTTTAACATCGGTTGCGAGTTTATTTTTTAAATTATTAAGTTCTACAGTTGTGCCCGGAGCTAGTGAATCTCCAAAGAAAATTCGTAACGTTTCGGTTTCTTCAGCTGATAGGGCGTCGTCGAGTTTAAGGAACTCAAGGCTGAAATCGTTCTTTTTTTCGTCTGGATTGGTATCGATAATGCGCACGTAGCCGCGGACTGCTAGGTTAATAAGTTGTGCGGTAATGGCAATCTGTTTGCCAGATTCATTTAATACATAGCTATTAACAAGTACACTCGTACTTGTAGGTGGGTCATATTCGGCAACTATAGTGCCCCTACCCTTGGGGTCACGACCGTATTTTCGCCACTTAATAAAAATGAATAGCGCGGTTACGAGCGGAATAATTGAAGTAAGCGCTATCATTGCCAGCAAAAAGCCGTATTTTTCGATGAAGGTTTGCTTATGGATTGCAAATGTACCGTCTTTAAACTTAACCGCAAAGCTGATGTTTTCACTGGCACTTACAGGTTGCGTTGACTGGACATACAAAACCCCACCTTGCGTAGAAGTTGTGCAGTTTTTTGAAGTACTGCCATATGTTCCGCTATAGCATGTAAATTCCTGAGCGGTTGGTGGCCCAGTGCCGTCAACAAATTTTAGTCGTGCTGATACGACAGCCATAGGCTGTTGCCACTGGGTGCCATTAATATTCCAAAAAAGCTCTTGATACCCTGTGTACTGCTTTATAACGTTTTGCATTCGATACTGTATATGAAATGCCTGAGCCCCATGAACATAGCTATTTGCATCACCGATTTTTAGTACTAAATTACCGTTCTCATTTGACGTGGTATAGTTCCACGAACCGCTACTTTGCGAGTTATCGCTTGCGCGTTTATCGACCACGAGAACAGTTGGTTTTAATTCGTTATCACCATAGGTTTCGGGAATAGCTCGTAAAATACCATGATTCTGATCGTAGTCAGGAAACAGCGCAGTTATATATTCGTCAACGAGTAGCTGACTGACGTTCTGGGCGTTTTTAGAAAGTGTGTAATCTGCTTGGAACGATTGGATGGTAAAGTTTTGACTATTCTGTGCGTGTACTGGGACGGTTAAAAACAGATTACTCGTTAACAGTAACATAAGTACGACTAGCTTACTTTTCACGTTCAACCCCTTTTCTACGTTCTAGTTTACGCGCAACTGCTATGCCAAGTACACCACTTGCATTAATTGACCAGTGGACAACCCACGGCGCAATAATGCTATTCGAAATAATTCTAAGCCAGCCAAACAGTAGCCCGGCGACAAACGTAACAGATACCGCACCAATAATTGAGCCTGCTTGCCGAGCTTTTTTAGCCTTTATTGCCGATAGCCCATCGTTGCTTTCGAGTGTGTTAATGGTTGGGAATATATGCCACAGCCCAAAAATAACAGATGAAATTAATAGTGAGCCTACGGTAGATTGGTGCTGTAATAAGAGCCCAAGTAAGACACCCCTAAATAAGATTTCTTCGACGAGAGCAGTTCCGAGCGGTATGCGAATTGCTGCCTCGAACGCAATAAGTTTGCCACTCGCATGCGCCAAGTCATCGCCCAAGAAGAATCGCCTTAGTACGGGAATAGTCGAAATTATCAGTGTGGCTATTGTGATGATAATAGATGCACCAATTGCTACAAATATGCCTGGCAACACGTGGCCGAGCCCCATCTGTGTTAAGGTAAGGCCAAAGGCCAAGCCAAGGATAATTGCCACGCCACCAATGAAGATATTGAGGTATAAATGCCACTTTTTTGGCACTAATCGTGCCAAAACGGTACCATATAGCAATATCAAGACAACGAGCGTGAGCTCTTGGGCAAAAGTTTGGTCCACCATTATGTTTTATTATACGTCGTCTTCGACAATTTCGTCTGTTTTGCCTGCCAGCATGTCTGCCTGGGCTTTTTCGTTGCGCCTAAGGGCATCTTCGACACGAATCATTTGATCGTTTGTGACTGGTTTTTCGATGGTGATTTTTACAAAATTTGCCAGATCACCACGATAGTCATGGCCGGTGGCTACAAACTGGCCAGGAATCGGCTTAAGGGCGTTTTTCATATCAATAAGGGTGTGCACAAACGTGGTTGGCGTACGCCAGCGAGTAGTCTTTGGCACGCTACTCGGGCGTTTTGAGCGATCGCTGGCCAGCCAGGCTGGTGCTTGGATAAGTAATGAAGTACCAAAGTGAGCAACCGGGTCATTGTAATGTGTGATCATTACATAGCGTAGTTTGTCTTTGGCGTTTTGCGTAAGTAGTTCGTACTGGCCAAAATCGTTAAAGACGCCAATTTCATCTTTTTCTACATTAAGACGGTTATCGTAGAGCACTTGCTCTTTCCACTTGCTACCAGCTGGAGTGCCAATCCAGAGTGCACGGTGTACTCCAAGAGCCTCAAAGCCGTCAGTACCTTCGTTCATAAAGGCATCTTGGCTCGTCCAGGCACCAAGGCTTTCGCCAAACAAAATAATTTTTGGTCGACGACTTGCTGGCCGTTTTTTGAGCTCGCGTCGAATACCGTTTAGTAGCATGCGGTAGTGGTGGCGGCCCTCGGGAACTTGGTCGAGCGACAATGGTGACGGGCGCTTTGAATATTGAATCGTAACAGATGCACAGTTACCACGGCTGAGGTATTCAACTGATTGACTGAATACGTAATTTACGTAGCCAGTACCGGTTGGTGATATAACTACTAAAAATTCACGATCAAATGCTTTGGTGCGGCGTAATTCCGCCAGGGCAAGTTGGACTCGTTCTTCTTCGCTTGGGGCGCTATCAACACCAACAAAGAGACGGATTGGTGTCTGGGCCCATTCGCCCATAACCTCTTCGATATCTGTAGGAGTGCGTTGGTCGATAACGTGACGACGGCCCTGGATAGATAGTGTGCTCCACGGCACATAACTTTCGGCACTACCACTAACATATGGTGACGTCGGCATATCGGTAACTGCTGTCTCAAATTGCTCTGCTCCACTTTCTATTTTGCGATAGGTGCGACGAAGTAATAGGGTGACGCCACCTACTAATCCACCCAGCGCCACAAGGTGTCCGAATGGCAACCAGCGTTTACGAAGCGCAGGTGCATATTCGCCAAGTTTTTCATCAATTGTATGGGCAAGTTTTTCTTCGGCAAAGCTTAGGGCGCCAATGACGGCGGCAACGGCCACCGAAATTCCTACCGCTTTGAGCTTGTTAACACTCTGGTTTTCTTCTAAAAGTTCAGGCCGTTCTTCAATAGTAGTACGCGAACGTTCGCTCATAACAGCGATAAGTGCACCAATGATAGGGATAACGCCCGCTGGTAGTTCGACATCTGATTCGTCATCAGCAAACCATTGCGGCACACTTTCGAGTGCGTCGACGGCTGCCCCGGCTGCCCCGGCTGCTGTCAACCAGTATCCGGCTGTACGTAAACCTGCTCGGCTTAGGTCTTCGTGCTCTTTTTGCTTGAACGCACTCTGAAGCAATAAACCTGCACCAATTGCGCCCAAACTAACAGCAAATGAATATCCTCGTTGGTTACCGTCATCATCTTTGTCACGATGGCTGCCAGCCACGATATTTGCAGTGGTGTCAATGCCGTCTTGCAAAACGACCCCAAGTGCGTAGACGAGTGCAACCACAAGCCCGCTCGAAATACCTTGGTCAATCGTGTCGCGTGGCAAAAGTGACCGCTGGTAGGTCTTTGGTAATGATGCAGCTGCTAAGAATGTTCCCACGCGGGCGGCGCGGCGTTGACGGTTACTCGACATATATCCTCGCTTTATTGATTACGATTATACAATCAAAATAACTATTATTCAAGATAGCCGTATCTGTTAATGGTTATGCTTTCGGTTGCCCGCAATCTGTTAAGTAGAGTACAATACGCTTATGGCTACTAAAAAACCGGCGCATAGGCAACAAAGTGCACCGGTTTATAACTTTAAATTTAGAAAACATCGATTCAGCGTTCTTTTAGATGATGTTTTAATTTTTCGGTTTTTTAGGCGTTTGCATGGGCGATTTTGGGGGTTAGCGGGTATTTTAGGGCTTACGTTCGGGCTGAGCGTCTGCTTTATGATTCGACCCGACATGCTGATGCTTTCGACAGCCTTTAGTGACTTTGGGCTTGATGTTCGCACGGCACCTTTTTTTGTGCTTTCGGTCTTTTTTGCCGCCTACGGGTTGTGGCGTTGGCGCAATTATCTTTCGCGAACGCTTAAACGCCAGCAACCTATCTTAACGCTTATAACATTTACAATTATTGGCTTATATATGGTTGCGCTGGCACCAGTTAGTTGGCACCCTTGGCCATACAAAATCCACTTTCTAGGCATGACAATCGTTGGTGTTAGTATGGCTGCTACGGTTATTTTTGACATTTTGCTGAGTAAAACTCGCAAGAAACAAGATGCCTACAGAACTCGCATTATTAAACTTGTTGCCTTTGCGTCGATTATTATTGGCGGCTTCTTTACCTTTGGCTCGTCTTCGGCGATACATTGGTTTAATGTTGCCTTGCTAGGCGAGTTATGGATGCTCTTTGGCTATAGTATTTGGATTGCCTTAAAGACGTTTCAGGGAGAGGATCCACGCAGTGCCCTCTCGCGTCAACTGAAAAAAATCGTACTTATCGACTAGTTCCCTGTTCGAGCTCATGAATACGGTCGTGCCCGAGCCCATAGTGATGAGCGATTTCATGCCATAAGGTACGTTTTATTTGCTCTTTGAGTTCGTCTAAACTATTACACGACGCTTCTATAGGTAGCTTAAAAATGGTTATTTTATCGGGCAAAACAAGTGAATAATTACCGCTCCGGTTTGTGAGTGGAATGCCTTCGTACAGGCCAAATAGGGTGACACCGTTTACGAGATGCAGTTTTTGTCGTTGTTCAGGGGTGGGTTCGTCTTCTACTACAATTGCAACGTTATTAAGATGATCAAGGTATTGTGAAGGTAATGAATCCACTGCTTCAGATGCAAACTGGTTAAATTCTTCGTTACTTACGCTAATCATGTATACCGATTGTAGCATTTCAGCTGTACAATAAGCGTATGGCAGATACACCAAAAAAAATGACAGCAAAAGATTACGAAAAACTTGGTAAGGCGCTCGAAGAAGTCTATTTAATTGGCTACGCAAACCCAAAGCGATTTTTGTGGTTTAGCTTTTTACGGGGCATTGTTTACGGACTTGGTATCTTTATCGGCGGTACCATTGTTGTTGCCATCGTTGTGTCGGTTTTAACGCAGTTTAATAGCGTACCTGTTATTGGCCCATTCGTTGAAAAAATAGTAGAAATCGTACAATCTGCTCCGGCCACTCCATATCAATAAAGTAGTTGACTTTAGTAAGCACTCGGCGCATATAATACAACTACAAACTAAAGGAGGAGTGGTTTATGGCAAAGAAAAGTTCTAACCCTGCAGATGTATCTGGCTGGGTTGGTTGGGTTTACTTTGCAGCCTTTATTATGGTGTTTGTTGGATTTTTCCAAATGCTCCAAGGGCTGACTGCAATCTTGAAGGATACCTACTACGTAGTACTTCCTGAATGGATTCTAAAGGTAGACGTGACACAGTGGGGTTGGATTCACCTTGTGCTTGGCGCAATTGTATTTTGCGCTGGCTTGGCACTATTTTCAGGCAAAGCCTGGGGACGTGTTGTAGGTGTAATTTTTGCAGGTCTTAGTATGCTTGCAAACCTATTGTTCTTTGCTGCATACCCATGGTGGTCAGCAGTGATAATCGTACTTGATGTACTCGTTATCTACGCGCTAATCGTACATGGTGATGAAGCTGCACATTTAGAATAAACAGTAACAAATACTAAAATACCCCGCTTTGCGGGGTATTTTTTATGGTTCAGTTGGTGCTGCCGACGCGGGGCGTAAGCCCAGAAAGGTATCTCGTTTTATATGAGCTCGTGGCACGCCAAGGCCTTGTAGGGTGCGCTTATAGCTCTTTATCATTTGGCGTGAGCCAGACAGCAAAAAGATAGTGTCTGACAGCTCATTGCCAAACACTTCTTCGATGATGTGGCCGGTAATGCGCTCTGGCTTAAAAATATAGTGGATGGTTACGTTTGCGTGGTTGTTCTTTATCTCGGTTAGTTCACTTCTGTAAAAATGATTATCTTTATTACCGACATATACAAGGGTAACTTTAGTATCAAGACCATCAGCATCAAGTTGTGTAAGTAATGAGCGGAATGGTGTTATACCAATACCAGTTGCCAACAAGCCGTAGGGTTTTGAGGGATACTTTATATGAAGTTTACCTATTGGGCCTCGCATTTTTATAGCGGTCCCCTTTTTCATCTTCATGAGTGACTGTTTAAAAAGACCAGCATACTCTTTGTTGAACCGTGTGGTAATGCTAACGACGCCTTCGGCAGGAGCCGACGAAATAGAGAATGGTTTGCGACCAGTTTTTCCGTTGATAAGTGGAATCTCAAATATTCCGTGTTGCCCTGCTTTCCAGGTAAATGGCTTTTCTGGGACGAACGTAAATGCGTATACGCCCGGTGAAACTTCAGTCTTTTGTTTGAACGTCAGCGTATGAGGTATAGCGACATTTTTAATAGCCATTACCTTATGGTACCCCTTTTTAGCATTTTTCTAAAGCATAAGCAGTACTTAACATTGTTAAGTAAATGTTATATTTACAACAATTAACTTTTGTTGTATGGTGGAATCATAAACATAAAACAAAAAGGAACACTAAGATGAAACGTTATGTCTTATTAGTAGCAACTCTAGTACTTGCGGTTGCCGGTGGTCTTGTTTTTTGGGGTAGTACCTTCGCCAAGAACATGGTCCACGATCAATTAGTTGAACAAAAAATTACCTTCCCGTCAGCAGAACAGCTTAAGGCCGAAGGAGACAGCGATTTGGCTAAATACGGTGGCCAAGCCGTTGATACTGGTGCCGAGGCCTATGCGTATTCGCAATATATTAAGGGCCATCTCCAGAAGGTTGCAAATGGTCAAACCTACTCCGAGGTTAGTGCTGCATTCTTAAAAGATAAGACGAATCAAACTCTCGCTACACAGCGCCAAACCTTATTTATGGGTGAGACGCTTCGTGGACTACTCTTGAGTGCGTATGGCTGGGGCTTAATGGGCGTTATCGCATTTTGGAGCGCACTTGGATTACTAGCTGCAGCAGCCGCTTCGTTAGTAGCCTATCTTTACGTAGTATCTTTACCTGCAAAGAAACCTGCAAAAAAGGTCAAGAAATCTAAAAAATAAAGTAAATTGATACACAAAAACAGCGCCATAGTTGGCGCTGTTTTTCATTATCCCGGAGGGTCGTGGGACAATGGCCGGAGGCTATTTACTCGATAATTCTTTCTTTATCTCGGTAAATTCTTCCTTAGAAATCTCACCCTTCGCATAGCGTTCGCGTGCGATATCTAATGGATTGTTGCCTTGGCTCGCAGCAGGCTTCGTGGCGATTTTGTATACAACCAGTAAGATTACTCCTACGATTGCACTAAACACCAACAGCCCCACCAAGGTAAACCAGCGGTCGTCAGTTGCGTTTGTGGCGTGTATCGTCATTGGAAAATCATCACGATACATCATTTGTGCGAACTGTTCTACCATTATTGTTATTCCTCCTTGACCGTAATACTACAGACCAAGGCTGAGAACATGCTGATATACGCTAGTGGCGTGTACCAATGGCTTCCGATATTGAGCTTAAGCCGTTAGATTCAAGTATTTCGGTAAGCCCTTTATTGATTTCACCGATTAGCCCTGGACCTTCGAAAATCATACCAGTAATTAGTTCTACCAGGGTGGCGCCGCGAGCGATTTTTTCGTAGGCATCGGCAGCGCTAAAAACACCACCAACACCAATAATGATGAGCTTCTGACCGCAGTATCCATACGTTTTACTAATCAAATTATTTGATAGTTCCCAGGTTGGTTTGCCGCTCATATTCCCTTTTAGGCTGTCTGGTAAGGGGTCTTGTATATACGGGTTTGCGCGGTCTTTCGCTAAATTTCCAATGGTTACACCGGCGACGGTGTGTTTTAGTATAATGTCGAGTAGCTTTTTGAATTCGGGCCACGGTTTGTCGATGGGCATTTTGATGAATATGGGCAACGTCAAGCCAACGGCATCGATAGCAGACAGTAATTTCTCGAGTTTATCCGGGGTCGTGTACGGCTCACCACCAAAAGCATTGGGGCACGAGATGTTAATGGTTATTAAATTACCAACCCCAGCTTTTTTAATTTTTCGTAAACTCGTGACATAGTCATCGATACCCTCTCGCTCAGAGGCGGCGCTGAGTGCATTGGTTTTAGCGACCGAAATATTCAATGGGTATTCAATTGCTCTATAGCTTTTAATCTTACGAATAACGGCATCAACACCGTGGTTGTTAAGCCCGGCATTTACTAAAATTGATCGGCTCTTTTTTAGTCGATGGTAGTGAGGTCTAGGGTTGCCGTCGCTTGCCTGTGCTGTCAGTGAACCACCTTCTACAAAGCCAAAGCCAACCGCAGGTAGTAGCTCTAAGAGTTCAAAGTTTTTATCAAAGCCGGCAGATAGCCCTACCGGATTATCAAAAGTGAGCCCGCATACTGTTTGCTGTAGTCGGCTATCTTCGTAACGAAAAATATGTGTGATTATTCGCTTGGCAAACGGGATTCGAACGGATATTCTGCCGAACCGTAGTAACCCATTGTGTACGCTATCAGGGCTAAAGCGGAATAGAATTGGCTTTACGACGTGTTTGTATACATAGCTGCTACTACGACTTGCAACGACAATCATTCTTTATATTAGTATGCGCCCATGTAAACCAAAATGGAAGACAGTCGAGACCGTGGCTACATGCAAGCAAAAACCCCAGCTATTTTACTGGGGTTTTTCTGTCGATACTTATCGAGCTGCTAGTTTTGGGTGATGCTCATAAGCCGCCAGGTTCGTTCTGAAACATCATTGCGTAAGCGATAGCGGGCAGTACCATCGGTCATGTCAAAAATTTTTACAAGCTCTTGACCTTTTTGGACAAGTAGTTGTAAGCCTTCACTGAAGGTATAGGTAGTACCTTCTAGCTCTATCTGACGAGGAAAGGTTTTAAACTGTGCGCCATTGCCAAAATACACCGCTGTTACGCTTACTTCTTTATCAATTTGGTTTACTTTTGCCATAGTACAAGCTCCTAGTTAGGGTTAAAGAGAAATAGACTAACGAGTTGGTTAATCTGTAACGGATAGGTTTTGGAGCTACCTGACCGATGTGCCTACCCCGTTATGGTATGTACAGCGTTACGTCAGATTTCTTGCTTGTATAGGCGTTCACAGTGACGCTTAGGTATCAGAACCCAGTGAGTATGTGCTCGCACATGTAAAAAGAGTGCTTCTTTTTGTAAAAAGCTTGAATGTGAAAAGGCTTACACCAGTACACTCATAGCTACCACGTATTGTACGCGCTGTGGGCCAAATTGCTAGTGCTTTTTATACAACGCAGCCTGTGGCTAACTAGGAACGGCCTAGGAGCCAATATAGGCCAAAGGCGACGAGGATAAAGGTCGTTGTGAGCGTAACGATAGCAGCCAGTAATTTTTGGTTTATAGCTTCAAAATCTGGTTTTTGGGGATTCGTTTGTTTCATGACTTCTTTGAGGCTACTATTGATGATCCTATAAGCACAAGGCCAGCTAACCCAGCAAGTGCCTCAGGTAAATGCACCAGCAGTGATGCCAGCATAACAAGTGCTAGAACTAATACAGTGTAGTGGGCGCCATGTTCTAGGTATCGATAGCGGCCAAGCGTTCCCCGCCTGACCATATAGACGGTCATCGAACGTACCCATAGTGCACCGGCACCAAGGCCAGCGGCAATCAAGATTACTTGCTCGGTGATAGCAAAAGCACCAATAACGCCATCTAGGCTAAAACTGGCGTCGAGTACCTCTAAATACATAAATGTAATAAAAGCTGCCATACCCGTTTTCTGTATTACCTTTTTACTATTCGTCGTCTTACCTTGAAGCTTACTAAAAATCTCTGTTAAGCCATGTATAACAATGTATGTGACGATACCGACCGCCCCTGCAGTAAGAACCTGCGATGTGTGGTCGCTTATAAGCGCAATTGCACCAATTGCCCCAGCCGTTACAATGGCCGGCGTCCAACGAGTGTTAAGCCGCTTTAACAACCGTTCCGGGGCTCTCCACCAGAGTATTTTATTTGATTCGTCGGTAAAGAACGCAAAAGCCAACATAAGTAAAAAAGCACCACCAAAGGCTAAAATAACAGGCTCGGCGGTACTTATCTGGGCTGCATATTCGGTTGGGTTATGGAGTGCTAAGTCGACAACTTCGCTCCAAGGCAGACCTGTCGCAATCGCCACAATCATAATTGGAAACACAATGCGCATGCCAAAAATAGCAATAATAATACCAACGCTCAAGAACATGGTTTGCCAAAATCGGCTGAGCGTCGTTAAGACTTTAGCGTTAATAATGGCATTTTCGAAGCTAAACATGACCTCGATAACAAGTAACGTTAGTGTCGTTACGAGCGCGGCGGTCCCAAGATTAAACAGAACGGCACCTACAATCAGGGCTGTTCCAATAGTCGAAAACGCAAAAATTCTAAGCGGAGATTCTCGGTGCATCAACAGGGGCTATGCCTTATCGGTATTAACGTCAGTGCCCTGTGCCATACCACTAATAATTTCGACGAGCTGACGTGGCGTAAATTCGGCCTTAATCAGGTAGCCATCGGCCATTTTTTCAATTTCTGCTTTGGAATCGTCTTCTTGATCAAGGTTGGTCGTTATAATCACCTTAGCCTTAAGATCTGGTGTGGTTTCGCGCAGGCGTCGTAATACTTCAAAGCCAGTAATGCCCGGAATCATTAAATCGAGCAAAATAATATCGAACTTGTTAGATTGGGCCGCACGTAAGCCATCTTCGCCACTGAGCATAGTGGTTACATCGTAGCCGGCACGACGAAGCGCCCGTGCATAGAGCTCACTAATAAAATGCTCATCTTCGATGCATAGAATTGATAGTCCGTTACTTGGTTGTGCGTCCATAGTTACCCCCTATACAGCGAATGGTTTTTGATCCAACCATGCGCCCCGCGTGTTATTTCGCCGTTATCATCTGATGATATTTGATCAGCTACCGATGCGTACTTCGGGAGCGTAAAGCCGAAGGTGCTACCTTCGCCCTCTTTGCTCTGTACCCAAATTGTACCACCATGTGCCGTTACAATGGCATGACTTAGATATAAACCAAGCCCGGTGCCACCGACACTATTTTTGCTTTGATGGGCACGGTAAAACTTTTCGAAAATATGGCCAATCAGGCTTGGTGATATACCCACACCTTTATCGGTAATTGTAGTTTCTACCATGCCATCTTTTTCGTAGCTTTTAACGATAATTTTTTCATCGGTGTGTGTGTACTTAATGGCGTTATCTATTAAATTGGCGATGACTTCGTAAATACTTACCTTATCGACTGCTACGGTTGGTAAATCGGCATCAATTTCATAGACGAGTTGTTTATTGTGGACGTGGGCACGAAGCTCCATGTCTTTACAGGCGCCGAGCAAGATATCTTTCCAGGTTTCCTCTTTAAGGTGTAGCATAAGGGCATTTTCTTCGACGCGGGTGACATTTAAGATGTTTGAAACGAACGAAGTTAACTGCTGGGCACTAGCCCCCATGTTATGCATAAAGGCTGTTTGTTCGGGGTTTAAGTGGTCGCTTAGCTCGTCTTCAAACACCTCAATATAGCCACGCATAATTGTCAGTGGTGTACGTAGTTCGTGCACCGCCAGCGACACAAAAGTGAGGTCATGGTCATCGCGTTCATATTGGCGTGTGCGATCAAATAACACCAAGATGGTTTCGATACCGTTAGGGTCGTCGTTGCTGTAATGGGCGACTAAATCAAACTGTTTGCGTGACTCGTCGGGTAATGTTAAGCGAACGCGCTCCCAGACTTCACTGTTAATTACTGCCGAACTGGCATTATCTTGAATCCATGATTCGAGGGTCATGTCGCTCACAAATGATAAGTTCATAACGTCAAATACTGGTTTACCAATTGTAGTTTCGCTGGTTTGGCCTATATATTGCAAAGCTAGCTCATTGGCAAAACGAACATTTTGTTCCTTATCGAGCACAATAATTGGCAATGGTAAGGTAGTAGCTAGTGACCTATAAAACGGTAATTCTTCTGAGCTATCGGTTCCACTTGGTGTGCTAGCACTTGTGAGGTTATAAATACTCTCGGCAAGGCTCACTAAAAACTCTTTAGAGGCTTTTAGCGTAGTATCATTTGGCGCCTCAACTTGGTTTTCTTGGTGAGTCACGAGTAAAATTGCACGGGCCAAGAAATCAGTCGGGGCAATCAACTGATTTGCAATGACCTTGCCGACGAGTACCGAAACCGCCACAATAATACCGCCTGCTGCCAGCGCTACAAAGGCTGGGTCAATCGGTAAATAATTTCGGCCTGCGACCCAAGCTCCAATTCCAAGCAATCCTGACACAAGCGCTAGTGTAGTAACTTTTAGCCATGCGCTTTGTTTTAGTGGTTCTAAGAATGGCACCATCAGCTAAGGCTTGTAGGTTACATCACTTTGGTTTGCGACGACAGAAATCCAGGTTTGACCAGCATTGAGTTTCATGGGCAGGCCATTTTTATCGGTAAATTCGAACTGACTTTTACGGTCTGATTTTGCCCACGTGCCTTCGCTTACGATACCATCCTGGAATACATACATTTTGCCACTACCAGTTGTTTTGTAATCTGTATGGTAGCCATCTGGGTCGTAGCTTTTATCCATGACGAGTGCAATTACAACTTTGGGTGCAATCTGCTGTTTTGACTTGGCGTCTATATGAGCTTCGCCACCCTGTGAGCGCTTATAGGTGTTGGTAGCGGCATCATATACATAATGTGGGCTGTAGAGCGGTGATGATATGGCAAAATCAATAGTGCTAGCAGTTGGCGTTTGTGGCACATCAACCTTACGCTTGAAAGCCGTAAAAGTACTAGTTGTATAACCCTTTGACTGATTGAGCTTATCGAGCTTATCGAAGCCGGTATAGACATTGTGAGGTGCATACCGTTCGCTTACACGAACGTACGAATCGCCGTTATAGAACTGGTCTAGGTCTTTAATACCAAGACTCTTAATGTCACTGAGCGCTTGTGGGCTACCGCCAACATGCCCATACCCTGCATCGTATGGGGCCACAAAATCAATGTAGTAAGGCCGAGCACTGCGGACTGGCCCAATGTAATTAGGCTTTGAATCTTGGAACACTGCCAAAAAGCGTGTGATGCCACCTTCGGCGATTGCTTCATATACAACGCCGGCATCTGTTAGTCCACTTTGTGGACGAGCATCAGGGCTGTTTTCAATCATAATGCCCGTGACTGGGCGTTTGGCTAGTGTTGCATCTGTTAAAGTAACTCCGGTAAGTGGTGACGTTGGCTTAACAACCACGGCTTTTTTTACTTCTGTTTTAGTGGCAACAGGCGTTACTTGGTCGACCTGTTTTTTTGGCTTTAGTACAAACCAGTAAACTGCGCCAGCTGCAATAAGCAAAGCAACCGCAATGCCGATAAGAATAAACAATCTTTTTCTTGAACGTCGTTCTGGCGCGGGTGTAATACGTAAATCTTCGCGAGGCGGCTCTGATTTATCTATCTCTTTTGGTTCATCTGGGACGAGCCCTGGAAACTTGGGCTCGACAGGCTGCTCAGGTGGTGTAACTGATTCTGGTGTTTGGTTTGGGTTTACTCCTGGCGAACGTCGTACATCTTGATTAAATGTACGTTTTGGAGGTGTTTTAAAATCCATGGTTTCTCTTTACACGATTAAAGCGCTAATGTTTGTTATTGTACACCGCTTGGGGTGTTTTTGGCTAGCTATTAGCGATGGTATCGAGGCTTTTTTGGAGCCGTTTAAGACTAACATCTTTACCAAGGACAGCAAGGCTATCTGCAAGTCCAGGGCTTGCTGGTGCCCAGGTTGTCGCGACACGGATAAGGCTGAATAATATGCCCGGTTTTTGACCAGTTTGTTCGAGCAGTTCATTAAGACGATTCGTTAGATCGGTCACGGTAAAATCACTATTTTCAAGACTTGTGATGGTTTGCTCTAACAGCGAAATCATATCTGTTTTGTCGAGCTTTTTAAGCTGCTTATTTTCGGTAATTAACGCCATATTAGGTGTTGGTTCGGCAAAGAAAAAGCTCGTAAGCTCGGGAATCTCTGCTAAAAACTTAAGGCGTTCTTGCACGAGCCCAATCACCTGCTTTTGATATGATTCGTCAAAATTCTCTGCTTCAGGAGGTAGATAGTCTTTGGCGATTTTATAAAGTTCTTCAATAGAAAGTTGGCGTATATAATGCCCGTTCATCCAAGTCAGTCGCTGTTCATCGAATCGTGCCCCTGCTTTTTGAACACGGTCTAGGCTAAATTTTTCGATGAGTTCTTCGCGGCTAAAGATTTCCTGCTCAGTCCCATCATTCCAGCCAAGCGAAGCAATGAAATTTACGAGCGCTTCCGGCAAATAACCTTCTCTCATGTAGTCGAGCACATCTTTTGCGCCATCACGTTTACTTAGTTTTTTCTTGCCATCTGGACCGAGTATAAATGGCAATGTTGCGAGCACTGGTATTTCAAAGCCGAGTGCTTCGTACAGGTTTAAGTAATTGGGAATACTTGGAAGAAATTCCTGGGTTCGTGTAACATGGGTAATCTGCATCTCGTAATCATCAATGATATGTGCGAAGTTATAGGTTGGAAATCCATCGGTCTTAATTAGTATGAAATCATCAATTACTTCTGGCCCTGTAGTTAACTCACCCATAACTGCATCGATACGGGTATAAGCTTTAGGGTCGCTCTTAAAACGTAGTGGCGTAGTTCCGTCCCATTTTGGTGGGCTTTCTGGGCGGTGATTTCGGAATAAAAATGGTCGTTTTTCGGCCTGAGCTTGCTCGCGAAAGGCTTGAACTTGGGATGGGGTGTAAGGGTCGGCATAAGCACGGCCCTTATCGATTAATACTTGTGCCCATTCTCTATACGTTTGTAATCGTTGAGATTGATAATACGGCCCGTGCTTACCTGATTTGTCAGGCCCTTCGTCATAGTTAAGACCAAGTGCTTGGAGTGATTGAATTATATGATCTGCAGAGCCAGTAACTTCCCTTGCTTGATCGGTATCTTCTATGCGTAAAATAAATTCACCGCCGAAATGCCTAGCAATAAGCCACGCAAATAAAGCGGTTCTTATACCGCCAACATGTAAAAACCCCGTTGGGCTGGGTGCGAATCGAGTTCTAACGGATTTCATTACGTATTAGTATTGCATATAACAGAGGTAGCTACAAGCTACATACTGCCTGCAATGGCGAGAATTTGATCTGAAGATAGCGAGCCTTGGCCAGTAAGGTTATACCAGACGCCGTTGTCTACCCAAGTGGCATTGCCATTGTTGTATACGAACACTGTTAAACCACGGTCGTGATAAGTCTGGTAGCGCTCTTTTGAGTTCGAGACATAATTTGCAAGTAATGAATCACTTGTCCAGTCGGTTGGCTTTTGAGTAATCGTAAAACTACGGTCATCGCTATTCGAATTATATTTAACCGCAATGCTTCCCTTAGCATATTGGATTGGACCTTTAAATGCATAGCCTGCCGGTGGATTAGTTGGTAGGCGACCTTCGAAGCCTGCCTGATTAGCGGCTACGCGCATGGCGACTGCAGGTACATTTTGATACGCAAAGAAACCAGCTAACATAATGACAGATAATGCCCCAGCGGTAATTGCGACAGCCTGTGGTCGAACGTGTAATTTTTTAGCAATACGTGCGTGCAGACGCTCTTTTTTAACGACTTTTGGCGCCTCGTGATGGTTTGCATTGGCAATTGGGTGGTTGAATACCTGTTGTTTTTTAGCATGTTTGCCTAGTGCCGGCTTTGTAAGAATCGGCGCAGCGGCTGGCGCGTTCGATGTAACAGTTTCTTTGGGTGGTTGTGCAACCTTTAGATCGCTGGATACTTTAGGGGTGCTAACTATAGCTTTTGCAGACCCAAATTTCTGAATCGCAGCACTTTTTGCAGTTTGGCGTGCTCGTGCAATGCGACTGTCTGGTGTACGGCGTAACAGTAAACCCCGACCCGTTGCACTTCGCTCTACCTTGCTTTCGACAGCGGTAGAGGTGCTGTGAATAACTGGTGCCGTTTTTTGGGGTTTTTTAACAGCGGTACGCAAGAGCGTTTTTGCTTTTTGAATTTTGTGCTTAGAAGGCTTAATATCTAGTGCTTTTGTAGCGCTCGGATGAGCAGTTGGCTTAGGCGCAGGTTGGGTAGGTTTTAAGGCTACTTTATGAGCTGGTGGGGTTACTGAAGGAGTGGCAGCAGGTTTACGGCGATTAACACCATCTAAAACAGGCGCAGTTCGTACGCTTGGTTGCGTGCTCGATTGAGTTTTGGCATCATTCGATAGAATTTGCCCCGTGCGAGCATCGTATTTTCTACCGTTTACTTCAATGACTGTTTTCACTCGGCCACCGTTTTTTGCTGCTTTCTTTTATTGCTTATCTATAATAGTACGCTTTTTGACGCCAACTTTGCAAGTCATTTTCAGCTAAATTACGGTGGTATTTCTTGGGGAGGCGTGGCACAATATAAGATGCAAATATGGAATTCTTAAGTCCAAAAGAAAAAAGAGCCCGCACGATAAAACTTTTTACCGGCTATGCACTCATAGCTGTGCTTATTGGATTAGCAACACTTGTTTTGGTATATCTTGCCCAGGGATACGGCTATGACCCGCAAAAAGGTGTTTCGCGGAGTGGCCTGGTGTTTTTTGCTGCTAAGCCTGGTACGGCAGATATATATGTAGATGGTCAAAAAAAAGATAAAACTGACGCACGACTTACTCTTGACGAAGGTATTCACCAAACGGCACTTAAAAAAGATAAATACCGCGACTGGACCAAGACAATTAATGTCGAGGGTGGTTCGGTACTCTATCTCAGCTACGTGCGACTATTCCCCGTTAATATCCCACTTGGTATTACGCAGGCGTTTACGAATGCACCCGCTTGGACGAGTCAAAGTCTTGATAGGCGCTGGTTAGTGCTACAGCCAAAAACCGACACGCCAACCCTACAAATTTATGATTTGCTTAAGCCCACAACTGATCCAAAAACAGTTACCCTACCTGTTGCACAGGTATCAAGTGAAGCCGGAAACTTTGGGGCCTTGGCTCCAGTAGAATGGTCAGACGACAACAAGCATCTGCTACTAAAGCAGACGCTGCCAAGTGGCAAAATTACATATGTTGTTTTTGACCGCGAAGACAATGCTCAGACATTTAATGCAACTAAAAAACTTTCTTTGCCCGATGGCTATGCGCTATCGCTTCGTAACAAAAACTTTGACCGATATTATGCATTCAACCAAGGCACTGGAGAAATACGTACAGCTGATGCAAAATCGGGTATGCAAACTGTGGCCTCTGTCACCGGTGTGGTGTCGTTTAAATCATATGCAGATGATTTAATTCTTTATACTACTTATAATAATGCCGCTGCCAACCAAGTGAACGTCTTTGTGCAGAGTGGCAATAGTGACACTTATAGGCTTCAGGCATTACCTAAAGATGCCAACAACCGTTATTTGCTTGATATGGCGAAATATGACAATAGCTGGTATTACATAACCGCATCATCAAGCGATAAAAAGGCACTTATGTATAAAGATCCACTCAGCAAAATAAAACCCGGCAACATAACTCCAGCTGCGCCACGCTTGGCCCTTGTTATTAACAATCCACAGTTTGCTTCGTTTTCTGACAATACACGCTTTATTGGCCTGCAATCAGGTAAGCAATTTGTCGTATTTGATGCCGAATTAAACCGTGTGTATCGATATCAAAGTGCGCTGGCAATTGCTGACACACAACAAGCCAAGTGGATGGATGGTCACCGATTTAGCGTGGTTGCTGACGGTAAAGAATCTGTATTTGATTTTGACGGTACTAATGTACAAACACTCGTGAATAGTCGACAAGAGTTCCCGGCTTATTTTGACCGTGATTATCAATATGTTTACACACTCGTACCGCAAGCAGATGGTAAAACTGGCATGCAAAATGGCCAGATAATTTTACCTTAGTTTGATGAGCCAGAGCTATTGTCGTATAGCCAGCCAAATAGGCGGTGGAATAAGCTTTCGGCATTCCCAGGCAGTACTGCAGGTTGTGATGCGCTTGTTTGTACGGGGTTCGCAGCGACATTATTGTTCGTAGACGGACTAATTTGCTCGCCAATGATAATAAGACGACGCAGCGCAGTGCCCGGCGGGTCACACGTAATAAGTGTTGCCGAGGCTACTTTATCAGTTGGCCCAAGTACTGACACATCGGTTGGGCTTACAACCTTCTTTTCGTAGATTTTGTAAATATATCGTTGGCCACCATAGTTCAGCATGAATGTATCGCCTACTTCTAATTTGCTAAGCAGGACAAAGGCAAACTTGTACTTACCATTATTGAAGATATTGTTAGACGAGTGACCTACAACTACAACATTGCCATTCTGGCCAGGTACCGGAGATTGTGGGTAGTGAACAACTCCTCGTTCTAGAGCTGTCTGCATATCTTTTTCGCTAATACTGGGTACATCGTATACAACGGGTACCTCAACATTAATTTTAGGAATAATAACTTTGCTTTCGGGCCCAACTGCGTTGCTTGCTGTCGGGTCAACGATTATTGGCGTATTGCTAACAGTTCTGCTTGGAGTAATGAAGGGTGCTACAAAGCGTTCATTAAAGAATCCAAACATAAATATAAAAATCACGAAGGCGCCCATGCCAAGCCCGAACAAGAGTGATTGAATGTGATGCTTCTTTTTTAGCTTACCCCCGCCCGTAACATTGGTTAATAGTTGTTTTTTGAGGTCATCGGCGCTTTTAGTCGATCGCCGTTTGTCTGGTGTATTAAACGCGTCTACATGACCAATGGTATGGGTTAGTGGCACATGTGGTGTGTGTTTAGGGGGCCCCTGCTGTTCGACTGATGGGTGTTGTCGTAACTTATGCGCACTCCGTGCATGGTTAGCATAAAATTCTTGCCATACTTCGTGTTTTTCGCGATCAGGTAGGTTTTGGTAATACAGATGCCAGGCGGTTTGGACTTCGACAAGCGACTTACCAGAATTCATAAGCTTTGCAATAAATTCTTGGTGCTTAGATGTTGCACCGAGGCTTTCAATCTCTTTTTCTTCTTCTTTAGCAGAGGGCTCATCGCCATACACGCTCGCAACTTTTTGCCGAATCAAACTGACCGCATCAGCACTGCCTGCAGGCGTGTTGGTCGGCTGGTCTTGCTGCGGTAACGGCAGTTCGTTTGGCGCTTGGCTCATTATTTGTGCGAGTATCTGTCTTATAGTCTTTTAGTGATGCACTAATTATAGTACAATTACCCCTGCTTTAGGTAATCTTGCTACTGCCTTAGAAGTATTACTATCTAGAGGTGATTGTTTAACAACTTGTGCCGCAGTGGTGGAATTGGTAGACAAAAGTTTGCACTTTCAAAACTATGAGTGAAGGGCGAGTGGTGAAATTGGTATACACGCTAGACTCAAAATCTTGTGAGCATTAGCTCGTGAGGGTTCAAGTCCCTCCTCGCCCACCACACATAGTTTTACGCCAGACAGCGCATGAATGCTTCATGCTTCTTCGCCAAAATCTTGTGAGCCAGAACTTTCCTGACTCATAATTTTATTTTTGGATGCCTATTTTGGCAAAACCAAAGAATATCACACCAAATACTATAGCCATCACAATTGGCGCAATGGTAGAAATCCAGTTTCTTTTCCCGGGTCTAAAATACCGTAGCGTAAGTGAGTTTGTGACGACAGAAACGGAGCTTAAAGCCATGGCAAGTCCAGCGAGTTCTGGTTTAAGCACGAGGCCAACCCCTGCAAACACTCTCGCTGCAATGGGCATTCCAGTGACGTTATAAAAGAGCGCAAAGAATAGATTTTGCTTTATTTTACCAACCGTTTCGCGTGAAAGCTGAATGGCAGTGATAACATCGTTTAAATCATTTTTCATAAGCACAATACCGCCGGTTTCCATAGCAATATCAGTACCATTACCCATGGCAATACCAAGGTCAGCCTGGGCTAAAGCTGGTGCATCGTTTATTCCGTCACCAACCATAGCCACACTAAAGCCTTTTTTTTGTAGCTCTTTCACTTTTGCCACTTTATCTTTTGGCAATACTTCGGCAAGTACATTTTTAATACCGAGTTCATGTGCAATTGCGTTGGCTGTTTGTGTGTTATCCCCGGTAACCATATACACAGACAGGCCCATTTTAGTAAGAACCTTGATAACCTTTTTAGAACTTGGCTTTATCGTATCTGCCACCGCTATCGCACCAATAAGTTTATTTTCGGTCGAAAGAAGCATGACAGTTTTCCCCTCTTTTTCTAACTTAGTTATTTGCGCATCAACTTTCTGAAGCGATTCTTTGCCAAGATTCTCAATCGCTAAATGTCTACTGCCAAAATAGTATTTGGTTTTTTTAATAGTGCCGCAGACACCTTTGCCTGTTAGTGATTGAAAGGCATCAACATTTATATATGCCAAATTTTTACTTGCAGACTCAGTAGTGATTGCCCTAGCAAGCGGGTGTTCGCTATCACGCTCTAAAGAGGCAGCGATTTGTAAAACCGCGTCGTTACGTGGGCCGTTAAAACTCAGAACGTCAGTGACAGTTGGTTTACCGTGTGTTAGGGTACCCGTCTTATCAAAGACAACAGTGTCGATTTTACGTGTGGCTTCAAGTGGCTCACCCCCTTTTATAAGTACTCCTAGCTCAGCCGCCTTACCGGTACCCACCATTATCGCGGTTGGCGTTGCTAAACCAAGGGCACAGGGACAAGCGATTACCAAAACAGAAGTGAATGCCATTAGTGCAAATGTAAAACTGGCGCCAAAAATAAAGAACCAAGCCAAAAACGTAAGTACAGCAATACCGATAACCGCAGGTACAAACCAACTTGAAATTCTATCCGCCATATCTTGAATTGGTGCTCGCGAACTTTGCGCTTCGTCTACCAGTTTAATAATCTGAGAAAGCATTGTTTCTTGCCCAACGTGCGTAACTTTAAACTCAAAGCTACCTGTCTGGTTAATTGTTGCACCTATAACGTTACTGCCAATATGTTTTGTTGTTGGCAAGCTTTCGCCTGTTACCATAGACTCGTCAACACTAGACGCGCCCTTGATAATCACGCCATCAAGAGGTACTGTTTCGCCCGGCCGAACCAAAATAATGTCGCCGTGTTTAATATTTTCAATTGCTGTATCGATAACTTCACCACCACGAACAACATGCGCAGATTTTACCTGTAAACTCATTAGTTTGTGTAAGGCTTCATTGGATTTATTCTTGGCTCGTGCCTCTAGCCACTTGCCTAATAGTACAAAGGTAATTAAAAATGCAGCCGTCTCAAAATACAGTTCTGGGATTTTTTCACCATTAACACCAATGAGCGATCCGTTTTGTATAACGTATTTTATGTAAAAAACAACGCTATAGAAATAAGCGGCTGAAGTACCGATAGCTACCAGACTATCCATGTTAAAACTGTGTATTTTTAAACCAGACCACATGCCCTTGTAAAAACCTGCACCGAGGTAAAACTGCACAACAGTAGTAAGTAATAGCGATATAAGGCCTATATATGGCATTAATGCATCACCGGGTAACCAAGGAATAAAATCTAGCGCCATAAAGTAAACAAGTGGCAGCGTTAACGCAAGGCTTAGCAAAAACTTACGTTTATATTCACTGCCAGATCCGCCGTGATTCATGTGTTCGTGTGGATTATTAGGATTAATGGTGCTTGCAGAGTAGCCAGCTTTTTTCACTGCCGAAATGAGTGCTTCGGTACTTGCATGTTCATCGTGTACAATATTTGCTTTTTCGTTCGCGTAATTTACCGACGCTTCCTTTACTCCAGGAACTTTAGTGAGTTCCTTTTGAATAACAACCGCACACGCGCTACAGTGCATACCATTAACCGCTAGTTTGGTTTGTGCCATATTAAAGTCCTACTTTTATTGCAGTTATCGTTCCTCTTGGTATACCCATTGCACAGGTAATTTGATACGTGCCGGGTTTATCAATAGTAAATGGTAATTGCAGTTTACCTTTTGTAATTAAGAGTGGGTTTTTGTAAATACCAGGGATCATAATAGTGCTCATACAACCCTGCCCGTCCTCTTTGGCGTCTACTTCTAGGACATATGGCTTACCGGCTTCAACATTAAACGTATTTGGTGATATGTCACCTGCAACGGTAAAACTCATTTTGAGCACTTGCCCTTCTTTTGTATTCGTTACTGTACCAACAACCGTTTGTTTGCTCGTTGCTGCTTGGTTGTTGCTTTGCAGTGAAAGCTTGTAACCCATGAGGCTAAGGCCATTAGAGATATTGTAAAAAGCCAGTAGTACCACCGCTACGCCAACAAACCGAAAGAATGATTTTGCAAACGAACCCTTAACAATTGAGGTTAACGCTCCGATACCAAGTAAACCTGGTGTTGTACCTATCGCGAATAAACCCATAACAAGTGAGCCTGTAACGAAACTTCCGCTACTTATTGCAACCAGCTGCATCGCTTGTGTAAACCCGCATGGCAAAAAGAATGATACCGCACCTAAAATTAGCGCATTCTTATGGCTGTATTCTTTATTGTTGTAGCTCTTAATGCCGAGAGCCTTTGCGATACCTACAGGCAGTGAAATACCTTTATTACTTAATTTAGGGAATAACTCGGTAAGCTGCAGACCCAATATAACCATCACAAAACCAACAACAATAGTTAGCGCGCCAATAACGGAACTATTAAATCTGAATATTGAGCCAAACATACCGAGCACACCACCGAGGGCAAAGAATGTAATTATACGGCCAAGATTAAAAAATAGGTGGGGTCGAAATTTTTGCATAGCACTTGCTGTTGGGTGTGCCTCGGCAAAACGTGCGGACAGCCCCAAAACCAAACCTCCAATCATCGCCATACAGGTTGAAAATCCTGCCGTAACTCCAACCACAAGCGCCATAAGCGTCGCACTTCCGCTTAGACTATTAAGATTTAGGCTCGTAACACCGATACCACGCAGTAAAAAGATGATAATTATGAGGGCTGCTAAATTGATAAAGAATTGCTCATATGCCGACTTATCTCTTGTAAAGAAATTCTTTTTATCCTGACCAACCGAATAGCCGGCAGCTTTAATAGCAAATTCTATTTCTTTATCAGTCGGTCTTTGATTATAGGTAATAACTGCAGAGTTGGTTTTTAGGCTTGATTTAGCACTAATTACACCCGGTAACTTCTCTAGTTCACTTGCCGTTACAATTGTGCAGGCCTTACAGTGCATGCCTTTGATTGGTACTTCTAGCTGTCTCATATGTTTGCCACCTTATTTGTTTACAAGTTTTGTAACCGTTAGTATTTCTTCGGTCATTCGTGCTTTCTTTTCAGTGTCATCTGATAGTATTGCCTGGTCAAAACAAGCGTGCAAATGGTCTTCCATTAGCATCTGATGCGCCGACTTTAATAAGCCAATAGCAGCTAAGTTCTGCTGCATGATGTCTATACAATAGGCATCTTCTTCTAACATCTTTTGAATTCGTGCCAAAAGACTTTGAGTTTTCTTAATGTTCGTTACTGTTTTTACCCTGTTTGCATGCGTTGTGTGATTATGAGCCATACAATCTCCTTTAATTTCACTATACCCCTACCCTAGGTATAGGTCAATAATATTGCGCTCTAGTCTTGATCACGTCAAAAAAGTGTAAGTGGGCACGGCGAGATACACACAGTTAATAAGCGCCAACTACAGTTTTGCGATAATTCTTGGTTCGATGTTTTGGATCAATTGCTGTCTATTTACTTTTGTGGCGCCAAGCCGTGTCTTAGCATCAAATTTTAGCTGCAATAGTGTTGAGGCACTAACCGAGCCGAGCAATTTACTCGCCCGATTACCATGAGTATTTAAATTCTTTAAGTGGTCTGCAGAAATCATGCCCGCCCAACTGACACTTTTAAATTGAGTCTTTTCTTGCTTAACTCGCCGATGTTGACGGTTTTGTAAATCAACGTTCCCATCGACAACAACCGCATAATTTGAGTCATAACCTAATACCTGCGATTCGTCATAGTCGCCATTTGCAAAGGCTTTAACCTGCACTCCAATCGCACGATTGCCCACGAGATCAATTAATAACAGGTCGACATTACGATTACCCGTCTCGGTAGTAGCGGCCCATTGCTCAAATTGTGCAGGAGCAGGTAAAACGATGGTTCCTGGATGTTTTTTAGCAATATCGAGTAGCACAATTGCGGTGTCGAATTCTTGTAGTGAACCTTCAAGTACTGTTCGTGTTGCTTCCATACTTTCGCCAAAGTACATATAGCCATTCTTTTTATCGGCTAACCGATCTTTGTACGTGAATCGTTTGCTACCGCCAAGCGCAATTAAATCTTGTGTCATGCCTATTATTTCTTTGCGTGTTCGTTCGTCTTTGGCAAGTTCGGGGTTAATAACAAACTCCCACATAAGTGCCATCGCCGTATTGAGCCAATGATACGAAAAGCTGTTTAAACGTTTGTTCGCATATTCTTTGCCAGACATAAAAAGTTTCCGCTCATAATCAGCCATTTCACCACGAACAAATTGACCATATTCGGTGAGTACATCCATAAAATTCGCAACCCCAATATTGGGGTCCAATTCGCCCGTTAAAGCATCGTGAAGGATTGTTCCAAAAAACTCCGAATACGCCTCTGCTTGCAGATAGGTTTCGTTATCACCACGATCACTTGGGTTTACCTCACGACGGGGGTAGCCTTGGGCAAATTCTTTTGCATCCATTAGAACATAATTATAAAATAAATTATGTAAATTTACAACTATAGTATATTTAAAGCCAGCCGTTTTTACGGAAGATGGCTAAAATAAGTCCTGCGACCCCTGCTGACCCCAGTAAAATAAAGATAAAGGCGTGCGCATTATTATGAAATGGCACGTTTACATTCATGCCCCAAAAACTACCAATAATAGTTGGCATGGTTAAGACGACAGTTAGGGTGGTTAGTATCTTAACCTGACGGTTAAGGTTATTAGTTGCAATATTTGTGTAGGCTTCACGGATATTAACCGCTGTTTTTAAGCTACCACGAATAGTATCTATCAGCTGTGTAGCCGAAAGTTGCAAGTCTTCAATTAAATCACGATCTTCTTCGTCGAACGATAGGTTCTTGCGACGGCCCGTAAGACTTTGCAGTACGCTGTTTGCTGGCACTAAATCACCTAAAAATTCGTTTAAAACATCCTCGATTTCTACGAATTGCACGAAGTCTTTGTTGCTGACCCGGCGGACGTTAAGGCTGTTTCGGGCTGCCCGAATCTGCTTGTTGATGCCGTTTAACTGTACCGAATATGATTCAAGTAATAATTCTAATATTTCGAGCAACAACTCTGAGCGGCGTGTCGTAATGTTATCGTCGCCCTTTTCGGCAAATTGCTTGAGTTTTGGGTTTGCAACCGCAGAAATAGTCAAAATAAAGGTACTACTAAGTGCGATGGTTACCGGCGCGGTAACGACTTTTCCACCACTGTTTTTATAGGCGAATCGCGTAAACAAATAGGTAATGCCATCTTCGATTTCAAACCGAGGTACTTCATCGGCATCAAGCGCGTCTTCTATGAGCCCTTCGTCGAGCCCGAGCCCGAGCAGTTGAGCAATTTCGGCATTGGTTGGATCTTCGGCATACACCCATGCGCCTGTTTTAAATGCGCTGAGTGTTTTCGCTTTTGAATCGCCGGGTGCCCGGAAATAATACTGAATCATCGCCCCCTATCGTAACAGAGTATGGCCGGACTACCAATTGAGTTGGGTGATGGCCGTTGCGATGGATTCGAGAGGGCGACTCGGATTCTGCAACCACCAAACGCTGGCCGCACTTGCAGTTTTAAGGCGCCACTCAGTTGGCTCAGAGGGCAATTTTGTACTTATACAGTGCCCTGCTACGGCCGTAACAATTGTGGAGCCGTCAAGTACACAGATATACGCCTTATAGTGGCTTGTAAGCCTCGTAAGTGCCTCACAGAGGGCAACGAGCCCCATACTAAAGGTTATAGGTGTTTCAAACTTGGCAGTAGTGCATAGTTTTTGCAATTGGGCGATACTTACCACAAGTAGTGTGTTTTCACGGTCCAAAAGTGTTACAGGATGAGAGTAAAAATAATCAACGGCGTCACGAGTATAAATTTGTAAACCTGGCATTTTTTGAGCGATAGATTCGAGCACAACAGCCGTTTCGCTGTTACGGCCAATGTCACCGGCAAATAGTGTTGCATCTGCCCATGATATAAAGCTTTGCAATTCGCGCTCGGCTTTAGCGCTAAAACTCCCACTTAAGGTGCTTTGCACGAGCTCGATATCAACAGGTACTTTTGGCCCAAGTAGTTTACGCGTTTTATCCGGGAGTGCTACCCGAACTTCGCCAACACCTTGTTTTTGTGCTATTTGATACGCCTCGCTCGGCGCCGCAATTGCATGCGAATTACCGCCAACAATCAATAGTTTACCAGCAAGCGATTTTTGTTCTGGCCGGCTCCACAAGAGGTCTTCAAATAACGGTGTATCGAGTTCTTGCCTACGCCAATTGGTATCCATCATTTGCCTTTTGTAGCTGGTACACTACATTTTTACGCTCCACAACAATATCCCATCCATTTGCTTTTGCGGCATCAAAAAGTTCGATATTTGGATTAAAGGCAATTGGTCGTTCAACTTTCGCAAGTACCGGAATGTCACCGCCGGTATCACCGACGCCCACACTCTCCTTGTAGTGTAATCCATGTTTTGCAACTAGCTCATCGAGTGCCTTAGCTTTATCGTGCACCGGTGTCATAATTTCGCCGGTATAGTGTCCATTTTGTTTAATAAGTGCGGCGCCGACGGCGTCGTCAAAACCGTGGTACTTGGCTAATTTTTGAATAATTTCATCTTGTGAGCCTGATATAGCAAGTAAAAAGTAACCCTGTTTTTTGAGCTTTTTTTGCAAATCACGGGTATAGACAAATAACTGGTCTTTGTACTCGTCAAAGACCTCATCAACAATGACATCGTACTTGGCAGGGTCAATGGTTTTTAACGAGTTTAGATAGGCATGGACAAGCAAGGTTTCGTAGTGCCCGAACGACTCGCTGTTGGCGCGGTTTTTCCATATCATGCGGGCAGCGCGAATAGCATTATGCGTTTTAGGGTCAATGTAGCCTTGTTTGCCAAGGTGGTGCACAATGGCATGAAACATCTGCCACCGCACCAATGTGCCATCGATATCAAACACCGCAAAAGGCTTACTCATACCACCAATTGTATATATTTTTCGGGATTCTGCCAGATATCATCATGACCACCATCAAATTCAATTTTTTGTTGCCCAAAAGATATGAATACTTCGTAGGATAAATACGTATCTTGAGAATTACGTACAATAAGGCATTTACTGCCGTTTAATCGCATGGCTCGAGCTTTTACCATTCGAATTGCGTGGGTAACGTCCAGAGCATAATATAGCCTAAATAGGCCGCTTATTAATGACACCTTTTTAGGAGGAAATCTTCGTATCAACGAGCTGACTATACTCCGTTGCGGCCAGATTGTAGGATTTACATGAACGATGATTGCGTTTGAATCTGTCGGGATTAAAAAACAACCACCTGAGTGTGCAAAAATAATCTCTGCTTGGCTCACTTTGGTTTGTTTAAGCCCATATTCTTTCGCCACCGCTGCAAACATACGAGCTTGGTACGGTCCTTCTGCAAAACCGTATATTATGGCATAAGACTTAGCTGAGTGATTCAACTTCTTGGACATCTTGTGATGTGAGATTATCTTGCTCGTCGAACGTAAATGTACCGGTTACTTTTTTACCGTTGAGCGCCAGTGGCAGCCAATGCTCATCGTCTTGCCACATATCAGCGTACGGGATATCGCTAATGTCGTACCATTTGGGTGCCATTTCTTCGGTTTCGGTTGGTTCGCCTTGCCATTCGTCACATACGTATGCGTATACAAACATATTCCATGCCTCTTCGGTACTGCCGCCATAAAAATCGAGCTCGGCAACCTTACGGTACCGCGTTGGTGTAACATTAATTTCTTCTTGGCATTCGCGTACAAGCGCTTGCTCGATAGATTCGCCTGGTTCTAGCTTGCCGCCTACACCGTTCCAGCGTCCGGCACCAAAACCTCGTTTTTTCATGGCGAGTAATACTTGATGGTCTTTACGAAGTAATAATAAGGTTCTGCGTACGTCAGTGGTCATGTTGTCCTCGATTTTAAGTAAGTTAGAAGCTGTTCACCCGCATCACGAGCCCGAGCATCGTTTTCGTGCAGTTCATTATGAGCGATTGCAATTACATGTTCAACCGCGTCGGCAATTTTACCGCTGCGGTTTTCTATCCAACGAACCGCACCATATTGATCGAGCCCCCACTGTAAACTTTCGATACCTTCGTGAATGCGCTTATGGGCTTCTTCGGGGCTAAAATGGTGGCTATCAAATCGCTCCGCCCACTCGTCGGGTGTTGTTACGAGCATGACGGTACGACACGCTGCAAAGCCCATAGCCTGAAATTCTTGGACTTCGCTACTGAGCACATCGAGCAAGTTGTAGACGCCGCTATACTCATTGATACCCGTGCCATACATGTATGAAGTTGTCGGGTGAATGGCAAACTGAATAAGCTCGCCCGCTTCGAACTTTTTGATAATCTCCCGTCGTTGCGCATCTGTATTGGGCAAAAACTTATAGGTATCGGGTTCTTCATCTTCGCGCGGGGGGCGAGTAGTAAAGCTTACCGTACGGTGAAACGTTGGGTTGGCTTCGCAGACTGCGCGGATGACACTGGTTTTACCAATAGACGACGGCCCCACAATCGGCACCAGCGTCTTTTTACTGAGTTGTTGTTGGATGCTGGGGCTCAGATTATGGTTGAATGGCATGCTAGTCCTTTAACTCTATGCTTACTGGGCAGTGGTCGCTACCCATAACATCGGCATGTATTGCCGCAGCTTTTACGCGATCGGCAATAGCTTTACTGGCCATCCAGTAATCAATACGCCACCCAATATTGCGAGCACGAGCGTTTGCCCAATGCGTCCACCAGGTGTAGTGGCCGTTGCCGGTTGGTGTGAACATGCGAAACGTATCGGTATAGCCAGCTTTAACAAAGTTTTCAAAACCTTCGCGCTCTTCGTCGGTAAAACCGTGTTTGCCCACATTGGCTTTTGGGTTTGCCAAATCGTCTTCGGTGTGGGCGACGTTTAAATCACCGCTAAATAGTACGGGTTTTTTAGCCTCTAATACTTGCATATAGGCCAAAAAAGCTGGGTCCCAGTGTTTGTGGCGCAGTTCTAGCCTGCTTAAATCGCCTTTGCTGTTTGGCGTGTACACGGTTACTATGTAAAAATCGTTAAATTCTAGGGCCGTTACGCGTCCTTCGTCGTTGGCATTACCGTATTCGTCACCGGTGACATCGTATTTTTTAAGGATATCTTCGGGAAATCCATTAGCAACACTTATTGGCTGTTTTTTGGTAAAAATGGCGGTGCCGCTATAGCCCTTGCGAACAGCGCTGTTCCAGTATTCGTGGTAGCCCGGTAAATCAATTTCAACTTGGTCGCGCTGGGCTTTAGTTTCTTGCAAGCAAAGAATGTCAGGATCGTGCTTAGCTAAAAAGTCTTGGAACGCGCCCTTGTTTAACACGGCGCGAATACCGTTAACGTTCCAGCTATAAATCTTCATCTGGTTGCTCCGTATTTTCAAGTGGAGTTGAACGCAGTTTATCGTGTGCGATTTTATAAATCATCGCACCAAGTCCGAATGCCCCAAGCGCAGCAACGGCTAGCAGTTTTTTGGTTTCTATACCATCTAGGCTAGATGACACTTGCTCGCTTGGCTTAGGCTCTGACTCACTCATACCTGTATTGTACACAAGATACGTGCTAGAAACTACTTAACAAAACGAAATAAATTGTAAGGCCCCCAGGACGAAAGGCCTCATACGAGTCTCGTCCTGGGGGCGCGTGCGCACGGGCAGATCTGCCACGTGCTTAGTTGTATCGTATCCCATATTCACTGAGCCAACAAAATACAACCAAAATGACAATTATATAATTGCAAACTTTTATATATTATTATATAATATAATCTATATGTTTAGAGATAAAGGTGAGCGTGAGGCTACAAGAATCCAAAAAGATCTTCAGCCTTACACCGCAATGACTAGCGAATACGAAATACTTGAGCGACTTCATGGCGCTGATGTTGAGCTTGCGGTGGCAAATAAACACCTGATTACCTCGAATGATAGATACCAATTCACCGTTGCACGTCTTTTAGTCGCCCGCACAAAAGCGCAACGTTTTGCAATCGCTAATAGTGTTACCGAACAAGATGCATTCACAGGAATTCAAGATGTAACTGCAAAAGCCGACGAAATATCTAGCTACCTAAAGGCTACTTTCGAAGCCTGTAACGATGATATAGAAGCAGTTTACTTCAGAATAGCTTCAATCAGCGGTTTTACGGCACTTGATTGATATGAATTCTGCTTAAGGCTGCACATTTGCCGGCTTCGATACTGTTTTTGATGCCCGCTTCGTGCAAGGTAGTAATCGGATGTGCTGCAAGCAACGTTCTTGTCGAGGCTGCGACCACAGTAGCGGGCCCCTTTATTACCAAATAATTTTAAACAACGACTAAGCCAACAATACAATCCACTTCTTGCGCAAGTTGCTGCAAAGCAGAAAGCAATAGAGCGAGCACGGCTAGGCAAGACAAATAAAAACGTATACGCGCATTAAGTAGTGGTGTAACGTGATGCACGAGCCGTATTGAAGTGCTCACGGACCACTTGCTTGTGGATATCTGTTCCTTCTATGTTTGATTCGTACTTTGATCGCAAAACCGCTTACGAGTGCCATGGGACCAACAAAAACCCCTTCAATCCAACATCTCTTGGCGGACTGCAGTTCAGCCTGAATAGAGAAGCCACGACCACTGTGACAACCATTTGAACCAGAAGTTTTACAAACCCTGTTGATAATGACCCAGTTATACAACAAACTGTTCGAACTGAACAAGCAAAAAAAGAATTGACCCGTCGATTTTAGGCGCCGAAAAAAGCAAGTAAAGATCCTTCGGATTTAAACTAATAACTGAGATTATTAACATAAAAGGCCTCACCGAGGCTTATTTTGCGTGCAAAAGTTAAAGCTGGGGGCCCGAGGAAATTCGCCTGAAAGCGATATCCTCGGGCCACCGTGTTGAGCTGATGCTGATGGAGATCAGTTCGCCTGGCGGCAGCCAGGTGGTCGTCACCGTCGAACATCGCCTCGCGTAGAACGAGTCGTCGTCCTTGCCGAGCTTGGACATCTTCTTGGCGTCGACGTTGTCGATGAGCCGGCCCCCCTGCTCGAACGGGACACCCACCGGGATGTCGTCGTCGAGGCTCTCGAGGTAGTTCCAGCCACTGGCGTCGTTGCCGACGAACAGGAAACGGAGGAACACGGCCTGGTAGCTGAGGCGACGGATGATGTCGGTCGCAGCCTGGGGGTCGTCGGGCACACCATCGGTGACGCAGACCACGAAGGCTGGCGTGTCCATCTTCCTGACGGACGGCGCTGAGCCTCCTCTTCGGAAGAGCCCGCCTCCGCTCGACAGGACGTCGGCGTTGCCGGTCTCGCGCGCCACCCACTCGAGGGCACCCGCCAGGTTGGTCGAACCACGAGCCGAGATGCCGTTGCGGTCGACGTAGCGGAGCTTGATCCTCTTCGCACGGCTCCACGCGGCTGTCGAAGAACGCGGTCGGGACGCTGTCGTCGTCGACGATGACAGCGACGAGCGAGCGGTCGACCGCCTCCTGGACGTGACCGTTCCGGTACTCCTCGTACATCGAGCCCGAACGGTCCACGATCTCGAGGACCTGCCAGACCTGGTTCGGGTTGACCTTCTTGGTCATCATGACCTTGACGGCCGAGTCGACCTTCTTGGTGAGCAGACCACCGGTCTCCCCTGCTGGGCGTCGGCGGCGGCCACCTTCGTCATCTGGAGATTGGCCATCGCTGGCCCCTTGTCTCATGTACAGCACTGTGCTGCAACGCTAAAATAATAGCATAAAATACACTATTATGCAATATAGTAGATATACTTGCAATTTTATACTATATTTGGTATACTGTATCTGTTGTGTGACACTGGGTCATACACGAGAATCCTCTTGAGGAACAACAAGCCGCAGCTGCTCATCAGGAAGGGCGAGAAGAAGCCCTCGGTACGACCTTCGAGGCCGGACTGGGCTGGACGAGGCTCCGGGTCAGGTCGACCTCGACTCTGGGCCGTCCGGATGAACGCCGGCGTCGCCGAGCCCATCTTCTGGGGCAACCAGGACTGGCACCGCCCCGACCTCGGGCAGAACACGGAGGGCAACCCCTTCGTGGCCACCCCCGAGGGCGACGTCATCTACAAGGGTGACGACCGCACCGGTGCCGAGTCCGCGACCGGCTACGACGAGAACGTGATCCTCACGCTCGACAAGGCGCCGGCAAGGTCACGCAGCACGCGGTCTTCGCGACCAACTACGAGGACCCCGAGGTCGACCCGCTCGACGAAGACGCTCGGCATGGCGACCAACGTCCTGTTCGGCTGCGCAGCCGGGTACGGAGAACGAGCTCGCGGTCAAGCTGGCCGAGGACAACCTACTGGACGTCACCGTTCTTCTGTGCACCATCGACCGCCAGCAGGTTTGTGGACCATGCACTCCAAGCAGGAGGGCTACACCGACAGCATGATCAAGGTCGCGCAGAAGCTCGGTGTCGACTTCGGCCAGCCGAGGTCGACTGGCACTCGTGACATCCAGAACCACACCGTGGTGGCTGGCTGGTCAAGTATTACTTTGACCAGCCAGCCCCCACCCCCTACATGAAGTTATACATATGTCCCTTTACAGGGGTGAATGTACGATTTTATAGAGTAGTAATAATTGACAAATTAATAAAAAAGTGCTAAAATAATTTTCATGGTTTGGCTTCGCGCATCTGCGAGTGCCATCCCCGCTCCCCACAACTCATTAAGGAGAAGAATGTCCGTCGTGACCAAGGCTTCCGTGTCCGACACGGAGCCCGCCAAGACCCATGGCATCGTGCGGACCTTCGGGTTCGCTGCCATCCTGACCGTCATCATCTGGGCGGCTGTCGGTTTCATCGATGGCTTCCAGGCTGTCGTGACGGTCGCCATCCTCACGGTGCTGGAGGTCACCTTCAGCTTCGACAACGCGGTGGTGAATGCCAAGGTCCTGAAGACCATGTCGCCGTTCTGGCAGACCATCTTCATGACTGTCGGCATCTTCGTCGCGGTGTTCGTCGTTCGATTCGCACTTCCGATCATTATCGTCCAGCTCACCAGTGGACTCGGGTTCGGCGATGTCGTCCAGACGGCGCTGAACAACCCCGAGCTCTACGCGGCCGAGCTGACCAAGGCCGGGCCGGCCATCGAGGCTTTCGGTGGTTCGTTCCTGCTGATGATCGCGGTCAGCTACTTCCTCGACGAGGAGAAGGACGTGCACTGGCTCGCCCCGCTCGAGCGTCGACTCGCTCCGCTGGGCAAGTTCGACAACATCACGGTCTTCGTGATGCTCGTGCTGGCTTCCGTGCTGTTCTTCACCGTCGACGAGGCCGAGCGCACCACCGTGCTCGTCGCGTCCGTGTTGGGTATCACCCTGCACATGGGTCTCGACCTGTTCGGGGCCATGTTCGAGAAGGAGGACGACGAGGCTACCGAGTCGATGCCGGTGACCGACAAGGTCAAGGTCGGCATGGCGGCGTTCGCTGCGTTCCTCTACCTCGAGGTGCTCGACGCCAGCTTCAGCTTCGACGGCGTCATCGGCGCGTTCGCCATCACGACGAGTGTCCTGCTGATCATGGCGGGTCTCGGTGCGGGTGCCATCTGGGTGCGGTCCATGACCGTCCACCTGGTGCGCGCCGGCACGCTCGCCAAGTACCGCTTCCTGGAGCACGGTGCCCACTGGGCCATCCTGTTCCTCGGCGTGGTCATGGTCGTCAAGCTCTTCCACACCGAGCCGCCCGAGTGGGCGACCGGTAGCATCGGCGTGGTGTTCATCGCACTCGCCGTCGTCACGAGCATCATCGCTCGGAAGCGCGAGGAGAGCAAGTCGCTCGCCTAGCACTGCACGACATGCCTGCTTAATATGAGGTGTGGGGTATCGTCCCGCCCCTGGCGCTCACGCGCCGGGGGCGGGACAACCCACCATTTATGATTTATGTATAGCCGTTAAATAGTAACGATTACGATAAGTAATAAATGGCTATTTTACAAAACGACGGTCGGCCGCTTTGCTTTATTGGTAATGGCTTTTCGCAAAGCTTGCACGCCTGCTTCGTAACGTTGCATTTGTTCGAGCTCGTCACCCTCAACATATTCAAGAATTGTTTCGAGCGGCATTTTCGTTTCGCTTGCTTCTTCGACGAATGCATAAACTTCTTCAGGGCGACTGCCAACTAGCATTTTACAGATACGGGCGTTGGGTATAAATTTTGAACTTGTTTTTGCGATATGAATAAGTGATTGCAGAGATGACAATGCAATATGGTTGATAGCTGCTTCGATTGCGGGATTAGATGCATCATCACTGACGTCTAGAATGTAGCAATACAACATTAAGGCATCGATAGTGCCGTCAAGTTTACGATGCAACATTCGCTCGTGCGAGCCAGTCACTAAAATATCATCTAGAGCAATAACTGCACGGGCTGTTTCTGGTAAACCCTCTGGTAGCACGAGACCGTTGCGTTCCATGACCGCTTCGCGTTGCTCGAGTGTCATTGATGCATAATCACCCTCTGTTAATACGGATCGATAAATTTTAAATGGTTCTATATGCGCTTGTGGAAGTTCCTCGCGCATAGTAGTCACAAAAGGCTCCAAAAGCGATTCAGATGCAGGTGGAGCAACTTTATAAGCAGAAGAAGTAACTAAAAGGGGCATTGGGTTATCGATATCAACCGGAATGACTTCTAATGCTCGTTGTGCTACTAAATGGCCAAATTTTGCCGCAATATCACCATCGCCATATTTAAAACGACTATATTCTTCGAGACTTACTTCGCCACCAATCGTATACGGAGTGCCTGCTTCGTCAGCGGTTACGGTATCTACAAACGCACGGTAGTGAACGGGCTTGCGGGCCATTACAGTAATCCCCTTTCGTTAGCAACCTGTACGATGGTATCGAACCCATAATCGTATTGGCTAAGAAAATCATCGCCCGTCATCACAGCTCCAGATACAATTTCGTCTACCAAATATTCAGGGATTGCATGCATAAATTGTTCTAGTTCTACTTGATCACTCGAAAGAATCATCTTAAGTGTGCGAATATTTAAATCAAAATTGTCATCTTGGATGGCCGGCAATAAATCGGTTACTTTCGCAATTGCTGAACCATTAAGTTCTGATTCGACGTGGGGTGAAGATTGTGCTTGCTGTGCATCAAAAATAGCAATATAACCTAAATGTATAATCCGAGGTTGAACAGGTTCCTGTGCAAGTACATCAAGTACTTTTCGTTCTGCACCTCCCGAAATTCGTATATCATCAAGCACCACGACTGGCCGTTTACCTGGCCGTTTGTCAGTAAAACTAAAATCAATAGAATCAAGCTCTTTCGCCCTATCACTTGCACTTGATTTAGCATAATCAGATGCCGTTACACTACCTTTATACATGCGTATAATTTCGCCGGGTTCAAGGCCTAGTCTTTCACGCTCTGGATTAATTAAATCAAGACAGTATTTTGACAGATAAAAACATGCGGGTGGAACCTCTTTATAAGCAACCACGAAAGCGGGAGACAAACTATCAGCTACAACATCTTCATGGGTGTCTAGTAAGGTTTGTGCAATTACTTCTGCGAAGTCTTTTGTGGCATGTTTATCGCCATATTTCATACGACTATACGCCTCTCGGTCAAAATTACCTTCAGTGCTGGCAAGACCACCTTCTGTGTCAAAGAATAAGCTGTATTCTGTCGAGGTAGAGATATCCATAGTACTCCTAAAGTGCCCCAGCTTCATAAGCATTAGCAATTGTCGGGTAGGCCGATTCAATGTCTGATGGTTTAGACGTTAAGTAGACGGCTTGCATTCCAGCTTTTGTCGCACCTGCATAATCTGCAATAGAATTATCACCAACGTGAACAATTTCCCTCATCGGAAGCGCTAGCGCGCGAGCCGTTGCCTGGAATATACGTTGATGTGGTTTTGCGGCACCAACTTCGTTAGAAAATATTTGAGCGTCAGTCTTATCGAGAATTTCAGCCTTTGCAAGGGCGGAGCGCATGTATACACCATCTATAAATCCAGTATTACTCGTAAGCGCTATTTTGCGTTTATCTTGCCGCAGTGCTTCGAGTGTATCGAGCAAGTTTGGCTCGTTATAAACTACCAGGTATTCAAGGAAGAGTGTTTGAACATCACGCGAGAGTTCGGTTAATGTGGCGTCTGTTACAAATATGCCTAAGCGCTCAGAGGTGCGTTGCAATCGCTCATAAGCCCCAAACTGAACTCCAGTTTTGTCAGATTCTGCATCAGAATCAACGTCAACAGCCCGTAGTGTTGCACTAACGAGGTCTCGTTCAGTATTATTTTGCGCACCAAAAACATCTGCGACGAGCTGATTACGAGCAGGCTTATAATCCGGGTTACTCTTGATAAGAGTCATCCAGATATCGAAACTTACACCATTAATTTCTGACACACAATATTCTCAATTATTACGAAGTTGCAAATGCTCCTTCACAATACCTTCTAGATACTAAAAAGAAGTGTGAAAGAGACAAGCTAAGAGTGTTGCCCGTTCGGGCGGGGGCATCCGAAGACGCCCCCGCCACGAACGGTAGTGCTACTTGGTGCTGGCCGGGATGGTGACGTTCGACCCCTGAGGAACCGGCAGAACCGTGATGTCGCCCTTGGCGATCGCCTGCGAGAGGAGATCGAGCTGCTTCTCGGTGAGCTTGTTCTTCTGGTAGTCGATGTAGCCAGCCTGGCCAAGCACGGCCACGATCGCCTTGATCGAGTCGAGCTCGGTGTTGACGGTCGCGTTGCGCTGGAGCTGGGCGTCGTTCTCCGCCTTGGCGATCTCACGACCCGTGAGCGAGTCCTTCAGAGCAGCCGACTCCAGGACCGGCTTGTTGACCGTGAGCCTGAAATCGATGAAGAAGTTCCCGCCGCTGAGCTGCTGAGCGAACACCGGCAGCTGCTTGGCCATGTCGGACTCGAAGTTGCCCCTGCCCGTTCCGTTGTAGATGTCGAGGTAGGTGCTGGTCTTGTCGTTGCTGGCCGCTGCCGATGCTGCACTCTGGATGGCCTGCTCGATGTAGACGTCGAGCATGGCGTTCCAACCGTCGTAGTTGTCGCCGTCGATGTAGGCGTACTTGCCGCTCCACTGCTTGAGACCGATCTTCTCGTGGAACGTGCGAAGGGTGGCACAGTCGGTGTTCAGCGAGAACGTTGCCACACCGCTGATGAGCAGCGTGACGTTGTTCTTGACGATCTTGACCGGTGCCCCATCGGCGCCCTCGTCGAGCGAGAACTTGTAGGTTCGCTCGCCGGCCGGGTAGTAGTAGAAGTCGTCGCCGACTCCCGTGAACTCCTGGTGCGACGGGCCGAAGCAGTCGATGTAGCTCTTGCTCGTCGGGATGATGGGGTTGTCCTCGTAGTGGACAGCCGCCTCTCCGGGAGAGGTGCTGACCTGCGAGCAGCCCGACAGCGTCGGGATCGCCACCGCGAGGGCGACGATGATGACGGTGAGCTTGGACTTGGCGATCACGAGATCTCCTTGGGGTTGTCTTTGATCCATCGTTCGATGGGATCGGCGTACTCACTAGGGATGAGGACTGCCGGGTCTGCCAGCAGTTTTCTCATGATGTCTTCTGCGTTCTTCAGTGCCTCGCGCTGCTTGACCAGGTGTTCGAGAACGAGGGGGTTGAGCCCTTCGAAACGAAGAAGATCTGGTGCTCTGCGCGCGAGGTCCGCCTGGCGCCTGCGCTTGATGCCAAGCCGAACCAGTGCAATAAGTCCGATGACCAGCAGCACTGGAATGACAATAAACAGCAAGCCGGCTTCGAAACGAGCCATGGCTTTCCATCCTAATGCGCTGGTACTGTGCTTCCCAGATCGCACCTTAGCTACAAGTTAAATAACCAAAGTGCGATCAAGAAAACTGCACAAATACCAATAAATTCTCTTAGCTTGTCAAGGTACGGTAACGGGCGTCTCCACCTCTGTTACGATACGAAACATATTTTAGCACAAAAGTATAAAAATGTCAATATAATTGACCTCTGTTTTGATAAAACCAATAGAACTTGTTTATAGAGGGCGCGAAACAACGCCAATTAGCAATGACCTTCGTACAAAATACTGGAAGCGTCTATCTTGTAATGTAAAACGATGTTTCACAGAACTATAGCTTCCTGACCCACTAACTATGCACCATCTTTGATGATGCGCACTTTATTGAGTCAGAAAAGATTCACATAGGTGTTTATCAATTCTCTTTGCTGTAAATGTGCGTTCTATTGCGTAAGAACGTAAAAGGTATTATAGGACATATAATAATATATGTCAATAGAATCATCATTTCTGACCCCAGTTATACACAGGATACAGATACAATAATAGTCAAAAATTGTCATGGGCGGGACGGGCACTCGTGGTGAGTGCCCGTCCCTGCCAGGTCAGATGCTGGCGGTGACCATACCGCGCAGTTCTGGAAGTACTTCTTGGGCCGAGTACTCCTTGATGCGCTCGAGGCGTGTGAGCCACATTCCTTCGGGCACGCTGTTCAGCCACTCGACACCCTGTGCCTCGGTCTCGAACTTCTTGAACATGGCGCACGAGACTTCGAGCGCAGCACGACCTCGAACGCCGTGCTCGAGCAGGTAGAAGAACCAGCCGTTGCGCTCGCGCTCGTGATCGTCGTCGTAGAACCGGGGGTAGTTGGCCATGAAGAGCTGATCGATGACCTTCCCGAGTGTGCGAAGGTCGAGGTCATCCCTCGATGCGTAGAGGTCGAGGATCTTGGTCAGGACCTCGAAATCGTCAACGGTCTTTCCCATGGTGTACTCCTAGTTGCCGGGGCGTGCGTAGATCGTGCTACGTCGAGCATGGTGACAGCTCGGTCTCCGGCAGTACTCGAACGTGTTCTTGATGCCGGTGTCGTAGCTGTGCATCTTGTGGAGGCCCACCATGCAGAGCAGGCGTCCGAGCAGGCTTTTGGGCATGTGTTTCTCCTGTTGCGTGTGTGTTTGTGGTCACCCAAGAATATATCTATTAGACCATACAATCAGAGCCATTGCAATTAGTTATGAAAAGTTATATAGTACTCAAGCCCAAATCATCCGCATCACGAAAGATGGGTATACATGATTCTGCTTGGAGCAAGTGAGACCAGCTGGCTGACGGTCGTGGACGCTGTCTTCGACAAGGCCTGCAAGAACGGTGGCGATGCTCGGCTCCCGCACGAGCTCGAGCTGCGGTTCGAGCGACACGGCGAGTTGACGACGGAGACGCTGTCTGCAGGCACGAGCCTGTTCTTCCCCCTCGAGGGAGGTCCCATGAGGGACAGGCGGCGCGCTAAGCGCTCGAAGGATGTCTGCGCGATCATGGGCGAGCAGGTTCACCTGACCCTCACGAGAACATCACAGGGCATCAGAATCAGCTCGTTCAAACGAATGCGTAGTCCGTCGTTCGCGTGAACGGATGATGAGCGTGGGCCCCGCGACCAATTGGTTGACGGGGCCCACGCGGGAAATCTTACTTGTGCACAAATGGTACCAAAGTACCATGTGTGCATCAGCACGATTAGGTAGTTAGACTTAGAATTTAGACTACAAAGAGTTTTAGCGTAATTTAAGCGAACGTTGAACATCACGTTCGGTGTCGCGTTTTTTGATTTTTTCTCTTTTGTCGTACTTGCGGAGACCTTTAGCGGTGGCAATATCAATTTTTATAAAACGGCCGCCAGTATGGAGTTTTAGTGGAATAATTGTGAGCCCTTGCTCTTTAGCAGTGGCGAGTTCTGCAAGTTCGCGCTTTTTTACAAGTAGTTTACGGGCACGGGTTTGTTGAGTTTCGGGTAGTGCCGAACGGTTCGCATTTGTGGCGTTAACTGTTGCGTTATAGAGCCATAATTCACCATCTTTAATATTTACGAAGGCGCCCCTAAGATGACCATGGCCGGTGCGGAGGCTTTTTACCTCTGCCCCGCTAAGGCTAATGCCTGCCTGGTAGGTTTGCTTAAGCTCGTAATCACGACGAGCCTGCGCATTTACAATTTGCGCAGGTTTTGCCGCGTTTTTTGATTTCATAACCATTATTGTACAACAGAGGTAATTTATTGACAAACAGCTCAATAAATAGTATAAATTTGTTACTTATGAAAACCACAAAACGTTCGGTACTACCTGCTATGCGAATAGAGACCGATAATACATCTGTCCGAATTGCGAAATCCCTTGATGACGAAACACTGCTCAATGCTCGGATGGCGCGCGCTGGTAAAACCGCACTCGATTTACGGCGAATGGCAACGAGCGAACCAGTTATTGTGCCAGTCGATGATAACCGTACGACTTATTATCATTACTTTGATGCCCCAGGTGCCGAACAAACAGTGGTGCATTTTCAGCCAGTAGCAAACGACTTAGAGCATCATCCGCAGGGTGCCGCCCAGGCGGCGGCCATAAATGCCCTCGGCTACAACGTGGTATTTCTTTCACAAAATGTCACTGAGCTTACAAAAGAAGAGCGTAAAAAGGTCTGGCGTGGTGACTTGTCGCCACTTGGTGAGCAACGGTTGCGTGTTTTAGAATTTGCCGCCAATGCTGGCCATGTTGATTTAGGTAACTTAGCGCTGGCTGGCTATTCGTTTGGTGCCAGTGATTCTGCAATTACCAGTGCACTTATTGCCGAAAAAGGGGTTGGAGAAATTTCATCTGCGGTATTCGGTGAACCTGCAAATATTGCCGACCGTAGTGTTGGGGCACTCGCCCTAGCATTTGCCGGGCCAAAAGCTGCGGGTGGTAAGCAGCTAATCGATAGTGTGTTGCTTTCACAGGACCCTGCCCTTATTGAACTATGGGGTGCAAAAGAAGGCGAAAAGAGCTCTGGCTACATGGATGTGGATTTTATGCATTTCGCAAAAGCAATTATTAAGCGTGATAATTTATGGCTTGCGGCCGCACTTCGTCACAATGCGTTTGCAGATGATGTTGAACGTGGTATTTCTGCAATGGAGAGCGGACACATTGTGCTCCACAAAGATCATGACAGTATTCTCACCCCTAGCGAAGCATTTGAAAAAACAAGACAACGCTTAACAGTCGCCGCTCAACTAGGGTCTGTATCGCTAAGTACTGTATACACTGCCTCGGAACCTTGGATTGGTCATGCGATTGGTGATAACCCTTGGTTTTGGGCATCACTTGTTAGGCTGTCTCGAGAAAAAGCAGCTTAATTACTGAACGGGATTCTGGCCGTATTGTTGCATTTTTGCTTTAACGGTATTCCACAGGCTGTCGTCGTGTAATTGCACCTTGCGCCAGTACCACCACTCACCACCCCATAGGTCTATATCCCTAAAGCCAGTATCAACTCCGTAGTCTATGCGCTCGGCAAGGCGTTTTTGGTCCATTGATTTACTCTGCTCTTCTATGCTTGTTGTCTTTAAATCACCTGGTGGCCACGGTTCTGCTTGAAGCTCGTGTAACATTGAACTTCGGCCAGTGAAAATTTCGGTTAATCCGGCTCGCCAGCTGTAGTACCAACTGTAAAACGGATACTCAAAATAGGTTTTTGTAACTGTTTTATCCCACACTCGCTTATATACCGATACGCCAAATTGGTCGGCTCGTGGCTTGCCTGTGGGTATACCAAAGTAGTTATTTGCAAGGCTTAAAATAACGGGATGTTTTGGGTCAGCCGCCTTAACCATAGTAAATTCATCAATTAAGCGCTGACGTGGTGCGCCGTATGCTTGGCATTCGCCAAACACGCCCAAAAAATACTCGTTTTCTAGCTGGTAGCTTTGTAGCGCGGGGTTATCTTTGTAGCGGTTAACGACTGCCTTTGTAAACGCATCGAGTTGTGGACGCCACTCGGACTCTTGTTTACCGATAACCCATTCAGGCGCATGGCATTCGGGCCAACGCGGTTGACGTAATCCAATTGCAAGCGTCACTTTGCCATTTACGGCATCGACTTGGTCGAACTGCCAGTCTAGGTCACTAAAATCGTATACTCCCGGTGATTTTTCGATGTCGTTCCAGTAGCTGACTAACCTAAACCGCCTAAAGCCTAAATCATCCCTAAGGGCAAGCATAGTTTCGTGTGGGTCAAGACCAAAATAGTTAGCGTATTCGGATATATACGTAACACCAATGTTGAGCGGCTCGTTTTTGTGCTTTTGCTGGTACCAGTATGCAATTGCATAGGCTTGCGCCATAAACAACACTAAAACAGCGAGCAATATAAGGCCGATTTTTTGCCACAGCTTTCGTACACGCCACCATGCTTTGAACCTACTCCACTTACTAAGTTTTTCAGCTGAATTTAAGGGTGATGTATTAATCTTTTGTAGCGTTTTACGGCCCGTGCTGTTAGCCCGTGCCTGCGCAGATTTTTTACTTGTTTTTTTGACGTTTGCCATAAACTGCTTATGTCTTACTATAGCAGACCTAACCTATAACGAGCTACTTTGAGATGATGGATTGTTTCGATAAAAATTCTTATTCTGAACGAAGCTTATTATCGGATATGTTGAGCGAAGAATAACGTATTTTTAGCCAACAAGGCGCGTATCAAAAAGCTTGGTATGGGTTAGAACAGCTATACCCATACATGGTATAATTTAATCTAACTACGTATGACACAAAAAACTCCCAAAGTTTCGGTTATCATACCGGTCTACAACGAAGAAGACCGAATGTACGATTGCCTATGGGCCATTACTCACCAAGTTGAAAAACCGCACGAAATTATCGTAGTAGATAATAATTCGCGTGATCAAACGGCGATTATCGCACGCCGTTTTAAGAGTGTGCGTGTTGTTTCAGAAACAAAGCAAGGCCTTACCTACGCTCGCAATAAAGGCTTTGAAGTAGCCGAAGGCGACATTTTGGCACGTATTGATGCTGATACAATTGTGCCTTCTGATTGGGTTAAGAAAGTCCGTGAAGCATTTGAGCTTGACCCTGAACTTGCAGGTTTAACTGGGTACGGCAGAACGCGTGCCGGTGTAACTGTGCCTGTGTTTTCTGATATTTGGAGCTGGGCTTACTTTACTCATACCAAGGCGTTTTTTGGGCATACCATGCTTTGGGGTGCAAACATGGCGGTACGTAAAACTGCTTGGCTTAAGGCTAGCAAGCTTTGTTGCCTAGATGATTCTCATGTTCATGAAGACCAAGATTTATCACTTGCACTTGCAGCAACCGGTGCGCGTGTAAAAATTGACCCGGCTCTTACGGTGTCGGTAGATTTTGGTGATATTCAATATATTGATAAATTCTGGGTGTACTACCGAAAAAAACACCATACAAGGGCTGTGCATCAGCTTCATTATAGGTCTAAGCTCGTTACGATTCAGCCGATATCGCGGACTAGGCGTTTCGGGTATCACCTTTTAGCTTCGTACACGGTTGGCCTTTTTATGGCATTAACCACCCTTAATAGTGCCCGACGTGAACTAGTGATAATCTCAAAAGAAAGTTCGGTTTATTTTTGGTATCAAAAAATCAAAAGTGATTTAGAGTTTTAAAGCTGGTTAGTTTTATATCGACCATTTTGGTTGGTAATTGTACATTGCCCTGCCCATAAGCCTACCTGTTGTTTTTGGGCTGTTTCTTGTAACGCGGCAAATTCTTTTGACTTGGTGAACGGGAAACTAAGGTACGCGAAGCCGTAACCACGGCTAATAAGTGTTGCTTCGTACAGACTCCCATCGGGTAAGTAGACGTATCGTAATAGGCGGTTGTAGCGATCGCGATTTTGATTCGTCGGATCAGCTTCAAGCCGAACCGTTTGGCCACTTAGCGTCTTTTTGCTAAAGTCGCTCGCCTCTTTGCCATAACATTCGGGTGGGCTGTTAGGCTTAACCGTTTCGGGCGTATCGACTCCTATCATTCGAACCGATTCAGTATTGCCATCCATATTTATCGTAAATGTGTCACCATCGGTAACATGGCTCACTTTGTAGTAACCCGGTTGTACGGTTGCGGATTCGATAATACTATGCGGTACCGAAAAGTGTAATTTAGGTAACACGATAACCATCACAACTATAAAAACGACTAAAATTAGTATGCCGGCTACCGATAAGATGATTTTTGGCTTTGCTTCATTCATATACTAAACTACCTTATATGATACCGCTTATCGAACAGTATTTTGATGATTTATCTGACATTCAAAAAACACAATTTTTGGCTCTTGGTCCATTGTATGCAGAGTGGAATCAAAAAATAAATGTCATTTCGCGTAAAGATATCGATAACTTTTACGAGCACCATGTCTTGCACAGCCTCGCCATAGCGAAGGCTATTCAATTTGTGCCCGGTACAAAGGTTATGGATATTGGTACGGGTGGTGGATTCCCGGGTGTGCCACTGGCGATTCTGTTCCCTGAAGTTTCGTTTACGTTAGTTGATTCGGTTGGCAAAAAGTTAAAAGTAATTGATGCTATCGCTGACGAAATTGGTTTACGTAATATTAAAACGATTCATGAACGTGCCGAAAATATTCCTGGACAATTTGATTTTGTGGTTTCGCGAGCGGTAACTCGCTTAAACGAAGCGTGGGGTTGGGCTCATGGCTCAATTAGCTCGACACAACGTAACACACTGCCTAATGGGCTACTGTATCTAAAAGGTGGTGATATTAGCGCAGAGACTCCTGCAAGCGTGTCAGTTCAACGCTGGGAGCTTGCCGATTGGTTTAAAGAACCATATTTTGCCGAAAAATCACTTGTACTTTTATCTGATAGCAGGCACAATAACACCTAAGAGGTAGCCGCCATGGGAATGATTAAAGATACTAAAGCGCAATTTTCGGTTCTTTTACGGTTGCGCCCCCGGTATGTCATTTATATATTTTTAGGAATATTACTTTTTGCGTACGGGTGGTTTTACGCGGCTAATGGCACAATTGAAGGGCCAGAACTTACAATCTTTAGGGCATTAAATAACTTGCCTCAATTTATCGGTATCATCTTTATTTTAATTACCCTATTCGGAGCCATTGGTACTGCCTGGCTCATATCAATCGTACTTTTGATGCGCCGACGGTACGCCTTTGCAATACAGCTGTGGTTAGCAGCAATGCTTGCTTGGTGGGGCGCAAAGTTTTTAAAAATGCTTGGTACTCGACCGCGACCCTACGACATTTTGCAAAATGTTAACGTACTCGATATTAAAGACACAGCTATGGGCTACCCATCTGGGCATATGGCGGTTGCCACTGCGGCAGCACTCGTCATTGGCCAACGTTTGAGCCCCAAAGGCAGACGAATCCTATATATATTTGTCGGACTCATTGGTGTTTCACGAATCGTACTTGGCATGCATGGACCTTTAGATATTGTTGGAGGCTTTGCAGTTGGCCTTGTTGCGGGTTCGATTATAAATCTTATCTTAGGCACCCCAACGCGACGATTCTTGCCTGCTGAAATTAGTGGCGCCCTAAAGCGTGCTGGCTTTATGGCCACTGGTATTACACAAGCGAATGTCGATGCGCGCGGTTCAGCCCCCTACTTTGGGAAAGTTGATGGAAAGCCAGTGTTCATAAAAATTGTTGATTCAGACAATACTATTGCGGATTGGATTTTTAAATTTACGCGCCGAATTTTGTACCGCAGGCTCGAAGATGAATTACCGTTCTTTAATGCAAAACGGCAATTAGAACACGAAGCCTTAATGGCTCTTTTGGCTAAAGATGCCGGAATAAAAACTCCAAGTATTATTGGCGTTTGTCATATTTCTGGCGCAAGCTGGGCACTCATACAAGAAGGCCTAGATGGTAAATCACTCGATAAAGTAGACCCTAAAACTATTACTGATGCTCAATTAGAGCAAGTATGGGAACTAGTTGAAAAACTTCACTCTGCCCGCATTGCTCACCGTGATTTACGTACCGCAAATATACTGCGAGATACTTCGAACAACCTTTGGCTTATTGATTTTGGCTTTGCAGAACTTTCGCCCGGCAAGCAAGGAGTAACTCGCGACAAAGTTGAGATGCTTGCATCGATGGCAACACTGGTTGGGCCCGAACGCGCTGTAGCTTCGGCTAACCATGTCGTAACACGCGCCCAGCTTGCGGCTGCTCTGCCTTACATGCAGTATGCGGTTCTTTCGGGTGCTACGACTAAGCAAGTGAAAAAGATGCCTGGCGGTATAAAGGCAATACGCGAAGCAATCGTTGCGTTTACGCATCAAAAAGCCCCTGTTACTATCGAGCGTATTCGTCGAATAAATGTAAAAGCGTTGGCCTACATAATTATCTTTATTCTGCTTGCGGTTGCCGTTATTCCGCGTATGAATCAGCTTAAAGATGGCCTTAAAGCACTTACAACTGCTGATCCAAAATGGATAATCGTCGCCGTTATTGCATCTATAATTACGTACTTTGCAGCTGCAATAACCTACGTGGTATTGGCACGTGTACCACTAAGCTACTTTAAAACACTGGGCGTGCAGGTCGCCGCATCGTTTGCGAACCGCCTTATACCTAGCGGTGTCGGTGGGCTTAGCTTAAATGTTGATTTCTTAATTAAGAGTGGTCACAAAGCAACAGAAGCTGCGTCAGTTACAGCGGTTAATTCGGCCGCCGCCTTCGTGAGCTACGTTATCTTGTTGTTTTCAGCGCTTGTGATTACAAAAACCTCGCCACTCACGCTACTCGCTGGCAAGTCTATCCCACCATGGGTGATTGCGGTTGTGGTTATTGTAGTAGCTATTGTGAGTGTAGTGCTATGGAATTGGAAATGGGTGCGTGATAAAGTCACTAAGTTCGCTAAAGATGCACTTAAGAATGTTGTTGAGTATCGGCATGAACCATTCCGCCTTGTGCTTGCAGTACTTGGTGCTTCGTTAGTTACCATCGCCTATGTTGCTGCGTTATACGCGAGTGCACATTCAATTGGTATGCCCGTAACTGTTGTTCAGGCATTTGTTGCCTATACAATTGGTACGCTTATTGGCGCGGCCGTACCAACCCCCGGTGGGCTTGGTGGTGTTGAGGCAGGATTATATGCAGGATTAATTGCCTTTGGATATCCACCCGGCGAAGTGCTTTCGACGATAATTATTTATAGACTCATGACATTCTGGTTGCCTATACTACCGGGCTACCTGAGTTTTTGGCTATTGCAACGCAACAAAATAATTTAAATCAAAAAAAGACAGCGATTCGCTGGCGGGTGTCACAAGGGGTGGGCACATTGGCAAAGGAGGTAGCCAAAGTAATTCCTGTGAACTTTTAGCGAAACGCTGTCTATATAACGGGCTTTATTATGGTTGCCGATGTGGCTAATGGTATCGAACACTTATCTTGGTTGATACGGTCACCACGGCTGTCTAAAACCCCGCCTCAGGTAGTAATCCCCAAATCAATTACTACACTAATATAGTACCGAATTAGCACTCTATGGTCAAGAGTGCCAAAATAGAGGCCTACCCCTGTTATTACTAGCAACTGTGGATAACTTGATATAAACTGAGAGAATGCTAAGTATAACAGATTGAGCAAGGAGTTATTTTTGTCTCACGAGCATCTCCCAAACCAATGCACCGTACCCGCTTGCGAAGAAAATCCAACGTCAATGCGTTTGCGCAAAGTTCTCCGTTTCACTACCTGGTCTAATGTTGCCTATGGCGCCGCGCAGGTTGCGGTTGGCTGGAATACTGGTAGTAGTGCTGCCCTGTCTGATGGTATTCATAATATGGTTGAGGTTATTGGTCATGGCAAGCACACCAAAACACATGTCGAAGAGCAAAAGGCTGTAGATCACGAACATGGTGAAATAGCTAAAAAAGTAAGTACCCAACGTAAAATGGCAGCTGCCGCTATTGCGGCCGGAGCATTGTTTGCTGGATATCAGGCCGCAGACCATTTTATCAATCGCGAGCAAGAGCCACTTAATAAAGCCGCCCTGCTAATCGAACTCGGTGGGCTGGGTCTTAACTATGGATTAAAAAAAGCCGTCGAAAAAAACTATGATGGTTCTATGGCTTCGAAAGATTCGCTAGCTCACAACAAGGCAGACACCACAATTTCTGCAGTTGCGGTTGCGTCTATACTAGTTAACCCTTTGATTCCTGGCGCAGATGCAATTGGTGGCGCGTACGGCGCTTACAAATCATACAGAGTAGCAAAAGGCATTTGGACTGACACAGAACATCACCATAGCCACGACGAATAAGTCTTAATTGTAAATAAAACTACGCGTTAACCGTGCAATGTCATCTGTATTGGCGTATGCTAAAAGTAATAGAGAGGCTTATGGAAACAAACACGTCTGCTATCGTTTTTCCGTATGAAGTTGGGCCAAAAGAGCCCGAACCTGTTCGCCTATCCGAACTTAACGCCCTTACTCAAACACGCCAGGCTTACGACCCAGAGGGTATTGATGAGCTGGCGCAATCTATGCTCGAACGTGATGAAAATGGCGTAATTACCGGGCTCAAGCTTATTAATGCGCCACTTGTTGGGCGTTTTGCCAAAGAATCCGCGGAAGCGTACGTTAATGATTTAAATGACTTGTTCGAAACCTCTCATACAGTTGATGATTTAACACCTGCCACTGACGGTAATTACTTTATTTTAGTTGCTGGGCACCGTCGCACACTTGCACTAAGTCGAGCCGTCAAGCTTGCGGGTGGCACGGCAGATGAGCTATTTGTTCGTACCGTTGTAGCTGATGATATTTCATTTGCCGAGGCCTTTAAAGATCAAACTATCGAAAATATTCACGATAGGCCACCTATGCAAGACGAAGCCGAAGCTATCGCAAAATATTGTGAGTTTAGGCGACGCAGTTCAGGTTTCGGTGAACGTCTTAGTGTTGCCCAGTGTGCCCGGGAACTATCATTAAAGCCCAAAAAAGTTCGCAATGCGCTTAAGTACGCCGAGCTTCCTGGTAGAGTTAAGAAATACGTGAACGAAGGAGTGTTAACGTACACGGATGGTGTTGTGATGAATGATGTCCAACGTGCATATCGTTTGCGTGAAGAGCAAAAGCCAGACGCAAATGCAGTGAGTGTAGAACAACGAACACATCATTTAACCGAAACATTTGCCTTACGTGTCATCAATCGACGTTCGCGCAAAGATGTGGGTGAACGATTTGGTGCTAAACAGTTTGTCGCAATGGTTAAAGGCGAAGTCACGACAGTTCTGCAGGATATGTACCACCAGGGAGGATTCGAACTCGAGCTCGAAGAGTCAACGAGTCCCCAGGCAGTTCGTGCACTTGCGGTTGCTCGAATAGCAAATACTGTTACTGTTCTTGCTGGTATCGTTGCCGAGCAAGACCCGGATGTTGCTCAAGGTCTATACGAGAAATTGTTCGAAATGCTTCCAGACCGAGCAAAAGACGCATCGTTCCAAGATGCACTGTTAAAGGTCGAGTAAACCCTGCCCACTCTTTAATTGTGCTGCTTCGTGAATCCTTTTGGTGTTTTCAGCTGGGGTAACCGGATCGAGATGCCGGTGCCATGTACAAGCTTTGTTTTCACAGAGATGGTCTAAATATAAACCATCTTCGATTGGCCCGCGCATAACAACAAATAACATACGGTGTGCTAAGGCATGTGTGCTGTCAATGTATTTTATCGCCATACGACCATACCTTGCACGCTTTGCACCTGCGCGTTTGCTGTCATCGGGATACGTATCAACACCATCTTTATAAACGGGGACCTCCCAACAGCCAGAAGCACTATTTATGCTTACCTTACCAAGCTGTCGCAAGGTCGGCAAAGGTTGATTTGGCGTTGCTTCGTTCGCCTCAACAAAAGCAAAGAGAGCATCTAACTCAAACGTAGATGTCTGAGTGCTGGGCAAATGTAGCCCTACTGGTGCAATATAATCTTCGCCAACTACAGGTAGGCCTTCCGGATGTAAAAATGTTGGGTGTGATTCTTGGCGTACGCCAAACGGATAGCTCATCCTCTTGCGCCACGTCCAAAAAAGGCATGCCGTACCATTGGACTTTCTGGGTTTGTTCTTACTTCTAGGCTGAGTGACACTGGCATTGAGCGTACCCATACAATATATAAATGGCAATCTTCAGGGGGCCGATCAACTGCGGTATCAGCTGCGAACACGTGCTCACTCATGCCGGGTCGAGCACCATAAAGACCCTCGGCCTCGATAACTTTCTGTACGTATTCAGCGAATTCGATCGTTGTCGTTGGGGATTCACTCCTCCCCGTTAAACTGTCTAGCCCGAAATGTACCAATACATTGTCAGTAAAATTTCTATCGTCGCGCGTTTGCAGTTTTAGCGCCAGCGGCACTCCACTTTCGTGCCATAAAATCTCTACCCGGTTATCTGTCTCGATTTCGCTATTATGCTCGTATCCAATTTGGTTCCAGGATATAAATGTTGGTATTCCATCGTACTGTGAACGTTGCAGATCTTCGAAAAATCGACGGTACCTCAGATTGTCACTATCTTGGTCTATTGTTCGGTAGGTTTCGTGGTAACCGTAAATCATCAACTCATAATAATTGATGCAGAAATTCTAACCAAAAGCGTTAAAAGTCGATGCCACTATTTGCCAGAAACTTTTCGTCAAAGTGGTGTTTGATTTTTGTCATGTTTGTCGCGATGTCAACTTTTGGTAGGAGCTCTTTTGGAAAATTTCGGCCAGTGAGCCCAAGACTCGTTTTAGGGTTTCGGTCTTCTATTAGTTCCGCAAGCTGGGCTTCGGTAAGCAAGCCGTCGTGCACAGCGTTATTAATTTCATCGCAAATAACGATATCGTACGTGCCGCTGGTGGCTGCTTCGAACGCGACATCGTAGGTTTTTTTGGCCATTTCGTGATGCTGTTTGTCGCTAATGCCCTTGGCGCTTAATTCGCCTGCGTTGTAAAAGCCAGCCCCGCCCTTGTAGAACAATAGTTTCTCGCCAAAAGTTGGCTGAATTTGTTCGATAAATTTATGCTCGTTGACTTTCCAGTGCTTAATAAATTGGATATAAGCAACACTCCAGCCCGCGCCGAGTGCACGAATCATCAACCCAAGGCTGGCGCTGGTTTTACCTTTTCCCTCGCCGGTGTAAACCACCACGACACTATCTTTAGTTTTATAGTCTTCAAACGCCATAATTACTTAACCAGTATAAGTATTTTTTGTATCATAGTCTAGCTTTCTGCTTGGTTAGTGTCAGATTGCCGCTCGAACTTTGCTGCCGTCCGATTGTCGTCAAATATCATAAATCTGGTAAATCGTTCGAATGTTCGGGCGGCTATAACTAGACCTTTATCAGTTGTTTGCATGGCGTCTTTTCGAACTGCTTGGGCAAGCTCAAGTAATTCGTCGCCCTCTTCAAATTCATCGGTAGCATCGTAAATAGCTTCTATTTTATCGCTAAAATCGCCTCCCCTGCTATCACCTTTCTCGCTCAAGAATTCTCTATAGTTTCGCTCAACGGTATCAGTTAAATCTTGCAACGGTGCTCGTTCTCCCTTGGTTTTAGCTAGTTGTTGTTCAAGCGCTTCTATGGTGGCAGGATTAATATTATCTAGCGTAAGGCCTTTTGTTTTTAATTTCGACTTAAAACTTGTAAGGCGTGCACCCTTGACGTCTTCTGTAAGTAGGGCATTATATTCACTCAATAGTTTTTTTAGGCTCGAAATAAGTTGCGTGAGTTCATCAACCTCTTTCTTTTTTGGGATTAAATCAAGTGATTCATATAAAAGCATCATTACTTGTGCACCGGTCGTGTCGGAACTAACGTCGTTTTCACGCATTGAAGCTAAAAACTGCTTGCTCGTTGGAAATTCCGCACGGGCTTGTTGTCGCTCAACGAACGGGCCTTGCTGCTGTTCGGTTATTTCGAACACGCCACGTGGAAACGGGATAACTCGAGCCGAACGCTCGTTATCGCTTTCTGGTGTCTGCGCTTCGCTAACTGTCATTATACTTTGATTATCACATATATAGCGTTTGCAATGCAATATAAAACACCATATGTGGATATTTATTTCTTTAGTTGCAAGGGTGAAAAAGCTAGGTCTCAACAGATAACGCTTGTGCTTATAGCAAAGATTATGACTCCTGTTATAACAGATTACCCCTTGATTTCTTTTATCTGATAACTCTTATCGTTAAGCCACAAGATTAAATAAGGAGGGTTCCTAACATGAAACAGCGACATTGCTGCGCTGCTGGCTGAGGCTCTAGGTACATTTGTGCTTGTCTTGGTTGTTCTTAACGTAAGCCGATATGGTTTACCGTTCTTTACTGCAATGGCTGCAGGCTTGTCTGTAGCTGCATTTACGAGTGCATTTGCTCACCTATCGGGTGCAAACTTTAACCCAGCTTTTACGCTCGGTTTATTTAGCATTCGCAAACTATCATTTGTGCGCACCGTTGCATATTTGGTAGTACAAGCACTTGCCGCTGTTGGCGCATGGAAGTTATACGAATACCTAACAGAGCGCACCCTTAAGAACGCTACTACACCATTTGACTGGCGTATCTTTACTGCTGAAGCAATTGGTGCATTTGTATTTGCTATCGGCGCAACTGTAGCAGTTGTACATGAAAAACTAGAAGGCTGGCAAGCTGCCGCAACAGTTGGTGTATCACTATTCTTAGGTATCACCGTTGCTGGACTAGCATCTAACGGTATTATCAACCCTGCTGTAGCACTTGGTGTTCGCAGTTTTGACCTTAACTACTTCTTAGGCCCAGTGGTTGGCTTTGTCGTCGGTTCATTATTGGTTGCATATGTTTTATACCCAATCTTCGGTAAAAAGACGAAGACTGCTGCTGCACCTGCAAAGGTTGTTGAAGCTCCAAAAGCTAGCGCACCTGCAAAGAGTGCTCCAGCTAAGAAGCCAGTAGCTAAAAAAGCTCCTGCCAAAAAGAAGCCAGTAGCTAAAAAAGCAAAAAAATAATCAATACATTTGATTACAAAAAATCCGCCCCTTATCGGGCGGATTTTTTATATACTGTAGCGTATGGATGTGACGTTTATCACAGGTAATGAAGATAAAGCGAAGGCACTCGAACATTGGCTTGGGCACCCTATTGCAATTGAACGACTTGAACTAGATGAAATCCAATCGGTAGACGTACGTAAGGTATCTCAGCATAAAGCAAAGCAGGCGTACGATATATTACAAAAGCCGGTGCTGGTCGAAGATGTCGGGCTGGCCTTTACGGCACTTAACGGGCTACCAGGCGCCTTGATTAAGTGGTTTGTAGATACGGCTGGTCTTGATACAACGGCAAAACTGCTTGATGGGTTTACTGACAAAAGTGCAACTGCTGTATGTGTATGGACATATTACGATGGCAAAAAGTTGCACGTTGTCGAAGGTTACCAAAAAGGCATAATTGCATCTGAGCCCCGTGGTAAAGGTGGTTATGGTTGGGATAAGATTTTTATTCCAGATGGTTCAAAAGTTACTCGTTCAGAAATGTCACCCAGTGAATACGAAGCATCATATACTGCAAGTAAAAACTTCCCTGCTATTCGCGATTTACTTCTTAGTTTATAGTTCTAAAAATGTCAGCTTCTAGTTAACGAGATATTCTTTGCCAGGATTGAAGCCGTCAACTTTCAAATCAACAAGCGGTGTTGTATGTGCGATAACTGGAGCCGTGTCGTATGGTTCAATTGCTTGCGAAACACCCATTGTTGCATATTGTATTCTGATTGCATCATCTTGTTCATTTTTCGGTTGTATTGTTAGGGTTGCAGCGTCAGGGTCTACTGCTACTAGTGTACCTCTTGCGATACGATTGCCGGCTAAGGTGTCAATTGTTACTCGTAAGCCACCAGCTGCAATTTGCTGACATAATTTACGATTTGCATCGACTTTTTGCTCAAGTACTTTTTTGTCATTGTCATCCATCGCATCGGGGTCATTAGATGATTCAAGCCAGGCATCAAGTATTTTTGCAGACGTATACGTACATTGATGCAAGACATTTGTACCCCTGGATACTGATTTGGGTGTAAATTCAAAACTCATAGAAAGTATATTATACACTAAATACTAATAATAATCAATAACTTTGGTCTATTAGCCAGTCTTCGAACGCGATGATACCTTTTAGGTCGGCGCTAAATTGGCTGGTATCAGGTAAGTCTAACGTTATAATTCGCTTCCAAATAGCTTGTATAAGTTGTTTAGTGCGTTCAATATCTTCCGCTTGGTAATTAATTGCTAAATCATTAATTCTATCGTTATCGTCTGGTTCAACGAAAGTAAGTTGAGCTTCGGTAACAGTGTAGTTTTTAAAGCTGTGACTACTTTCTACTAAAAGTTTATAAAACAAAAGCTGCTGTTTGTATTTATGCATTTTTACATCGTTAGTCCAGCGAGCATGGCTTTTACCGGTTTTAAAGTCAACAATACGGATAGCCTTACTTTCGGCATCTATTAGCAGCTGATCTAACTTACCGCTTAAATGGGCCTCGCCAACAAAACTACCTTCGTGTTTAAAATCGTATTCACTTTGCGCTTCTGGTATAAAGTTGTGCCACCATTGTGGCAAAAAGGCTGCCAGTGCTTGTTCACCGCGCACTTTTTGACGATTAAAATCGTTATCACTCAGCCGTTTGGCTTTTAATTTTTCAATAAATATTGCAGTTGTTAGGTCGATATCGGGCAATTCACCTTCTTTGCGTAAATGGTATTGCAATGCTTCGAGTGTTTCGTGAATGGCGTTACCATATTGGCCATCGGCCGTAGGCGCTTTTGGGAACCTGAGCACTGTATTCATAAAGAATGCGTCGGGCCCACCATATACTAAATCGGTAAACGTATTTAAGTGCGTAGCGCTGAGCTGGAACGTTTCGAGTCGTGGCAACACTAAATCGCGCAAGTTTGCCTTATGGCTTCCTTCGGCATGGCGGGTTGTCCAGTAATGCTCGAGCGCTTCAATGGCAGGAGCGTCTGAGTCACTTTGAATAACGTTTTGATGATGGCTCGGTAATGCTCGAGCAATGCCATCAGATTCGTTCAAAAATTCGAGTGGTTCGGTTGATTTACCTGCATAGTTTTGGTCGTAGCCAACCAAGTACAAGCTTTGTTTTGCGCGGGTTATAGCAACATAAAATAGTCGTTTCTTTTCGTCTTTGCTACTACCTGCTCTGCGAATAATTTGTAAATTTGGTGGCAAGCTAATTGTGCTCGATTTATCACGAGCTTTCATCCCCCAGGCATCATCTTGCGTTGCAAGCACGAACACAGCGTCAAACTCGAGCCCTTTAGAGCCGTATGCTGTCATTAATTGAACCGCATGCGTACTTGAATGGTATGGGCTGGTGTTAAGCAATTTTTCGCCCGCATTCCGATAATCGGCGACAAAATCGAGTAAATCTTGAAGCTGTAATGGGCGATTTTCGCCCCTCCTATATTCACGCAGATGTTGTCGTAATACGGTAAGATTGCTTAAAACAGATGTAAAACTATCTGGCTCGTTGGCTCGTTCTTTTGGTCCAAAGTAGAATTCATAATACGGCGACAAATAGTCTTTTAGATCTGGCTCGTTTAACTCAACTGGCGTAACGCCAACAATATAGTCGAGCATAGTTTCGAGTGTTTCGGTAGTGACTATCTGTGATAGGCGTGTAAAGAACAGCATAATCGGCTTAAACTGCTCGCTGTGCATCATAAGTGCCTGCCAATGGGTTTCACCTTCTTTTGCGTAATAGTTTTCGCTTGCCTGCCAACTTAATTGCCAAATTGCGCTGGTTGGTAATTGCCAAAAATCGGCACTTAGTACACTCGGCCACATACTGTCGGCAAGTGATTGATTGTTATCGGCTAGCGCGAGTATGAGTTCTGCCATGGTTAATAACTCGGCGACATGGTAATCATCGAGTACGTTTTCACGCTTGTCGTAACGCACTGCGATTTGTTTAGCTTGTAAGTACGGAACGAGCGGTTCAAGATACTTATGCCGTGGTGCTAGTATTGCTATTTCTTCTGGCCGCGTTCCCTGTTTAATGAGCCTCTCGGTTTCGCGCGCTACAAAATCATACTGAGCTATATCGCTTTTAAGCTGCGTGCGGACAATATGCGCCTTTTTAATAGTTTCATTCTTCGCATGTAATTGTTCTTTGTTACCACCTAAAACATCACCTAGCCGCTCTTCTATTTGGCTGGCAATAGCATGAGCAGATTCTAGTATGTCAGCATGCGAGCGGTAATTGTCGGTCAATGCTATTATCTGCACATCTTTATACATGTTGGTAAAGCGGACCATGTTTGTGAGCTCGGCACCTTGGAAACTATAAATCGCTTGATCATCATCGCCGACAGCCAGAACATTTGCTTGGCCATTCAGTACGGGGTTGTTGGTTAGTAGTTCAACTAATCGTAACTGTGCGAGGTTAGTATCTTGGAACTCGTCCAGCATTACATATTGATATTGTTCGTGCAATGTAAACCTTAAATCGTCATTTTGTTCGAGCCCATGGATTGCCCTCGTTATCATATCGTCGTAATCAAACAACTTTTGGGCTTTTAGGGCTTGTAAATATTGTTCGTAAACATCGGCTGCGCCAAATAGTTTTTTCACTTCACGCGCACCACCAAGAACCCATTTATTGTCTATGTTTTTAACAAGCCATTTGTTTTTCCATACTGTAATTGAATTTGTTTTACCTGTTTCATCAAAAGCTCCGAGTGCTTCTGCCAAATCTGTTATGCAAATATTTGCGAGTGGTTGGATATTACTTGCAAGTAGCGACGTACTAGCTAGTTTATTAAATGGAGCTAAAAGTGCGGCAAAATGACTAACGACATCTTTATTTATACGAGCAAATTCAGGAATAGTTCCTAGCACAATATCAGATGCCTTAGTAATAAATGCTTGGTTATTAGTAGCAATATTGCGTACATCTTGGGGTGATAACAGCGCGCGCTTAAATTCACTGATAAGGCCAAGACTGTCTTTTAAATACACTTCTGCTCGCCACAATGGATTGCTCGCTGGTAAGGTTGCAAATATATTTTGCAAAATTGCATCTTGCCCGAGCGCATCTACAGCTTGCTCTGCCCCGAATTCATTAAAGTATTCGTTATAGGTACGTATAATGTCGCTGCCAAAGCCATGGTATGTGCTTATGCGAATATCGTATGCGCTTTGGCCAATAAGTTTGGTCAGTCGTTCACGCATATTGCGCGCGCCAACTTCGGTATAGGTTAAACACAAAATATTTTGTGGCGCAACATCTGTTTTTTGCAATATATTGGCGGCGAGAGTGCTAAAAGTTGCGTTTTGCCTGTGCCAGGCCCAGCCACAACTAACACGAGGCCATCAATAGTATCGACTGCCTGTTTTTGCGCACTATTTAGCTGTTTGTAGCCTTCGGCAAATATCATGGTTCTATTGTATAAACCCGTGGCTTTTACACTGTTGTTACTTTTGCGAAACAGTGTAGCTAACGGTAACCTTGTTATTGCTGCTGCTATCTGGTTTAGCGACTGATAAAATCACACCATACGTGCTGTTGTCATACGAAAAGAGTGCGGCTCCGTTTGACTCATAGCTTGAGTTGCTTGTCCAGCCACTGTATAGCTTTGGAATTTCGGCCACAACTTTGTCATAAGAATCAGACGTACTTGTAGCTAAATGCCAAGCAGTTTTACCGTCGTTAGAGGCTTTATATGAACCAGTCACACTATAGGGTGTATACAGTGGTACGCTACTTGGCCAGTCAGTTGGTAATTTTTGAGAAGAGCTGTAGGTGGAACCATCAGCAGTTTTGACTGTCACATCTTTACCGTTACTATCAACGGAAACTTTACCACCAGTTGCGGTGCTAATTATGCCACTAGCTGTTTTGTCGGCCAACTTGTTCTTTGCCATTGAAAGGCCAAAACCAGCCAATAGCAAAACAGCAACACCAACGACACCAATAATAATAAAGAGTGTTTTGTTGCTTGTGCTCTTTTTGGGTGTTGTTTTTGTGGTTTGTTCAGGAGTTTTAGGTGTTTGTTCTTCGGTATTTTGTACCTCTGCCATGATAACCTCCTATTTTTATAGATTCATCATGCTCTTATGAAGCACATTTTGCAATGTAGGGGCTAGTAAATAATTTGTGTATTAGGGAGTTCTGTTTTGAGCTTATTAATTGTCGTCTGCGAAACAGTATTGCCGCTAAGATTAAGAACCTTTAACGCTTTAGCGTTCCCAAGTTCGTTCGGCAAGGTTGTAAGCCTGTTATTTGCTAGATTAAGCGTTTCGAGCTTAGATAGCTGCCCTATCTCTGCCGGTAGGCCCGTCATGTAGTTATTGCTGGCATCGATTTCTACCAAGCCTGTCATCAATCGTATCTCGGCAATAAGACTTCCATCTAACCTATTATCGTTCAACTTTAGTACGGTAAGCTTTGTCATTCGCCCCATTTCTGATGGTAGGGTTGAAATCTCGTTCTTTGAAAGAATTAACGCCGTTGCGTTTGTCTGATTGTAAATATCAGGCCCAACTTTAGTGAGTCCTTTATTACTGTAATTGAGTACTTTACCACTGGTTTGTGCGGCGCCGTTGTCACTCGTTGATCCTTGGTTGTCAGTGCTATTCGATGAAGTTGATGTGTTTGAGTTTTTATTGCCTATTTTCACACCAACAAATACCAGGCCTGTTGCTGCGATGATAATAACGATTACTATAAGTAGCTTCTTCATACCCTAATAGTAGCACCGTTTAGCAAGTTTATAGCCAAATAAAAAACCGGGCATAAAACCCGGTTCTTTATTTGGCTAGGGTGGAGGGATTCGAACCCCCGAATGCTAGGACCAAAACCTAGTGCCTTACCACTTGGCGACACCCTAAAATCTGGTGAAAATTGTTAGTTTTATGTCTTCGCGGACATGCTATATCGTGCACAAGTGCCTTGGCAAGCTTCGCCTGCCCACAGAACTTTCATGTATACAACCAGTTGTATCCTGAAAGGTTCTCTTGCAATCTGCCGCTGGCAGATTTCACACTTGGCGACACCCTAATAAGCTACAGAATTATACCGTTTTTGGGTCATTTCGCCAAGTACCGATACGGAGTGCTACAATTACCAAATGAAAATCATGACTTTAAATGTGTGGCAGGGTCGACTCGAGCGAGTGCTTCTTAAGCACCTAGAAACACTAAACGTTGATTTTGCATGTATGCAAGAGGCCATTGATTATGATGGTATGTCGGGCGGACTTGTATCAGGCTATAAAACGATTGGTAAAAGTCTTAGCCTAGACAACCAGTTCTTTTCACCGTTAATGTCAATGAGGCTTGGCAATAAAAGCGTTCATTTCGGCAATGTTACATTTGCAAATGTTCCTTTTGATGTAGCAGAGACGAAATTTACTAGGGGTAAGTACAAAAACGATTTTAATTTTGATGTCGACGATTATAACATTCGGGCATTTCAGCATACCCAGGTCACTGTTGCCGGCAAAAAGCTTCATGTGCTGAATCATCATGGCCACCATATTGATGCACACAAACTTGGCGATGCAGAAACGCTTCGCCAAGTTAAGATAATCTCTGACTATATTAAAAAGCTTGATGGAGCAATTATCTTGTGTGGTGATTTTAATTTGGCTCCAGAGAGTGAATCAATAAAACATCTCGAAACGCATCTTATGAATCTTGCGACACGATTTAAATTACAAACAACTCGCTCCAAGCTTACTAGCAAGGACGAGGTGTGTGACTACATTTTTGTGAACAATGACGTAAAAGTGAATAATTTTGGAATGGACGAAACGATAGTTTCCGACCACAACGCTCTTATTCTTGATTTTGAGGTAGTTTAGTTATGAAAACAGAGTTCGAAGCCAAATTTTGTAACGTTAATCACGACGAAATCAGGGCAAGGCTAAAAGCGCTTGGTGGTGTGCTCGCTCAACCAATGAGACTTATGAAACGCGTGACTATTGATAATGAGTTTATGAAAACTGGCAAAGATGCTTTTGTTCGTATTAGGGATGAGGGCAACAAGGTGACCATAACGTATAAACAATTTGATGATTTATCGGTTGATGGTGCCAAAGAAATCGAAATAATCGTTGATGATTTTGATAGTGCAGTTAACTTGTTCGCAGAAGTTGGCCTGCCCTACCGTTCGTTCCAAGAATCCAAAAGAGAAACGTGGTCATTTAAGGGTGCCGAGGTTGTATTAGACGAATGGCCATGGCTTAAACCGTACATAGAGATAGAAGCTGAAAGCGAGGAACATGTTCAAGCTATTGCACAAGAACTGGGTTTTGATTGGAGTAATGCGGTTTTTGGTGATGTTATGGCCGCCTATAGGCTGCAGTATCCGCATTTAACGGAAAAAGACACCGTTGGGAATATACCAAGGGTGTCTTTTGACGATCCGTTACCAGAGCTTTTTACTTCTCGATAAACGTTAGGGCGTAACCCGTGCGACCTGCCCTACCGGCGCGACCAATACGGTGTACGTAGTCGTCGTAGGTTTGCGGCAACGAATAGTTAATTACGTGGGTAATATCAGATACATCTAAACCACGAGCAGCAACATCGGTTGCAACTAGTACTTTAAGTTGATTGCCCTTAAATTTGCTGAGCACGCGTTGGCGTTGGCCCTGGGTTTTGCCACCATGGATAGCATCGGCCACAAAACCACGAGCAATAAGTTCGTTAGAAAGTCGCTCTACACTGCGTTGTGTATCATCAAAGATAATGGCTTTCGCAGTGTCTTGGTGAATCAATATATCGTGCAGTTGGTCTAACTTGTGATCGTGGCTGTGGTATTGCACCACATTTTGCTCGACATTATCACTCGTTTCACCAGATTTAACAGATATATGAACGGCCATTGGCGAAAAGTCTTTAATAATGCTTGTTACACGACCATCAAGTGTTGCAGAAAAGTAATAACTTTGGCGCTCGCTACTTGCATGGCTTAAAATCTCGCGAATATCGTGCACAAAACCCATATCGAGCATGCGGTCGACTTCGTCTAGCACTACTATATTAAATGTCGATAAGTCTAATGATCCACGTTCTAGGTGGTCCTTTACACGACCAGGTGTACCAATAACAATTTGTGGTTTTTGGCGTAAGTCACCAAGCTGTGGCCCCATTGCAGCGCCGCCAATAAGGACAGCACCAAATAAACCACTCTTTTTACCAATTGCGCGACATTGTTGCTCGATTTGCTGTGCAAGCTCGCGTGTAGGGGCCAAAATAATAGCCTTAGAGCCTTTTTCGGCCATAAGCCTGTTTATCATTGGTACCGCAAACGCAGCCGTTTTACCGGTACCAGTGTTGGCGATACCAACAACATCAGCTCCAGCAAGGCCGAGTGGGATGGTTTGATCTTGAATTGGTGATGGGTTGCTAAAACCCATTGCGGTTAGATTGTTTTTTAAAACATCGTTAATCGCAAAATCAGCAAATTGGTATTCGGGTACATACGTTTCCATTTTTTGTGGTTTCGCGGTACGAATAAATTTAGAAGGATGAATGTAATCCTTCTTTGGTTGGCGTGATTTGTTACCACGGTTACTATTGTTGTTGCCAAAGCGCGGGCGTGGTGCACCACGCGAAGGACGGCTGCCGCCTGGGCGGCGAGAACGATTTTGATACATAAAAAAAGAATCCTTATATATGTAAGTTAGTATTGTTGTCGACTGTTTGCAATGCATCCAGTTAACGTACTACCTAAAGGATTCATCAGAAACAATACATATATATTAGCATAATTGTTTTAAATCCGCAATAGATAGAGTGCTTGACTATGGCTAAACATTAGTGTTTAGTAAGAGTAAATAATTACAATAAAAAATGAAAACAGTAAAAAAGGTTAATAAAGTGCCAAAAACAACAAAAAAAACATCTGTTTCGTCGGCTCAAAAAATTAAGAGTAAGCTTTTACAAAATAAATGGCCACTTATTTTATTAGCAGTAGTTGTATTTGGCTTATCGGGGGCATGGCTACTCAATCGAAGCTCCGCCGCAACCTCTTGGACATTAGCGTGGTCTGACGAGTTTGACGGTACAAGCCTAAATCTATCGAATTGGGGTGTTTACAATAACACCTATGGTGACGGTAATAAAGAAGAAGAATGCTCTACCCCGAATAACGTTACGGTATCTGGTGGAACGCTTAAAATTACCTCAAAACGCGAAGAAATCAACTGTATGGGCGATGCCACCAAACATCGTTCGTTCACGTCAGGATTTATTGCGACCCGTTCTATCGGCAGTACCGGCTCGTCGGCAACCGCCAGTGGCAAGTATTTCCCTGCCTATGCAAAGTATGAAATGCGCGCTAAGTTACCTCATGGTCAGGGTCTATGGCCGGCCTTTTGGTTACGTCATAAGGATGGTGCATCTATGGCAGAAATTGATATTATGGAGTATTTCCACGCAACCGTCCCAGGTAAAACAACAGGTACGTTGCACTACAATAACGTGCATAATGTTGCCAAAAAGTCAGTCGCCTTTGAGGCTCCGACAGTGAGCCCAGGATGGCATACTTGGGGTGTTATGACAGAAGATACGAGCGCTGGTGTACTTATCTCATGGCAACTCGATGGAAACACATACTTCCAATATACCGAAACAGACAAGTCTCAGTTCACGAAGTATGCAGATGCGTTTGATATCGCCTTAAATATGGCTGTTGGAGGCACTTATGTTGGGCACCCCGATGATGCGCTTGGCTATAGTCGATACACTGGTAAATGTTTGCAACCATATGGTGGCTCTCAGCCTTGTGACACTAGTGGCATTTTGCGCGCTGGCTTCCCATCGGTTTATGAGGTTGATTATGTGCGTGTATTTACCAAAACCACTACACCAGACCCAGTTGTAGCTCCTACCCCTACCCCAACACCTACACCTACTCCGGCACCCGCTCCTACTGTTACGAAACTCGCAACCCCTTCAAACTTAAAAGCAGTTGCAAAAGATGGCTCTGTATCACTTACGTGGAATGCTGTTTCTGGCGCAAATAATTACACTGTTCGCTGGGGCCAAAACGGAACGTGGACAAATTATTCAAACAATCCAGGTTCAACGAATCCGACAACCAATAGCTACACAATTAGTGGTCTAAAAAATGGCCAAACCTATCAGTTTTCAGTAGCTGCACGTGACTCCACGGGCAAAAGCACGGGTAGTGATTATGCAACGCCCATTACCGCTGTACCAGTTGTAGCAGCTATTCTAGTACCGCAAAATGTAAAAGTTGTTTCTGGAAGTAGCAAATTTACGTTGTCTTGGGCAAAATCTACTGACTCACGAGTAGATGTTTACAGTCCTCGATACATTCGTTCTGATAGTAAAAATAAATCTGATGGATCAGCTTGGATTTATCCCGGACGTACGAGCAATCTGAGCTATACAGTTACCGGTTTACAAAAAGGCGTATCGTATGATGTCCAGGTACGCGCGATTGATACACGTGGTACAAGTACAACGAGTGATGATATTCATAGCGAATATTCACCAGTACTCGTAGTGAAGCCTTACTAATCTATTGGGTTAACAAGCTATCGCTCGCGGCTAAGAAAATACCGTTAATTTTACCCTGGTCGTTAAAGTTGAATACAACCACCTTGCCGTCACTCGCCCGCCCGACAACACTGTTTGTCTTGAAGTAATTCATGTAAAAACCAGCCTTAAAGCTGTTTAATGTCGCCGTATCGAGTGCAAAGTTCCAATTCTTAGAATCTTTTATATATGATAAATCGCTCACCGCTTGTGTGGGGGTACGTGCACCCGCTGCTTCACTTGCGGCAATAACAACATTTACCGAAGAAGCCATGTAGCCTTCTAGCGCCGCAGTATTGCCCGATGTAATTGCGGCTTTGATGTTTTCTATAGTTGATGCGCTTGGGTTTGTGTTCGAGGTTGTAGTTGTTGTGTCGGTGCTAGTCTTTTGACTCGTTGTACTTTGGTTTTGTAGTTCATTAACTTTTTTACTGAGCTGGTCAATGGTTGCTTGTTTTTGGCTCAGTTCGGTTTTTGCCTTATTATCGCGATACGTATATGCCGCCACTGCCACAGCTAGCAGTAAGACAATTACAATTAAAAAGAGCAAAACGCTCTTTATTGGGTTACTTTTATTTGGTTTTTCTGTTGATGGTTGAGTTACACTTTGCTCGTCTTGCATAGTTCACGCCTCATTTATATGTGTAGTATAACGCCAATAGGCGCAGTTCACTAAAGTCGACTTTACTAGACGCTCATGCTTGCCCCTGTTACCCTGTTGGCATAAGCTAAAGGAATTATTATGAGTTACGACGCAACTGCGCATGATGCGCAAATGGCAATCTTAAAACACCTGCTTCTTGTACCGAGTGCTGGCTTTGCCGAATTACAAAAAAACACAGACTTAACGAGTGACCATTTTAACTTTCATATTAAAAAACTTGTCGAAAGCGGTTTTGTAGAAAAGTCAGAAGATGGTGCCTATGTCCTGAGCCGTGCTGGTAAAGAATATGCTAACCGTATGGACACAGACGAAAAGCAAATTGAAAAACAGCCAAAGATATCGGTTGTATTGATAGTCGAAGATGGCCAAGGTCGCGTGCTCGCACAACAGCGTTTAAAGCAACCTTATTTTGGGTACTGGGGTCGCCCAACAGGTAAAATTCGTTGGGGTGAAGAAATCGAACAAGCGGCTGCACGTGAACTCCTAGAAGAAACAGGCTTAACTGCAGATTTACGTGTTGCCGGTATTTACCACAAGATGGATTATGACCAAACGAGTGGTGACATGCTAGAAGATAAAATTTTCTTACTTGTACATGGAACTAACCCTAAGGGTGAATTAATCGTTGATGGCGAAGGTTGCCATAACGAATGGCTTAGCGACGACGAATTTCATACCAAAGATAAGGTGTTTCAGTCGGTGAAAGAAATAACTGCCATGGTACAAAAACCAGAATTACAGTTTATGGAGCATAAATATGAGTATGACCCCAGAGAATACTAAACCGGTAGAATTCTTGTACGCCCGCCCACCCGAAGTACCAGAATTAGGGCCGGGTATAAATGTTATGCTTGCAATGGGCTCTTTTGCAAGTCGAATGGTGCGCGAGGAACGCTCACGCACTGACCATCCAGATGGCCGAGCCGAAAATGTTGCCGAGCATAGTTATATGCTTGCAAAAGTTGCGGTAGCGCTGGCAGACGAAATGTATCCATGGATGGATAGAGGCAAGATTGCCCTATACGCCATAAGCCACGATGATGTCGAGGGCTACGTAGGTGATACGCCAACTGATTCTATTGCTAATCACGACCAAGCGCTTAAAGAGCTTCGCGAAGCACGTGGGCTACAGCAACTGACGGATGAGTTTAGCGGGATTGCCCCAGGCTACGTTGCGGATGTGAATACCTATGAGCATCAAGAAGAATACGAAGCCCAGTTTGTCAGGATTATAGATAAACTAATGGTACTACTCATACACATTCCTAACGAGGGCGCCGTCTTAAAGGCAAACTATACCTACGACATGCTCATTCAAGATGCACGACGAGTGGAACAAAAACTTCTAGAGCAGTACCCGCATTTTATCGAAATCATCGAAATGCGCACACAGTTATCTGACTACCTAGCCGATAAATATCTTCGATAATTACTTTGCTACCTTAAATTCAAAGTACGCGTCGTAAACTTCATTGAAGCCTGGTTTATCGTAATCGACTTCCCATCCAGCAGAGCGGTATCTATCTTCGAAATCTAACCAGTGATTATCGTAAATCGTTCTTCGATTTAAGCCCAACGCCTCTGCTCGTTCTACAATTTCTTTTTGCTTAATAGTAATCATTCTACTCCCTGCTCGTTCTGCTAATAAATCATTTACTATTTGTGTAATTTCATCAGGAATGTAGTGCTCGGTACGAGCTTGTTCTGGCGTGATGGGCGTAATGCGCATTTCTGGTGACATGGTGAGTCTCCTGTTTACACCTTATTATTGCGCGTTAACAGATATAGTACAGTCGAGATGTTGTAGACTTGACAAATACTTATTATGGTTGCTAAAAATACTGTATTTAGCTACAATTATCCCCTAATGAGCAAACTCAAGTCGAAAGACTTTACACTTGAAAATCACCAACAAGTATATGATCATTTTGCAGATTATGAGCCTAGTAGGTTATTGGTTGGTTTAGCGGCAAACGGACTTCGCAAGGCATATAATCCAGAAGTAACTATCGATGATGAAACGCTAAAATTAGTTGAAGAACGCGTTGAAGCAGAACAGCCTCTTATTTTCGCATCGAACCATTTGCGGATTGACGATCAGTTTGTTATTGGGGCCGCTATAGAGGCAATACCTGCGATGCGGGAAGCACGAAAACGAGGGATTTTTGTTCCGGCTAAGTTTGAATATTTTAATGGTGGAAGATTTACCGTAATAACAAAACCATTTACTGAAACACTAGGAGGTGTACCTGTTTTTCGTCGTAAGGGTATAACTCCCGAACAAGAGCCATTGTTCGATGAGGCGACTGAGTCATTTATAAGAATGTCCGCTCAAAAACTTGCCCTTAGGCAAAGTATGATTATTTTCCCTGAAGGCACGCGCAATAAAGTGGATCCTCACAAGGTTCAGAAAATTTATCAAGGCGTTGCTAAAACAGCTCTGTTAGCATGCAGCGAAGGTGTTAGTCCATTGATTGTTAGCACTGCCCTTAGCTACGATAATGCACTATTTGGCGTACGGGGTCCTGCGCTTCATTTCGGTGAAGCAATTGACCCAGCTCAGGGGGGCACGGTCACTTCAATAACGAAGCGCCTTGCAAAAAATATACAAGGCGCTGTTGACCTACTAGCTGCGTAGATTATTCAGATTTTTCTTCGGCTGATTCTTCGGCCATATCAGCAATGGCGGCAGCTTCTTGCTCTGCTGGAGATTCTTCGGGTTCTTCGGCTTGAATGTGTGGTGCATCTACTGTGGCAACAGTTTGTTCTGGTTCTGCCAGAATAGTAATGCCCGTTGGCGCAGTTATGTCAGCAACGGTGATTTTATCACCTACTTCTTTGAGCGATTCAATCGAAACTTCAATACTATCTACAAGATCCTTTGGCAATGCGCTTACCTCTAATACGTCAACATTTTGGTGAACTAACAGCGCTGCTTTTGTGGCAGGAGCGTCGCCTACGAGCTTGACAGGCACTTCGGCATGAACTTTTTCGTTCTGCTTAATTGCGCCAAAAACAACATGTCGTAGGGTCCGTTTAGCTGGATCTAAATCAACATCTTTAATAATCGTTAACAATTTGTCTGAACCTACCGTAACTTGTACGGGGTGATGCTTGCCGGCTTTTTTAATAACTTTGTCTACATCGGTTTGTAAACCAGCAACAACGAGTGAATCTTTGCCAGGGCGATGAATAACAGCTGGTACTTTGCCTGCCGCCTTAAGCTTACCGAGCCCCTTACCTATCACATCGCGTTTTTCTAATACTAAAGCAATATCTTCGCTATACACGCACATACTCCCATTTAGTACTTATATAGTATGAACCTAACATGAGAAAAAGTTAAGAGTCACCCTTTAACGCTTATGCTATAGTTTGTGCATGAAGAATACGTTAGTGTTTGGAGTTTTTTTGATTATAGGCATAGCGACTGCTGCCAGTATTACGGCTTTTTTTGCGTCTAAATACGTTAATGGTAAAGAAAACTTAGCGGATACATGCAATACTGCTAAAAATGTGCAAAATCATGTAATTGTAATAGAAAACAATGTTGTAACGCCCACCCAATCTACTATTGCCTATTGCGACACACTTACAATTATCAACAAAGATAGTAACATTCGGTTAATGGCGTTTGGCCAACATGACAAGCATGTTCACTATGACGGTGTCGAAGAAAAAGAGCTAAGCCAAGGCCAGTCATTCACCGTTACGGCTGTATCAAAAGGCACCTTTACGTTTCATGATCACGAACAAGACGAAGTTCAGGGCGAATTTACGGTAAATTAGTTAAAAACGTTAGTGCTTATTATGCTACTATTACTACTAAGATGCCCAAAAATCTGAAACTAATAGGAGGGATTATTTTTGGGGTAGTTACCGTAGCGGTAGCTGCTTGGTTTTTGCGTGATGCAAACTTCGCCGTCCTACAGCCAAAAGGCATTATTGGCCAGCAACAAAAAGATCTGCTTTTATTTGCTGCATTTTTAAGCCTATTTGTACTTATACCCGTATTTGGATTGATAATTTTTATTGCAACTAAATATCGCGAAACTAATAAAAAAGCCGAATATTTGCCCGACTGGGACCACAATAAAAAGTTTGAACTCGTGTGGTGGGCCGTTCCAATCGTTCTCATTGCAATACTTTCTGTTGTAACCTGGCGATCGAGCCATTATTTAGACCCATTTAAGCCAATCGAGTCAGATAAGAAACCTCTCAAGATTCAGGTTGTAGCGCTACAGTGGAAATGGCTATTTATATACCCAGAGCAAGATATTGCGACCGTTAATTTTGCTCAGTTCCCTATTAACCAACCCGTCAGCTTCGAAATTTCATCAGACGCGCCAATGAACTCGTTTTGGATTCCACAACTTGGTGGTCAAATTTATGCCATGAACGGCATGTCGACTCAGCTACATTTAATGGCAACTTCTGCCGGTGACTATAAGGGAGTATCGGCAAACTTAAGTGGCTCTGGGTTTGCGGGCATGCAGTTCACTGCGCGTGCAAGTGCTGAATCTGACTTTAATTCGTGGGTGCAGACAGTTAAGACATACCCACAAACACTCGATGCATCAACATATGAGGAATTAGTACAACCAAGTAAAAATAACCCAGTTAGTGTATATGGCTCCGTTGAACCCGGCCTATATGATACGATTGTCATGAAATATATGATGTCTGATGGCATGCAACATACAAATGGGGGGATGGTACAAGAATGATAGCTTTTGCGTCGTTAGTACAAACAATTGAAAGCCATTTACCTGCAGATGGGCCGGTGCTTATGGGTGGTAAAGTTGGCATCGTGTTTGTGGCTGTTCTTGTACCCATTTTGCTAACGGTATTCAAAAAATGGGGTTGGCTATGGCGTGAATGGCTTACGACAACAGATCACAAAAAGATTGGCATTATGTATATCTTTGTCGCTGTCCTCATGTTGCTTCGTGGTTTTGCCGATGCTATTTTAATGCGAATACAACAAGCAATATCTGTTGGTTCGCATCCTGGCATTATCGATTCTGACCATTTTCAGCAGATATTTACGGCACACGGTACCCTTATGATTTTCTTTGTTGCCATGGGCCTGATGTTCGGGCTCATTAACCTCGTCCTGCCTCAACAACTCGGTTCGCGAGATGTAGCGTTTCCGTTCTTAAACTCAACGAGTTTTTGGCTCTATGCTGCGGGTGCTGGGCTTATTAACCTATCCCTACTGGTTGGTGGTGAGTTTGCTGCCACGGGCTGGCTTGCCTACCCACCATTGTCTGAACTGCAATATAGCCCAGGTGTCGGCGTTGATTATTGGATATGGAGCATTCAGATTGCCGGTATTGGCTCGATGCTGTCGGGTATTAACTTCTTGGTCACGATACTTAAGATGCGTGCGCCGGGTATGAAGATGATGCGTATGCCATTGTTCGCCTGGAGTGTATTTGGCTCTATGCTTTTGGTTGTTATTTCGTTCCCTATTTTAACGGCTACCCTTGCACTGTTAACGCTTGATAGAACCTTTGGTATGCACTTCTTTACCTCAATGGCTGGCGGCAACCCAATGCTCTATATCAACCTAATCTGGGCGTGGGGTCACCCAGAAGTCTATATATTAATACTGCCTGCGTTCGGTATTTTTTCTGAAATCGTATCTACTTTTAGTAAAAAACGCTTATTTGGGTATACATCTATGGTTGTGGCGATTATTGCGATTACGTTCTTATCGTTTGTTGTGTGGCTTCACCACTTCTTCACCATGGGGGCTGGCGCAAATGTAAACGCGTTCTTTGGTGTTATGACGATGATTATCGCTATACCCACTGGGGTTAAAGTCTTTAACTGGCTGTTTACGATGTATAAAGGTCGAATCGCCTTTACGAGTCCAATGATTTGGTTTATGGGTTTTGTGACCACCTTTACCATTGGTGGTATCACGGGTGTTATGATGGCTATTCCACCGGTTGATTTCCAGCTCCATAACAGCCTATTTTTGGTTGCTCACTTTCATAACATGATTATTGGCGGTGTGGTGTTCGGCTATTTTGCGGGGCTAACTTATTGGTTCCCTAAAATATTTGGTTTTAAGCTCGATGAACGCCTTGGCAAACTGGCAGCTTGGGCCTGGATTATTGGCTTTGTCGTCGCCTTTACCCCGCTCTATATACTTGGTTTCATGGGTGCAACACGGCGTCTTGACCATTACGATGCGAGCATGGGCTGGCAAGGTTTATTTATTGTTGCCGGGGTTGGGGTCTTAATTATTGGTCTTGGCGTTGCGCTGCAACTTCTTCAATTATTTGTCAGTATTCGTAATCGAAAAACCTTACGAGATACAACTGGTGACCCATGGAATGCTCGCACGCTTGAATGGGCTACGCCATCACCGGTTCCGGTATATAATTTTGTCACGATACCTGCTGTTAGTTCTGTAGATCAGTTTTGGGTAGATAAGCAAAGTGAAAAGACTGCCAAAGCAAAGTATCAAGCCATTATGTTACCGAAAAATTCACCAGCCGGAATGTTCATAGCATTCTTTGCATTTTTAGTTGGTTTTGCCTTTATTTGGCATATATGGCTTCTTGGTATAACAGGAGTGCTCGGAATTATTATTACCGTAATTGTTCGGTCAATGAATGATGAACCCGAGTACTTGTTAAGTGCGGCAGAAGTTCGTGCAATCGACCAAGCGGCAAGAGGAGCGAGCGCATGAGTCACGTAAACGAAGCAGCGCGTTACCACGAAGACTATTCAAAAAGTCAGCTTGGTTTTTGGCTGTATATAATGACAGATTGTATTTTGTTTTCGGTACTGTTTGCGACGTATCTCGTTCTTTTACCGAACAAAAACGGAGGCCCTGGGCCAAGCGATTTGTTTAGTCTGCCCTATGTTTTAGCAGAAACACTGTTGCTGTTAACGAGTAGCTTTACGAGTGGTCTTGCTCTGCTTGCAGCGCATAAGAATAACGTTAAGCAGGTCTTGGTGTGGCTTGGCTTTACCGCTGCACTCGGTGCCAGTTTCGTGGCAATGGAGGTTGTTGAATTCGCAAAGCTCGTACACGAAGGCCACGGCTGGACATCGAGCGCCTTTATGTCGGGGTATTTTACCTTAGTTGGAACGCACGGCTTGCACGTTACGGTTGGGCTATTATGGATGATTGTGCTGTTTTTCTTCGTGCTAAAACGCGGCCTTATAAATACGAGTGTTAAACGACTAACATTATTTAGTCTTTTTTGGCACTTTTTAGATATAGTTTGGATATTCATCTTTTCGGTAGTCTATATGATTGGAGCAATTTAGTATGGAACACACGAAACCACAACCGCTAAAAAGCCCACAACTTTATTCGTATACAGCCGGGTTTGTCCTATCAATTATATGTACGGCAATTGTGTATTGGTTTGTTGACCGTCATATTGCAAATGGTAACCCCGATAGCTCAAGGCGGCTATTGATTGCATTTATTATGGCTTTTGCAATGGTTCAACTCGTTGTTCAGCTTGTATTCTTTTTGCATCTTGGTCGCGAGCATAAACCAAAGTGGAATATGTATGCCCTGCTCTTTACCGGTTTGATTGTCACGATTTTAGTCGCTGGAACCCTTTGGATAATGGCCAATCTTAACTACAATATGATGCCCGAACAACAAGACACATACATCATAAAAGACGAAGGTGTACATAACTAGTTGGCTACTGTAAAAACGTATTATCAACTCGCAAAACCAGGCATTGTGTACGGCAATGTTATTTCTGTGTTAGCTGGATTTTTTTATGGGCTAACCCTTGCGTCATTTAAGCTTGTTCCACTGGTTGCAGTAGTTCTTGGTACGGCACTCGTTATGGGTGGTGCCTGTGTGCTCAATAACATTACCGACAGATTTATCGATGCTCATATGGAGCGCACAAAAAAACGTGCACTTGTAATTGGCGCTATAACGGTGCGACAGGCTGCTATATTTGCAAGTCTATTACTTATTGCTGGTTTCTTGATACTCGCCAAAACGAATCTACTTACCGCACTCATTGGACTTGTCGGGGTTATCGATTATGTTCTTTTGTATGCATGGGCAAAACGAGCAACACCACTCGGAACTGTTGTTGGCACAGTTTCAGGATCTGTCCCCTTACTCGCCGGCTATACTGCGCTCACAGGCGCTATGACTCAATCGGCTCTCGTTTTGTTTTTTATGATGGTCTTTTGGCAGATGGCTCATTTTTATGCCATAGCTATTTACCGCCAGAGTGACTATAAGGCCGCTCATATCCCGGTATTGCCCGTTAGTCGTGGTGTCGCAGAAACAAGGCAGCAAATACTCGTTTTCGTCGTGCTCTTTTTATTGAGTGCGATTTATATGGTCTACAAGAATTTCGTACCGCTATGGTACGGAATAGTCATTGCGGCAGTGTGTGGCCTATGGATTCAAAAAACGCTGCAGCCACTCGGTAAAGAACAGACAGCATGGGCAAAACGAAACTTTAAGTTTTCACTCATTGTGCTTTTAGTCTTTTGCGCTGCAACATCTTTTGTGGGTGTTTTTGATTACTTCTGGCCGTAATAGATTGAAGCAATACCACCCATAAGTCGCCGATATCCTGCGTGGGTATAACCGACTTGCTTTAGAATGGTAACGAACTCGTCGCCTTCCGGGAAGGCTGCAACAGACGCCGGAAGATATGAATAGGCGTTTTTATCTTTAGAAATAAGTCTGCCAATGTTTGGGATAATAAACCGCGAATAGAATCCAAACAATTGCTTAATCGGGAAAACCTTGGCTTTTGAAAACTCCAGCACAACTATCCCACCTCCCTTTTTAGTGACACGGTACATTTCGCTTAGCCCCTTTTGTAAGTCACCAAAATTTCTGACCCCAAACCCAACGGCTGTAACATCAAACTCAGCATCATCAAAAGGCATTGCTTCACTATCGCCGACCCGAAGTTCGATGATATCTTGCATACGTTTTTTAGCAATTTTCTCATTTCCGATTGCTACCATATCAGCCGCAATATCCAAGCCTACTATACGCTTTGGCTGTAGGCTCGCAGCCGCAATTGCCAAGTCGCCTGTTCCGGTGGCTACGTCTAGAATTATCTGGTGTGGGTAGCGCGCAATTTGCTTAACAGCCTGCTTGCGCCACCAAAAATCAATTCCTGCTGACATAAAATGGTTCAAGAAATCATAGGTTGGTGCAATAGCATTAAACATACTCGTGACTTCTTGTTTTTTTGTTTTACCAGCGGTGTTATATGGCTTAACTATTTGCGTCATGAGCCAATGGTACCAGAATATGGCGTTCAGTTCGAATAGTACGCTATACTCATACAACAGGAGGAATACACTAATGAAGTTTCTATTTTCATTCACACTGCTCGTTTTACCACTTTTCTTGCTTGTATGCATACAAATTATTCGCCAGAACGAAGATTTCAAGCGTACTATTTTTGGTAAGTTTCTGATTGGCTTATTTGGACTTTTTGCACTCGCCTCACTTGGGACTGCAGTCTATCTGATTACACAGATTTAACAGATACCATATATTGTCAAAGTAAATAAAATATGATATAAAAAAGTATAGTACTGGAGTACGTATGCGAATATTACGAATTGTTCTTATAGTTTGTGCGGCAATCTTATTGCTCTTTTTGCTTGTGAACTTAATTTTCAGGCCTGCCAAAAAAAGTTCTACCACTTCAACAACTACTCCAACTGTTAGTCTTAGCGAAACCTTTGCTAGCGCGGGTGGAACAGATGCAATAGTCACCTTCCAGACAGATGGCGTTATTAACGGTAATGATCAGCATCGACAAATTCAAATTAGTGTTTCTAAGACAAGCCGTACGCTAACGGTTTTTCAAGGTTATCAGGGCTCAGTTCTTAGTACTCAGTCGTTTTCAAATAACGATAGTGCCTTTCAGAGTTTCTTAAATGCGATTTACGGAGCTGGTTTTACAAATACCAAAAGTAATTCTACTCAGACGAACATTGCTGGCGCATGCCCATTGGGTAATCGCTTTATATATAGCAGCAAAAATATTAGTGGCGCCCCTGCCTCGTTATGGGCGGCAACGTGTGGCAATAAAATTGGAACCTTTGGCGGTAATGTAACTACCGTTAATACACTTTTTCGGTCACAGATTCCTAATTACAACTCACTTGTTAGTGGTGTAAATCTTAACCAGACACAATAATCCATTTCTCTCAGGCACAGTTCAGATAAAGCACGTGTAATAGTGCCATGACACGTACCGCTCAACGAGCACTTATTATTACAACTATCGTAGTAGCGGTAGGAATTATGCTGTTTGGCTGGTGGCTTGGATCAGGGCATCAACTTACGAGCCACGCCACGAAGTTTATTGCTATTGGGCGTTTGGCCGGTATTGTTGCAACCGCCTCAGTATTACTTGAATTATTAGTCATGAGCCGCGCGCCGTTTATCGAAAAAAACTTTGAACTCGAAGAAATAAATGATTTCCATCGATACAACGGGTATACAATGACATACGCACTTATAGTGCATATTCTATTTTTGACACTTGGGTACAGTATCACTGGCCACACCAATCTTTGGACACAATTTTGGGGGTTCACTAACCAGTTTGAAGATGTTCTGAAGGCAATTATAGGATCGGTTGTGTTCTTTACTATCGCTATCTTTTCAATGCATGCCATGCGCAAACGATTACCATACGAAGTTTGGTACTTTTTGCACATACTCGTATATGGTGGTGTCATCTTAGCGTTTGGTCACCAAGTTCATGCCGGTAGTGATGTTGTGACGCAAAAATGGATGCAACTATTTTGGTACGGTATCTATGCCACTGTATTTTTGATTCTTGGCTACTACCGGTTTATGATGCCAATATTCAACTATCTTCGACACGGATTTGTGGTTGATAAAATCGTAGAAGAAGCAGACCATATCTACTCGTTGTACATTACGGGGCGTTCGATTGAATCATTCAACTATAATGCTGGTCAATATGCGCACTGGCGTTTCTTTAATAAAGAATTATGGCTCGAGGCTCATCCCTTTTCATTTTCATCAGAGCCGGGTGCGCAGTTTTTGCGTATTACATTTAAGGCAAGCGGGGATTTTCAGAGCAATTACGCCATATACGGCCCGGAACACGTGTTTTAGTTGATGGCCCACGGGGATCGTTTACGGCCGATAGAGCCGAAACAGATAAAGTTCTATTGATTGCTGGCGGCATTGGTGTTGCGCCGTTTATTTCAACACTTAAGCAAATGCTCAATTCTGGCAAACAAGTACAGCTGCTGTATAGCGTTTCGGAACGTGGTGATTTTGCATTCGCAAGCGAATTACAAGCGCTTCGTTCTGGTTCTAATGGCTACTTTGGAATTACGCCTCATGTTTCATCAGAACAGGGTTATTTAAATGAATCTAGATTGTTACCATTTGTAACGGGTACGGGAGATTCACTAACCGTATATGTATGTGGGCCAGATGCAATGACAACACGGCTAAAGGAACATATACTGCCTGCTCTTGGCGTTGAATCAGGCCAAATTGTCACTGAACGATTTAAGTTCTAAACAGCTAAAACAGTACCATCTTTTGTAATAAATACTGCTTTAAAACCACGTTGCTTTTTCATAAACTCGCTACCCTTTTCGTGACTCATAGCAAATACTGCTGTAGCGTAGACGTCAACGGGGATGATTGAGGGGCCAATAATAGTAACACTTGCAAGCTCATCGGCCGGAAGTTTTGTATGTGGGTCATAAATATGGGTGCCCCGTTCGTAATTGCCCGAAGTAGCAATAGCTCCGTTATCGAGCTTTATCGTTGCAATAGGTTCAGCAGTATTTACTGGGTTTGCGATTACAATATCCCACGAATGGCCGTGCTTGCTTTTAGCCACAATATCCCCAGCAACGTTAATTAGGTATGTATCAATGCCGTGGCTGTCAAGATAATCTGCCATCTGTTGTATGGCCCAGCCTTTAACGTAGCCAGTTGGGTTAAATGTTCCAGCATATCGTGGCGAAAAATACCCATTCGTTATCTGTTCATAGTCGTTACAGGCTTGAATAACTGCCTGCATATCTTTGCTCGCATCTTTCTCGCGTATTTGACCTCGCCAAAGTTTTGCGAGCTCACTGTTACTTTTATAGGGGCTAAATCGCTCATCAATCTCTTCGCCAATTGCAAATAAAGCGTCAAAGTATTTTTGACCTTTGACGCTCGGTAAATCAATACTGATGGGCATGCCCATGCGCACTGAGACTTTACGCATGTTGTTACGCCTTAGCGGCGTCAATTGCTGCTTGCAGTGACTCTACATAGCCTTGACTGGTGTATGAGGCGCCCGATACCCCGTCAATATTTGAGCTTTGGGCAGATAAGGTTTCGGATTTTAATATTGGTAGCGCTTGGGTTGATAGCATCTCGGAATGGCGATCATCACTTGGGTAACTTAAATACTTAACATCTGTTATTTTGCCATCCGAAACAACGATTGCAATCTGTACATCGCCATAAGGAGTCGATGA
>JAXLZY010000004.1:0-59673 GCA_046350635.1 Saccharimonadales bacterium (SeqCode)
TTTGCTTAAGGTACGGTGCTCGAATACGACCATCATTATGCTCACCTGTTATAGAACCACCGAATTCGAGCACTAAATTGTAGTAGGCATCCATAAGTTTAAATATCTTTTGCCTATCACCTACTTGCGATAAATCAAAGAATGGTTGCATATGTAGGTTTGCATTACCTGCATGGCCCCAGACTGCAATATCAAGCCCAAAGGTTTTAAACAGTTCGTACACTTTTGGCAAAAAGGCTGTAAGTTTATCTGTTGGCACAATACCGTCTTCTATTACGGGCAAGGCTTTCTTTTCGCCAATATTTTGCCATAAAATAGCTGCCGCGCTGTGACGTATCTTCCATAAATCTTCTTGCTCGTGTTCATCTGATGTAATTTGTAAGTTAGTTGTCAGTTTTTCGAGCACTTTACGTGCTTTTTTAACACGTTTGCGCTGCTGGCGTGGCACCATGTCATCGAACTCTATAAACAACAAAATCTTTGGATACGGTTTTTTAATAACATCAGAAAGTTGGTTCGTGTTATGAGTATCGATAAATGTTAGCAAATGTTCATCTACAAGCTCTAGGGTACTTGGTGCAAGCTTTTTTACCGCTTCTACCGCTTGGCCAACCTTTTCTATATCATCAAAATGGGCAACCAATAGCGTAGTACTTGGGTTGAAGCTTTCGGTTTCTATTTTAGCTTCGGTTATGATACCGAGCGTACCTTGTGAACCTACAAATAATTGCGTTAAGTCTACCGACCCATCTTTATCGCGAATGTTCCAAAGGTCATACCCTGCTACGTTTTTTGATAAATTATCACGCCGAGTGAGTTCTAATAAATCTTTATGCTCTGTTAATAGCGTATCAATGGTTCGATATATTTCGCCTTCGAACGTGGGTAGCCCCATCTTTTTATTAACATCTCGTTTAGAGTACCTACCCGCTACCAATACTTCACCGTTAGCAAGTACAACACGAAGCTCGCGGACGTAATCTTTTGTTACGCCGTACTTAATTGTTTTTTCGCCGGCTGCATTGTTAGCAATAGCTCCGCCGATGGTGGAATATTCGATTGATGCCGGGAATGGCGGTAAAAACATACCGTGCGTCTGTAGTGTTTGTTGCAAACGGCCATAATTTAAGCCAGGCTGAATAGTAACCAGGCCTTTATTAGAATCAAGCGTCAAAATCTTGTTCATGTGGGCTGGGAACACCAACATAATACCGCTACCTATTGCACCACCACCTTGGTCGGTGCCAAGTCCACGAGCAGTAAGTGGAATTGAACGCCCGCGCTCTGCCAACTGCCAGGTAAAGCGAGCAGCCTTGCGGATATCGTTTTCGGCACGTGGGTAGACAATTATCTGAGGCGTAAGTTTAAGGACACTGCCATCGGTAGAAAAATATTCTCGGGCATCCGCAGAGGTCATAACCTCACCAATTAAATGTTCTTGTAGATATTCTGCTACTTTGCTCATTATTTCTGTATTCCACCCTGTTTTTCTGCATTCATCATATCATAAGCGGTTTGAGATGTAACAGTTATTTTACCATTTTAAAACCCCAGCATAACTGGGGCCATAAAATGGTGCGCGAGAGAGGACTTGAACCTCCACGAGTGTAACCTCACTAGTACCTGAAACTAGCGCGTCTACCAATTCCGCCACTCGCGCAAATCTGTATATTATTTTAAATGTAAAGGTTATGAGGTACTAGTGCCACTAGGTCACCTTATCGGCGACCCCGCCTCAACTTGGTTGCATTCGCAAGCCAGGTTTCCGGCCTTGCGAATTGTCACTGACAATTCTCACCTGAAACTAGCGCGTCTACCAATTCCGCCACTCGCGCATACTATTTTGTGATGTACAGAAGTTAATTATACATTGTTGCCCTACTGGGCAATCGCGTCTGGCACGATTCTACTTGCCTTACGGCAAATCGATTCGCGCCCCCACCTCGTCTTGGCGGTATTCACCGGCCAGGACTGCGGTCTTGCAAAGTGCCACAGGCACTTCTCACAATTCCACCACTCGCGCATATAATTTGTGGATAGCACATAATTCCGCCACATCCGCAAAATAACAGATGTCATTGTACGCTAACTATAACAGTGTGTGCAATTATTGTTTTTGGGTACGTGCAGTGTTAATCATCCAAGTGTGCACGTCATTAAATCTATCTGCCGGCGCATTTATAGTTTTAGGTGTTAGGCCATAGACTTCTTGATTACTGATATATAAATAGCGTGGTTGATACAGCCCTATAGCTGGCGCATCGGCCTGCCACGCTTGTAAGAATGGCTTGTACTTAGCTGCGCGAAGCTTAGGATCAACGCGTGTACGGCCGGCTTCGAGCGCCATATCGGCAGTGTTCGATTTATAATTAGAAAGGTTCAGCAACGAGCCGTTCTTTATTTGGCTCGAATGCCAATACGCATAAACATCTGGGTCTGGGCCAATGTTTATTCCGTACAGTAGCACATCATAATCATGGCCCTTAAGATAGTTAACCGTTTCGGTGCTATCTTGTGTGATATTAATATTTAATGCAACACCGAGGTCTGTCCACTGTTTTTGAAGTTCATCTACTATACGCGAAAATTCGGCACTTTTTTCATATACAAGATTTAGCTTTAATTGCTTGCCCTCTTTTTTACGGATTTGCTCGTTTGGCGGTAATACCCAACCTGCCGCATCAAGTGCAGATTTAGCTGCGTCTTTGTTAAATGATGCCTGATAATAGGCAGGATCAAACCCAACCTGGCCCTTAAGTAGTGGCTCTCTAACCGCTACAGCTGGGTATCCAATCTTTTGCATAAGCGTAGGTACATTTGTACCCGAAACAAGAGCCTGGCGAACCTTAGTTTCTGATAATAATGGGCTGTCTGTCTTTAAAAAGAACATGTCAGCGCTCATAAGGTTAAAACCTGTCGTTGTGTAGTCAGTGTTAATTTCAGCATCTGGCGTGCTTACCCCAGCTACAGTGATAACCTCTTTTGAATCAAGCGCATTTTTAGCATCTTGGTCAGTTGCATAGGTATGAATCGTGATGCCGTCTAATTTAGGCGTACCTCGGTTATAGTTATCAAATTTAACGAGGCGGATTATGCTTGATTGCGCATCTTTGCTAACGTTTTCTACCGATACACTCTTCCACATAAATGGACCAGAACCAACAGGCGATTTAATATTAAATGTAGCACTGCGAAGTTGTTCTGGTGTGTAATTTTTTAGTAAATGCTCCGGCAAAATGCCTGTAGTTAGCGAATATGGGAAAGGACTATACGCATTTGGTAGCGTAAACTTAACTGTTAAATCGTCTAGTTTTTCGATTTTAACGCCCGTCCAACCACCAACGAGCGGTGATTTTGAATCGGGATTTTGGATTGTCTTGTATGTATATACAACATCATTGGCTGTGATTGGCTTGCCGTCGTGCCAGGTAAGACCTTTTTTAAGTGTCACTGTGTATTCGGTTGCTTTGGTGTTGCTTGTCCAACCAGTAGCTAAATCACCGATTAGTTGATTATCTTTGTCAAACGTTAACAAGGGGCTAAAAACGAGCCGTGAAACCGCAGAGTCCACCTCGCTCGTTGCATAAATTGGGTTTGCATTACTAAAGCTACCTACCATGCCTTCGGTATATACACCACCAGCGATTGGGGATGGCGTAAGGTAAAAGCCACCGAGTGCACGCGTTTGGAACACAACAGCAATAATTAAAATTGCAACTAAACCAAGCCAGCCAGCGACAAAGCGCCACGAGGCTTTTAAGTTATGCCAACGGCGAAAGATATGTCTATCGAGCTGCTTATTCGCAGTCTCGCTCATCCCCACCACTTGTTTTTTACGCGTACGTATCTTGCGTTTGACACGTAGCCGCGTGTAACGGCTTACCATATATGATTATTTTGAAATGATTCCTAAAATAATAGAGAGTACGAACACAACAGCAACAACAATTGTCATCTGAAATAATGTTTTATCTGAGCCACGACGAACTGTGTTGACCTCTGCGCTACCACCAAAGCCAGCGCCTACCGACGCGCCACGAACCTGAGCCAAAATTAGAATGGTCATAAGTACTGCTGAACCAACGGTAATGTAATTAAAAATACTATGCATGTTGTTTTGCTATCGCCTCCGCAATAATAGTCACCATATAGTTTACCAGGCCAATCACTATACCGACAAGCACTGCGGCCCAAAAAGAATCAATATTGAGCGGTTGATACAACAAACTTGCCAACCAAACGACTACCCCGTTGATAACAATTAAGAAGAATCCAAGCGTCAGAGCAATCGCCGGCAGTGTAAAAATAATGAGCAAAGGTTTAATAATGGCGTTTAATATAGCCAAAATAAAACCACCAATAGCGAGCGTTTCTATCGAAGCCGACTTATCGACGAGCCCAAATATACTCGCCGAAAGCCATAAAGCTAGTGTGTTCGCGAACCAGCGAACAATAAATGTTAGTAACTGTTTTTTCATGAATCTAAGATGTTATTATAGCAACTTTTGGCTTATAAGCCGAGTATTTTCGCACCGGTTTTTGTAATCTGAATATCATCCTCTATGCGTACGCCAAAACCTTCATCTGGTATGTAAATTCCGGGTTCAGTAGTAATAACCATGTTTGGCTCGAGTGGCTCTGAATAGACCCCTGCATCGTGAGTATCGAGCCCCAAAAAATGCCCAATGGCGTGCGGGAAGTACTGCCGTAACTGATCTTTTGTGTAGCCTTTTTTAACAAGCCCAAGTCGTAGTAATTGTGATCCTACTTCTTTGTCTGATATTTCAGCATACTCTTGCCACGTTAGGCCCGGTTTTAGCTGTTTTATGATAGTTTGTTGCGCCTCTTGCACTGCTGAATGAATGTCAGATACACGGCTTTCATCAGCCAAAAGTAGTGTTCGGGAAATATCTGCTGAATAATTACTTACTTCTGCGCCAACATCAAGTAGCACAACCGGCTTGGATATGGGCTTATTATTAGCTTCATAGTGCAGCATGCAGCTAGCGCTACCCGAAGCAACAATTGGGCTAAAGGCATGGCCACGAGCACCCTGAGCTTTAAAGCCCGATAATAAGGCAGATTCTATATCAGATTCAGACTTATATAAGCCAAATTGCGAGCTAATTAAATCTATTGTGTCTAGAGTTATGCGCGCGGCAGTGTCTATGAGCTCGATTTCTTCAGCTTCCTTTAGCGAACGTAGGCGGGAAAGCTCTTCACGAATGTCTATTGTTGCACTAACAATAGAGCGGATTTGTTTGGCTATAGTAGCCCTGTGTGGGTTAGTGTACATATCATCCAGGCGAGTTTTAGGAGATTGAGGCATGTATGCTATGTCGTGATGATATTTTTTCAAACGTGCTAAGCCTTCTGCTTCGGTAATAATTTCGTCTATACCAGATGCAGTCCGTAACTGTTGGATGTCGATTTCACCTTCAAAAATTGCCTTTACGCCCGTACGGAGTGGTAGCATTACCCAACTTTCACCCTGCTTTGTATCGATAACGAGTGTCGCACAAGGTTCTTCTATGCCAGTTAAGTAATAAAAGTTACTATCTTGTCTGAAAGGATAGGTGCTATCGCTATTACGCTGAAGACGACCATTCCCAGCTACAATAATCAACCCTTTTTTAGGAAGGCTGTTTACGAGCTTTTTTCGATTGTTTATAAAAAATTCTGGCGATAGTTGCATGATATTAGTGTACGAAATAGTTATAAATTATAGCTGCTTTTTTTGGGCCAACGATTGTTGCAAGTTCGTCTTTACTGGCCGTTTGAACGCCTTTAGCCGAACCAAATGCTCTGATAAGTTGCTTTTTGGTGGTTGGGCCAACACCAGGGATTTCATCGAGCACGCTGGTTGTTTGCCGATTTGTTTTAAGGACCGAATGATAGCTTACAGCAAACCTGTGCGATTCGTCCCTAATGCGCTGTAGTAGTTTGACTACGTGACTGGTGTCGGGCAAATCAAGCCGTACAAAATCGTCTGATTCATCTGTTCTAAAGCCTTTTAGTTTACGGAGTTGTTCGTCGTTTATGGTGACACTACTGTGCTCTTTATGGACTACAATTTCTTCGAATTTTTTAGCCAATCCAACCATTGGCATCGTAATACCAAGTTCATCTCGGGCCTTAATTGCGGCGCCTAATTGGCCCTTGCCTCCATCTATTAGCATGAGCTGCGGCAATCCCCACGCCTTGATATTCTTTTCGCTTAGACGCCGTTTTATAACTTCGTTCATGTGTGCAAAATCATCGTTCCCCGGTATACGCATCTTAAATTTACGGTATTCAGGCTTATCTGATACACCATTAGTAAACACCACCATACTGGCAACCGTATCAGTACCCGACATATGGCTAATATCGTATCCCTCTATGCGTCGTGGAGGCTTTGCGAGAGTTAGTAGTTCTGTAATGTCAGCTAATGCGTGATCTTTTGATAAGTCTAAAGCTTCTTTATCGCCAAACAAAACTTGAGCTTGGAGCGATTTAAGCGCACGTAATTTATTACGAAGGATCGCGGCTTGCTCGAACTGCTGTTGTTTTGCATAGCTTTCCATTTCTTTTTCGAGTTCTCGCACTACTTTTGTGCGTTCGCCATTAATATACATAACGAGTTTTTTGATGTTTTTTAGGTAGGCTTGCCTATCGTACTGTGGCGTTTCGGGGCCCGGACATAACCCAAGATGATACTGCAAGCATCCACGAGGTGGTAATGTGGTGTGTGTTGAATATGGGAACGCTTTACGTAAATAACGCAGTGCCTTACGGACAGGACCTGCTTGCAAAAATGGGCCGTAATAATCTGCACCGTCGTCGAGTGGCCGGCGAGTAACACTAACCGTTGGGGCCTGCGCACGTGCATCGATGCGAATGTAGCAACTCGATTTATCGTCGCGCAGCATGATGTTGTAGCGTGGCATATAACGACGCACCATTTCGGCTTCTAAGAACAGCGCATCGGCTTCGCTGTCTACAACAATCCAATCGGTGTCTACAATTTCGCTAACTAGTAAATCGGTTTTTGGGTCACGAACACGGCTAGCCTGAAAGTACTGCCGTACCCTATTGCGAAGCACCGCTGCTTTGCCAACATAAATAATTTCGCCATCGGCATTTTTATGAAAATAGACACCTGGTGACTTTGGGAGCGTTTTTAGTTTAGCGGCTAGTTGCTGGTTCATATCCCAGCCTTTTATGCGTTAGCTGTTGCACCAAGTTTTTCGGCACATTCGGCCGAGCATGTGTCATTTTTGGTGTGACAAGATTCGCAAATAAGCACGAGGTTATTGCATGGTTTGTAGGCACAGTTTTCGAAATTACTGGTGTTACCACCACAGTGTACACATACGCCAATCGTTTTTGCGTTATCACTGAATTCGGTATTCATTCGCTTATCGAAAACGTATAAACTACCTTCCCATAAACTGTCATCACCGAATTTTTCGCCGTATTTTACAATACCGCCATCGATTTGATAGACCTCTTTAAAACCACGGTTTTTCATGAGCGCACTTAAGGCTTCGCACCTGATACCACCTGTGCAATAGGTGACGATTGGTTTATCTTTTATGTCGTCGTATTTTGGGTCTTCGATTTCTTTAATGAAATCGTGGCTTGTACGTACATCAGGCACAATTGCGTTTTTAAATTTACCAATTTGGGCTTCGTACGCGTTGCGGCCATCGAAAAACAAAACATCATCGCCCCGCTCTTTCACGAGTGCATCGACTTCTTCTGGCTTTAGGTGCTTACCGCCACCAACAACGCCATGTTCATCAACTTTAATTTCGCCCGGCGCACCAAAAGCAACTAGTTCTGGACGAACTTTAACGCTTAAGCGTGGAAAATCATCACGCCCGCCATCTGACCACTTAAAGACAGTACCTTTAAAACCAGCAAACTGCTTAGTTTCTTTTATATAGGCTTTTAAATCATCGATATTGCCACCAACGGTACCATTAATGCCGTGTTCAGAAATAATTATGCGACCCTTTAGATTAAGCTTTTCGCATAATGTGCGTTGCCATAGCTTCATTGCTTCTGGGTCAGCTACGGGCGTAAATTTGTAATATAACAGTATTTTCTCCATTGCATCTAGTATACCAGAGGTGTTACACTAGTACACCAAAGATGATGGCAGTTTGCCCGCTCATAAGAGTTTTCTCTTTCGAAGTCGAATAAACGACCGCTCGACAATAAAAACTACAGGAATAACAAATGGTTAAATACGTCTATAGACAATATAAAGACGCCGCTCTTACGTTTAAGCGATACACTCTACCGCCTTTATTCTTGGCGGCCCCAGCACGAATTCTAGTCGAGTATGTATCGCCTTTATTCATTGCGCATATCCTTAACGCAATCACAAAAGGTACGAATGCTAGCTTCAAGGAACTATTACCGTGGGCTATCGGATTTATAGTGGCACCATTTATCGGAGAGCTACTCTGGCGTACAAATTTCTGGTTTTTAAATAGGGGTGATGCTTTATCGATGCAATACTTAAGCGAAAAAGCGTTTGCCCGTTTAATTGAACGTGAATACGCGTTTCATGCAGATAATTTTGCTGGCGCGCTTGTTGCTAAAACTAACCGCTACGCATCAGCGTTTGAACCATTGTATGACACGCTTGTATTTGAAGTATCGGGGATGTTAATCCCTACTGTATTCGCGCTTTGTATAATCGCAAGTATTTCATGGCCCATTGCTCTTATTTTATTGGCTGTTTTATGTGTCTATGTTTGGATTTTGTATATACTAACGAGCCGTCGCTTTAGCCTTACAAAAGCGCGCGCAGCCGCAGAAACAAAGCAAACCGCGACACTAGCAGACGCGATTACCAATTCGCTCAGCATCAAGACTTTTGCGAACGCAGCCCACGAACGAAAGATTTTTCATCGTGTCAGTGCTGATTTATCAAAGAAACGGATTGTAAGTTGGGATTATCAAAACATCCCCATTGATTTAATGACAACCAATGTCATCATTGGCCTTAATGGTGTTGCTGTCATTGGTGCAATATATGCCTACAATTATTCTGGGCTATCGGCAGGAAGCTTATATCTTATTATTACCTATACGCTTCAACTTACGGGAAAATTCTGGAACTTCGGGCGTATTATCAAATCTCTTGAAACAAATATAGGTAATGCAGTCGAGATGGCGGTTATTCTTGAAGAACCAATTTCGATTACTGATAAACCTGATGTTAAAAAAATTCCAAGTGACTTACCAAAAAATGCAGCAATTTCGTTTGAAGACGTAACGTTTTCGTATAACGAAAAGAAAGATGCGATTTTCGATAATCTTTCGCTGCAAATTAACCCGGGCGAACGTATTGGGTTAGTCGGTGTGAGTGGTGGTGGTAAAACTACAATCACAAAACTATTACTACGGTTTTATGATATTCAATCAGGGCAAATCAAAATTAATGACACCCCTATTAATCGAATGTCACAAGATGATTTGCGTTCACTTATTAGCTACGTGCCGCAAGAGCCGGCATTGTTCCATCGTTCGCTTAAAGATAATATTGGCTATGCCAAACTTGATGCCAGTGATGATGAAATTCTGCAGGCAGCCCGTGTATCTCATGCCGATGAGTTCATTAGCAAGCTACCCGATGGTTATGAGACGCTCGTTGGTGAGCGAGGCATAAAACTCTCGGGCGGACAACGACAGCGCATTGCAATTGCAAGAGCAATGATTAAAAATGCGCCAATTTTAGTGCTTGATGAGGCAACAAGTGCACTCGATAGTGAAAGTGAAGTATTAATTCAAGATGCATTATGGAAGCTTATGGAAGGCCGTACGGCAATTGTTATCGCCCATCGTTTAAGCACAATACAACATATGGATAAAATATTCGTAATCGACAATGGCACCATTATTGAAGAAGGTTCACACAAAGAACTACTTTCGAAAAAGAATGGCCAGTACGCACGCTTGTGGGCTCACCAATCAGGCGGATTTATTAGCGAATAATGCTATACTTGTGCGGATGAAACAACGCAAAAAATTACTGTCACTTATACTTGGTGTTGTATTGGTTGTCGGTATTATGGCACTGGCGACAAAACATATTGAAGTCAGCCGTGTGATTGAAGCTGGTGGTGTACTAGCAATCGGAGCGATAATTTTTGCCGAAACCGGGTTGCTTATTGGGTTCTTTTTACCCGGTGATACGCTTTTATTTGCAGCTGGCTTTTTTGCGGCACAAGGCCGACTTAGCCTACCAATTACATTAGTAACGATCGTTCTAGCTGCATTTTTTGGAAACATTGCAGGTTATGAAATTGGTAAACGCAATGGTAAGCGAATTTTTAGCAAAGAAGATTCTGTATTCTTTCATAAAAAATATATTAAATCGGCCGAAGATTTTTATAAGCGACACGGTGGTAAAACTATTTTATTTGCTCGCTTTGTGCCAATAATACGAACGTTAGCTCCACTAATGGCGGGCACTGCAAAAATGAAGTACCGTAACTTTTTAATCTACAATTTTTTGGGTGCACTATTATGGGGAGTTTCTATTACACTTATCGGGTATTGGGCGGGTAAGATTTTAGGGCAATACTTTAATATCGATAAGTACTTATTCCCTGCTATTTTGCTTGCGACTATCCTAACCTTTGGTGGTAGTTTTTTGCACGCACTACGCGAGCCCGAAACGCGCGAAGCGCTTAAAAAGAAGATTACCGAAAATTACCGCGCGCTTATTGGTAAATAGTTAAGCTGCACTTTGCAAGTCAGCATCCGAACCTGGCCCGATGTATCTGACAGCATAGTGGAAATCTTCACCAATTTTATGATGAGTGATTCTACCGCTTCGCGCCCATCCCTTACTACTCATACCGGCGCTCGATTCGTACGTTACGAGCCTTTTTGTGCGTTTGTCATAACTTTCTACTATGCCAACGTGTCCACCTTGTTTGCCACCACACCACCGTGCAGCTATAACTAAATCACCTGGGCGAACATCATGTGGATCAATTTCTTTAAAGTTCTTTTTATCACTTAAAAAGCCAGCTGAACACGTGTCGACATCTTGGCTATATGCTGTCATAAAGGCGACGGCTACGAAACCACTACATTCCAAAAAGTCATTCGTACTTCCCTTTTTGTTACGTATAACCCAGCCAAGCGGACCATGCCCACCCCAAGAAGTTATTTTTTGGTTCCATATCCGTGACCACTTTGGTGCATACCCAGGGTCGGCTGTGCCGTAGCGTATACCAAAGAATTTCTTAGCGCCACAAAGCACACGCACGTTACCATTTAACTGTGCACATGGATCATCAGGGCCAAACAATGGTTCACCGGGTTTAGCTGCTCGTGCCACCGCTTCTGATACATAACGACTACCAGCATGTTCGGGTAAATCTTTGAGGGTACTAAGCCTAATACCAAACGAGATTGAATCTCCAGCCAATTCATAGAGCTTATCGTATTGCTGTTTATAGCCATTCAGTAGATGTTGGTGTTCGGCATCACTTGATTCTGCGGCCGGTGTGTAAATTGCTAAGAAATCTTCGAGCTTTGTAATGCCATGATTAATATATTTACGTTCTATATACGCAAATATACTATCGTGACCTTTACGGGCGGCTTCCATGCCTTCGTAATCGTCTTGCAGTAGCGCTTGTTCTGGGCTGTCGTATGTACAGGCGCTATGATTATGCCCACTGCGACCATCGGTGTAATGGACGCGAGGTTTGCCATCTGGGCAGTCACGGTTCCATGGATTGTTGGTGTGATAATGTGCGGCCACACCTTTGGTTCCAAAGTTACTGTCCATTTGCGCAATAACAACTGGAAGCAATGGGTCTACGCCATGTTTTTTCGCACCTTTAACAAAGTTCATACCTTGCCCCACGAATGGTGAATCTGGTGCTACATCTAAAATGTAGGCGTCAATTGCTGCTGCAAGCTTTTGTTCGTCATGAATTTTCGGCAATAGTATAGAATACTTTTCGACGGCATGTTTTTTATGTTCTGGGGATTTCTTTGTGTCGTCTTTAGCTTCTTTTAATGCTTTAGTGTAGGCTACCTTAGCTTCGGGCGTAAGTTCTTGATGAGTTGATTGAATAACGTGCATGATGGCGATGCGCTGTTCGATACTCAGTGGTTGGCCCTGCTTAACAAAATCATCATTTTGAATATAATTGGCTAGTTCTTGGCGCATTTGGTCATCAAGAGTAATATCAAAGTCTTTGAGCGCAGCTAAGATTGTTTCTTGATCGCCTGCAATTATACTGTCAAACTGGCTAATTTTAGCTTGTAGTATCGTTTTTGCTTTGTCAGTCAGAGGAACTGTAAGATGTTTGGAACTATTGCCTATAAGGGGGTTAAATTGATCTTCGGTCGGTGAGTATGCATTAAATGTTCCCTGTTTAAGCGCTGTTTGCATATTTGCATACTGACCTCCTATTTCAGCGCTTAGGTTTTTAGGAGCTGTAACTGTTTCGGGGGCAGCAACAACTTCGCGAGACTCGCTAACTTCGGGGGTCGGAGGAGCTGGCTTAATAAAAACTGGGTCTGCGTCGGCAGTAATTGGAGCTTCGATTGCCGTGACTGTAGGTGTTGGTTCGGGTTGCGTCGTTGGTGTAGATTCTTCTGGCGCAGGAGATGTGGTAGAAGGTGCTGGCTCAGAGCTTGGTTCTACTGTTGGTGGTACATCGGTGGCTGTTGGAGCTGGAGTTTCTGGTGTTTGTGATTGTTCGGGCAGAGGTGTATCACTTGTTACTGGGTTTAACTCTGCGCTCACACTTGATGAGGTCGGAGAGGGCGTGGGCGTCGTTTCAGTCGCTGCAGCAGGCGTAACGGTACCAACAACAGTTAAGGCACTCGCTGCGAGTGTTGTGCCCACCGCAACTTTTTTTGGAATACTAATACGTGAGGCATCACGACGCACTATTGCAATAGGTTGATCATATTGATGGGTCTGCATGGGGACTTCACACGTTATTCCCAAAAGCGAAAGTTGCCGTATAGCGGTTGCAGTTTGTTGCGAGTTTTGTGAAACTACGCTATTTTGAACTGTCACAACTAGCTCTGGGATAGCGGTAGCAACTGCAGTATCGAGTGCTTCGACGTACATTCCTGCCGAGTCGTAATCTTCACCCGCTTCTTGTACGGCTTCTGCTTTATAAGCTTCTGCGATAACATCAAGATTTAGATACGAACGCATAGAACGCTCAACCATAGCACTAATTTCATCAGCAGAATGTGCTGAACTATCAATGCCAAATTCTGCTGCTACGCTTGCATCGTGTGCGGCCATATATGCAGAACTATGAACATTGATAAGTGCATTAAGGTAGCTTTCGGCAACTTCAGGAATAGCTGTGGCATGTGCGCTCGGAATGCCTAGTGCGTCATAGGTGTCATGTAAACCAGCGTCATGTAATGTTTCTGCGGAGTGCACGCCTGTATTAATCATTTACAGGATTCTCCTTCGTGATTAGTTCAAGTTTTATTTGCTCTGGTTGCTCGGTTGAGCTATCAAATTCCTGCGTTTTAAAAAGTTCAATTGCCCGACTTCCAACACTTTTTATTGTCCGTAAGATTCTATCGCCACGAGTATTCATTGTTAATACATCCCGTGCCCTACCCAGTCGTGCAACATAGCGGGCTTCATCTTTTATAAGTTCTTGTAACTCTGCTTCTAGTGCAGCGTGCTTATCTTCAAGTAGGCTAATTTCAGTTTTTAGGGCTGCAACGGCAACATGCTTTTTTTGCAGAAGACTCCACCGTAATTGCTCTTCACGTGCATATCTATTAAATGCCGCAACTCTTACCGCATAGTCATGAGAAGCGATCGGAGCGACGCCCTCTTCGGCAAGCGTTTGTAGACGAGAGGAAGAGAGTGCCACTTCGCTATCGGTTAGCTCGTAAACTGATGCCAATGCATTTTCTATGTCTTGGCGTACTGATTCGCGTGATTGATATAACTTTGAGGCGGTTTCATCGAGAGCATATTGGGCATCATCCCGCTCCTGTTCAGCTTCGATACAATCACTACGTTTTGTAGCTAGTTGCTGGGCAACATCATCTTTTTCGATAGCAATTCGCTTACGTTCTTCTTCAAAGTAGTCCTCTGACACAAACAGCGAATCATGAATTTCATTAAATGCCGTGACGAGCTCTTGGCTATTTTCTGCATCGGGAGGTAATTGCCTAACTTCTGCCTCGGGTCGTAAGTGTCGGGGTGCTGGCCGTGTAATTGATGCCACCGCCATAAGAGAAGAAAGTCTGTTGTATTGTGGAAACGCAGACGAAATTACGACTGTATCAGATAGTTGTGATTCTAGTGCCATGTTATGCTCCTTCTACCTTTGTGGCTAATTGGTTAAGGCTTACCCCAAACATCTTTTTATGATCATCATTTGTGATGGCAGCGCCCGATTTTTGTAAGATTTCTAGCACGCCGTGCATATAGCTAGGTACAGTCTTTAGCTCCTTTCCTTTTGCGTCAGTTACGACAACGGTCACCATTTTTTCCGTGCCTCCTTGCACAATAACTTGATTAACAATATCTGCTTTCATTTCTGCAATTGCTTTTTTATAGTCCGCTATCGCGCCTTTATTTTGGATTGCTTGTAATACTGCTGCTTCGGCGGAAAGTATCAAACTTTGCTGGACTTCGGGTTGCAACTTAGCTGCTTCAGGTTGTTGATCGTGGTCAGGGCACCCCCATAACCCAAGCTGTGGACACAACACCTTATCGAGCCCTTTTTCCGCAAAAACTTCACCCGGGGGGACAGTACGCACGCTAATATCAGCGTTAGTTATTGAGGCACTGTATTTCATATCAGTAACATCAATGGCAACTTTTTTGGCACGAAATTCAGTGCCTGCAACGACTTCTCCGTCTCGTTGAATGATATGTGTTGATGAATCTGCGCATGTCTGAGTCGCAACTGCCATATCATGAACAGTTATCTCTTGTGTATAGCCATTTGCCTGGGCTCGCAGTGTGGCGTTTTTGATTGTGTATTCATGTGACTCGCATCCGTTTTCGGATTTTAGACCATTAAATACAACCGATAGTGGCTTTGCTGGTACTGGATTATCCGCACCAGATCCATTTGGCTGAGCTGTTGTAGACGTATTCGGAAGCACAGGGTTGGCGTCGCCATTCTGAAACCCAAGATATGCGCCGAGAAACATCGAAACCGCTGCCGCACCCATAATGAACTTTGGATGTGCGCGTGCAAATTCTTTAGTTGTCTCAATCACACCTGGCCCAGTAGAGTTGACCTTTTGAACTGGCTTTCGTGGCACAACTTTCGGTTCAGCATCTGGCTGATGGTGTAGTTTATGAAGTGTGTCGAGTGCCATTATTGTTGCGCCCCTTGCGCAGAGTTACCGTTATAGGTACATGTAACGACCGGTTTCTTTGTGGTGTCGATTTCAACGTCTGGCATGGTATCGGTAATAGCGCCAGATTTAATTAACGATCCTACTGTTTTTGCAGTTGTATCTGGTACATAGCTATCTGGTAACGAGTTGCCTGAATCATCGACAAATACAACCGATATATCAGATACGCTTGCGCCTTGGGCACGTGCCTGGTCTTCGTAGGATTCAACGATTTCAGTACGATACGACGACCAGTCATCTGCGACACATTTTTCTTGAACAGATTGTAATATTTTCATTCTTAGGTACTGTTCTGTCTTAGCCTGATCTTCACGGCTAGTTTGAACAGCAGCATCTAATGGATTACCAAGTCCATTATCACAATTGCCAAGTGTTGCAATTGTGCAGAGCCCATCAATTATTGCATCTCCCGCTTGGGCGCCACCTTCTAAAAGTTCGGTGCCACCACCGCTGGCGTCTACGATACGCGTGTCTGCTTCGCTGAATTCAGCATTAAAAGCAATTGAGCTCGCCTTTACGTAAACCGTGGTTGGTATCACATTCGTGTTTTCGTCTGTTTGTGCGGCATCTACTTGGCGTATTTCTGGATTCGTAATACAAGCCGAAACAACGACCTTAGCGGTTGAAGCAACTGCAGCGTGGTCAAAACCATGCGCCTTAACAAGCGCTTGACTGTTCGCTGCATCGTAAACACCAATTGCTCTACATGCAAAATAGGTTGGTTCAATAACTAAACGCTTAGCCTGAATTTCAGTCTGCTCAGGTGTAATGGTGGTCGTAAAGTAATCACCGATTTTTGGAATACCAGGCAAATCTACGATTTGGCCCAATCCCACAACTGCTGCCGAGCCGAGCGCAAGCGCACTCGCCGCTTTTACATATACTGGTAATCTGCGTTCTTGACGGACGGTTATAACCGATCCTTGTTGCGCGTCTACTTGATGTTGGGATTCAATTGCCATACCACACCTCGTTGCCAAAAATAAAAAAGGCACAAACTTAATACTAAATTCATGCCTTGCGCTCCACCCGATAGTCTTTATCTATCCGTAGTTACATGATCAGTACACATAACGTATGTTACGTTCGCAGATCATGCAGCTACCCACATCTTATACTAAGATTACCTACGATTTTGAACAATTAATGCTTTTTTGTCAATTATATTTTTTGGCACTTATGCTTATAAAAGCTTCTTTAAAAATTGGCCGGTAAATGAATCGGTAACTTTCGCGATTTGTTCTGGCGTGCCCGTCGCAATAACACGACCACCCGCTTCACCACCCTCAGGGCCCATGTCGATAACGTAATCCGCAGATTTAATAACATCTAAGTTGTGTTCGATGATAACCATGGAGTTACCAGCTTCTACAAGAGCATGAAGTACGTGGAGTAATTTTTCGACATCAGCCATATGTAGACCCGTTGTGGGCTCATCTAAAATGTAAAGTGTTCGACCCGTTGGGCGACGTGATAATTCTGATGCAAGTTTAATACGCTGAGCTTCTCCGCCACTTAAAGTAGTTGCTGATTGGCCAAGTGCGATATAGCCAAGGCCAACATCGACCAATGTTTGTAGTTTGCGCGCAATCGAAGGAATGTTTTCGAAAAATTCTAAGGCCTGCTCGCAAGTCATATTTAATACATCACTGATTGTTTTTCCTTTATAGTGAATTTCGAGCGCTTCGCGGTTATAACGCTTGCCTTTACATTCTTCACAAGGAACATAGACATCGGGCAAAAAGTGCATTTCGATTTTTATAATGCCATCACCAGCACAATTTTCGCAGCGACCACCTTTAACATTGAAACTAAATCGTCCTGGCCCATAGCCACGGATTTTTGATTCTGGTGTGCTTGCAAACAGTTCGCGGATTGGAGTAAATAACCCCGTGTACGTAGCAGGGTTACTACGGGGTGTACGACCAATTGGTGATTGGTCAATAATAATTGCTTTATCGAGCTGTTTAATACCCTCTATTTCGTCATGGCGGCCCGCAACAGTATTGGCACGGTGCAAACGTGCAGATAATTCTTTGGCTAAGATATCGTTAATAAGGCTCGATTTACCAGAACCGCTGACACCACTCACGACCACGAGCTGACCAAGCGGAATATCAACATCAACATTTTTAAGATTATTTTCGCGAGCACCCTTAATTACTAATTTTTTACCGTTACCAGTGCGTCGCTTTTTTGGAGTTGCAATTGATCGCTTACCGGATAAGAATTGACCCGTAACACTCGCTGGGTTTTGTTCGACTTCTTTCGGTGATCCATGCGCGACAATTTCTCCACCATGTACACCCGCACCGGGGCCTATGTCTACCAAATAATCAGCCGTACGAATTGTGTCTTCGTCATGCTCAACTACGATAACAGTATTACCTAAATCGCGTAGTCGTTTGAGTGTTTTAATAAGACGTTCATTATCACGTTGATGCAAACCAATTGATGGTTCGTCAAGCACATATAGTACTCCGGTAAGCCCAGAACCAATTTGGGTCGCCAAACGAATACGCTGAGCTTCGCCGCCACTAAGTGTTACCGCACTCCGCGCCAAGCTTAGATAGTTAAGGCCAACATCTTGCAAGAATGTTAGGCGAGCATTAATTTCTTTTAAGATTTGTTTTGCAATTGTTTGCTCAACCTCGTTTAGTTGAAGCGTCTTAAAGAACGTCACTGCATCGTCGATTGATAGCTCACAAATATCCATGATTGATAGCTTGGCTACCGTTACAGCGAGTACTTCGGGGCGTAAACGCTTACCACCACAAGCGTGACATGGACGTTCTTGCATAAACTTTTCGATATCTCGACGTACAAAATCACTTTCGGTTTCTTTGTATCGTCGCTCTAGGTTGGGGATGACACCTTCAAATGTTGTTTCGAAACTTCGACCACCACCAAGTGGAACTTGATAAATGGCATTGCCCGTACCATACATAACCATTTCAAGCTGTTCTTTCGTAAGTTGGCCAGTAGGCACATGGATACTAAATCCGTTAGCTTCTGCCATAACTTCAACTTTTTTAAGATACCAACTATCAACACGTATACGGTTCCATGGTCGCACTGCACCTTCGGCAATAGTAAGACGACCGTTTGGTATAACAAGCTCAGGGTCAACCTCGAGTCGATTACCTAAACCAGTACATACTGGACAAGCGCCATGAGGTGAATTAAAACTAAAAGTGCGTGGTTCTAGCTCTGGTATTAAGACATCAGGATGATCAATACATGCATACATAAGTGAATACGATGATTCAGTATTTGTGTCTGCATCGAGCACAATTAATCGACCATCAGCTAGCTCCAATGCTTGCTCTATAGACTGGCTTAAGCGCCCGAAACTTTGCTCGTCTGAAATAATACGATCAACAACTATAGAAATTGTGTGTTTTTTTGCTTTATCGAGCTCAGGGAATTCGTCGAGTGCATACACAACCCCATCAACACGTGCACGCGCAAAACCAGCACGCTGAAATTGTTCTGGAATATGTTCAAAGGCACCTTTTTTATCAATAACAACCGGTGCAAGAACCATAATTTTTGCACCTTTTGTATCTTTAGCAACTTGATCAACAATTGCTGTTGTGGTTTGACGCGATACTGGCTTACCACAAACTGGACAATGTGGAATACCAATACGTGCATACAATAAACGTAAGTAATCATAAATTTCAGTAACGGTTGCGACTGTAGAGCGGGGGTTGCGGCTGGTAGATTTCTGGTCAATCGAAATCGCAGGGCTAAGACCATCAATTTGGTCGACATCTGGCTTTTCCATTAGCCCTAAGAATTGGCGGGCATAACTACTGAGGCTTTCTACGTAACGGCGCTGACCTTCGGCATAGATAGTGTCAAAAGCCAGGCTTGATTTACCCGATCCAGATAAACCAGTGATAACGACGAGTTTATTGCGTGGCAAATCAACACTAATATTCTTTAGGTTGTGCTCACGAGCTCCCTGAATGCGAATAACATCTTGCATTGACAGTAAAGTCTAGCACAATTCACGCATTTTTTCCAGACTCAAAGGGCTGGATATCTATTCAAGATCATTACTAACGGAAACTCGAAAGGTTCTGAGGGCAGACGGTTTTACAGGGGTTGATTCACCATCAACTTTTGTGAGTATAAAATCACCTAGCGACACTGCCGTACCGACAAGTTCAGGCCTTAAGACATCTTTTGCCATTGCCTTAACATCGTCGACAAACTCTATTGGGCGACGCTTAGTGCCAAACCGTGCCAGGGTTATATGGTCAGCAGGATAAATATCAGGATCAGCAATGCCCAACCCTGCCAGAGCATTAGTTACGACTTGTCTCATTTCAGTTATACGTTGAAAATCTGGGTGTGAAGTGTCGAGTCGAGCAACCAAAACATTTTCGTTGGTACCGTACCAATCTATATCTTCTACAACAACTGCGGGTGGTGGCATAACTACATCAGAAAGTCCGATTCTAATCGACTTAGCAAATTGTTTAAAACGACGTTGTTTTGCAGAATGGCCCAAGGCGACACGGGCACTTTCGGCGGTTCGGGCACGTTGTCTATCGGTTAGCGCTTGCTCGTGCATTTGCATACCAACTTGCGAGACAGGTGCTATCGTCACCGCGTGGGCTGACTTAATTCTTAACAGACCACTCGCCGCAAGAGTTGATGATTTTATGCCAGCAAAATGAAGAATTTCTTCGCAGGCGTCTTGAGTCATGGCAAACAGTGCCATTTGGTCTTCTGGTGCAACACGCGCCGCTAAACCAATTGCTTCTGGGTGTACCGGCATATTTGTATGGCTCCTTTTTATACCTGGGCTTTTTTCGGGACTAAATGCAGCTCGAGAATAAGGGCTGGCAAAACGTGTCATGATGCAATCCCTTCGTCATACCATGTATCATCAGGATTTTTTTGCACCGCATATAATCCTTCAAACTCAATCGGATACGGCGACTCGGCTTCGGCTAGAAGATGTTTATGCTCTGCTTCTGTTGGTCGCGCAAGTACTACGGGTTCACCAAATGTAACCTTATTAGTAACAAGTGCGCTGTCGTCATCGATATCATCAACCAAACTTCTTGAACTCTGTAATTGATCTTTTATAAAACCGTTTGGATCTTCTGCTAAACCACCGTTGTTTCGCCAAATTGCAATGGACAAGCCATGAACTCTACCTACAATTACTTCTGGTGGCTCAAAGTAGTTGGTCGCGAGTATTTCCGCCTGTGTTGCACCCCTGCCAAATCGCACATAGTGTTGAGAACTGCTTTACCGTCTTTTTGATATTGCCTATTATCATCACCAAGTCGAACAACAAGATGATCGTTATCGTCGACATCAGTATTTATCCAAGTCTGCTACCCGCATTGTCAGGGAAGAAGTGTAAACCCATGAGCTGTTTCTAGCTCGACCTTTACGTCATCCATTTTAGTTGCCGATACAACGGTGGAATCTCGTTTATTTCGCCCCGATTTTCTAACTTGCGCCCCGCCTCCAATACGGCGCGCTTTAATAATGGTCCACCAAATATAGGCAATACTATTTGGCCAGGGCTGATTGGTTCTATAAAGACCGCTCGTTTTTCTTCTGAGTAGCGCAAGAATCCTCCCGACAGATTTTGCCCGTCTTAAGTCAACCGTCCGAGCAACCATAACATCGCTGATCTCTGCAAACGGTCCACCCTCATGCAAAGGCGTCTTTCGCGCCATTTCTAGCCTCCTTTTTTGTATATGTTTTAGGTTCTAAGCTCTCTTCTGACTTCAGAGTAACTCCCCTTTAAAAATACTTTGTCAACTACAGTACAATATATGTACATGAATTTGTTACGGAAATACTTTAAACGGATTATTATTGACGCCGCCGGCTATGGCCTGATCATTCTTAGCGTTTTAACGGGTTGGTTGCCTGGACCAGGGGGCATCCCACTGTTTTTGGCCGGCTTAGGCTTGCTATCAATTAACAATGTCTGGGCAAAGAAATTATTAGAGTATTTTAAAACGAATGGTCAAAAGTTTTTGGAACTTATTTTTCCTGATAACCCATTAATAAAAGCACTTCCACGATGTGTTTGTAGTTGTCTTACTTATAGGGGTTATTGTACTGATTGCGTACGCAAATAATGCCGTTGCCTACGGTGTTGCAATCGTTTTGTTTGTACTTGCTATCGTTGACCTACTTTACAACCGCAAGCGTTACATGCTTAGAATCAAGATAAGCAAAAGTAGTTTATATACTAATATTGCAATATTTAATAATTTAGTGTATTTTGCGGTTACATGTGGAGTGCTTTTATCCAACCGCTGTTATTTATTGCCCAATCAATTGGGCAATCGTTTCAAGTTACCTATATTGAAGTTATAGTTCAGCAATTCGTGCTTACTAGAATAACCTCCTGGCACCGATATTCAATTAGACTTAAACGACATTGTTTTAATGCTCGCCAATATTTTTATCGCGTTTATAGTTATAAAAACTTTGTGTGACTGCCTTGCGTTATATTGATGCTATAGACCCAGATAAAGATTTGCCACCAGGCATTAATCGAATAGACCTAATAGCTCTTTAGGCATCGTACGGCATAATACTTTCGCCGTATAGTTTTAACTCTTCCAACACATAAAGCTTTTCTTGTGTCATATCACCACGCGAAGCTAGCTCATTAATACGTGAAAAGTATTTGGCTATTTTACTCGCTCATCACCAGCAAGTAGTCGTTGTGTGATATCTTGCTACTGCTTTTGTTCGTCCGCAGTCGACTTTTTAGGAAATTGGCGAGCCATACAGCAGAAGAGTGTCGAGTCTGTTATCTGCAAAGTCGAGATGCAAATCTGCCAGCCCATTTTCGTCTGCTGCCCTCACGACTCGCATTTTTGTTTTATCACCATCTCCGAAGAACCCATCGTAAAGCTGTGCATCAACATCCTTAACATCAACAACAAATGTTGATTGTTTTAACTTTTCGTTTATACGAAGTGCCTCTTGAATTCGATCGCTAAAAAAATCATTCATGGCAAGTAACTTTTTTAAGATTATTTCATTTAATGTCATATCGAGTGCGAGTCGTTTTTATCTTCATCACCCAACACGCCAAGTGGTGCAATCCTGCCGGGCATTTGTTTGTTTGAAGTTGCTTAACGGGTAGCCTAAGCCTACCCTCTTCGAATCTAAACTTTGCAAGCAAGGAAGCATTTCGTGCCGATGCCTCAAAAGGTTCCTGATCATGACGAAGATCATAGACAAACACAGACCCTTTTTGGGTTGCGCTGAGCTACCGTAACAACAATTGTTGCTTTTTCGCAGTCATCGAAGGCGATCGCCCGACAAGAAACAAATTGCCTGGGTTTACTGATAAGTTCTTCTACTTTCTTTATCGCGAACAGATAAAGTATTCAAATAGCTTGGGTTGTTTATCTTTAATGAGTTTCGCAACACCGATTGTGGCATATAATGGTCACTTAGGGCGTCATGAGCCTTTTCGTGCTCTAGTTTATTAAGTGAGGCGATTGGTTCAAGCTTCAAGAACGGTTTTACCATCCGAACCAACGGGCTACTCATACCATCGGCCTTAGCGCACGCGTCATGCGGACAACATCTAATATATCCCATCGACTTCGACCATTTTGCCACTGCCATTCATAAGTACCAGAAAGTTACGGTACAACGTATAGCGCATAAATTCGTCGTCGAACCAACCGTTTTCATATCCACCAGCACAGCAGCCCGGGAGAAACAGCGACGTATCGATAAAATAGCTTCAGAATTGATCGGCAATGCCATCGATAACAGCGAGCAGGGCGAAGGTCATATCCGCGGATGATTCGATCTGGTAAGACGTCTGGGGTAATCTTCACCAAAATATTATCAGGCTCGCCTATGGGCTGTAGGTTCATGTCAGTTCGTTGCCCTGCGAATTGCATTATCCGAGCACTACGTGGGTTAAATCCACTTGTTTCAAGGTCATAAAATAAAACGTTTGCATGCATGAAGTTAGCATATCAGAAAGTTGCTATTGGCCGAATTTTCGAGCTTGACCGCTATGTATGCATAGGCTTTGTGTGGAAACTTAAAATAGATTGGAGTGATCAATCATCGCTAAGCTTGTGGGCGGCAAGCACCGGGTGAATTTTTTTATGGCTAATAAGCGGCCTGTTACAACCAAGGCAGTGCCAGCAAATTAGCCAATGCTTAATCGCTCACCTAAAAACAAAATACCGACAATACCCGCAACAGCTGGAGATATAAAACTCATATCTGCCAAGCGTTCTGCTGGTAGCTTTTTTACTGATCGATAATAAAAAGTTACGGGTAGTGAGCCACTTATGATAGCAGCGGCGATAATCCATACCCAGGCCATGACCGGTAATAGAGGTTAAAGCCCGCCATGATCCATGTAACAATATAATCACAAAGAAAGGCACAGCTGAATGCGTATTCCATAAAAACCAAGCTGTTCTGAAGGTGCTTTGATACCAGATAATACTCATTAAGAACAATTGAAAGCGCAATTTAAGCTTACGCAAGCAAACATCGCTATATCACCAATATTCTGAGTACTCGTTGATGGTGCGCTCGAGGCACTATTAGCAATCACGATAATGGCCATCCCAATTACAGCGACCGTACTACCAACAAGTACTATCTTATGTGGCTTTTCTTTTAAAAATTATTGCTGCGAAAAAATAAACCAAAATGAACACTTAACTGAATAATTGAAGCATGCAAAAGTGTAGTGCGCTGTATTGCAAAAGAATACACAATATTTACGAGCAACGCATCCAAGATTGCAAAAGCAATTATTATTGCAATTACTTTTGCGGTTAGCTTTATAAACTTTTTTCGCTCGGTTGCCAATATAGCAACAGCTCCAATCGCAAAACGTAGGCCCAAAAATACAGAGATACTGACCAGTAAAAGACCCTGTTTGTAAAACAGTGGCGATAAGCCCCACAAAACGGCGCTAATCACGAGGTTGCGGTATGCTTTTTTATTGAGATTTTTTGACTTTGTCATGTTGGTTTTGGCTTATGTATGCTTGAATATCAAACTTACGCTTAAGTCCATTATAAACCATACTTCGTACCGTGCCATACACCGCTCTTTCACCCCAAAGCCTATCATGTAAACCTGCGATACTCCACAATATACCGACATAGCCATTAGGGTCTCCGCCATCTAAAGAATAGAAATCATTTAGATACAGTAAAATCTGCAGTGCTTCTTCGGGTGAACTCGACCATTCGAGAATTTTTTTAGCCCAATACATGCGCATGTAGCCGTGAATCTTACCGGTTTGGGTAAGTTGGGTTTGGGCCGCATTCCAAGCTTCATCGTGAGTTTCTGCTCGTTCGAACTGTTCGAGCGAATACATAAATTCCCGTGGGTCAGAAGCGTGTTTTTGGAGTGTTTTTTGTGCCCACTGCGGTGCGCCCTCAAGTAAAGCGTAGTTCTGATTGTATAGACAGAAATTATCACTCAGCTCTTTACGGACCACCAACTCTTCTATGAGCGTATCGTAGTCCGGCTTTAACGAAGCGTCTTGTTTTACAGCCTTTGCAGCTTCGAGCACAATACGCAAGCTACTAATCTGCCCGAAGTGCAGATATGGGCTCATTCCCGAAAGGCCATCAACACTCGGGTCATTGCGAAGTGTGGCATAGCCCTTTAACCGACTATCAATAAACATCTGTAAATACAATTTAGCCGCTGTTTCGCCTGCTTGATAACCATGGTTAATACCACTGTGGCGCACGGCCGCTAACCTGTCGCCAAAGATATCAACAACTTCTTCCAGTCTAATTACAGCCTTGTTTGGCCAATCAATCGGATGGCTAACAAGCAACTCTGGCTCAATACAAAATGTCGGTAAGTAATGGTTTATTTTAGGTCGTAAAGTTCTGGCGCCAACTTCTTGCTTTTCACTCGCAATCCACGCTGGCACAATATTATGCGTATCAACTTCTATGATGGTATAGTCTTTAGCAAGTTTTTTATGCACTGACTGTGGGCCGTTTAATGGGCTGAAATCAACATATATAGCTGCCGGCTTAACATGGTGACAGAGTGCTTCAAGCCTGGGTAAATGCTCCCCAACCAAACCTATGAGTGGAATGTTAAGATTATTCAACTCGCGCTCAACCTGGTACAATCCAGCAATCATAAAATCATAGTGTTCGCGTGCTCGTGGTGCCTTTGTGACATTAAAATTAAAAATGACAGCCAGTGGTAGCCCGTGAGCGAGGGCGTGTTTTTGTGCAGCAATAAGCGCATGATTATCGTGTACTCGCTGATCACGACTCATGATATACAAGACACACTCCCCCTCGGGGTTATGCCACGAGGTACCAAGTTGTCGCAAACGAAGCTTTAGTTCGCTGTTGCTAATATGTGATTTCTCCACGTGCAGGATCCCCTATTACAATCCTATCGCCTGGGTTGACGCCTTCACGGCGGAGCTGGTTCATGATGCCCATTTTTTTCATAATGTCACGTAAGCGCTGAACACCAAAGTCACTTTCGAAGTCTGTTCTGTCTGCAAATCGTTCAATCTTTCGGCCTTTAACCATAAAACCATTCTTGGTCTTTTTAAGCGTCCAGGCATCTGGTGTTTGAACAAGCGTAATAACGGCCACATCACTTTCTGTCTTGGCGCGTTTTTTGGCTTGCTTTGCATGCTCGCTATCAACAACTTTTTTAGTTGCAAACAATAATGGATCTAAGCCTTTTTTAGCATACGATGAGATAGCAAAAATTTGAGCAGTCTTTGACACGGCTGGTTTAAGTAGTTCTATTTGCATGTCAACAATGTCGTCAGAAACATCTTCTGTTTTCGTAAGAACAATAATTTCTGGTTTTTTGGCAATAGCTTTGCTGTACGCAGCTAGTTCGCTCCGTATTGTTGAGTAATCAATCACAATATCGTTGCTATGTACGTCTATAAGGTGGAGTAAGACACTACACCTTGAAACATGGCGTAAAAATTCATCGCCGAGCCCCTTACCCTGACTTGCGCCTTCTATAAGGCCAGGGATATCAGCGAATAATAGTGATTCGCCACCGACATCTGTAACGCCAAGATGTGGTGTTAATGTGGTGAACGGATAGTTAGCAATTTCAGGGCGAGCATTACTGATTGCAGTTAATAAACTGCTTTTACCAGCATTCGGTAAACCGACTAAGCCTACATCTGCAATCATTCGTAACTCAAATGTGTAGGTACCCTTATCACCTTTTTCACCTTTTTCTGCCACACGAGGCGCCTGGCGAACAGAGGATACAAAGTGTGCATTACCAAAACCGCCCTTACCACCATAGGCAATAATAAACTGATCTTCATCATGGCTTAAATCAGCCACCTCTTTGCCTTCTTCATCTAAGACTACAGTCCCAACAGGTAGTGGCACGATAAGGTCTTTAGCCGATTTACCATGGCGCCGCGCTTTAGAACCTACGCCACCATCTTCAGCTTTAATAAGTTTTTGGAATCGAAACGCCGCCAAAGTATTTTGGTTTCTGCTCGCGACCAACACAACATTACCACCATTTCCGCCGTCGCCACCGTCTGGGCCACCTTTATCAACATAAATTTCATGTCGAAAACTCACGACTCCATCGCCACCGTTGCCGGCTATCACTTGCACCTGAACTTTATCAACAAACATAACTTGGCCTTATTATAAGAGGTAAATCGGTATCCTACAACTGTTAGCGAGCCGCGACCTTGCGTGCAGCGTGCATAACTTTGTACTTAAGAGGCTTTATTGGCTTTTCCCAGGTACCGATAAATGCACGTTCTTCGCCGCCAAAAGAACGCTTAAAGGCGCTGAATCCAGCCCATCGGTGTGTCGATGGCGCGTCGATAGGTGCGATACCAAAGAAGTCAAAGTACTTAATGCCTTTATCTCGGGCATCTTTAAGCAAGAAAACTACGAGCGGTGCATTGGCACCTGATTTACGAGCCTTATTGAACGAGCCAGTGTACAGATAGTAACGAGTGCTCGCTTCGAGATCGTCTATAAACAAAACACCTACGTGTATATCACCTGCTTGGCTTGCATAGGCAATACCAGCAGTTTTTTTAGGCCCGAGTGTCTTTAATAGTGTTCTGTAGTATTCGGCTTCTCTAAAGGTTGCTTTTGTTCGACCTGAGGTCTCTTGCATCATGGCAATAAATGAATCTAAATCCTTTACGTCGTAGGATATTGAAAAGGTAATTTCATCGCGTTCGATTCGATTCCACCTATATCGACTTGTTCGGTGCATGCCACTCTTTAGCTCATCAAACGATTTATCTAAATCGATGAACAATGTCAGTGCTGGCTGAAAATCATGCGACGCTTTAGTGTAGCCCTGAAGCTTGCTAACTTTTTTATCTGTATGTTGCTCGACTGGCTCAACACGTACATAGTCAGCCTTAGCATCTACTGCGAGTTGTTCTAGGTCGTTTAGGGCGTGCGTCAGCGCAGGCTTTGAAGCGTAGCTTGGGCCGTACGGAACATATAGTCGTTTAAATAATTTACCAACTTTGCCATCGCCTCGTTCCATAATTGCAATGTATGACCAACCTTCGCCAGAACGTTCGAACACCGTTTTGCCAAGTGCTTTCTGAAACTCTGCCCATTCATGGCTCTGTAAAAAATGGCGTGTTTCAGGGAAAATCATATCTTTTATTCTAACAGATAAGGGTGTCGTATTAACGATAAATATAGTGTGGATAGGTTGAGGCGGGAACCCACTTGCTACCAACACGGCCATAGCCAGCCCAACCGTTCATATCGGTCGCAAGGATCATGGAACCATCTTCGGATACTGCATCAACAATACCCACATGACCAGCCCAACCATTGTCGGTCTGTAAAATGGCACCTACGCGTGGCACAGAGCTTACTGTCCAGCCACTAATCTGAGCGTAATTATCCCATGTATTTGCATTACCCCAGTTCTTAGGAACACTAATGCGTGATGCAACGTAGTATGTACAGTAACCGTAGACATAGCCATTATCACCGTACTGCGGGGAAAATCCATATACTGTAAACGAGCTTGATGCACTGGTAGTGGCAGCCCTAAGTACTGGTTGTTGGCCATCTGGGATAAGAATAACGTCACCGTTTTGGAGTGATGAAGTTTCTAGGTCGTTAAAGGCGACAAGCTGTGCTTTATCAGCTTTATACTTGGTGGAAATTGAGTCTATGGTATCCCCAGAGGCAACTTTATAGACGATTCCGTTGCGAGGCGGAATTTGCAAGACTTTTCCAGCGGCAACTGAATCACCAGTTAATCCATTTGACCATTTAATAGTTTCTGACGTAATGCCAAATTTAGTTGCAAGTGAGCTGACTGTATCGCCGTTTTGAACAGTATACGAAATAATGTCACTACGACCTTTTGCGCCACCTGCGACGAGTTGAGGCTTACTAACAACACTTTGGTCAGCAGATGCGGAGAGTACCTGAGCATTCACTGAATCGGCCTGGTTAGACACTGCAACAGCTTCGGGGATGCTTGTAGCACGGGCAATATTTGCTGCTATATCAGCTGAAGATAGTGTGTCTAGTGGCGCTGCAGCCGCTTGTGAGTTATCAGCCTGGTTCAAAAGTGGCTTGTTGTTTGAGCTCGCCGCTTTATTGTGGCCAACCCAAACAATTGTTGTCACAACTAAAATAAGCACAACGTTCGCTAAAACAAATCCGTTGCGTATAAATGATTTCTTTAATTTGATTACTCGTTTTTTATATGAACGAGCAGATGTCTTCGATAATTCAGAAGAAGCTTCTTTGTTTTTTGGGTTTTTCCGTTCTGTAACGGAAGGTAAAAAGTTACTAATAGAAAGCTCCTGATTGGCGCGGACCAATCTTTCGCAAGCTCTACCGTTTAGTTGTTAGTTATGCGCGTTCGACATGCGCCGGCGTAGCTAAAAGCCTACCTGGTAGTTTGCGACCGATTTTTGGACAACCCTCATTTTTGTTGCTTTTAGGTATAAAGCATACCCAAAAATCGTACTTACTAGTGTACCGATTCATCCAAAAGACGTCAAGGTTTTGGTGATATGTCACCCCTGTTAGTAGGTACTACAAAGTTTGATACAGTACTGTTTTGCGAGCGCATCATGCTCGGCCTGCGTTTTAGAGTAATGAACCACCCCATCATCACCCGCGACAAAGAACAAATAATCACTTGGTATTGGATTCGCCACAGCATTTAACGATACTTTAGACACATTACTAATTGGCCCTGGTGGCAGACCTGCGTATTTACGAGTATTGTATGGAGAATCAATAAATGGCGTTGGCTCAACACCTAAAACAGCACCCGCATACCGATATGTAACATCCGACCCAAGAGCAATACCTTGTTTTAAACGATTTAAGAATACTTGAGCTGTCATTCGCCTATCAGTTGCTCCGGGCGCTTCTTGCTCAACTATCGAAGCAAGCGTCACCGCTTGGTGAGGTGTTAGACCTTGCTTTTTGAATGCATCTTGTAAATCTGGCGTTAGAGTTTTGGCCATTTCATCGAGTGACTGCCGCACGATATCTGATGGGGTGGTATTTGCAGTTCTTTCGTACGTATCTGGGTAAAGATAGCCTTCGAGTGAAGCCCCACTTGGTTTATTCGCAAGTGCCGGATGGTTAGCGTACTTCGATGCCACAAAAGCATCGTCAACGGATTGCTGGCTAAAGCCTGCTTTAACCATGCTGGCCTTTATTTGATCAAGACGCTTTGCGGGCAATATAGTAAATGAATCTTTTTTAATAATACCGTTACTTATAATTGCGGTGATTTTACTGACAGGTGCAGAAGGATCAAGCGCATAAGTGCCAGCCTGAAGATTAGCCCGTAAATTATTTAAGCGAACGTACCATTCGAAAGCTAAGGCACTTTTTATAACTTTTTGTTCAGCAAGTTTGGCTGCAATCTGTTTTGTGGTCGAGCCACTTGGTATCACAACGCTAATTGACGTAGAATCTTTTGAAACAGGTGTTAGCTGTTGCTGGTACCAAAAGTACAGCCCAGCTAACGAAATACCTACAACCACAGCAAATCCAAGACAGATCCCTACTATCCACCTTAAAACACCGCTCGAGCGGCCTTTTGAACCTTGTGTATACATCATAGTGTCTGTAAATAATCCTCTAAAATAACTGCTGCTGCCATGGCATCAATATCACCTTTTTTTGCCACAGCAGTGCCGAGCCTTGATTCGGCCTCTTTTGAGCTTAAAGTCTCATCCTGAAAAATAACTGGCAACCCAACGGTTTCGAGGTGATTTTTACTAAATTCGCGTGAAAACGCTGATTGTGCCGTCTCTTCGCCCTGTAAATTGCGCGGTAAGCCCACTATAAGTGCATCTGGCTGGTGTTCTGTTAAAAGCTGTCGGAATGCTGCATCAAATGAATCGTCGTTTATAAGGGCTGTCAAGGGCTCTGGAAGCCGTGCAATAAGATTAACCCGAGCAATGCCCACCCGCTTTTCGCCAATATCGAGCCCTAGTACCGCGTTAATTCCCATTATTTATAAATGTTATCGTAATATGTTTAGGATTCTTTGGCGTGCCACTGACCCAGAATGGGCTGTATTCTATCTTTACATTCGTAACACCCGGTAATGATTCTAAGATTGCTTGGGTTTCACCCCTCTTTTTTCCTGCAATACTGTTAGCGATTGCATCTGGGTCTTGTTTTACGCCCGCCTGTGCCTCGGCTTTAACTTGAACCGTTATATCACCGTTATCTGCGGTACCTTTTACGGCATAGCTAGCAGACTTAAGTCCGACATCAAGCACGCTCTGCGTGTCTTTAATGTTTTTAGCGGCTTCTGCCTGCAAAATTTGTGTTAAACCAGCCGTGTTAACACCTGCCATCGAAGCTTTAAAGGTAACGGTCGCAGTAGCTTCGGTAGCTTCTGCGTCTACATCCGGGCTACAGCTTACCTTTGATGGGTTAGCGGTAAATGTATCTTGTAATGGTGTATAGCCAGCACTGGTTAGTTGAGCAGATAGGTCAGATTTATAGCTTTCGGTTTTACCGTTTAATAGACTGTTTTTGGCATTATCGCAATCAGATTGGCTTACGACTTTTACGTTTTTAGTCGTGCCGCCTGACATGGCTGAGCCTTTTCCGGTAACCTTTGAAGAGAAGTTAGAAGTGTATGACCTGCCAGAGTTAAGATTGTATTGGTCACCAGCAACACTCGCCGTTACTGGTACACCACTCAAATTACCATCATTTTTACATACTCCACCACTGGTAAAATTACTGCCCGGTACTGTGGCTGCAGAGTTAGTAGCAAATGAGAAGCCATTACTTGTAAATAATGTCCCTGCAGGAACCGTGACGGTATTATCGGTACAGTTATAGATGGTCATTGTTCCCGTTGCTTTTTCACCAGCATTTTTTTCTCCGGTAGCTTGGAACTTCTGGGTTTCCGTTTTATCCATCGCTTTAACCTGGGCATTTACTTTTTTACCATCAATATCAACCGTTTGTGTGCTTGGGCTAGCGGTAACTGTTAAATCAATTGGTACCGTTTTGTTCTCGGTCGTTAGCGTAATGCGTGCCCGTGGCATAACGCTCGTGGCAAAGTACCAGCCAGCAATTAGCAATATAACAGCAGCAATACCAGCAAATAATTTAACTCTAAAACTATCGAAATTAGGTACGGCGAGCTTTTTGTTCTTTTTTTCGCCGTTTTTCTTGTCTTTTTTAGATTTTTTACCGTCTTCGGGCTTTGCGTCTGGATCATCACCTAGTTCAATCGGCGCATCTTCTTCATCTGAAACTGCTGCACTTGCAACTGCGACAGCGCCAGCAAGTTCACCAATTGATTTAGATGTATCGAGCGGTGCGTCATCTGATTCATCTACCGTTTCGATCTCTTCGCTCACAGACGCTACTTTTGGCACGACTGGCTTAGATTGTAATGTTTTAGCAACAAACACCCCTGCCGCTCCAGCGACGGGTAACAAAGCACTTTCGCTTGTTATCAGTACTAAATTTTTACCGGCGCTATTAGCGGCACGGTTTAAAATCTTCATGTTTACAGAGCTCTGCAAGACGGTACATCGCTTAGGTAGTACAAGTGCAACAATCTGACCTTTAGCAGATTGAACTTTGTCGGTAATACTGGTTATTTCGTCGTCATTATCGATGTAGATTGTGTCTTTTTTCATATCTTGAGCATCCTATTAAGCCGGTCGCGAACTGAATCGGTCGGCGCATCATATTGTAACAAGGTATCCATTGCAACGCGAAGCAGACCCATGGCGGTAATAAAGGTGTGGTCTTCTATAACACCCGTGGTATCGTTAATGCCCACCACTTGATCGGGGCGGATTAAACGCACTTGAGGTTTTTTTGTAAACGGCAGGTCTTTGTACCAATCACCTCGGCTTAGTTCGTCTGTTAACATTTCTAAACTTGCACCACCACCGCACAGTAAAATTTCGTGAGGTAAATGATCGAGACGCTTAAATTCTTCGAGCGCGAGTTCAACACCATTCATCCACACGCCGAGAGTCTTATTTAGTGCGGCTTCTACGGGTTTTCGGCGAGGTTCAGGCGTACGACCGTTACTTAAGCCTAATTTTAGCGCTTCGGCACGGTCAAAATCTGTGTTTAGATCGCGTTCTACCGACTTTGTATAACTACGGCCACCAATGCCAAACATTTTGGTACCTTCGACACCACCTTCGTTTACTACAGCGATGTCCGTCGTACCGCCACCAACGTCGATTAGAATCGCGCTTAGGTTAGCGTTTGGATCATCACCAATTACAGAGCGAGCAACTGCAAACGGTTCGGCTGCCACCGTCAATAATTCAAGGTCAAGCTGTTGCGCTACACGTTCGATGGCGCCAATATGAACCATTGGTGCAAATGCTGTATACAGTTGTACTTGGACATCTTTACCCTGGAACCCAATTGGATTTGTCACACTATAGCCATCGATTTCAATTGCTATAAGTGCGCTATTAACTAATTTAAGGCCAATTTGCTTACCACCCGTATCAATTGCAAGTTGTTTTTTTGCCTGATCAAGGGCTCGTTCTTGTACCAATGAAAAAATACGGTCAACTTCTGCAATATCTATCTCTTTGTTAGGGTCTTTGCGGGTAAATCGAACAGTTGTTGTGTTGCCTCGCACGAGTTCGCCTGCAATACCTACCACTGCGCTACGGGCGCTAACGCCTGCTTGCTGTTCTGCCTGGTTTAGGGCGGCATCACAATTAGCGACAACTCCTGCAATGTCAGCAATGGCGCCGGCCTGCATATCACTTAAGGTTTGGTGCGCACGACCAACGCCTAATATTTCTATTTGGTTATCTTCGTCGATTCGGGCAACAAGCGCTTTAACAAATTCGGTACCAATATCAAGAGACACCATCAACCTATCGTTACCGGTGTCTTTACCCTCTTTTGAACTGTTTTTGAGCTGCTTTAATTTGCCAAGCATATACACTTTATTCTAGCACAGACAAACAGTCTTAAAACAGATAGAAATATTGCGTTTTTTATTTAAATATTATATAATTTAGTAATTATGGTAGAGAGTGAGCGTCTACACCGTGATGACATACTCCCTGAGGTAAGACACCTAGAGGGCTATTTGTCATTAACAGCAAAACAATTAGAACGTGAGCAACCAGCTGATGATGTTGTTATTATCGTCGAAGGTGCCCCGCTAGCTAATAACGATCAGTTCCCGGGCAGAGCTTTGCTAATCGATGAAGGCTACGGTTCACTCGACGCGCACGTCCGCTTCACTACCGAGCACGAAGAAAACGCACGCGTAGAAGGCGCTCGCTTTATTTTCAACCACTACAGTTTACCTATTCAAACAACAATTGAACTCGTAGATTACGACGCATCCAAAACCGCCCTGGCTGATATTCCTTTTGCAGTTATACCTGCCGGTTCAGAAAAACCAACAACAACAATGCGATTTGAAGATTTGTTAAATATTATCGACGAATTATCCCAAAATAGCGAAGAAGAACTTTCGGCAATGCTAGACCCACGCCTTGTTAGCTCTATAACGTTTGGCGAGGCTATGTACTACGTAACTCGAGCTTTAGCAAAAAATGCAAAGCAAGAAAAAACTGCACGCCGCAATACGTCTGTCGAACCACTCTTTTTAGATTTAGATTCACCGTTCGGTGAAAGAACACTTAAGCTCGAAATAACTCGAGTGACTAAAGGCAATCAAACAAGTATGCTCTATGGTCTAAGTATCAGTGCGAAGCAGCAAATTCTTGATAATGTTATTGATTACGGGCTACTGTTTTTACACGACCCAAACACAAGAATCAGCGCAATCCATGATACTACCGGGGTTGAGCACACGTATGATACCGAGCAATATCCACCTCAAATGAAACAGGTAGATGTTACGCTCGATAGAATTAGCACCATGTTTAGCGTTCTCGAACAGTTACGTGAAGCTAAAGAGCTACAGTTAGTTAGTTAAATTTACTGTAAAACGGCTTTGATGCGACGGACGCCAGCACTGCTGGCTTCTTCTTTTGTAATTTTAAAATGTTTGCCACCTTCGGCGAGCGTACCAGTATGTTCAACATGCGGGCCACCGCAAATTTCACGGCTATAGTTTTCGCCATCAGGATCACCTACTGTATAGACCTTCACGATATCACCATATTTATCACCAAAGGCACCCATAACACCGTTTGCAAGCGCTTCTTTGGTGTTTTCTTCACGCCAGCCCATTGGCCAATCTTTTTCGATTTGCTCGTTCACAATCTTTTCAACTTCTGCAATTTGTTCGGGCGTTACTTTTTCGGGGTGACTAAAGTCAAAACGTAACCGTTCGGCTGTAATATTGCTCCCACGTTGAATAACGTGGTCGCCAAGTACCAAGCGAAGTGCTTTATACATAAGGTGCGTCGCGGTATGGTATTTGGTAGTAATTTCGCTGTGGTCAGCCAAGCCACCCTTAAAGGTGCCCTTAGCAGCCGTTTGACTGCGAGCTTTTTGCTCCGCCATTAAGCGATCAAATTCAGCCGTGGCATCATCTTTAATTGTCACGTTTTGCGTAAACGCTTCTTCTTTGGTTAGCTCTACTGGGAATCCGTATGTGTCGTACAACTTAAAGATAATATCGCCAGTGAGCTCACCATTTTTGGTAAGTTTGCTAAATTCTTTAACGCCACTGCGCAAGGTTTGCCTAAAGACCTTTTCTTCTTTTACGAGCACCGCAATAATTTGGTCGCGATTGTTCTTTACCTCTGGGTAGTCGTTTTCGTATAAGTCAGCAATGGTCGGCACAACAGCCTCTAAAAAGTTTTGTTCTATACCAAGTTCGAATGCATAGCGAATAGCCCGCCGCATGAAGCGACGCATAACGTAGCCTTGGGCTTTATTACTTGGCACAACACCGTCAACGGCTAAAAAGGTTGCTGCGCGCAAATGGTCGGCAATCACACGCATAGCAGCGGTGTGTTGTTCGTAGCTTTTACCGCTTATTTCTTGAAGTTTTTCGATAATTGACCATAGCAAACTAATCTTAAACATATCACCACTGCCTTCAGCCGCAGCGGCAACGCGTTCTAGACCGCCACCAAAGTCAACATTTGCTTTTGGTAGTTCGCTAAAGGTGCCATCTTCGTTCTTAAGATATTGCATAAAAACCGAGTTGCCGATTTCCATGTACCGGCCACAGTCACAGTTCGGGTGGCAATGTTCACCCCATTTTGTGTCGTGTTGAATATGCTCGAACTCGTAAAAGACTTCGCTATCGGGGCCACCAGGTTCACCAGCAGGCATATTTGCAGGTACGCCGGCACGACTCCACCAGTTCTTTTTAGCGTCGTAATAAAAGATACGGCCACCTTGCATTCCTGTTTTATAGCCATCAGCCTCAGAACCGACTTCTACAATCTTGGCATCAATCTCTTTTTTCTTGAATAAATCCTGCCAAATGGTAGCCGATTCTTCGTCTTTTGGTACGCCCGCTTCATCGTCACCCAAAAATGCAGTTACATACAGTTTGTTTGGATCAATGCCTACAATATCGGTAAGAAACGTAAAGTACCAGGTTAATTGTTCTTTTTTAAAATAATCGCCAAAACTCCAGTTACCGAGCATTTCAAAAAACGTTGTATGACGATTATCACCGACTTCTTCAATATCTTCGGCACGTAAGCATGTTTGGCTATCTGCTACACGCGTACCGCTTGGGTGTGGTTCACCCAAAAGATAGGTGATGAGCGGTTGCATGCCGCTACCGGTAAATAAGGTTGTTGGATCGTTTTGCGGCACTAAATTGGCACGTGGAATAATCACGTGGCCATTTTCGCGCGCAAACTCTAAATATGCGTTTCGAATTTCTTGAGCTGTCATTGTAGGTATTGTAACAGAGGTATTTAAAAAAATTAAATGACGATTGCGCCACCGACAACGTAGTCACCGTCGTACATAACCGCTGATTGGCCGGGCGTTACGGCCCGTACAGCGTCTTTAAGCTGCATATGTGATAAATCGTCACTAAACGTAGCATCTACAAGCGATGCGCGATAACGTGTACGTACCTGGTAGGTTTTACCTGCTTGCGGTGCGTTATTTATCCAGTGTTGGCTTGTTAGATTAAGTTCGTGCAACCACAGACGCTCATCATCAAGCTGCGTCGTAACGTAGACTTCGTTTTTATCCATATTTTTGCCGACAACGTAATACGGTAAGCCGCCACCAACATCTAATCCATGGCGCTGGCCAATGGTGTAAAAAATTGCGCCGTCGTGCTCGCCAATTGTGCGCCCAAATTGATCAATTATTGCGCCTGGGGTAGTAGTAACATATTGTTGCAAAAATTCTTTGATGCCCACCTTACCAACAAAACAAATCCCCATGCTTTCTTTTTTTGTTGCAGTAATGAGGTTTCGCTCGGCAGCGAGCTCTCGTACCTGTGGCTTGGTGTATTCGCCAAGTGGGAATAATGTTTTAGCGAGTGCTTCTTCGGTTACGCGATACAAAAAATAGCTTTGATCTTTGTTTGTGTCTATTCCGGTAAACAGCTGGCCATCCCTAACTCGAGCATAATGCCCCGTTGCGACAAAGTCTGCCCCTTTATCGACTGCTGTGTTTAAAAATAGCTTAAACTTAACCTCTTGGTTGCACATAATATCGGGGTTTGGCGTACGCCCTGCTTTGTATTCGTCAATCATGTAATCAACAACTTTGGCGCGATATTCGGTTTCAAAATCGAACATCTCAAAATCGATACCGAGCTGTACGGCCACACGCTTGGCATCTTGGTAATCTTCTTTCCATGGGCATGCAAAGCCAGGTAAATCTTGGCTCCAGTTTTTCATGTAGACGCCCACAACATGATACCCCTGCTCTTTTACTAAAGCAGCCGTAACCGAGCTATCTACGCCTCCACTGAGGCCCACAAACACCGTTTTCATCGTCTACTAGTGTACACTATCCTATTCAAAAGGATGTTCGCCACGGCTAAGCTTACTTTTGACACGCTTGATTTCGTATCGTTTACCAAGCCAAAATGTAGTTGCAATAAGAGGTACTGCGATTGCTGCGGGTTGCCACAATATAACCGTACGAGTGGTGCCACTGTTTTTATCAGCCGTTGCACCTGCGACATTAGATTGTTTCACTTCACCATTACCAATTGCTGTTACCTGCAAATATGCAGTCACATTATTTTTATCAGAGGCCTTAATAAGCGCCCTGTAGACACCTGCGGCATCAAACGTGTGCTTTAGGGTAAATTCGCCCGGGTTTGTGGCTGTGTATACATCTGCCGATGTACCATCACCCCAGTCTACACTTATTGCATAAGGTGCGGTGCCACCACTTATAACAATCGGCCAGGTTAATACTTCTTTAGGGTTGGCGCCACGTCGGGCGTAATTTGTCGTTAAGCTGACGCGTGGAGCAAGCGTAGGCCTATTTGCACTGTCATCAAATGTAACAGAAACTAAATTACTGTCTGGGCTCGCTTGGTCAAGTTCATCATATGCGCGGGCAACCAAGTCGTTTTTCGAGCTAAAAAGGTCTATTTTTATGCTATAGCTACCATTCTGGCATGGTACCGAGCCGCTAAAGACATTATTTTTAAACACCTTAACGAGCAGGTTGTTAGGGCAAATACCCGTCACCGTGATTGGTAAGCTATTAAATACTGCACCGTTAGCAGGGCTCGAAATTGTTGGTGCCTGACTAGGTGGCGGTGCACTAATCGTTCCCTGTACACCCACACCACCCGTCTGCGGGTTAGTAACGGCACTCGATATGCCAGAAATACTAATAAGCGAAACAAACACGACAAAACCTGCTATAAGGTTGCGCAGAAGTGGTTGGAGTTTTAGCGCTGATGTTTTCATGGTGTTTGGTGTTCGTAAAACTTATATATAACTATAGTATTTTTTACCATAAACGTAAAGAGGTGACTAATGTCACCCCTCTAGTTGTTTTTTTAGCTTTATTTATCGACGTACTTTAGCGGTGTGCTTAGAGCGTGTTGATAGTTTTCGGTAAATAAAGAACCCTAGAACTAAGAACAGAACGACAATTCCTGCAAGCACTGCAATTGACCATGCGGGGATAACCCAGAATGTGTTCTTGGCAGTAATAAGGCTACCACTTGTACCATAGCCAAGATTAGCAGTAATTGTATACTTGCCGATCCAGTTTTGGTTCTTTAGCTGATCTTCGAACTTACGGGTACTGTTTGGCAATACATTTGCACGTGGATCAGTATTATTGAACTCGTATTCTTGCACTATCTTGCCACTACGATCGGTTACTTGCACGCGACCAAATGGCTTTACATGAATATTACCCGTGTTCTTAAGGCGAGTAATGATGCTCATTTTGCCACTATTTATAAAAAAGCGGCCTGGGTCGCTGTTTTTAGCAGCTGTAAATTCAACAAGTTGTAAGCTTTCGGTTAAGCTACCGGTAACACGTACCAAAAAGATAGTTCCAACGCTTGCAGATAGGGCAACGTTCTTATCATTGCTGCTACCATTATCTGATACGAAACGAATTGCTCCATAGTAGCCACCAGCATTTGCGTTACCTGGCACTGTTATTCGTACATCTATGTTCTTCTTTTCACCCGGGTTTAGGGTGGTGTTAGGGATATTACCTACAAGTGACTTAAAGCTGTTGCTTGGCGCTGCCTTATCATCTAGTAAAATACGTGGCTGACCATTTTCGTCACCGCTTGGTTCGAAATCGTTAACAATTGCTTTTGCAGTAGTAACGCCACCTGTTGCGTTTTCTACCGTTAGGGTTACTACTTGGCTCTTACCTGGGTCAAGGGTAAGTTCAGACCTAACTGGCGAAACCACAAACCCGTTACCTGAATTTTGGGCATGCGTTGTTGCCACTGGCAACGTTAACATTACGACACTAGCAATGCTTAGTAGAGCACTACCGACTACTGATACAAGACGTTTCATTTTTCCTCCACAAACTTTTATGTTAAAAACGCTTACGCCAAGTGTATCAAAAGCGTTAGAAGTTTGCCAAGCAAATATATAATATTGTTGTGTTATACACGCCAGGTTTTTGGCTCTTATCTATATTTACCATCATGCTACCAGTAATTCTATACAGATCAGTTGTGCCACCACTGCTTGCTACAACATCACCGTTGTTAAAGGTAAACCTGTTGGCAATGTTATAATTCGGCGAAACCGTAACACCTGTACCGGGCCCAACTGGGTCAAGCCCTATATTTGGCGAACTATTTGCCCTAAAATTAACACCAAATTGGCTTTGACCTGTCGTAGCCGATGTTGGACTAATAAGCGAAGGAATAATATTATTACCCGATGTAAGGGTTTGACCCGTCATAGTAATACCAAGCCCATACGGTGCATTGGTAGCAACTAATAATTGATGTTGAGCCACCTTGGTTTGTGTAGTGCTTAGCTCGCCAAAGTCTATAAACTGACCGGCGGCACTCGTACAGTTATACTGCGGTATTGTTTGCGCAACACAAAACAGTAAATAGGGTGGAACTTCTGCCTGCACAGGGACATACCTGTTAATGGCAAAGGCTATACCACCTTCGTACGTCGCCGGCCCGGTTGCATTATTTGTTGGATATACATATATACGTGCATAGTACGTACGAACATCATCAGGGTTCGTAATATTACCGAATAGGTACGAAACATTCGTGGCTGTAGTAGCACTCGGCGCACGAGTAATAACCATTTTATTTATGCTTGATAATGCGTTGTTGTATGTAAAACCTATTTCGCCTGTTTGAGTCACAAAGGTTGCACTGTTGGACGAAAAACCAGAAGGTGCAGTACATGTTGTATTAGGCAGTGGTGATTCATCACACACCTGCAAAACAATACTACCAACAACGGTACTTGCGGGGAACGAAAAGGCTAAATTATAGTTGGTTGGCGAATGCAAAGATCGGGAATCGCTGAGTGTAAGTGTACGGTTGGTAACGTACGGTGCCGCATGCAATTTTGCACTAAAAAACGGTACTGCCCCTATAGAGAGCAGTACCGTTAGTGTGGTAAGAACAATGCGTTGAGCTATAACCGTTCGCGCAGGCATTGCCGTACCCTTTCTTAATTCTTAGTATGTACCAGTTGCAATGAACTGTAGTGTTGTACCGTAGATACCAGCCTTGGTAGTGTTAGCGATGCTACCCATGAAGGCCAAAGTATGTGAAGTAACAGCACCAGGTGTCTTTGTAAGTACTGTTGAACCAGTAGCACCATTGGTATTAGTTGCGTCAAAACCATACTTGGTTGTCGTGCTAGTGTTTGTTGTACCAGTACCTGAGTTGTTTGGTGCAGCTGAACATTGTGTAGTTGTGTCTTGGTTAGCAACGCCATCACCATAAGGAGCGGCAACAGTTACGCCAGCTGATGTAGTTGCGCAGAAACCGAATTGTTCGGTACCCGTTGCATATGATGCTTGTGACGCACCAATAGCAGCGATGCTTGTACCACCAGAACCCGAACAGGTTGTACCGAAGGTAGGCATTGGGTTACAAAGCGTATCGCCCTTTACCACAACGACCGCGTTACCTTGGGCGTTGGTTTGGATATACAGCTTAACGTTACTGTTTACATAGTTACTTGCCGTATCGAGCACACCGTTGGTGTCACCGAGGTTAATTGATACCGTGCGGTTGGTTGTGGTTGTGTCTTTTTCTGTACCGGCTGTGCTACATTGTGCTGCTGTGGTTACACAGAACTGTAGACGTTCCTGAACCTTAGCAGTAATGATCAGGTCGTTAGCGGTGCTGAGTGCAATACCACCCGAGTCAATTACAGCTGCACCGTTACTTGGGTTAGCAACAGTATAGCCAGTTGCACCAGCAGCAGCGTTATAGGTGTAAATACGAGCATAGAAGGTGTGGTTACCAGTGTTAGGGTTGGTAACGCCAGTCACGTTGAACGTTACTGACTGACCTGCAGTTGGAGCAGCGTGAGCACCACTCGTATATGAAAGCGTGAACGTTCGGTTCGTGTTAAGCTGACCAGCTGTATAGGTACCACCTACTGCTGAGCCGTTAACCTGGAAGCTTGAGAATGTACCAGCACCGACAGAAAAACCACCGGGTGCGGTACATGTAGTATCGCCAATGATAGGTGTGTTGTCACAAAAATCAATTGCAATACCATCAAGGTTACCAGACCATGATGAGCTTACATTAAAGCTCACCGCGTAAGTAACGCTTGTGGCAGACCACTTTGAGGTACTCATTGTTATTTTGCGAGATGTTACGGATGCCGCTTTAGCTCTGCTGGCAAATAATGCCGGCACTAACGCCGCAACCAATAACGCTACGATACTCAGTATCGTAAATGCACGAAAACTGTGCAATTTTGGTTGGATCATTTTTTTCTCCTGTTGTTGGTTTTTTAATTTTGGTTGGTTATACAAGGGGATGATACCGCTTATGCACAGGTAGTGTCAATATTATTCTTGACAAGTTATCCACAGGCCAGAGAGGTAAAGCTTACATAAGCAAATCAGCGCTCTCACGAGCGCTGATTGCTATCTTATGCTACTAAGAAAAACAAATGTTGAAAGCTTTTTTAGTACGTACCAGTTGCAATAAACTGAAGGGTTGTTGTGTAAATACCAGCTTCGGTCGTTGCTGCTACGTTACCAATAAACGCAAGTTGTGCAGTTGAAGTTGTACCTGCAGGCTTTTTGGCGATAGTGTCGCCTGATGCAGCCAAAGTATTTGTGGTGTTAAAACCAAACTTTGCTGATCCTGCTCCACCAAAGCTACCCGTTCCGGCCGTTTGTGACGTTGTACTACAGTTAGAGTCGTTATAGGTGCTATTGCCCACGGTACCTGTTGTTATATCAAGTCCGTTAGCTGATGGTTCGTAGAGGCAGAGGCCGAATTGTTCGGTACCTGCTGCGCTACTTGCTGATGTTGCGCCGATAGCGGCAACGTTAAAGCTACCACTCTTGAGCGTATCGCCCTTAAGTACCACCATTGCGCCACTGATAGCGTTTGTAGAAATATCAAACTTAGCTGATTTATCTACGTATGGTCCAGCTGTATCAAGAACACCGTTTGTATCACCAAGCGTAATGTTGCTTGTGCGATTTGCACCTGTCGTATCTTTTTCTGTACCAGATGTACTACAGGTAGCAGATGTATACAAACAGAATGTTAGGCGTTCTTGTACCTTTGCAGTAACCGTAAGGTCATTGGTAGTGCTTAACGCAATACCACCTGCATCTAAATAGGTACCAACAGTTGGAGTTCCTGTGTCTAAGTAACCGCCTGAACCTGCAGCACCTGGGCTATTAGCGCCAGTATCATTTGCATAAAGCAAAATGCGTGCATAGTAAGTGTGGTTACCTAAGTCGGGATTGGTAACAGTTGTTATATCGAAACCATAAGTTGGCGTACCAGATGTGGTAAGAGATTCACCACCAGCCTTCGTAAGGGCAAGTGTACGACCTGAGTTACCACTGGTTGCTGACCAACCACTCATATTTTGGTAATTATTTACCGTTGGGGTACCGACCGTAAAGGCGGTAGATCCAGAACCTGGTTTCGTACAGGTTCCGTTTCCGATAATCGGACTTTCTTCACAGAAGTCGACGATTATACCCTTGATTGTCATGGCTGCAGACGCTTGAAAACGTACAGCGTACGTTACGTTTGTCGCACTGGCCTGTGGGGTACTTAACGTAATACTTCGGCTTTGAATAAGCGCGTAAGCATTACTACTGAGTACTACCGGTAAGACCGATGCGGCAGCCAATGTTGCTACTGTCACTATCGCAGATGTGCGTGACAGAAGCGATTTGGCTTTAACCATTGCTTCTTTCTCCTTTTAAATTGTTTTTTGTTTTTGCTTGTAGCATCCCAAGCGTAACACAAGCATTAAGGTGTTGCAATACATTCTTATAAAAGTTATCCACACCCTTTTTGCGATAATGCAAATTTAGTACGTAGAAGTCGCGATAATAATGTGATTGAAATTATACTGGCCAGCTGGCGTGTTACCATCTATGCCATATATATAAGAAACTGTGTACGTTGTGCTACCCGAGCTCGACGCGCTACTGGCGATTGTGTCACCTTTAACATACTTAAACTGGTTGGTAGTGTTATAGCCAGCTGCGGCAGCGCCATAGCTATACGTCGGGCCAGGTACTTGTTGAGGATCAGCACCAAACGTTACGGGTGAAGTGTTGGCAACTAAGTTTATACCAAACAGCTCTGTATTTGTCGTGTAACCCGTTGGGCTAGACAGTGCATTGAGGTATCGTGTTGGGTTAACGGTATTAAGTGGCGGATCTGATCCGTTAACAACCACATACCCACTGGCCAAATATGTACGGACCGTAAAAGTAGCAGTAGTTGTTGCCGCCGCAGAAGTAGATAAGTATCCTAAATCGGTGTTAATAGGATTAACAACTAGTTCTATATACGGGTCAGCGTTAGTAGTAAAACCACCATATGCCTGGTAGTTTGCGCTTGAACTGTTACCTACACCAGTGTCACCTAAACTGGCGCGACCTTGATAATTGGCGGAACTCATATCATTTGCGCCCCCAGAACCCATAAATACTTCATCAACACCATAGCTTGGTGACGTGTACGTCGGCGCTGCAAAGGCAATGCTTTCAATAAACATGGGTGAAGCTATCGCTGCAATGATGAGCGCCAACAATCCAATGTGTTTGGTCGTTTTTTGTTTAATTCCCATTTGTAAGCCTATTTTACAATTTTATGTATATTTTTTGCAAACTGGTAGCGCTTATCTACCTGTTTGTAGTATAGTTATGGTAATAATTACTACTTATGCTTAGTTAAGAAACATGGATAATCAAAACACCACGGATCCTGCCAAGAATTCGCTCGAAAATCAAGAGACGACAGTTTCGAGCACACCTACCGTTTCTGGGCCCGAAACAGAAGATGTAAGCAACTCGCTTGACGGTACAAAAAACACCGCAACCGTAGAAGATGCACCGCGTAAAAAACCACATAAAAGTTTTGGCAAACGCATTCAAGAACTTATTGCAGGTATAAACATTTATCTACTTCTGTTTATTTTAGTATTACTGCTAGCAGGTATTGCATCCTTTGCATCATATAAGGCAAGTAAAAAAGCTGGGCAAAATACTATTGCTGGGCAAACGCTAAGCCCAAGTGACCTGCAAGGTTTAAAGAATAACGACACTACCGTTGGAGATGCCAAGCAAACACTCACAATTGCATCTAACGCTGTATTTAATGGACGCGTATTGGTTAAAGATAGTCTGGATGTTGCAGGTACAATTCGCGTTGGTGGCGCATTAAGCCTACCAGGCATTACCGTATCAGGAACTTCATCGTTTGAAGATATTCAAGTTGGCAATAACTTATCAGTTTCGGGTGACGAAGCTGTCCAGGGTACACTAACTGTTCAGAAAAATATGACCGTTGGCGGTAGCGCAACGTTTGCGGGGCAAATTTCTGCGCCCTCGCTTAGCATTGATCAGCTTATTATGAACAAAGATATTCAGCTTAATCGTCATATTGATGCAGGCGGTAGTACACCGCGAGTTGGCAGCGGTACAGCCGTTGGTGGCGCAGGAACTGTTTCGATTAGCGGAACCGATACTGCCGGTACAGTAAATATTAACTTTGGTACTGGCTTAGTGGCAGGTATTATCGCAAACATTACCTTTACTAATAGCTTTACTCAAACGCCGCACGTTGTTATAACACCCGTAGGCTCTAACTGCGCAACACTGCAGTTTTACGTAAATCGAACTACAGGTGGCTTTTCTATAGGAACTGTCAATGCTGGTAATCCTGGTACCAGTTGTGCATTCGATTACGTCGCAATAGACTAAACGTCTAAAAATACAACTACGTCATCTGCTTTTACTTGCATGATACCGCGTGTAATTTTAATAATTTCGTCGTCTTTACCAGCTGACCTAATAACTAAATCGCACGGATTTAACAGCGTAATAAAGTTATGGTGACCCGCTAAAATATCGAACGGACCAGTATCGTTTGCAGCAGAAACACTATCTACTTCGCCCTCGAAATAATTTTTAAACGGTGCATACACTTTTAAATGAAATATATCCCCTTCTTTGGGGCTCTTTTTGTTATCGTCAACTATTTGGCCAGTCGAGGCGTCTTGGCGCTTTGCCATAGCGTTACACCACTATTTCTTCGATACCTTTAAGTGTTTCGTCACGCGTAAAGTATTCACCTTTAATACCGCTCAGTTTTTCGGTTACGAACATATGTTGCGTAAAGTACTGTATGAGTTTTTTCGCCTTAGCATATTCTGCACGGTCAGCGGGACTAAGTTCGTTCTCACCAATAATTGCGATAATCCCCTTAAGCTGCTCATATTTTTGCAAAATGGACTGGACCTGAACGCTAAGCACATAGTGACGCTCACCCACGACATCCGGTGATAGTAGACTCGAAGTAGTAAGTGTAAGGTCGACCGCCGGTCGAATACCTTGTTCGGCAACCTTACGACTCAGCACAATAACTGAATCAAGCTCGTGCGAAATCACCTGCACAGCCGGGTCAGAAAGGTCGTCGGCGGGCACGTAAATAGTCTGCAGGCTCGTAATAGAACCGTTTTCGTTCGAGCTTAAGCGGTCTTGTAAAACTTTAACGTCAGAAAAGATAGTTGGCTGGTAACCACCTTCGTTTGGAATAAGGTCCATAATGGTTGCAAGTTCGTTTTTAGCCTGAACAAAACGGTACATATTATCAGCAAAAAACAGAATATCCTTGTGCTCTTCGTCCCTGAAGTATTCGGCTAGGGCAACGGCTGAAATACCAATTAAACTACGTTGAGCCGGATTTTCGTTCATTTGTCCAAAGAACATACAGGTATTTTGCAAAAGCTCGTATTCTTGCAGAGTTTCATAGAGTTCGTGACCTTCACGTACACGTTCACCAATACCTGCGAAGAATGACAAACCAGAACCCGAACGTGCAATATTGTGAATCAGTTCCATCGTAAGCACAGTCTTACCCACACCGGCACCACCAATGACGCCGATTTTGCGACCTTTCACAAACGGCGTAAAGAAGTCGATGACCTTAATACCAGTTTCGAGGATTTCTGGCTTACTGGCCGTGAAACTCGTACTCTTGGCACCTAATTTTAGGATATCTTTACGCGGTGCATCAGCAGGTACTGGGTCAAGACCATCGAGTGGATCGCCAAGGGCATCAAAAATGCGACCAATCGTAACTTCGCCCACCGGCACCTCAACGCCACGACCCGTTCGTTCAACCGGCATGGCCTTTTGGATATGCTTATTTGAACGTAAGTTAATACATATCGCAATAGTGTCACTCGCGAGTGAATCAACCAAAAGTGGGCTTTTTTCTTTATTTTGAACAAGTACTACTTCGCCAATTTCTGGCATATCTTCGGCAAATTCTACCCGAATAACGAGGTCTTTAACTGCAACAACTGAGCCTTTGGTCATACGTGAGCCTTTCTGAGCCCGTTAATAATTTCTTTAAGGCGTTCGTCTTTAATTGCTCGCTTGGCTCGACTATACATAAGTTTATACTCACCAACACTATCGTTGGCACGGTTATGGGCCGCTGACATAGCCTGAAATCGGCTCGCGTATTGAGCTAGTTTTGATTCCAAGATTACCTGGCTTAAAGCGATATTCATCATAGAACGCTCAAGGTGATCAACCACCGCAAATGAGCTTGGTTCAAAAATATAGGTTGCTTCGTTGATAATTTCCTTACCTTGCTCCACGTCTTTACCCTGCTCTTCAACGGCGCTACTAAGGCTAATACGCTTAACGTCTTGGACCGTGAGCGAAACATAGGTTTGATAAAACACGTTTGTCGATTTATATTGCTGAACTTCCCTAATAATAGGTGTCACATTGATATTTTGGTCTTTAGCAGGTAGCTTAAAGTACTTTTTAAAGCTGACTCCACGTTGCGCAAGCTGAATAGCACCGTGGTGCCCAATCACAATAATGTCGTTCTTTTCTTTGTCGTAGCTTTTAAGCATCCAACTAATGAGTTTTTGGTCGATGTCACCGCTAAAACCACCTTCGGCGGTAATGACAATAAATAGTTCTTTATCAATCACATCGCTATCGTCTTCTAAGATATGACGGCCAAACGCAAACGGGGTACCGGCACGAATCTGGGTGTACATTTGCCATAACGTATCAAAGTAGTTTTGGCTTTGTAGTACCTGGGTTTTAATCTGAGCAATACGCATACTTGCAATACCCTCGAAAACACTCGTTAATTCGCTAAGAGTTTGCATACCTACGATGTCACGTTCGATTTCTTGCGGTCGTTTCATCGCTTAATCTCCATAAGGCTCTTAGACTTAAGCTCCGTTTTAATTTCATCGTAGTTAGATGTTTTATCGTCTTCCTTGACCTTGGCCGCGTATTCGTTTGCAAGCGCTTTTAATGCTTCTAGGTCGAGCATTTCGCCTTCGGCTAAATCGAGCGTGATTTCAAACATCATTTGCTGTGCAATTAAGCTAAATGTTTCGGTTGGTTTTTGGCCTATCAGTTCATAAATACGTTTACCCGCCGCTAGATCTTGCTTAGCTTCAAGTGCCAGTTCTGAACCAAAACGTGAGTATTCTGCAGCCTGGCGATACGACGATAAGGTCTTCATGACGCGTGCTGTTATTTCGTGCTGACGACTATTGTGACCGACACCACCGACACGCGTAACTGAAAGACCAATATTAAGCGCCGGGCGAATACCATCCCTAAAGATATCCATATCTAAAATCCACTGACCGTCGGTAATAGACATAATGTTGGTTGGTAGGTAGGCTGTAATATCACCCCCCGATGCAAGTACCATTGGGAAACTTGTAAGTGTTTTTGTATTGCTTGCTAGGCGCCCTGCGCGCTCGAGAAGGCTCGAATGAGCAAAGAACATGTCTCCCGGATACGAGTCACGACCTGGACTGACACCTGCTAATAGTGAGATTTCACGATAGGCCATAGCGTGGCTGGTTAAGTCGTCGTAAATAATAATGGCGTTTTCGTTAAGTCCCTGCCATAAATATTCTGCCATTGCGCATCCAATATACGGTGCGAGATATGTTAAAACGAGTGATTCAAACAAGGTCGAAACAATAACAATAGTATTTTTAAGAGAATCTTGTTCTTGCAAACGTGAAAGTAGAATATCGACATCGGCACGGCGCTTGCCAATAAGTACGTAAATTACCGTAACTCCTGTATCTCTTTGGTGTAGTGCCATCTGAGTCATCAGCGTACTTTTACCTGATTTACTATCACCCAATATAGCCATACGCTGACCGTGCACAATCGGAAACAGACTATCTATAACCGTTACACCTGTTTCGAGCTGATCAGAAAGCTGTTTACGCGTATAGAGTGGTGGTGCAGGGTTAAACACTGGCCAGGTAGCATCTGCCGCTATCGGACCCTTACCGTCAAGTGGCTCGCCCATCACAGAAATAACACGGCCAATAAAGTCTTTACCGACCTTAGTAACAAGTTCATCGTGTTGTACGACAAGCGTCATACCAACGCGTAATTCATTATCGCCAAGGTGTAAAATTTCTACGTGATCTTCGTAAATATAGTGAACAATCCCCTTAGAGCCGTCTTCGAACAACACCAGCGAGTGCTGATTTACGGGGTGTAGACCACGAGCTTTAACGAGATATTTGTTAACTCCAACAACTTCCCCGATAGGGTGGCCAGATTCAATTAAGAACTCGAAGTGCTTACCACTCATACCGCCAAAGCCTCCTTGAGCTTCTCGCGGTTACGGTACAAGTGCTGACGCAAGCTAAAGTCAAACTGATGGTTTGGAGTTCTTAGCACAATGCCCGCTGCAATCGTTGGCTGTAGTCCAACATTAATAACAATTCGTGGATCAATTTCTTTACGGAGCCACTCAATAATACGCTGGACAACCTCTGGTGGTGGATCGGCCGGAAAGCTAATATGGACACTTGGTGCATCTTTTTTGAATTTTTCGAGCTCTGCAAGTAGCGCCGCACAAGCTTCTTCGGAACGTAAGTCTACTTGGTTTTCGACCGCCAACGCCCGTAAGCTCGAAGAAATAGCTGGGTATTTTATCGGGCTTTCGTGTCGCATGATACTTTGTGCCACCATATCAGAAAAAACACGTAATTCTCGATGTACGTGTGTAATATCTTGGCGGCTTGCAATTAATAGCGGTAGTTTAAGTTCCACTGCGAATATCCTCTACGATGGCTTCTTTGTTTTCTTCTAGGTATTGGAAAATGTAATCAAGTTGGACAGTGAGGTCAATTTCGTTACCAATAGCGGCTAAAATATAGTGGTTAACGATATCCGCCATATTTTTTTCGAAATGGTCAATTAAGCGTTGCTTTTCGGCAGCTGCTTGGTCGTTCATCTGTTTTTCGAGCACAACGCGTTGTTGCTCGATAACTGCTTGAGTTTTTTGGATAGAATCGAGTGCTAGGTCTTTGGCGTTTGTAATTGATTCTTCATATTTCGCAAACTCATCTTGCAAAACACGCTTAATTTCTTCTTTCATGTAGTCATTAAGCTGACTGGTAGTTAAGCGCAAATCTTGCTGTAAGAACATGGCGTTTTCGCCAATGATTTTTTCGAAGTGTAGGCGACCCCTGTTTCGAAGCTCTTCGCGGAACTCATCGTTAAAAATGCGTTCAGCGTCTTTTTCGGCTTCTTCGGCCAATGTGTCTTGGGTTACTTTTTTGGGTTTTTTAGACCCGCCAAACGAAATACCCTTCGTTTTCAAGATAGCAAACACAAATACACCGCCAGCAATCAGCAGTAGCCCCAACACTATTGCGATTTGACCAGTTGTCATTAGTTTGCCACCCCCCTCATTTTTTTGTTACAACCTTAGCAGTAAGTATACGCCAAATATACCGCTTAAGAAAACCATTAAACCGATTATAACGACTTGGAATAACCCACGGATGATCGATTTCTTACTTAGTGGGTTACGACCGATAGCAATAAGGCTACTACGCACGGCACTATAAATAAGACTACCGGCTATCATTGCTGCAACCACCAAAATAACAAGGCTTAAGTACACACGTATTGGTGAAACAGATTTACCAGCAATCATTTCACTGGCGCGACGCAGTGCGTTCGGGAGGTTATTGTCACTTTTTAGTAGTGGGTTCTTACCTATGCTGACGTCTACAAGTACACGACCAATTTTTATTTGCTGTTCTTTACCGTTTGTATCTTTTACTTTTGCCGTACCGACAAGTTGGCCAGCGTCATCACCCTTAAATGATTCGAGAGCCTTGCCTAGAATGACGGGGTCGTAGTCGCCACCCTTCATACCAATACCAGCAACAGACGATACGGCTATATAATCACCTTGTTTAATCGAACCTGCTTGGTCGCTTACGAGCACGCTAAATCGGCCGCCACTGGCAACATAGACTTTTTCGTTATCGTTACCAAGTAACACAGCGGAGTCATTGGCGCCAATAACAACACCATGAAGGCGCTCGTACTGGTCGTTATTTATTGGCTCTACTTTACGTAAATCATCCTTTTTAAGCCCGACAATCATGCCACGCTGCAACACGACATCAGAGCCGTAGCCCTGCGTCACTGTTTGCGCGGTCGCAAACGGAGCCATAGACAGCATAGCTACAAATGTAGCACCAGCAATAACTAGTAGTGTTTTGAATATTTTTTGTACGTACGTCATAAGGGGTTGTTACCCTTTGACGTTAGTATACCGCTTTTGCTTATAACAATGCTACTTTTTTACAAGTAAAGTAATCAGATTGCGTATTGATTGTTCTGTCGTGTATCGCCCAAGGGTAATTCTGATGCTGCTTTGAGCTGCTTCATCAGATAACCCCATCGCTTTTAAGACATGTGATGGCTCATCGTTACTTGCACTACACGCCGACCCCGTTGCAACTTGGACACCTTGTTCGTCTAGTTCCATAAGCAAGCGCTCGTTATCTGTGCCAGGAAATGTTACGTGCACATTATTAGCTACGCGCCGATTACCCTTTGGACCATTGATAACACAATCGGGTCGCTGTGCTTCAAGCTCGCGTATCAGTAGGTCACGAAGTTCTGTCAGCCTTTTAGTTTCTGACTGAACCGTTCCCCTGATGCGTTGCCATGCAGTTGCAAAGCCAACAATATTAGCTAGGTTTTCGGTACCACTTCTTAAGTTCCACTCTTGCCCACCACCGTAGATGAGTGGCGTAAGCCGTATGCCAGCCTTTACAAAAAGTGCACCGCACTGCTTTGGACCATACAGTTTGCCTGCATTAATTGTCAGCATATCGACGCCCAAGCGTGAAATGTGAATATCAAGATAATTTGTCGCCTGGCACGCGTCGGTATGAACATATAATGGTCGGTCGTTGCCGTCTTTTTGACGTTGTTTACGCACCTCATTTACAAGCTGGACGATATCGTGAACTGGCTGAATCGACCCAACTTCGTTGTTTACAAGCATAATACTGATAAGAACGGTTTTATCGGTTATTGCATCTGCGAGCTGCTTAAGATCAACCATACCTTTTTCATTCACCCCAATAACCGTCGAGTTATAGATTTTTGCCGGTTCGAGAATGGAGTCATGTTCTATGGCACTGGTAATAAAATGTGCGTCTGGGTGCTGCGATAACACACCGTGCAGAGCCATATTATTTGCCTCGGTACCACCAGCGGTAAAAATAATTTCTGTTGGGCGAGCCCCTAAACCCTTCGCAATCGTGTGTCGCGCCTCGTCAAGCGTAAGGCGATTATCACGAGCGCCAAGATACAATGCCGATGGATTATAAAAAGTATCAGCAAAGAACGGCTTCATAGCCTCGATCACTTCGGGCAACATTGGGGTTGCAGCGGCATAGTCAAAGTAGTTTTCAAACTGCATACTACAACCTTAGCACGTCTTAGGCAGGTTGATCATAGAGCTGCGTGAGTACACGCTGCTTATAGAGGCGTACGGCATCACGAAAATTGCGTAGTTCGCTCGGACTTAAGGCTTGGTAACCACGACCGTCTTGAATTTTTACAATCCCCGTTGGTCGAATATCATAGCGGGTATTGCGAACATGGTGCTGGCCAAGTTTGTCTGTCCATTCTTCGTGCCAGACCCAGGTGTGCTTATCTAAACAAAAGAATTCACGACGGTGGCCATTCGGCAAAGTGCCAAACATTGCACCACCAATCAGCGCTTCGCGGCGAATTAAATTACGATACGCTTCGTACTGCGTGTTCTGCTTGTTAGAAGCCTGGATTTTAGGAACGAATCGGCCAATCATAGCAGGTAATCCTTACGCAGCCTCTCGCTGCGCGTCAATAAGCAATTGTTCGAAATTAACTGGTTGCGAAGCCGCGGCACTCACATCACGGCGCGCTTTGCCCATCATATCTATCACTTCAGCACCTTGGCCCAGCGTTGTCTCTGTTACGGGCTCAACAATCTGCGGCTCAGCCTGCAACAAATGATCAAATTGGTGCTTCATAGTACCAGCCTTTTCATCCACGATATGAACAACTTCTGATTCAGTTTGGCTAATAATCTGAAGTGCATAATTGGTAAACGCAATAACATCGCTGATTCTTTCGTCAACGATTTCCGCCATGGTTCGGTGAATATTTGGATTAATTGGCATAGGTTACCTCAGTTTGAACACCGTGTTAGCGTTCAGTGTGCTTGCGCGAGCTATTTGCTCGAGACTTTCGCCCCTAAGTTTGCTTAAAAACTCAGCTGTTAGCACAACATTTTTTGGCTCATTTACTTTACCACGTAATGGCGTCGGTGTCAAGAACGGCGCATCTGTTTCGAGCACTAATTTATCAAGCGGAACTGACTTTGCTGCCAATAGTTGATCTTGGTTCTTACTAAACGTCATAATTCCGTTTAAACCAATATATAAATTACGCTCGAGCGCTTCGTCTAACTCCTTAGTAGTGGCCGTAAAACTATGGACCACGCCACGGATTCCTTTATAGCTATCAAAAATAGGCCAAAAATCTTCGAATGCTTCGCGGATATGAAAAATCATGGGCAGATTGTGTTTAAGTGCTAGTTCTATCTGAAACCGCAAAGCCTGTTCCTGGTCTTCTTTAGCCGAATGATTATAAAAGTAATCGAGCCCACATTCGCCAACCGCAACAACTTTTGGGCTGCCGGCAAGAGCCGCAAGTGCATCGAACGCCTCTTGGCCTAACTTGGCATCGTGTGGATGCAGGCCAATACTTGCCCAAACATGATCATTATTCTGTGCAAATGCAACCGCAACAGCACTATCTGCCTCGGATGTCCCTACGCAAATGAGCTTGGTCACGCCCTGCGCTTTGGCATTCGCAATTGCCGTTTCGGCGCCAACTTTATAATCAGCCTCATGTATATGACAATGAGTGTCAACAAATTCCATACCTGGTACATTGTAGTCCTTCACGTTAAAAAGTACAGACCTTAGCTGTACAGATTATGTCGTGGAATAAACAGCGCTATTGCGCGAGGTACCAAAGAACTAATTGGTTCGCCTGCCCTAATCTTAGACCTGATGAGCGTTGATGAAATACCGGCCACATCCTCTGGAATTTCAGCGCGAATATGGCGCGGATTTTTAAGCGGGTGTACCTCGCCAATACGATCAACCACAATAGTATCGAGCGTTTCAGCTAATACATCTCCACCACGCCAGTTATAAATATCAGCAACCGAATCAGACCCAAATACAAACGTAAAATTAATACGTGGATACGCAGTACGCAGTGCTTCATAAGTCCTAATTGTTTCGCTTGGAGCTCCTAGGGCCATTTCAAAATCCGTGATAACCAACTTGTGATCTACGTATGTAAACGAATCTTTGTACGCTATAAGCATTTCTAGTCGTGTTTCATCTGCAACTAAATCAGGTTTATCGGTTCGTTTTGCCGATGGCATAATCCACACTTCATCGTATCCAGGTAATGCAAGACAGTGCTCGACAATAGCCGCATGGCCGTTATGGAACGGGTTAAAGCTACCTCCGTATACAATGACTTGTTTCATAGTTGTACCCTTTCTATTAGTGTAGTATTGACACTATCTACTTTGTAGTATACACTGAAGATAGTTAATGTCAATAATACACTTAGTAAGGATTACTGCTATGAAATCATTCGACCCAACAACCTCATATATGCGCATCGCAACTGGAACGCCAGAAGTTAAGATTGGCGATGTGCCTTTTAATACCGCACAACTACTCACCCTCTATAAAGAGGCCGTCGATAACGATGTTAGTCTTATTACCTTCCCTGAGCTGAGTATTACGAGCTATAGCCTTGGCGATACCGTCCGTCAGCACGCCCTTTTGCGCCAAGCTACTGACGCACTACTTGAGCTAGCAGCTGCTACCACCAATATGCCTACTGCAATGGTTGTAGGACTACCCTTTAGGTACGATAATCGGCTTTATAACTGCGCCGCTTTTTTAGCTGACGGCGAAATTAAAGGTTTAGTGACAAAAAGCAACCTCCCAAATTACGGTGAATTTTATGAGCAACGCTGGTACCAACCGTTTATCGGAACCACAACAACAATAATTAATGACACCCCTGTTCCCTTTGGCCAACACTTATTATTCGAGATTGATGGCATCAAAGTTGGTGTCGAAATTTGCGAAGATTTGTGGGTGTCTAATCAACCATCACGAGCTCTGACCGAAACTGGGGCACTCATTATTGTTAACCCATCAGCTTCGCCCGAACTTGTCGGCAAGGCTCAGTATCGAACCGAGTTAGTCCGGATGACATCAGCTGTCGAACGTTGTGTTTATGTGTATGCTGGGGCTGATTGGACCGAATCTACAACAGATATAGTCATGGGCGGGCATGCTTTAATCGCCGAAAATGGCTCAACTATCGCCGAACGCGCGCCGTTTACAAAGAACAATCGTTTAATGGTGGTCGATATCGATTTTGCGCATTTGCTTCACGACCGCATACAAGATACCACTCGACAACAACCGGCAACTGCATGCACGGTTGTAGGAACAAATATTAAGCGACAGCAGACAACAATTGACCGTACATATCCTAAAAGTTATTTTTTACCCGCCCACGAAACTCCTGATCAAGCGACTGCAAGGCTTTCAGATATATTTGCGATTCAAGCTCATGGTCTTGCACGACGAATACAAGCCAGTAAGAGTGCCCACGTCGTGCTTGGGCTATCTGGTGGGCTCGATTCAACACTTGCCCTATTGGTTGCCCTAAAGGCAGCTGAAATACTTGATAAAGAGCCTGTTGATTTTATTCATGCCCTGACTATGCCCGGGCCAGCCAGTAGTAAGAAAACTCAGAATCATGCGGTTGAGCTGGCAAATATACTCGGTGTTACATCAAAGCAAATTCCTATTAGCGGGCTCGTTGCCGCCCAATTAGAGGCATTAGAACATGCGGGCGAGCAAGATATTACGTACGAAAATGTTCAGGCGCGTACCCGCACGAACATTCTTTTTAACTATGCAAATAAAGTTGGAGGTCTCGTTCTTGGTACGGGCGATTTAAGCGAACTTGTCCTTGGCTGGTGTACGTTTGGTGGCGATCACTTAAGTAGCTATAACGTCAACGCTTCTATACCTAAGACACTCGTGCGAAATATCGTTAGCTATGTGGCGACTACGCCTCAATTCGTACATGCCAAAGTGGTACTAAAAGCTATTGTCGCAACGCCAATTTCACCCGAACTTACATCTAAAAAACCGGGAGAAATTAGTCAATCTACCGAAGACCTTATTGGGCCATACATTGTGCATGATTTTATCTTGTATCACGTGCTTCGTTTTGGTGATGAGCCAAACAAGATTAATGCAATCGCAGAAACAGTATTTGCTGACGAGTTCCAGCCCGAGGCTCTCGAGCAGTGGATGTCAATCTTCTTTACCAGGTTTGCTGCTAGTCAGTTCAAACGCTCAGTCATGCCGGATGGCCCAAAGGTGGGTAGTGTTGCCGTCAGCCCACGTGGTGATTGGCGTATGCCTTCTGATATGCCAAACGCCTTATGGAACAACTAGGGTGTTTGGCGTACAATAAGTCGTATGAGCACGTATATCCCCCCGATAGTAACGGTTGATGGTGTTATTTTTCAGATACTTAATAATCAGTTATCAGTCTTACTCATTAGACGAACAAACCAGCCCTTTAAAGGACAGCTAGCCTTGCCCGGTGGTTACAATGGCGCTGGCCAAACTACTCGAGAGTGCCTAGCGAGCGTGCTTGAAAAAAAGGCTGGTGTTATGGGTAGTCAACTAAAACTTATTGAACAACTCTATACCTTTGACACGGTTGCGCGTGACCCGCGGGGCCATGCCGTTAGTGTGACGTATATGGGACTTGGCAAAGATATCGTGCCATCAGCCAGCGACTCAACTCAGCAACCAGAATTTTATCCTGTTGATGATTTACCAGAGCTCGCGTACGACCACGCCGATATCATTCGGTATGCACGCGAGCGATTAGCCGCAAAAATTACCTATACGAATGCCGTATTCGCTCTGCTCGACCCCCTATTTACACTTACCCAGCTTCAATCAACATATGAAGCAATATTTGGGCGAGAGCTTGATAAGCGCAATTTTAGAAAGAAGTTTTTAAGCCTTGATCTTATTCGCGAAACCGACGAATACTTGCGTGAAGGTGCGCACCGCCCGGCTAGGTTATTTGCCTTTAAGCAGCGTGATTTAGAAGTACTTTCGCGAAGCTTCGATTAAGTTAACCCATTGTACATATATTAGTGTTGACTTTACACTAAGTAAGTAGTATCATCTGTTATAGATAGATAGTGTTTTATCTACAATAACTAGAAAGGTGATATATATGACACACAGCAAAGAAGTAGGCTACGTCACCATTGGCGTAGATATTCAAAATGATTTCTGCCCTGGAGGTTCATTAGCGGTTCCAGCCGGAGACGAAGTTATTGCCCCATTTAACGCAGTTGCAAACGAAACACGAGAGCGTGGTGGCAAAGTTGTATTTACCCGCGACTGGCACCCCACTGCTACAACTCACTTCGACGACTGGCCTGTGCACTGTGTACAAGACACCTATGGGGCCGCCTTTCACCCTGACCTCAAGGTTGATGACACGGATATCATCATCAGTAAAGGGATGGGCGAAACCGAAAACGCCTATTCTGGATTTGATGGTGTTGATGCGCATGGCATCACGCTCGAAGATATTCTTGAAACCGAGCTCGCACACCACGACAAAATAATCGTTCAAATTGGCGGATTAGCAACCGATTACTGTGTTAAAGCAACAGTGCTAGACGCCCTGCAATTTAAAGCACGAAGCCAAAAAGAAGTTGGCGTTATTGCCCTTTTGGGCGCTATGAAAGCTGTAAACATAAACCCTAATGATGAACACGAAGCACTCGAAGTAATGCGCCGAGCTGGGGCTGAGTTTAAAGAAGTGAGGTAATGCTATGAACTCTGTAGAATCTGGCCCTTACAAGCAACAGCTCATAGACGGACTCGACTTTTATAAAACCACGATGAGTCAAGTTGCTTACGAAACAGAACCCGAGGCAAACGTTACGTTTCAGCTTAAAAACCGTAGCCATGAATCGCTCTTTGCATATATTGACCAGTCCGTTTTGCAAACGCGGCTTGATACAATTGCCGAGCGTGGTTTTGATGACGAAGAACTTGCCTATCTAGGGTCACTTTCGCTCGATGACAAGCCACTTTTTAGCGAAAACTATATCGACTACTTGCGGAGTCATCAGTTACCTCCTATTAGTGTCGATGTAACTGATTTTTCGGTTGATATACACGTTCAATCTACGGGTGACTGGCCTATGGTTACATTTTGGGAAACGGTTACTATGGCCGAAATTAATGAGCTCTACTTTGAAACCAAAATAGCCCGACAAGGTTTAGATATCACAGCACTGTATGACGAAGGCGATGAACGACTGAGCCAAAAGATTGCACTATTGCAGCAATACCCAGGAATTAAAATTGCCGATTTTGGCACCCGCCGACATTTTTCATATCGCTGGCAAAAATATGTCGTAGAGCGGCTGGCTAAAGAGTTGCCAGGTCAATTTATGGGTACCTCTAATGTGGGCTTATCAAAGCAACTTGGCGTGCGCCCCGTTGGGACCTTTGCGCATGAAATGCCAATGGTATATGCCGCCCTTGCTGAAAAACACGGTGATACCGTTCGTAACTCACATGGTGCTATGCTCGATGATTGGTATAGCCGTTATGGCTCCGCCCTTTCAATCGCGCTTACCGACACGTTTGGCAGTGATTTCTTTTTTGCAGACTTTGGGGGTGAACGGGCAGCAGCATGGCGAGGTATGCGACACGATTCGGGCGACCCGATAGCATTTGGCGAAAAAGCTATATCGTTTTATAACGAGCACGGCATTGACCCTACTACGAAAACAATTGTTTTTAGCGATGGTCTAACAATAGAAGACATCGTAAAACTCTATAGTCATTTTGAAGGTCGTATACAGACCGTCTTTGGTTGGGGAACAAGCCTTACGAATGATCTTGGCTTGCCTGCCCTAAACATCGTCATGAAAGCAACAATGGTTGATGGTACCCCAACCGTTAAATTAAGTGATGTGAGCGATAAGCACACTGGTGATGATGCAAGTGTCGAAAGGTATATCCATGAATTTGCTGCATGAATTACCGCCAACAATGCCCGAACACTATGTTGATCCACCCAAAGAAGCCTTACTCGATGTTTACGCAGCCGTTTTGGCCGAACGGCACTATCCAGACTATCCGACTCAAAAGGACAG
>JAXLZY010000005.1:0-46531 GCA_046350635.1 Saccharimonadales bacterium (SeqCode)
TCTGCGATCGTATTTGTGGCGTTAAGCACCGTAGTCGCAGGATGGCTTGGGGGTAAATCACAACATATTTCTGTATCACTTCAAACACTTTTGCCGGCTACTGCCAACACCATAGCGGTGGCTCTGCTTCTTATTGGTATTGGCCTCTTTGTGTATGGGTTTAGGCCTCGGCTTACGAGCGCTGTGGTGTATAGCGTAGTTGGGTGGGCCTTTTTAGTCGAGATGCTAGGGGCTATCCTTAATTTGAATCACTTTATACTAGACACATCGCTACTACACCATATCCCGTTGGTGCCAGCTGTATCAGTTCATTGGCAGATTATTTGGACGTATAGTGCGCTCGGAATTGCACTTGGTATTATTGGCGCACTTCGTTTTACGCGCCGAGACATTGAAGCAAACTAGCTTGATGGCCGTAGCCAAAAGGGGTTACACTATAACCATAAGCAAAAAGGTGGTGATATGGCATCTGAGCCATTGATTTTGACTGTTGAATTAGACGGCGAACAAAAAATCTATAGTCTTTACAAAGGTATAACGCGTAAGCTAACCATTGCATGTTCGTCTGACAACAATATAGTGCAGGCAAAAATTGACTTTGGTGGCGAACGGCGAGTCGAAGAATTGTCTGATTCAACTGAGGGCGTTATCTATGTGGTTGAAAAAGTACTGAAAGACTATGGCTACGCCACCCAAGAATCACCTATTTCGGGAATTGGTATTAAAGTGGCAGCACCCGGCAGTAGGTTTTTGACACACGAATTTATCTCGAGTGAACGATTAAAAGCCCTTAAAGACACTCAGCAGTTTTCAGAGGGTGCCATTCAGTTTATAGTGCATGAAGTCCAACAGATTCAAAAAGTATTTGCAGGGGTGCCGATATTTGGGGTTTCTGACACGGCGTATCACGCGCATAAATCAGACGCCGCTTGGAATTATGACATTAATCTAACCGTTGCCGATAGATATGAAATAAAACGATTTGGCTACAATGGACTTTCTAATGAGTCAGCCATACAGATATTAGGGAGGCATAGAGTCTTAGAACAAAAAGTAATTATTTGCCATCTCGGTAAAAATTACAGTGTTACCGCCATTATGAATGGTAAAAGTATCAATACGTCTACAGGAATTTCACCCCAAGAAGGGGTACTATCGGCATACGTTTCAAGCGATATATCGCTGAGTGCACTTAAAACAATAGCACTTAAAACAAACACATCACTTGACGTAGTAATTGAAGAACAATGTTTGAATGGCGGTATACAAGGTGTTGCCGGAACAAACGATACAATCAGTGCTTTACTTATCAAAGAAAAAAAAGGTGATTATCGCGCCAAACTAGCTCTAGAAATGCTCGTTGAGTCTATTCAGAAGCATATTGCACACATGGTAATTGAGCTTGGCGGGGTTGATCAGCTTGTGTTTACGGGCGAAGACGGCATTATGCTGCCGACCCTTAGAAAAAGGATTGTAGAAAAACTCGACTTTTTAGGATTGGCAATTGATTCTACGAAAAATAAATTAAAATCTGCCCCGGAAATTCCCGCCAAGATCCACCAGCGCACTAGAGTCAAGTCTATTTATGTGGTGACTACTGATGAGTCACTAGAGATTGCATGGCGTACACGGAAGGCTCTAACGCGCGGGTAGGCTGTATTTATAAGCATAAGAGTGATACTATTTTTACAACTAACTAAGAAGTAAGCATGGCGCGAACCCAAACCGCAACCCAGAAAACAATTAAAAAAAAAGCTGAACGTAATGTACGGGCAAGAGCAGCCATCAACAAAAGTATTTTTCAGCCCAACGTTAACATTTTTGCCTCCAGTCTAGTATGTTGTTACAGAAGGCGCCATTAGTAAAATCCATCTGGCACATGTAACTGTAAGAAGCTGAATTTTCTTCTGCAGCACAATTTTCTTTGGCTGCTTTCCAGCTTCTCTTCCCTCACCTAGCGGTACCGCCAAGAATCGTAATACTGCGCATCGGATTGCAATAACAGGCAAGGGATTGGCGGCCGTAATTCGTCGTCGCTACAGTCGTAAACTTGTGAGGCTGTTTATTAGTTCTTATAGCCAATGTGATTAGCATTGGGGCTGGCACAAGTCTACTATAAACTCAACGACACCTTTATTAATATTAGCTATTCGTTATTCAGCCGTATTTTACACAATGATATTTTATACTTGTCATTTTGTTAAATAAAAACACTACACAAAATCATAAGTGGCTTGCCTTGGCGCTTCTTGCATATCCATTGCTGAATACTTGTTGGTCAAGGCCGAGGATACAAATCACTTCATACGACTCTATCCATCGTTTACGTTTAATGATCAAATGATGCCTATATCGTTGTCGGAGATGCTTGGGACAACTATCTCACACTTATTTATTCTTTGGGATGCATCGGAAGTTGTAGAAGATACAAATTGTTCATCATCATTTTAGCGGAAAATTTTAAAGAACCAAAATTACAAAGCGGTTCATACCTTGCTTACGTGTCGATACTTTACGAGCATATTTATGGCAGCACTAGCAGCCTGGTTTATCGTCATCGTATGTACATCGATGCTGAATGAAACAGCATTTACTGAAGTAATACGCATCATGCTACTGAGCTCTCAATTACTTGTTAAAGAATTCCAAACTCTGGCTTATGCGCCAACTATTATTTTCGATTGGTATTATCGGTCTTGGTTTACTAGCTGTGCACTTGTCGCGGGATCATCTTCGTATGCGATTAGCGAAAGTCTACACTGGAAAGAGGGTTTGCATAAAAAATTCAAACGAGCAGTTGGCTTTTACGGTGTCATTATTTTTGCAACGCTCGTTGGCCTAGCTATTAATTTTTTGGGTATCGACCCAATCAAGGCGCTTGTCTTCTCGGCCGTGTTTAATGGGGTCGCAGCAGTACCGCTTTTACTATTAATTGCCAAAATCGGTAATAGTAAAGAAATTATGGGCTCACACAAAAACGGTGTGCTCACTAATGTATTCGTACGCGTAGCGTTTGTTATTATGCTTGGCGCCTCACTCTTTATGTTCTATGCGCTCATAAAAGGTATGTAATATTCAGTCTGTTCTCAGACTTTCTAGCGTATCATGTGTATGAAAATTCTAGTCGTTGAAGACGAATGAAGAAGTACGAATGTACTATTAAGCGCGGGCTTCGACGAATCATACGCTGTTGATGTTTGCTATGACGCTGACGAAGGCCTTGCGAGCGCGCTGAATGATGAATATGACGTAATCGTACTCGATAGAATGCTTCCCGGAAGTATGGACGGCGTTGGCGTGTGTAAAGAAATCCGTGAAGCAGGCAATCATACGCCAATTCTTTTTTTGACCGCTAAAGATCAGGTCCGCGATAGAGTCGCTGGACTTGATGCGGGAGCTGATGATTATTTGGTAAAACCGTTTGCATTCGAGGAACTGCTTGCTCGCATTCGAGCTTTGCTCCGTCGACCACACAGCGCCGAAAGTACAGTGCTTACGGTGGATAGCCTATCGCTTGATCCTGCAACCTATTCCGTAACACGTACCGGCACGCCAATTAGTTTATCGCGTCGTGAATTTGCACTTCTTGAGTACTTAATGCGAAACCAAAATAGGGTACTTTCGAAAGATGCCATAATGAGCCATGTATGGGATTTTGATGCTGATATTCTTCCTAATACAGTTGAAGTCTATATGGGATATTTACGAAATAAAGTTGAAAAACCATTTAAAGGGAGCAAGCAGCTTATACATACGCAGCGCGGCTTCGGTTACGTATTTGGTGTAAAGTAGTGATTCGATCCGCCGTACTAAAACTTACCTTTGCATATCTCGCTATTATTATGGCGCTTAGTATTGCGTTTAGTATTACGCTCTATAGAATTTCTGACACTGAATTAAATCACGGTCTTCGTAAACCCGGGCAGCCAGTGTTCCGCGAAACTAGCCTTTATGACTTTGATGCGTTTAGAAATGCCCGCCTCGAGGAAAGCCGTGCCAGCTTAAAAAGTAACCTTGTACTACTTAATATCATTACACTTGCAGCAGGGTTTGCGGCAAGTTATTTGCTTGCACGTAAAACACTTGAACCGATAGCAGAAGCAATGGATGCGCAAGCTCGTTTTACGGCAGATGCAAGCCATGAGCTACGAACACCACTAACGGCAATGCAAACAGAAATCGAAGTTGCCTTACGTGACAGTAAACTTACCAAAGAAGAGGCAAAAGAATTGCTTGAAAGTAATTTAGAAGAGGTAATAAAACTTCGGATGCTGTCGGATGGTTTACTTCGTTTAGCACGCCAGAAGAATGATCCGCTTACAAATACCGTGGCTGATATCCAGAAGTCAATTGACCTTGCTGTCGAACACACCAGCAAGCAAGCAAGGGTGAAATCAATAGCGGTAATCAATAAGACGGCCAAACCACTCTTAGTAAAAGGCGACTTGACCGCTTTAAGCGAATTATTCGCAATCCTTATTGATAATGCAGTTAAATACAGTGATGCAAAGACACAAGTAACGATTGACGCCAAGACACAAGACGGACAAGTTTTTGTACGTGTTAAGGATCAGGGTATGGGAATCGACCCCAAGGATGCCCCGCATATATTTGACCGTTTTTATCGAGCAGATGCTTCACGCACCAAGAAAGATGTCGGCGGTTACGGACTTGGTTTATCTATTGCGCGGAAAATAACAGAGCTCCACAAAGGTTCTATAGAAATAGAATCTACCTCTAGTAAAGGGACGGCCTTCAAAGTCACCCTTTTGCTCGCTGATAATTTATAACTACAAACTTACACCAAGAAAATGACCAATAGCTGCAGTTGCAGCCATTGCAACAGCTCCACCCAAAAGAACGCGGAGCGCGGCCATGACTTTACTACCACCGCCGACAGCTGCCCCAGCAGCTCCGGTAATACAAAGCGTTACAAGTGATGCAACGATAATTCCTGTTGATTTATGTCCAGCTGGTGATATCACGCTGGCTACAATTGGGAAGGCTGCTCCAATTGCAAATGAAACAGCCGAGCTGAGCGCAGCTTGCATAGGGTCGGACAACGCATGCTGGTCAATACCAAGCTCATCGCGGGCATGAGCTCCGAGGGCATCGTGATCGTGAAGTTCTTTGGCGACTTGCTTGGCAAGCTTTTTGCTGAGCCCACGTTCAATATAAATTCGTTCAAGCTCTTCAAGCTCTTCGTCTTCAAAGTGCTCAAGCTCGCGTTTTTCGATTTCGAGGTCGGCTTTTTCGCTATCCTTTTGTGAGCTGACAGATACATATTCGCCAACAGCCATACTAAATGCACCTGCTGTTAGTGATGCAAACCCGGCGGTCAATACGACGGCGTTACTGGCATTGGCAGCTGCAATACCAAGCATAATACTGGTAGTTGAAATTATTCCATCGTTAGCGCCTAGTACGGCGGCACGTAACCATGGTGATCGATGTGATCGATGCTCTTCTCGTTCGATAGTTTGTGGACTTAACATAGTAGTTTAATGGTAAACGAACCAAGTATCTCTGTAAACACTTTTCAGAATAAGCATAAACAGCTTGCTCTCTGGTTATGACCTATGACACACTAATATACGAAATGAAAATCACAAATATCCACGGACGATGGGTACTCGACTCAAGAGGAGAACCAACTATTGAAGTTGATGTGACCCTATGGGGTGGGGCCTTTGGTCGCGCCTCCGTTCCGTCGGGCGTTGCGATAGGGCGCTCGGAAGCGTCTGAGTTGCGTGATAACGTACGCCCTTTTGGTGGTATGGGTGTCAGCCGTGCACTCAATGGCATAGAGTACACGATTAAGCCCAAATTAGTCGGTATGAATGCTGACGATCAAGAGCGTATTGATGCGGTATTGTGTGCGCTTGACGGTACATCCGATAAGCACAATTTGGGCTCAAACGCTATCTTGGCCGTTTCGCTTGCTATCGCCAAGGCAGTTGCTCAGCATCATTCGATGCCACTCTATCGCTATTTTGCACATTTATCAGGTCATCGAGAGCTATCCTTACCAGTTCCACAGATTAATATTATTAGCGGTGGCCTCCATGCGGTTCATAGCATTGACGCGCAAGAAGTTATGATAATCCCTGTTGGTGCACATGATGTCCATACCGCAGTCCGAATGAGTTCTGAAATATTTCAGCATCTAAAACATATCTTATCGAAAAACAAAATTTCTGGTGGCCTTGGTGACGAGGGTGGCTTTTCGGTTAGTGGCATAGCCTCATTACGCCGGGCCCTCGATTTCTTACTAGCAGCCATTGCGTCTGCAGGGTACAAGCCTGGGCGTGATATTGCGATAGCACTCGATATTGCAGCAAGCCAAATCTATCGTGATGGCCAATATCATTTCCTAAAAGAACGCAAAAATCTTTCAGTAGAAGAATTGAATAGCTGGTATATTGAATTGCTTGAATCATACCCAATTGTTTCAATCGAAGATCCTTTCGACCAAGAGGCATGGAATGATTGGACAGCGTTCACGAAGAAGCACACTAAATTACAGGTTGTAGCTGATGATCTAATAACAACAAATGAGCGTCGACTCCACAGGGCACTGCGCGAGAAAGCTGCTAATGCAATACTGATTAAACCAAGCCACATCGGTACATTAACCGAAACAGTCCACGTCACCAAACTTGCTCAACAGCATGGGCTACAAACAATCATCGCGAGTCGAGCAGGCGATACAGAAGATGCGACGATAGCACATTTAGCTGTTGGCTTAAAGACGGGTCAGCTAAAAGCTGGATCAGTAGCGAGGGGTGAACGTACGGCTAAATACAATGAACTGCTAAGAATTAGCGAAAGTCTTAAATCGGATTTATTGACTTCTGTGTGGACTGAGCGGGCTTCCGTGTAGAGTGTGGTCAAGTGTGCTTTTACAGACAACACATGTTTCTTCGCTCTCGTCAGTTTGAATCCAAATAACAAGTGCCTTGCGCCAACCAACGATATCGCTATAGGCAACTAAATCTGCAAGGCTACGTAGTATTGCGCCAAATACACCAGCGATAGTAATGTTGCGATAAAAGAAAATAGCCCACCGTTTGCCAACCGGTACCACGGTCGCAGGTTTTAGCGGCTTATAGGGTGGTGTTTCTTTGCCAGCAAGACGACGCTTTATATCTTTGCCAACAAATGTTCCGTTATGGACGGCAGTAAGTCCAAGTCCACTATAGGGAGTGTCGGCATTGTCACCGATAACATATAGTGAATCATCAACCCTCAGATGCTCGTCAACAATTACTTTTCCGCGCTCGTTGAGATTAAACTGGCTTTGATTTTCTTTGAAAAAGGGGCTATTGGTTACGCCCGCAGTCCATATAACCGTATGGGTTGGTATTTTGCCGTTGTCCAAGACTAAAAAGTCTTCCTCTTCACTTTCAACCTTTTTATTTAGCAAAACTCTGACACCAAGTTTCTTGAGCCGCATGAGTGCCTTGCGTGAGACCGTTTCTGGGCTTGCGGGTAAGACACGTGGGGCAGCCTCTATTACATCAACAGTAATCCTACGACGTCGTAAGCCGTGTCTACGAACAACTTCTTTAAGGTATGAAGTGAGTGCAGCTGCCAGTTCTACACCGGTTGCACCTGCACCTATTACTACATAGTTTTTGTCAGGAGCGTGCTCGTCAAGAAGCTCTTGGTGTAAATGGGTGCGAAACTGTCGTAGCTCTTTTGCGGTTTTAATACTGTACGAACGCTCTTTAATACCAGGAATACCAAAATAGGTAGTTATCATGCCGAGTGCCAAGACGGCAAAATCATAGTGAATTGTTGTGCCATCAGTGGTGCGTAACGTTTTCTTCTCCCGGTCGATGTGGGTTACTTTGGCCCTAACAAAATCAACATTAGGTAAATCTTGGATAATTTCGCCGATTGGAATAATAGCCTCACGTTCCTTGCTGCCTGTTGCAACACGGTAAAGGGCGGCACTATATCTAAAAGTAGGTGAGTCGGATACAAGCGTAATGCGAAGGTTCTGTTTTGGGACGTTTTTTAGCTCACGCGCGAGCCTCATGCCCGCCCATCCAGAGCCGACTATAACAAGGTGCTTCTGTAGCATAAGCGTATTGTATCAAGTATCACGCCATTGCGCTTGTGATTTTTTCGGGGTACGATTGGTGTAATGGAAAACTTAGAAAAAGAAATACAATCAATCATTGCAGGTAAGGTAGATACATCAGACGAAGCGCGTGAATTCTATAGTCACGACGCTAGTATGTTTGAGCTAAGACCCGAAGTTGTCGTATACGCCAAAAATAGTAACGATATTCAGTCTATCGTTCAGTTTGTTGCATCTCGAAAAAAAGATAACCCTAATTTATCAGTTGTTGCCCGCAGTGGTGGCACCTGTATGTCGGGCGGGGCAATTGGTGATTCAATTGTTATTGATTTCAACAAGCATTTTACAAATATAACGTCTGTGTCAGAAACCGAAGCAACCGCACAACCGGGTGTGTGGTATCGAGATTTTGAAAAAGCTACGCTTGAAAAAAATGCAATTATGCCCAGTTATCCGGCGTCAAGAGATTTATGTACTATTGGGGGTATGGTTGCAAATAATTCGGGTGGCGAAAAGTCACTAGAATTTGGCAAGACAGAAAAATTTGTGAAAGAGTTAAAAGTAGTCTTCGGTGATGGAAAAGAATATATCGTTAGACCACTCAGTAAAGGCGAGTTAGATGAAAAAATTGCCCAAAATGATTACGAAGGCGAAATCTACCGAAAAATATTTGAACTTGTTGAATCAAATTATGATGCTATTAAGGCAGCCAAGCCTCATGTTAGTAAAGACTCAACGGGTTATCACCTTTGGAACGTATGGGATAGAGAAGCGGGTGTCTTTGACTTAACACAGCTTATTGTAGGCTCCCAGGGTACGTTGGGCCTTGTAACTGACATTACTTTTAAACTAGTGCCAGCACCTCAGAATTCTGGAACGTTAGTGGTTTTCTTGCGACAGACAGATGATTTAGCCGAGCTAATCAATAAAGTGCTTGAACACAAACCTGCTACATTTGAAGGATTTGATAATTACACCCTAATGCTTAGCTTTAAACTATTCTTTTTCTTCAGAAAAACACTTGGCTGGTGGGGCATGATAAAGCTTGGTATCCAGCTTATCCCTGATGCCTTAATGTTATTGCGCGGAATTCCTAAGATGGTTCTTTTGATTGAATTTAACAGCCCATCAGAAGAAGAAACCAAGCAAAAAGTTCATGCTATGCATGAAGCCTTAAAACCATTTGGACACGAAGCCCTATTTGAAGAAGACGAAACGGCAGCAAAAGCTCAAAAATTCTGGATTATGCGCCGTCAGAGCTTTCAGATATTACGCAAAAAAGTCAAAGATAAGCACACCGCGCCATTTATGGATGATTTAATCGTACCGCCAGCAGTGTTACCAAAGTTCTTGCCTGAAATTCGTGAAATCATCAATCGATATAAATTACTTGCAACCATTGCGGGACATATGGGTGATGGAAATTTCCATATCATTCCTCTTATGAAGATTGAAGATCCAAAAGAAAAAGCTAAGCTCGAGCCTGCTATGCGCGAGATAAATGCACTTGTTCTTAAGTACGGGGGCAGCTTAAGCGGTGAGCACAACGATGGCATGATTCGTGGTCCATGGCTTGAAGATATGTATGGCCCCGAAGTATACGGTTACTTTAAGCAAGTAAAGCAGATTTTTGACCCTGAAAACATCTTTAATCCCCATAAAAAAACAGATGCCGACTGGGATTACAGTATGCGCCATCTGCGTGAACATTTTTAGCTGTAACAAAATCAGAGATGCATCGTTCAATTATGTAATGTCAGATGGAGAGATTTGACAGTTGTATTAATTAAAATTTTATGTAAGCATTAACGTTATATAGTAATGATAATGAAACATAAAATATAAAAGGACAATACGAATAATGAAGCACCAATTTAGTAAATTAACTCTTGCTCTTGTGACGACGTTCACGCTGCCGGTTATGGTTGTGGCACCAATTTATGCACAGCGTGGGGCAGATGATAACAGCTCATCATCTACAAGCGGGTCAGGCTCAACGAGTACAACAAGTAAGACGGAAACAGAGACGGAAACACATACTTCAACCACTGAAGTAAAGTCTAGGATGGATGCGTTTAACGCAAAAGCAAAAACTGAAGTTGCAGAGTTAAAGAAGAAACAAGAAACTGAGAAAAAGCATACCGAGCAAGAGCGAAAGAAATCATGCGAATCACGCTCGGCCGAGCTTACTAAGAAACTCAACAAAAAAGTGGCAGATGCTGAAAAGCACAAGGCGGTATTCGATAAAATTTATGCTCGCGTTGTTGCGTTTCATGACGACAAGCAATTAAATACCCCAGGGTATACTGACTTAGTGGCTAAGGTTAATGCAGCACAAGCCGATGCGGCTGCAAGTATCGCTGCGCTTAAAGGTTTTGATACAAGTGTTGACTGTACCCAAGTAGATGCAGTAGCAACAAAAGTAGCGGCTTTTAGGGACGCGCTTAAATCTACTCGAGATTCGTTAAAGACATACCGTACAAGTATCAAGAATTTGATCGTTGCGGTTAAGGGCAGTATTCCAGAAACGACTCAAAGCCCAACAACAACTAGTACTGATACTTCGACAACAACTAATACGACAGGAAATTAATCAGCATGAAATCTCAAAAAGGGTTTTCCGTACTACCAGTTATTCTCTTAGCGGTTGTAATTGGTGTGGTCGGAGTTGTAGGATGGAAAGTTCTTTCGGCACAAAAGACTACGACTAGCTCTAAGCCTACATCTCAGCAGGCCGCTACAGTTCCGAAAGAATCAAGTGATAAACTACAGACCAAAAACGACGTAGAGAAGGTTCAAAACTCCCTCGATAGTGCATCGGTCGATTCTGATCTCGATACAGCGGGTATTGATGACGATTTAAATAGTCTTCTGTAATTTTAAGCGCAGAATTACTCAAACCGCTCTGGCAACAGGGCGGTTTTTGTTATACTGGTAATGATCTAAGGAGAGCATATGAAAATACAGAAATTACTACTTGAACTTGATGCAAAGTACTCTGACTATTTTGTCTGGTTCGTTGGGACGGGTGCGTTTGTTGGTAGCCTAATACTAAGTGAGGTGGTTAAATTCCAGCCGTGTCTTTTGTGCTGGTGGCAACGTATTTTTATGTACCCGATTGCATTTATTATGACTGTTGCGATATTACGCAAAGATAAAAACACTTTTTATTATGTGGTACCACTGAGCACTATTGGTATGTTCATTGCCTTTTACCACTCGCTTTTACAGTGGGGCGTTATTCGCGAAACTGTGCTTGATTGTTCGGCGGCCGCTAACGTTTCGTGTACCGATGCTCAAATAAATTGGTTTGGCTTTATTACCATTCCGTTCATGTCATTTGTTTCGTTTGCAGCCATTAACGCGGTGATATACCTACGTTTTTACCTGAATAAAAAAGCTGCAAAAAAGAACTAACTAATCTTTAGAAAACAAATTAAATAGTTTTTTATCGTTGCCACCACTTTCGACAAAATCAATGTATACCTGTATTGTCGTGACAATGATAATCATGATAACGGGGCCAATGACGATGCCTAAAAAGCCAAACATTGCTAAGCCTGCGAAGACAGACAAGATGGTAAGGGCAGAATCAAGCCGCGCTGTTTTTGGTACTAACCGAGGTCTTAGGACATTATCAATATTAGTAACGATAAGCAAGTGGCCAAGAATCAGTACCAGTCCCTGCCAAATATGACCGGTAAATAACATAATGAATCCGATAGGCAATACGATAATGCCACCACCAAGTGGGATAATTGATAAGAATGTTAGCAATACAAGCCAAAAGAAGAAGAAATCAATGCCAACTAACCATAAGAGGGCGGCATCGGTAAGACCTTGCAAAAAGGCGATAATAAATTGACCCTTAACCATGGCACGGGTCATGGCTGAAATTTTACCTATATATAAATCGGTCACCTTTTCGCCTAGTGGGTTAAGCTTTCTGAGCGTGGAAATAATTCGGTCCTGGTTTTTCAACATCGATATAAAAATAAATATAAAGATAATTGATTTTGTAAAGAAGGCGCTTACACCACCGACAACAGAAACAAGATAATTAATAACTGATTTCGTAAAACCAGCTAAGTTATCTTTGACCCATGCTGTCATTGAATCAAGACTCACCGTTGATGAACTCGCACCAGGGATATGGCTAACAGTCGCATTGAATGAATTAATGAGGTTTGTAAGTGTTTGCTTAACCGAATCGCTGTCGATGCTAGCGTTACGAATAACATCAACAAACTGTATTGCCTGATTAACGGTAAGCGCAAGAATGACCACGAGAGGAATAACAATACTCACGAGGGCAAAGAGCATAGTGAGCGTAATAGACAAACCAACACGTTGTTTTGTTTTGCGGAGAAACCAGTGGTAAGACGAGTTATAAATAAACGCAAGAATGGCTGCGAATACAATCAGGATAAAGTAACCCCATAAAAAATAGATACCAAAAAGAAGTGCGATAATAACGGCGACCGATAATGAACGTTTTTGCGTAGTTGTCATAATATTCCTTTAAGCCACATTATATGCTACAAACCGCAATAATATGAAATTATGAATTACGAACTGCTCGTGCGAAACGACGTTCGGCATTAGGGTCTGCATAGCGAGCTACCGGCCCATGTACGATAACTGAGGTTTTTGATGAATCATCCGCTTCTTTGAGCATTTCTAGTGCTAGTTTTTCAATAAGCCATTCTCGGCCAGGCGCTGTTTGTGCTATGGCTGTGATACGCCACAAGCCCTTACTTAATTTTTCTGTATCACTTACTTTCAGTGGTGCTGCAAGCATAAGCTTTCCTCTTGGTATACGCGACGAAACATCATCGACCAGTGTCTTTCCTGACGTTAGGTTAGAGACAAAAATATCAATTGCAATTGTTCGTACTCCTCGCGGTGCAATTCGCACACCCTGAATATGCTGATTGTTAAGCCATATAATTTCGCCATTTAAACCGCGAACTTTTGTTGAACGTAAAGTCACTCTTTCGACCACCCCCTTTAGGTCGAGAAAGGGTTCAAACGTAACGTGATCACCCACTCCATACCATTGTTCAGCCATCATCACACTACCCGCTGAAAGATCACGCAGCACCGGCCCAAGCGTTGCGCTGGCAAGTACTACAAAAAGCGCACTTGCACCAATGATTGCGGTTGGTTGCTGGTTTGGGTGTAAGTATACCCACCAAAAATAGAGCGCGAATACCACAAGCACCGTACGGATAAGTGCAATCGATAGAACAAGAATAGTTTCGCGGCGACGATACATATCAGCTTTTCGACTATCTGTCGTTGAATCTGCTAAGCCAGCGACTAGCTTTAACAGACGTCGAAGAGCAAGACTTATAGCTTTACCGATGATTACTGCCACTGTAAGTGAAACAAGAAGCACCACAATCGACTTAAGGCTAAATATAGTGCCCGCCATCTGTTGCAGTGTTTGTTCTATAGAAGTGTTAACAGTTTTTGTCTCCATCACCACCTTTTACTCTTGTAAATAGTATTGACTTTAAGTATTATTGTGACATAATTACGATTAACGTACAAGAGGCATTTTTATGGCTAAAGCACAGAAGAAAGCTCGACAGACTACAAAACCAGCGGCAACACAGGATGAATTATTAACGCTACAAGCTGAAAATGCCCACCTAAAACAAGAAATTACTCAATTAAAAACAAAAAAGAGTACCAAAAAGCGAACTCATTCGTTTTGGTTTTCGTTTTTTGCAGGGATAAGTGCCGTAATCGCTGTTACGACATTTATGTTATTTAATTTGTCGTACTGGACTCAGCAGACAATTGTTGATAACAAGAAATTTACCGCAGCTGTTTCGCCAATCATTCAGAATCAAGATGTCCAGAAGGCGTTACAGACAGAAATCTCTAAACAAATTTTTGCACGTATTAATGTTGAGCAAGAACTCCAAAAAGTATTGCCTGAAAATCTACAGTTTATTGCAGCACCACTTGCGAGCCAGTTCCAAAGTTTTGCGACAGGCAAAATAGGTGATGCCCTGCAATCTCCACAAGTGCAGCAGGCATGGACAACTACTTTATCGACAGTCCAGGGTAAGCTAATGGCCTACATTCAAAATCCACAGAACGATGGCAAGATTACAGTTGATGATATTTATAAGACAGTAGGTGATCAGTTAAGCTCGAGCCAAATTGGTTTTTTGTTTGGTAAAAATTTACCAAGCTCTATTGGTTCGGTTACCGTAAAAGAAGTAACGTGGTTGCCTAAAGCACGCCAATATTTAAATTTGCTCGATAAACTAACAAAAGAATTAGCAATTGCAACTGTTGTATTTGCAATTGCTGCAATAGCTCTCGCTCGACGCAGGGTAAATATGGTTATTGGACTAATTGTATTTAGTAGCTTGTTTATGCTTGCGACGCTAGCAGCTATAAAAACTGGCTATCTACAAGTCGACGGCATTGTTAAAAATAATGATTACGATGCAGCTGCCAAGGCAATTTACTCTATAGTGACAAACTCACTCGTTGCCCAAACGCAAGGCTTCTTAGCACTATTTGGATCATGTTTGACAGTCCTAATTGTAGTCTCACCGCTTGATTGGGTTGTTTGGTTGCGCAAAAAGTTTCGTTGCCGGCTTAGATTGGGTAACGGCGAAATTACCGTTTTCGTTTGCTTCACCATCATGGCTACATTGGGCTTCAGCAAATAAGGCTGTCATTGCTTGGACTCTAACAGCTGTGATGTATGTTGGTTTCGCGCTTCGATTACCTCCAACCGTTAGTGGTGTTGTGACTGCTTTAGTTGCTAGCTTTATTGCCGTGATTATCCTTGAAATCACTGCCTCTGTTGAACGAACGTGCGGACACAACAACTCGTAACAATGGTACAATACCCCAGTAATGGGGAATACACCGAACAATAAAAACAATCAGACTATGCCAGTCTGGATACCGAGGCTACTCGGAATAATTATAGTATCAGTTATTGCCGTTGCGTTTTCAGTTTTCATCGTACTTAAACTTGCAAGTTTCATTAGCTGGGTTCTCATTGCTCTCTTTTTGTCATTTGCGTTGGAACCGCTCGTAAACAGTTTGGTGCAGCGTGGCTTAAAACGCACAATAGCAACTGCCCTAGTCTTATTTAGTTTTGCTCTTATGGCGGCACTTGTAGTAGGTGCTATGGTGCCACTTATAATTGATCAGATAAATGAAGTGGTAAAGACAGCTCCAGGCTGGCTGGCTAATGCTTCTGATTCTTTACATAAATGGTTTGGTATTTCAGTTTCGGTGCAAACTTTGCTTGATCAAATTAAATCAGCCGATGTCGTAGTAGCAAATTACGCCACCAATGTGGCAGGTAATATTTTTGGACTTAGTAAGCAAATTTTTGTAGGAGTTCTGCAGGTCCTGGCGATATTACTTTTTACATTTTATTTAGTGAAAGATGCACATCAGGTTCGTCGCTTTGTTTGTTCATTTTTACCCCAAGACAAACAGAAAATTGTATTAAAAACATGGGAACTTGCAATTGATAAGACTGGCGCTTATATCTATTCGAGGGCCTTACTAGGGGTTCTATCGGCAACTGTAACATTACTTGTACTTTTAGCGCTCGGCGTGCCTTTCGCATTACCGCTTGCGCTCTGGATGGGGGTTGTTTCGCAGTTTCTGCCTGTAATTGGCACGTACCTTGCAGCAAGCATACCGCTTTTTGTTGCACTTATTCATAGCCCCTCGTCTGCACTCGTTCTTTTAGTATTTATTGTTGTATATCAACAGATAGAAAACTATTATCTGAGCCCAAAAATTACAGCTCATACAATGGAGCTTCATCCGGCTGTTGCATTTGGTGCGGCACTTGCGGGTGGTAGTATTGCAGGAGTTGTGGGCGCATTATTGGCACTTCCAATAGCTGCAATTGCCCAAGAGGGTATTCGTGCCTATTCAAACAGGCACGAGCTCGTTGACTCTAGTATGCTTAGGCACCCTGTACGTAAACCGAGGGCAAGCAGGCGTAGGAAAAAGCTTGACCAAAATGGTAACTAGCATTACGCTGTGACTACATAAACTAAGGAGGAAAACGAACAATGTCTAAGACTATGGTCTACAAGTTCGAAGAAGATGATCAGCGAGCATGGTGGATGTTTGTTGTTGGTGGAATTATATCTGTAATTTTTGGTTTCGTTGCCATGATTTGGCCAGGAATTACCGTAGGTGTGCTTGCGCTATTGCTCGCCGTATTTATTGGTGTGTATGGTGTTATCGATATTGTTCGCTCTGTTAAAAAGTTCGAACAGAGTTTCTTTAGTGGATTACTGCGTCTTTTACTCGGTCTACTAGAAGTGGGTGTATCTGTCTATTTGCTCCGTCACGTTGGTAGTGGTCTAGCAATTGCAACACTAGCACTTCTTATCGCTATTAGCTTTATTACCAGAGGTGTCATTGGAATCGTGCTTGCATTTGATGCTGAAACATCAAGTGGCGTACGCTGGTTTAATGCGATTATCGGCGCATTAGCTATATTAGCTGGACTCGTTGTAATTTGGTATCCAGGTGCCGCAACCCTAGCTTGGGTATGGGTAATTGGATTCTTTGCACTTGTAAACGGTGCTATGGAAATTGCACTCGGCTTTGCCGCTAAACCAAAAAACTAGTTTGTAAAAAAAGCTACAAAACCGCCCTCCGTTCGGGCGGTTTTTTGTACTTGCAAATCGTCGAGAACGCGCATACGATGAAAGAGGAAGCTTTACATATGCTTCCGCTAAAGCCGGGTGAAACATCCCGGTTTTATGTTTTAGAAAAACCATACCATTCCGCTTACGATACAGTACAATATATCTGATGACACTTATTACTTGGTTGGTTGTATTCGAATTTATTGTTGGATTCTTTTTGCTCATTTGGCTGGTTAGAAGGGCGGTAAAACACGTTAAGCATAGTCCGGCAGAAACCGCCCTCCAGCAACATCTTGCAGAGCTAGAAGCTGCAAAAGTAAAAAAAGAACGAGAACTAGCCGATAAAGTTACCAGCTCTAAAGAGAGGTCTAAAAAATGATAACAATTCTTATTGTGATACTTGTTGTAGTCGTACTTGGGTTTGGATTTATATTTTTTGTTCTTACGCTGCGAATGAACGATCTTAAAAACGATACATCAGCGGGGCTAATTAAGCAGGATATAACAGCACTTAATGAGGGCATCGATAAGTTAAAGGATAGTCTAAACTTGAGTGTGAATGAGCGGCTCGATATAAATAACGAGTTGATGAGGTCGAGTATTCAGAAGCAGTTTTCTGATAGTGCAAAAATTATCGCAGAAGTTAACCAACGTCTCACCAAACTTGATGAAACAAATAAGCGGGTTGTCGACGTTGCCGATGAATTAAAGATGCTCCAGAATGTACTGCAGAACCCCAAGCAGCGGGGTGGCGTTGGCGAATACTATTTAGAAACAGTACTAGCAAACGTGTTACCTCCGCATGTGTACGAAATGCAGTATAAGTTCAAAGACGGGGAAATCGTTGATGCAGTAATTAAGCTTGATAAAAATCGAATATTATCAATAGACAGTAAATTTACGCTCGAAAACTATAACCGCTTTATTGAAGAAAAAGATAAATCTCAAAAAGATGCCTTTGCTTTGGCATTTAAAAAAGATTTAAAAAATAGAATTGATGAAACGAGCAAGTATATACGTCCAAGTGAGAATACGCTCGACTACGCATTTATGTTCATTCCAAGCGAGGCCATTTACTATGATTTGCTCGTAAACGAAGTAGGTACAGCCAATACGAGCTCGCGCGATTTGATTGAGTATGCATTTAGGGATAAGAAAGTTATTATTGTAAGCCCAACTACGCTACTAGCGTATCTACAAACAGTTATGCAAGGATTACGAAGTCTACAAATTGAAGAACAGGCAAAAGAGATCCAAAAAAGAGTAGGCGATCTTGGTAAACATATTGCCGCGCACGAAAGCTACATGCAAAAACTTGGCGGTAGCCTTAGTACGACCGTGAATCACTTTAACGCCGCCCATAAAGAACTAAAAAAGATGGATAAAGACGTCGTTAAAATCGCCGGTACCACTGATTCGGTAGAACCGCTCTTGCTTGATAAACCAAACAGCGACGACTAAGTATTTAGTAGGTCGAGAGCCAGGGCGGCTGTCCAACTAAAGTCAGGGCTACCCATCCCTTCACCGTTTAATGGGTTGTAGTATTCCCAAATACCGTGCTCACGTAGCAGTTCGACAGTGTGACTTTTAAGGGCACTTGCTTCGTTTTCGAAGCCCATTCGTGACAAACCATCTATCAGCAGCCAATTGGTATTAACCCAGGTTGGGCCCTGCCAGTACCGTTTTTGGTCGAATGTACGAACATTGCGTGGAACGCTTGGAACGGGGAAGTTGAGCCAAAAAACATGGTTATTTGTTAGAATTTTAACGAGCATTTCTGCTCGTTCTTTGCTAATAGTGCCAGCATATAGTGGTAGTAAACAGGCAATTGTTGGCTCACGAAGTAAATGATTAGTTAAAAAATCGCGACTAAAATAGGCATTGAATTGCTCGTCCCATAAATCTTCGAGCTTCGCTTCGCTACGTTTCATGTCTTCTAGTAGTTCGGCAGGTAGTTTAATGCGAGCTTCAGCAGCAATTTCACACAAAATAGAATTATTGCGAATAAAAATACTATTAAAGGCGACGTCTTCTATTACGAACATTGAACGATGTAAGATTTTATCGATATCATATCGCTTACGGCGCAAGCGACGAATACCATCCCATATAATCAGGGCTTCGATGTTTTTCATGCGCTGCTCTGCTGGTAAAGAGCGAGTATCGCGCCGTGCGACATTTATAAGCGGGTCGATATGTAATTTTTCAATAGTAGCAATCCACCAAGGGCGACTATGCTCGCGCAACTGATTCATCCAAGGAGGTGTGTTATCAAATCCTGTTTCATATGGATGAATCTGTAGCACTAACCCCTCTTTGTGAGGGTCGCGCTCTGCGTAAAGCCACTGGTGGTATTTGATAAGTTTTGGGAGGACCTTCTTGTAAAAACGTACGCGCTCTTGCTTATCGAGCTGAGCGCCAATACGTGCTACCGCCTCGGCAATAACCGGGGGCTGCGTTATACCACTGGTGGATACATCGTTTGGCGACTGGGGAGATACCCAACTACGCCATGAATTGCGATCTTGAGCATAACGGGGTGACATATTAAATATCATGTGAGGCACCATGCCGTTATGCCATTGGCCGTGGAATAAACTATAAATTTCTTGCTCAGCGCGGGCGGTGTCAAGGTGTGCCCAGCCAATTGCAGAAAATGCACTGTCCCAGAGCCATTGATGTGGGTATAAGCTTGGTGACGGTGTAGTATATGTGCCCTTATCGTTGGCACGCAAGACAGCTTCGCACTGCTCGGACAGAATATCCATATGCACTTAGTATACGGATTTAATCATAAATATTTTAGCGGTAATTAGTGAACGAGAGCGGAAAATCGAAATCCTGGCTATTTAAAAGTTGCATAACAGCCTGTAGCTCGTCTTTTTTGGGGCTCATAACGCGGACTTCTTCGCCCTGTATTTGTGTTTTAACTTTTGGCAACTGTTCGCGAATAACAGAGGTAATTTTTTTAGCCTTTTCTTGATCAAGCCCTTTTTTGAGTGGCACAATCTTTATAACTTGTAAATTTGTTGTCGTAGGTTCTTTTGATACATCAAGTATTTTTTGGCTTTGGCCACGCGTCGCAAGTTTTTTACGAACAATGTCTAAAATTGCGTCAATATGAAACTCGCTATCGCCCGTAATTTTTAGGCTCGTTTTATCGCTATCCGCCCAGTCTAGAGCGGCTTTAGTACCTTTAAAATCATATCTGTTTGCGAGTTCTCGCTGTGATTGATCAACCACATTATTAAGCTCGCTTTTGTCGTAATCGCTCACTATATCAAAAGAAAATACTGCCATATAAAAAGTCTATCATGGATAAAGAAGAGGTGATTGGCGGTTGGGGGAGCGGTTTCATTTGAAACCACTGCTTGTTGGGGCAGCATACTCTCTTGTACGCCGCTCCCCCTTGGTCCGCTCAACTGGCTTCAGAAATGACATCGTCTGCCAGTTCGGGCACTTCGTCGCGCCTGGGGATGACAACGGCTACCGTAGAACGGAGTGCCAACTGCCAGTTTCCCCACGTGCTTCTTGTCGCGACGAGCAGGCGCTTTTCTTCGAGCGGGAACTTCTCGAGCGGGAACACGACGGTGATATATACACTGTCGCGATTCTTGTTGTATTCCGCGCTCTTGATGACTGTCGCGACACGACTACAACCTTCGTCTGCACACTCACCAACGTGAGTGCGGAAACGCATGGTAGAGCCGATAGCGACGAGTCGCGGGTCAAGTTCGTCTTTGAGCAAGCCGAGCGGATAGTCCGCGTCTGTTGCCCGTTCGGCGAACCGCATGAATGCACGTACCAATTTCTTGATAGGTATCACCTCTTCTGTATTGTTGAAGGTCTCCCTTGGCTGGTGCCAAAAGATAAAATAAACGATACAACTTTCGTTAAAAAAATACAAGAGGTAGCGTCAGGGGTGTAATAGCCGTATAATAACCAGTAATTATGTCATATTCTATACCCGAAGTTGCTACAGTTGCCGAAACACTACGAGCACAATTTGAAACACTAGACGATAAGAAGGCAATTTTGCGTGCGCCAGAAATGCGCGAATTGTTTGGGAAGATTAAAGACGCACCACCTGAAAAACGTGCCCAGTTTGGGACAGAAATTAACCAATTAAAGCAAGAAATCGAGCAATGGGTTGCTGATGCCACTGTTGCTGTAGATGATCGCCTACCAATTGATGTCACTGCCCCATTTGATGTAAACGCTAAACCCGAGCAACTCTTACCGGCCCAGCATGGCAGTATCCACCCCTTAATGCACGAGCTCGACACCGTGCTCGATATTTTTTATCGCATGGGCTTTACTGCAGTTGAATCTCGCGAAATAGATGACGACTATCATATGTTTGAAGCCTTGAATTTTCCCGAAGGACACCCCGCTCGTGATGATTACGACACGTTCATGACCAGGCAAACCGACGGTAAGGGTAAGCAATTTATCGCACCCGCACATACAAGTACGATGCAAAATAGGGTATTAAAGCGCTACAAGGCAAATCTAGAAGAAGGCAAGCCCATTGCCGTCGTTATTCCAGGGCGTGTGTTCAGAAACGAAGATTTAGATCCAAGGCACGAGCACACGTTTTACCAGCTCGAAGGTGTGTATGTCGGTAAAGGGGTTCACGCGGGTAATCTTATCGCAACGCTAAAGACGTTTTTGCAAGAATATTACCAACAAGAGCTCGAAGTTAAAACACAACCATACTACTTTCCGTTTACAGAACCGAGCTTTGAATTTGCACTGAGCTGTCCGTTCTGTAAAAAAGCAGGTTGTAGTGTCTGTAGCCACAGTGGGTGGATAGAACTTTTGGGCTGCGGTATGATCCACCCGAATGTGCTTAAAGAAGCCGGTATTGACCCCAAAGAATACACCGGGTTTGCATGGGGCGGCGGCATTGATCGGTTAGTTATGATGAAAAACGACATCGAAGACATACGCCATTTTGAATCTGGAAAACTAGAATTTTTGAGGCAATTTTCATGAAGATAAGTATTAATAACGCACAGCTCGTTAGTAATGTTGATTTAAAGCAATACAGCCACGAACAATTAGTCACTAAAATTGGCGCGCAACTTGGCGAAGTTGATGAAACGGTTGATTGGGCCCCAAAGTACGAAGGTATCGTTGTTGCTCGTGTCGTGTCATGCGAAGATCACCCGAATGCAGATAAGCTGCATGTATGCTTTGTTGATGATGGTGGTGTAGTAAAAGATGTTGAACGTAACAACGACGGACATGTTCAAGTTGTATGCGGCGCCCCAAATGTACGTGAAGGTCTTGTGGTAGCCTGGATACCACCTGGTGCGACCGTCCCGACAACGTATGGAACTGACGAACCATTTGTACTAAGCCCAAAGGAATTACGTGGAATTATAAGCAATGGCATGCTGGCGAGTGCGGCGGAACTTGGTCTAAGCGATAATCATGATGGTTTACTCGAAATCGAACAAGATGAAATAACACCAGGCCAGCCATTTGTTGAGCTATACGGATTAAATGATTATGTGATTGATGTTGAAAACAAGATGTTTACACACCGACCAGATTGTTTTGGCGTGCTTGGTGTAGCTCGAGAACTAGCCGGCATTAACCAACAAACATTCGTGAGCCCAAGGTGGTATCTCGAATCACCAACTTTTGCAGAAGCAACTGGCTTAGACTTGAAAGTTTCTGTTGATATCCCTGATTTATGCCCGCGCTTTATGGCGGTCGCAATTAAAGATGTTATGGTTAAACCAAGCCCCATTTGGTTGCAGTCTGCATTAACTCGTGTTGGTATACGACCCATAAATAATATTGTTGATGCCACGAACTGGATAATGTACGTAACGGCGCAGCCAACTCATGCATACGACTACGATAAAGTGGCTGCTCGTAGCCAGAATGGTGCTGAAATTGTGGTTCGTCATCCAAAAGATGGTGAGCAAATACGGCTACTTAACGACAAAATAATTTCACCAAGAGCGGAATCAATAGTTATAGCTACTGGTAAAGAACTCATTGGCTTAGCTGGCGTTATGGGTGGCGCAGACACCGAAGTCGATAACAGTACAAAAAATATTATTCTAGAAGTTGCTAGCTTTGATATGTATAGCATTCGTCGCACATCAATGCACCATGGTTTGTTTACTGATGCCGTAACACGCTTCAATAAAGGCCAGTCGGTTCATCAAAACGACAAAGTACTAGCCCGTTTGCTCGAAGATATTCTTGGAGTAGCCGGAGGTGAGCAAGCTTCGCCAGTTATTGACGTAAAATCAGAACTAGCCGTAAACAACACGCTACAAATTGAACCATCATTTATAAACGAGCGCCTCGGGCTTGATTTAGCTATTGGCGATATGGCAGCGTTACTTAGAAACGTTGAGTTTGAAGTTGGAATAGATAGTGACAAACTTGATGTCAAAGCGCCATTTTGGCGAACAGACATTGCAATTGCAGAAGATATTGTTGAAGAAATTGGTCGGCTTTATGGTTACGACCAATTGCCACTCGAGCTCCCAAGCCGACCGAGTGAACCGACGATTCGAGATACCATGCTTTCGCTTAAATCTGAAGTTCGTCAGATTTTAAAATCAGCCGGAGCCAACGAAGTACTAACCTATAGCTTTGTACATGATGAACTATTGAAAAAAGTTGGCCAAGATAGCGCAAATGCGTATGAACTTAGCAACGCGCTTAGCCCAAACTTACAATTTTATAGGCTTTCACTTACACCAAGTTTGTTAGAAAAAGTACATCCAAATTTAAAGGCGGGCTTTGAAGAATTTTCGATTTTTGAACTTGGTAAATCGCACGAAAACACAGAGTTAGATAGCGAAGGAGTCCCGTTCGAAGAATCTCGATTGGCTTTTGTGTATGCCGCAAATGCGCGTGTAACACCAAAGGATGCAGGGGCAGCTTACTTTAAGGCAGTAGCATACATTGACTATCTTATGAAACAGCTTGGCGTTGACTATTCACTTATACCTACGTCTGAACTAGTTGCACCGTATAGCCCTGAACGTTCTGCTGCAGTTGTACTTGATGACGGAACGCAGATTGGTATTGTTGGTGAGTTTACGTTATCAGCAATAACATCACTTAAATTACCCAAAAGATGTGCTGGTTTCGAACTTAATACAGAAGCACTCCTGCAAGGAATTCGCAAAGAATCGCGCTATCTTGCGCTATCTAGGTTCCCTAGAGTGAGCCAAGATATTTCGTTGAAAGTTTCAAGCCAAGTATCGTATCAAGCACTAAAGTCAGAACTTGCCACGTCGCTTAATGACCATAAAGACGAATCAACTACGATAGATATTGAACCGATTGACATTTACCAAAACGAAGATAGCACAGCTAAGCATATTACTTTTAGGGTGACAGTTGCGAATTTTGACAGAACCCTAACCGCCGAAGAGGTGAATACCTTACTCGATACAGCAGCGGCAGATTTGCAAAAATCCGTATCAGCCGAGCGACTCTAGACTATTGCAATAAAAATATCAATATGGTATAAATGTATAGCTATTTTTTGCATGTGTGCAAAAGGTGGTTCATTTACAAACAGGTGTTGTCTTATATTTACGGAGCGGTTTACCGCGAGGCTTCCTTATAGTGCATAACTCTTACGCATTACAAGGAAGTCTACGCTGTTTGTAGACACTCCGGGGCAGACTGGCAAAATACCAGACTCGTAGTCAGGTGTTGTGGGTTCGAATCCCACACTGCCCGCTGGCGGTCAGCCGTCCTAGGTTCGTGCGGTCGAACAATCCCGTGCGCTACTGAATGGATCGGTTGTAGTAGGGTGGCTGACCGCCGCCAAGTTCTCAGTACATCCCCCGATACCGAGAACAAGGGGCGGCACGGCTCACCCCCCGTGTCGTGCCGCCCCACCCGGGGAATAGCGCAGCTTGGTAGCGCGTCTGCTAAACAGCAGAAGGTCACTGGTTCAAATCCAGTTTCCCCGACGGTGCCACAGCGAAGCGGAGCGACGAAAAGCCGTCCCTCTACTCGGCACTTGGGTGGCGGTGTGGCTTGTCTGCACCGCCACCCTCCCAGATTCTGGAGCGACTCGCTGGCGGGAGGGGAAGTCCCTCGGCTTGAGTTGTATCCAGCGCTCGGGGTGAGTGCGAATGTAGCACTAGACGTGGCTAGCCACTGTCTCTGGGTGAAATTCCCAGCACCCCAGCGAACAGACTCTGTCCTTCATCTGCAAACCCAGGAGGGTTGATGTTCGGAACGAACTATCAGACGGGAAAGCCTTCGGCCAGTGGGTTCTTCACAAACCCCATCAAGGTCACCTGTAGCCACTGTGGCAAGGATCAGTTCATCAAGGCGGATGGAACGCCTTGGAAGTGCTGTTCCTGCGGTCGCTGAAGGGCAAGGACAGGGGGATGCCGGGCATTACTGCCCGCATTTGCAAGACAACACCTGTCCGTCACATAGCTCATAATAATGTTGTGGTCTGTGTGACGGTTTTTTAATTTTCGTGGGCAAATTGTGCAATGCCCTTTATACTAAAAAAGCATGCGAGAGATTTGGAAAATTATTACCTATAGCAAAAGCCTATGGCGCTACTATGTTGCCATTAGCATTTTTACAATTTTGCTAAGTTTAGCATCGCTCCTACAACCCCTTTTATCTGGCTGGGCTATTAACGAAATGCAACATGGCTCGCAGGCTCGTGTTGGCTATGTCGTGGCGCTCGCAATTGGTATCTTTATACTCGAAGTCTTTAGTACTGTTTTCAGTAACATTGGTGGCTATATTGGCGATCAAATGGCGGTGCGTTTACAGAAATTATTAAGTAGCCGCTATTACGACCATTTACTGCAGCTACCACAGCGTTATTTTGACACAGAACTTTCGGGCAAAATTGTTAATCGTCTGAGCCGTTCGATTAACCAGATAACTACCTTCATGCAAATGATGAGCAATAACTTTTTGCAGTTTATATTTGGTACGGTTTTTGCACTCATTGTAGTGGCATATTACAGCTGGCCGGTGGCACTCATGCTGTTTGCGCTCTACCCTATCTACATATATTTAACACTTAAGACCAGTGGCAAATGGCAAGAGTATCAGGGTAAAAAGAATCAGCACGCCGACATTGCAACCGGTCGCTTCACCGAATCGATCGGGCAAATTAAAGTTGTAAAAAGTTTCGTCCAAGAGCGCCGTGAACTTAGTTTTTTTGGGCGTCACATGCAACAAATAGTCACTATCAATCGACCTCAGTCAAAACTATGGCATAGTCGTGACGTACAGCGTCGTTTAATATTGAATGTTATATTTTTGGGCGTGTATCTTTTTATATTCGTACAAGGTGTCCGAGGTATATATAGCCCGGGTGTTGCGGTTGCGTTAATTTTATATTCGATGCAGATTCGCATACCAATATTCACCATTAGTTTCTTGGTAGAAAACACGCAACGTGCAATTGCAGACAGCAAGGACTACTTTACGGCTATGGCAGAGCAGCCAGAAATAACTGATATAGAAGGGGCAAAAGACCTGATTGTATCAAGGGGAACCATTGTCTTTGATTCTGTCTCTTTTGGATACGATGATAAAGAAGTTCTGCATAATATTTCACTAAACTTTAAACCAGACTCTAAAGTCGCGCTCGTTGGTGAGAGTGGTGAAGGTAAAACGACCCTAACGAACCTACTTATCCGTTTATATGAACCGCAAAAGGGTACGATCACTATTGATGGTCAGAATATTGCCGAAGTTACCCAAAAGAGTTTGCGGGACCAGATTGGCGTTGTGTTTCAAGACCCGGCTTTATTTAGTGGCACTATATTCGAAAACATATCGTACGCAAATGCTAAGGCCAGCGAAGCCGAAGTTATTGCGGCAGCAAAAGCGGCCAATGCACACGGTTTTATTAGCAAGTTTGAAAAAGGGTACCAGACCGAAATTGGAGAACGGGGCCTTAAGCTAAGCGGTGGCCAAAAACAACGTATTGCAATTGCTAGGGCACTTCTAAAAAACGCACCAATACTAATACTCGACGAAGCTACAAGTAGCCTTGATAGTCGTAGCGAAGCGGAGGTTCAAGAGGCATTAAATCGGCTCATGAAGGGGCGTACAACGCTTATAATTGCCCACAGGCTTACTACCATTGCCCATGTGGATACAATCGTGACGATAAAAAAAGGTAGGGTAGATGAGGTTGGCTCACCAGCTGAACTAGCAAAAACGAATGGAATCTATGCTCAGCTACTAGATATCACGAGCCAGAACGACGAAAAAGCTAAGAAGCGCCTAAAGGCATTTGAAATTGCAAATTAAAATTGTTAACATACTTAAGTAATTGAGCAGGGGGTTATTGTGGTAAAAAAGCAAGATGGGTCCAAAAAGGGCGAAGCCAAATTATTGCCAAAATTTAGTTTGTTCTTTTTTGATAGACCTCGATTTTCGGCTTTACTATGGTTAGTTATCGCAGTATTTGGTGTTTTAAGCTATACGACGCTACTTAAGCGCGAAGGTTTTCCTCAGATTAACACCCCTTATAGTCTGGTGAGTGGCGCTTACATTGTTAATGACCCCGCTAAAGTTGACAGTGATGTCACCAAACCTCTTAGTAAAAAAATAGTTGATGTCGACGGTGTTAAAACCGTTACGGCGACCGCATTTGGTAATTTTTATACAATACAAATTGAATACGATTCGACCATAACCTCTAAAGATGGTAACGCCCGCGTTGAACAAGTGGTTAAAGATGCAAAAATTTTACCTGCACAAGCATCCGCACTATTTCAGCCTCTTGATTTCGGATCTCCAAATGGTAAGGGCGACGACATTCTTTTGTCGTTTTATGCGAATGACAACAATGTTTCAACTGCCGATTTAGTTAAAAAAGCTGAACAAGCAGCCACAGCATTAAAAAACTCCGGCCAAGTTTCGTTAGCCGAAAGTTTTACCGTTGATAACCCATACGTTTTTGCGCCAGGGCCCGGGGGTCAGATTCAAAGTACTCAAAAGAATTTTGACAGGTTCGGTATCAGAAAAACTGACGCAAACAATTTTTATAACTCGGTTATTATTGGCGTAAAGGGTGTGCAAGGTTTTGATGTTTTAAAGCTTGATAAACAGCTACAAGATGCGACCAAGACGCTATCAGAAAACGCTGAATTTAGTGGCTATACTGCCACCGTTAGTTATTCGGTAGCACCAAGCATCACAGAACAAATTAGCCAATTACAGCGCTCTTTGCTTGAGGGCTTACTTGCGGTTCTAATATTTAGCGCTCTACTAATTGCCTTTAGGGCTTCGTTTATCACTGTTACGTCAATGGTACTTGTGTTGCTTACGACTCTTGGGGTACTTTATCTTATCGGTTATACACTCAACACAATAACGTTGTTCTCGTTAATTTTGGCGCTAACACTTATTGTTGACGACACCATAATCATGGTCGAAGCTATTGATGCCCAGCGGCGAAAAAGCAAAACTGCCCGCGAAACGGTAATGATTGCAACCAAAAAGATTAGCCGCGCCATGATAGCGGCGACCTCGACCGCCATCTTGGCATTTTCGCCACTTCTTTTTGTAGGTGGTATTTTAGGCTCATTTGTAAGGGCGATTCCAATTACGATCATTTCGAGTCTGCTTATTAGCTTAGTTGTAGCCCTAACATTCATTCCATTTATGTCACGTGGTTTGTTGCTACGCAAAAAACAACTAGGCCATGCAGAGGATAAAGAATCACCTGCGCATCACATTGAAACATTCGCTGCACATGCACTTGCGGGGCCACTCCGCTGGGGTAATCACCATCGTGGTCGTGTAATTGGTCTAGGACTTACCGCGCTTATTATTGGTTTCGGATTTGTTGTCGCCGCAGGATTTATTTTCCAAAAAGTAACCTTTAATATCTTCCCGCCGAGTAAAGATACGAATGGACTTATTGTTTCACTTGTATTTCCTCCAGGAACTACGATTGAGGGTGCTCAAAAAATTGCTGACCAAGCCGACGCACTTGTTGGCGAGCAGCTTGGCGCAAACCTTGATACGGCTTCTTACTATAACTCTGGCACCGCACAAAAAGGTTCGTTGTACGTAAATCTGTTATCGTATGAAAAACGAAAAGTCACCGCGCCACAATTAAAAGATCAATTGCAAGGAGCCTTTGACGGCTCATTTACGGGCGCCAAAGCAGAAGTTCGTTTGCAAGATGTTGGTGGTCCAGCGAGTAACTTTACGGTTCGTATTGAAACGGAAAACCGCGAAGCAGGTCTGAAGCTCGCAAATGATATGAAAGTGTACCTGGAAGGCACAACTCTTACACGCCCGAGTGGCACAACAGCAACCTTTAAGACAGTTTCTGTTTCAACACCAGATGCGTTTTACCGCCACAATGGCACAGCTTATGTTTCGGTGACGGGTGAATTTAAGGATAGCGACACCTCAACGCTCGTAACACTCGCAAAGAATGCTGTCGAAAAAGAATTCACAGCCGAAAAGATAGCAAGCTATGGGCTCGAAAAATCGAACATCGTGTACGATTACGGTTTCGAAGGCCAGAATCAAGATTCGTTTAAGACGCTTGCAATAGCATTTCCACTCGTTTTAGTCGCGATATACATATTGTTACTTATCGAATTCCGCTCGTTCCTACAGCCACTACTCATTTTTATGGCTATTCCGTTTAGCTTATTTGGGATAACGCTCGGATTGTATGTAACAGATAATGCCTTTAGCTTCTTTAGTATGCTTGGTTTCTTCGCGCTCCTAGGCTTAAGCATCAAGAATACAATTCTGCTTACAGATTATGCGAACCAAGCGCGTCGGGCAGGCGAGGAGCCGGTTGAGGCAATCGCACAAGCACTCGAACAACGATTTAGGCCGCTCCTTGCAACCAGTGTAACCGCGATGGTTTCACTTATTCCATTGGCAGTGACAAACCCATTCTGGCAAGGTCTTTCAGTGACGCTTATTGGCGGGCTCTTATCAAGTACACTGCTCGTTATAACGGTATTCCCATACTACTATCTCGGGGCCGAATTCTTACGAATACGAACGAGTCGTTTGGCTCGCCGAATATTAAAGAAGGCGTAGTCTATTTCGCGACAATCTGTATATGGTTTTGATGGCTTGTACGAGGTATAATAAACACCGATAAGGGGAGTATACATGGCTTCAACGACACCGTTGTCACATCGAATTGTGACATTCATTTTAGCAGTGTTGTTTATTGGTTCGACAGTTGGCATTGTAGTCTACTACGTATTGCAAAATCGAAACTTACAACAGCAACAAGCGGCAATTAATACCGCGTTACAGCAACAAAACAAACCACAGGAGGGTAAATTGCAAGGATCACCATTACAGAACTTTACGCCAATCGCCAAGATTGATGCGCTTAAGACAGAGGACACCAAAGAAGGCACAGGGGCCGAAGTTAAAAAAGGCGACACTATCACAGCACATTACACAGGAGCAGTCGCTGCTACAGGCACAGTTTTTCAAAGCTCACATGATAGCGGTCAACCAATTTCATTTTCATTGAATCAGGTTATTGCCGGTTGGGGTGAAGGGGTTCCTGGGATGAAAGTGGGAGGCATTCGAAGAATTTATATTCCTGCCTCACTCGCGTATGGCGCAAACCCACCTGCTGGTTCTGGCATACCTGCCAATGCAGACCTAGTTTTTGACGTTGAAATTGTCAAAATTGGCCAATAAACACTATATATAGCGTTTGATTTTTAAAACTAAACATAATAAACTATAAAAAGTAAAGTTATAAAAGGCATAAAACTATGGCAAAAGATATTACAATCTACACGACAAATACCTGCGCATACTGCGTTATGGTTAAAAAATGGCTTGGCGCTAAAGGCTTCGAATATAACGAAGTTAATCTTGACGAACATCCAGAACGTGCCCAAGAAGCACTGGCTGTTAGTGGCCAGCTCGCCGTACCGGTAACCGTCGTGACAAAACAAGACGATACCCAAGAAATCATAGTTGGCTACAACCTCGCAAAATTAGCCCCAGCGGTCGCCTAACATGCCACAGCCTAAGGTTGTTTACTACGGCGCTGATTGGTGTGCTGATTGCAAAATGGCTAAAGAATATTTTTTGCGGCATAACATAGAGTATGAAGCGCACGATGTCGATAATGAGCCGGGCGCACAAGAAGCGATGCTTGCTATAACAAACGGGAGGAACGCGATTCCAACCATAATTATCGGAGATGTAATCATGCAAGAGCCAACTGCCCCACAACTCGACGAAGCACTCGGCATTAAGCCAGACTTAACAGGGCAAAATATAACAGACGTAATTACGATTGGGGCCGGCCCAACAGCTTTAACGACAGCAATCTATACTACCCGAGAAGACATAGAAACTGTGCTTTATGAAAAAGGTGTTATTGGAGGCCTTGCAGCTACAACAGATTGGGTTGATAACTACCCTGGTTTTCCTGAGGGCATTAGCGGCCTTGACTTAGCAGAAAATCTACGCAAACAAGCAGAACGCTTTGGTGCAAAAATCGAGCTCGGTGAAGTGCTTGGCATTGAATCTGAGGATGGTTTAGTAAAGCTTTCAACGACAGACGGCGATAGGTTTGCAAAGGCAGTCTTAATAGCGACCGGCAGTGACTATAAACGACTTGGTATACCAGGCGAAGACACTTACTATGCTCGTGGGGTGCATTACTGCGCAACCTGTGACGGGGCGTTTTACCGCGAAAAACGTATAGTCGTTGTTGGCGGTGGTAATTCTGCTGTACAAGAAGCCTTATTCTTAACACGTTTTGCTACTAAAATAGATTTGCTTGTTCGTAGCACGCTCCGTGCCAGTGATGTTTTGATTCACGAGCTCGAAAAGAATGACAAGATAACTGTGCATCTTGGTGTGACTACAGATGAAATTATCGGTGATGATACCAAGGTAACAAAAGTTATAGGAACTGATACGGCTACCAATAAAAAGGTAGAATTCGAGACTGATGGTGTATTTGTGTTCATTGGTTTAAAACCCAATACCGAATTTTTGCGAGAATCAGCACTTGAATTTGATGAGGTAGGATTAATTAAAACGAACGAACGGCTCGAAACATCAATTGCAGGTGTATTTGCTGCCGGAGACGTGCGCAGTGGGGCAACGATGCAGATTGCGAGTGCTGTTGGCGAGGGCGCCACTGCTGCCCTTCGCATCCGCGAATATATCGAGCATCTAAGCCGATAACTTGCTTAGTACCTCTAATCGTGCTTTGATTAAAGCATGCCACATCGTCAACTGACCACCTATCAGGCGGTGATTTCTCAAGCTCGAGCTTTTCGAACACTTCGTTCGTTTATGTCTGACATCTTAAAACAGTATGATTTAACTATTACCGAATGGCTATTAATTGGTAGCGTCGTTGATACGGCCGGAAAGGGAATTCGTATATCTGAACTTGCCGATTTGCTTGGTGTAGAGATGCCGGTTGTAACTAATCTTGTTAACAGGGCAGAGAAGACCGGCTGGGTAACACGGCTCGCTGATGATAAAGACAAGCGTGCTAAACGCGTTTATTCTACAAAAGATGGTGGTAAAAAAGCGTGTGATATCGAGGGTGAAATCAGAGAAGCTACGGCTGGATGGCTTGACGGGCTTGAAGCTTCAGACTTACTGACATATATGAATGTTGTAGGGGCACTCGCGGCGAAACCGCTGCCGCATTTAGTTAGTTCAAAAAATCATTTTTAAGTATGTACTAAGTTCTACTATAATGACGGTAGCATTGAAACTGGAGGGTGGCAGATGAACAAAAAAATCATAATTCTAATAAGTATTGCCATTTTACTAATTGGGCTTGGGGTCTTTGCATATTGGTTTTTCGTGTTGCAGAGTAGTAGCGATGATACAAAAAGTCAACAATCAACACAAAGCGAAGCTAGCAAGCCCGCAAGCGATAAGGATGTATCGACTTTACTCGGAAGTACTGGTTCAGCAAGCACATTTTATGGAGTTTTAAAAACTGCCAATCTGCTGTCTAACATACAGGGTCAAGGTCCGTTCACCATCATTGCCCCCAGTAACGCTGCCTTTAATGCGTTACCAAGCGGGACGCTCGATAGATTACAAAAGCCTGAAAATATAGCCCAACTCACAAACATAATGAACTACCACATTATTAGTGGTTCGCTGTTAACGAGTCAGTTAACTAATGGCCAGAAAATTAAAACCGCGAACGGCCAAGAGGTTGTCGTAAGTATTGAAGGTTCAAATATTTATTTCGTTGGGGCTAAAGGTGACAAGGCGTTGGTTACTAAGTCGGACATTAAAGCTCAAAACGGCGTAATACACATTACCGATGCCGTCTTATTACCTCAGTAGACCTACGGCACAAGCAACCCAATATAAAATGGGTTTAGTGCATCTGATATCTTCTTATCAGTAGATTGCAACTGGCCACCACACGCAGATTTTATATCTGAGTCTGGATGCTGCGCCAAGTAGGGCGTAGCATTAAATACTTTTGTATTGAAAACAATCCAGCAACTTTCAGGTGTTGAATGTTGGGCAACTTGCACGCTTGTAATCTCTTGTGCGTTGCCCGGCTGGGATTCATCCATTGAACTACGACTACGAAAAATATAAAAGAAACCAAGCCCAATGCATACAACTGCTAAAAAGGCTAAGATAACTATCTGTCGTCGGCTCACTTAGGCAAGTCTTTCAAGTTTATCGGGGTAATCAGTACATATTAAGACTTCTTTGTAGAATAACCTCACAATTCGAGCCCACAGCGAGCTGTTTACGGTATAAATCATGATAGTAAGATCAGCTCTTTTGGCACGCCAATATAACAGTGGGTTCAAATACCATTTATTGAGGGTGATACCACCGAACTTATTTTGAGTCGCTCGGCTGAGCAAGCCAATTGGATGATTGTGTTGGGCTAAAAACATTCGTTTCGAATCTATACCTGAGTCTTGCAACATACGAAGCTCTTCTTCAATAAAGCTCGTCGCGAAACTCGCATCGTTGTGCCGAAGGTACTCTTCGGCGTGTGCTGCAGAGCCGTTACTTTTCAGTTCTACGAACAAAGGTAGTTCTGAGTGCTCGTTAACAACATCTTCAAATTTTGCCAATTGTGGATCTAAGGCTAATAGATCATCGTAGGTTGACTCAGCAATAAGTGCACCGTCAATTGAAGGGTCGTGATGAATAACGGCAACATTATCTTTTGTTATTCTGACATCGAATTCTATATAACCGACAGCATATTTTCGGGCAGCTTTAAAAGCATCGAGTGTGTTTTCTTGCGCTTCATTTGGTGCGCCTCTATGGGCAACAAGCCAGGGTTTCATCACCAAATATTGTATACTACATATGAATAGAACTTAAGGAGATATGATGGCCGATTTTAATCAGGTACTTGAGCCGGGTGATTACCAGGCAGGAACAATTAATACTGTAGTCGAAATTCCGCAAGGCTCGATGCTAAAAATTGAATGGGATCGCAAGCGAGCTGCTTTTACATTAGACCGCGTAGAACCTAAAATTTTTGCAAAGCCAGTTAACTATGGATTTATCCCAGGGACCGTAGACGAAGACGGAGATGAGCTAGATACACTTGTTGTAACCGAAGAGCCGATTCCAACCGGAGTTTGGCTTGAAGCCAAAATTGTTGGTATTTTGAACTTTGAAGATGATGGTGAAATGGACTATAAGATTGTTTGCGTGCCAGCAGATGATCGAAATACGGGCGATAGCATTAGCACGCTCGAAGATTTAGGTGAACGATGGAAACAAAAAATCGAACACCATTTTACACACTACAAAGACCTCAAGAAGCCTGGCAGCACTAAGGTTTTAGGTTGGGGTGATGTAGAAGAAGCCAAAAAAATCATCGCTGAATGCATAGAACGATACGAACAATAACGTGACAGAATATATAGTTGCAAAGGTGTTCCTAGAGAACGCCGATGGTAGTATTTTAGTGCTCCGCCGTAGCAAAACCGCACCACGTCGGGCGCTTGAATGGGATTTACCGGGTGGATGGGTTGAGTCACACGAAGACCCGCTTACTGCGGCAATTCGCGAACTCGAAGAAGAAGCGGGTGTGCGTCTTCATTCGCTGAGTGAAACGCTAAAGACGGTTGACGAACGAGATAATGAAATTATAATTCGTCACTATTTTATAGGTATTACAGAGCATCCAGAGATTACATTAAGCTACGAGCATGATCGTTTTAAATGGGTGTCTAAAGACGATTTTGCAAAAACGATGCTTTACGAGCCACACGTGAAGGCATTTAGTAAAGTTTATAAACGATAATTTACTTGCGACTCACAAGCGTTAGCGTATACAATAGCGGTAACGCTTATATTTATTACTAAAGGGGGTAGGATGAAAACTAAGGTAGCAATTAATGGTTTTGGGCGCATTGGTCGCAATGCATTTAAGGTGGCGTTTGAACGTGATGATTTAGAAATCGTTGCGCTCAATGACCTTACCGATACCAAAACGCTCGCTCATCTCTTAAAGCATGACTCAACCTACGGTACATACCATCGTGAAGTAGGCTATGATGACGAAAACATTATTGTTGATGGCAAAGCAATTCACGTGTACAAACAAACAGACCCGGCACTGTTGCCATGGGGTGATTTAGGCGTAGACGTCGTTATTGAATCAACTGGATTCTTTGTTGACCCAGCTAAGGCTCGTGCACATATTGACCCAGCCGGCGCAAAAAAAGTTGTTATCAGTGCGCCCGCAAAGGGTGATGGCGCGACAACGATTGTAATTGGTGTCAACGAAGATCAATTACAAACTGCAAGCGATGTTATCAGCAATGCGAGTTGTACGACAAACTGTATTACCCCGGTTATGGATGTTATTCATCAGAACTTTGGTATTGAAAAAGCTATGATGACGACAGTCCACAGCTATACCGCTAGCCAACGTTTACAAGACGCCCCTGCTAAAGATTTGCGTGAAGCTCGTGCGGCAGCTGAAAACATCGTACCGACAACTACTGGTGCATCAATTGCTGCCGGCCAAGCCCTACCTGCAATTGCTGGTATCTTTGGTGGGCTTAGTGTGCGCGTACCGACCCCTGTTGTATCTATGAGTGATTTTGTCGTACTTACAAAACGCGACGTTACAGCCGAAGAAGTAAACGAAGCATTTCGAAAAGCCGCGGCAGAGCCTTATTACCAAGGTATTCTTGCGGTAACCGAAGAAGAACTTGTAAGTAGCGACTTTATTGGGAACAGCCACAGTACGACCGTTGACCTACCGCTAACATCAGTTGTTGGTGGTAACATGCTCAAGGTCGTTGCGTGGTACGACAATGAATGGGGATACAGTAACCGACTCGTAGAGCTCGTTGCGGACACAGGTCGCCTATTGCAAGGCGCTGGTTCGCCAGATCAAAACTTCCCTGGGCCCGAAGAAGCTCATATTTCGTAATAAGGAGTAACTCGTGGTAATTTACGTTGGCGCCGATCATCGTGGCTACGGCCTTAAAGAGGATGTTTTAGCGTACCTAAAAAAGGCTGGCTACACAGCCGAAGACGTTGGCGATAAAGATTTTGACCCTGAGGATGATTTTCCTGTGTATGCAACGGCAGCCACCAACAAGGTCTTGTCGAGCAGTGATCAAGACCCACGAGCAATTCTAATTTGTGGGAGCGGACAGGGAATGCTGATGGCCGCTAACCGCGCACGTGGTATTCGTGCAGGACTTGGATGGAGCGTAGAAGCGGCTAAAGGTATCAGAAACGATGAAGACAGTAATGTCCTCGCCTTACCGGCAGATATTTTTAAAGACGATGGTCATCAAAAAGCGTTTGTAATCATCGAGGCGTGGCTCAACACGCCGTTTGCAAATGCAGCAAAATATAATCGGCGCAAAAACGAGCTCGATTCTATATAACGTGCTAGTATAAAGCTAATGTCAAAAGCGCTTTGGATAGGTGCAGGGATCATTGGTGGTATTGCCATTATTGCCGGTGTTCTGTTTGTAGTGCTTAAGCCCAAAGCTGTTACCCCTCAGAAGCAACTTACCCAGGTGAGCGTGGAACCAACTCCTCTGCAAAAACCAGAGCCAACAAAAATACTCACGAGTTCTGTGTTGTATGTCGGTGAGGTCTTTTGGGGCCGTGGCATTGAATATTATGCAAAGCGAAGCCCTCTATTGTATGCCTTTCCTTTTAGTGGCCTTACAGCGAGCGATAAACAGGGGTTTGATGCCTGGGTAGGTGATATGGAATGTCCTATTACGAGTAAGGATATTGCGTATCAAACGCAGGTTGACTCGCTTTTATTTAACTGTCGTCCCGAATACACGACTGAGGCAGCTAAATGGTTCAATGTTATGACTCTGGCAAATAACCATACTGATAACAATGGTGGCGAATGGGGCATTGAACAAACCAGGCAAAATCTTGCTAAATCGGGTATTCAATACTTTGGTGATTATAATATGTCCCATATCGAAAATATCTGTGACATTATTGCGATGCCTGCTCGTCTTTCTGAAGACGGTAAACCAAATACGACGGTGACAATACCTATGGCGTTGTGTGGTTTTGATTATGTCGGTAATGTACAACCTAAACAATCAGAATTCGAAATTATGAAACAATATTCACAATTAATGCCGGTTGTGGCAATGCCACATATGGGTGTCGAATATCGGTCAACTGCCGAAGAAGCAAAAGTAGCAACATATCACAAACTAATAGACAATGGCGCGGATGTTGTTATTGGTGCTCATCCCCACGTTGTTCAGAACAGCGAGAATTATAAGGGCAGGCTTATAGTTTATTCGACTGGTAATTTTATGTTCGATCAACAATCAATTAGCAAGGATACTGTCCGTGATTTAGGGGTTTCTCTTACAATATCGACTGACAATAAAGAAGCTATCGCTGCCTACACCTCATTGCAAAATTGTGCGGTTGCGCACGATGACTGTGCATCACAATTAGCTACTAAGCTTACTCGTAGACCGGTATTAAAGGTGTCTTATGACTATCGGTGCTTTGACCAGTCTTCAAATATGCCGAAAAAGGCCAGCCAGACAGTGTGTGATGATATATTGTCACGAGCAACTTGGAAATCTGCAACAACTGGGCTTACAGCCGAGTGGTAGGGTATAGTAAATCTATGACAGTAATTTCCCCAACAGTTACAGCTACGGATATAGAATCATTTAACGCTCAGTGTCGTCTTGTTTGCTCGTTCGCCGATAGGATTCACATTGATCTCATGGACGGCGAGTTTGCGCCGACGCAGTCACCAGAGATAAGCGAACTAGTACTGCAAACAGATAAGACTATTGATATCCACCTAATGTATAAAAACCCAAGTCTTGTTATAAACCAGCTTATTGAACTTAAGCCGAATCTTGTTATCGTGCATGCAGAAACCGATACAGATATTCCGTTTTTTGCAGCCACGCTAAGGGCTCAAGGTATTAAGACGGGAATTGCACTATTGCCAGACACGACACCAGCATCTGTAAATTACATCTTGCCTCACGTACAACATGCGCTCGTATTTGGCGGGCACTTAGGCTATCATGGTGGCCATGCAGATTTAACCCAGCTTGAAAAAGTGGCGATGTTAAAAAAGTTGCACCCATATCTCGAAATCGGTTGGGACGGTGGCGCTAATCTTAAAAATATAGAGCAAATCGCTCGCGCTGGTATCGATGTTATAAATGTCGGAGGCGCAATCCATAAAAGTGACTCACCTGAAACTACTTATGCTACAATGAAAGCAACGTTAGCTTCGGTGTAATAATGACAAAAAAATACTCAGAGTTAGAACTAGAACAGATCGCAAATTCAATACGAAAAGACATCATTACGATGCTTGAGCATGCAGGTAGTGGTCATTCGGCAGGTCCATTGGGCCTCGCTGATATTTTTACGGCGCTTTATTTTGATGTACTTCGCCATGATCCTAAAAAGCCAAACTGGAATGAGCGCGATATTTTGCTTCTAAGCAATGGTCACTGCGCACCAGTACAATATGCGACCATGGCAGAGGCGGGTTACTTTAATAAAAAAGAACTGCTAACTTTGCGTCAGTTTGGTTCACGTTTGCAGGGACACCCCGAGCGCAAAAAACTGCCCGGGCTCGAAAATACGAGTGGTCCTCTTGGTTGCGGGCTTAGCCAGGCAATCGGCATGGGGCTCGCAATGCGCCTAAACAAACAGCATCACCGCTGGATTTACGTTGTACTAGGCGATGGCGAATTAGATGAAGGTAATGTATGGGAAGCGGCAATGCTGGCACCTAAACATGGGCTTCATAACATCATCGCAATTGTCGATAGAAACAACATACAAATTGATGGCCCAACCGAAAATGTTGTCCCACTCGAAGATTTGCGGGCTAAATGGGAAGCATTCGGCTGGCACGTGATTGAAATTGACGGTAATAGCATCGAAGCGGTTATTGATGCTTGTGCTATGGCTCGAGCAGTCGTCGAAAAACCAGTAGTTATTATTGCGCACACAATTCCGGGTAAGGGTGTAGATTTTATGGAATATGATTTTCACTGGCATGGTATGCCACCGAATCACGAGCAAGCGGTTGAAGCACTCCATGAACTGCGAACACTAGGAGGCAAAATTAGGAGTGAACATGAGTGATATGCACCTAACGAAGTATTTAGCCGATGATATTGAGCTAGTTCCGAACCGTAAGGGATATGGTGAAGGGCTTAAAGTTGCTGGTGAGCGCGACGAAAACGTTGTCGCACTTTGTGCAGATTTGACGGAAAGTACCCAGATGCATTTCTTTAAAGAAGCTTTTCCGGATAGGTTTTTTGAAGTTGGTATTGCGGAACAAAACCTTGCAACCGTTGGTTCAGGTTTGGCATCTCAAGGCAAAATACCATTCGTAAGTAGCTATGCAGCCTTTAGCCCGGGTCGTAACTGGGAGCAAATCAAAACAACTGCCGCACTTAATGATGTGCCTGTAAAAATTGTGGGCTCGCATGCGGGGTTATATACCGGAGCCGACGGTGCGACTCATCAAATGCTCGAAGATATTGCCCTTATGCGTGTTATGCCAAATATGGTTGTTATTGCACCATGTGATGCCGTCGAAGCAAAAAAAGCGACGCTTGCGATGGCGGCAGACAACCGCCCAAATTATTTACGCTTAGCCCGCGAAGCAATCCCCGTTATCACGACTGAAAAAACGCCGTTTGAAATAGGGAAGGCCTATGTCTTTGAACCTGGCCAAGACATCACCATAATTGCCACCGGTACAATGACACACCGAGCTCTTGTAGCTGCACATTTACTGTATAAAGATGGTATTGACGCCGAAGTCATACATGTCCCAACGATTAAGCCACTTGATGCCATAACTATTTTAAAAAGCGTTGAAAAAACAGGAGCGGTTATAACAGTAGAAGAAGCACAAATCGCTGGAGGCCTTGGTGGCGCAGTTGCCGAACTATTAAGCGAGCAACTACCGACGCGGATGGTTCGCATGGGTATGAAAGACCACTACGGCGAAAGTGGCAAACCGGTGGAATTATTCGAGCATTTTGGGCTAACAGCCAAGCATATAGCTTTAGAGGCTCATCAGCTCCTAAGCCAAATCGGCAAACAATAAAAGGAATAAACATGGCATTAGCGGTAAGAGAAATACGAGAAAATTGTGCGAAAGCGCGTGAATCAATGGCTCGTGCACGGGCAGAACACTATGCAATAGGTGCGTTTAACATTGATAACCAAGAAACGTTAATTGCAATCTGTAAAGCAGCACAAAAACTTGAAGCTCCTGTCATGGTAGAAGTCAGTGATGGCGAGGTAAAAGCCATGGGTCTCGATAACGTGCGCGACATGGTTGATAACTACAAACGCCAATTTGGTATCGAAATGTACATTAACCTCGATCACAGCCCGAGTGTAGAAGACGCTAAACGTGGCATTGAAGCCGGCTTTGAATTTATTCATATCGATGTTAGCCAGGCAAATCATGATGCGACTGATGATGAGATTGTAAATGCCACCAAGGAGGTCGTTGAGTATGCTAAATTTACCGGCGCGTTAGTCGAAAGTGAACCGCATTACTTCGGTGGCTCTTCGAACGTGCATAAAGAAGCGTTTGACTACGAAGACATTAAAAAAACCTTCAGTACACCTAAAGGTGCCAAACAATTTGCAGACGCTACCGGTATTGATACCTTTGCGGCTGCTGTTGGTAATTTGCACGGTAGCTACCCAGTGCCAAAAATGCTTGACCTCGATTTATTAGAACGTATCAGAAAAGGTATCGATTGTAATATTAGCCTTCATGGTGGAAGCGGCACGCCTGGCCACTTTTTTGAAGAAGCAGTGCGAATTGGTGTTACAAAAATAAATGTTAACAGTGATATGCGCAAAGCCTTTCGCGACACACTCGAAAAAGTACTACGCGAAAACCCTGATGAATATGCCGTGGTTAAATTGATGCCCGAAGTCTACGGAGCAGTCCAAGCTGTCGTCGAAAGCAAATTGCAAAATTACAATTCTATTGGCAAGGCACGAGCCTAACCTACAGTAAACCAGCCCTATATGCGGCCTGCGCCCCGACGTGCCAGAGACCTGAAATCGTTTTTGGTTTTAATGATATTGGGCACCCAATGTGAGAGTAAGGGAATTCGACGTCACCTACAGTCGCATTAGATATTTCAACTCCTTCGTGAACCCCCGTTTTTTCGGCATAATAGGGTAAAATTGGGAACTCTTCAAATGAACCCTTTTTAAGTACTATCGTTGCACCACGTAGCTCAAACTCATTCATTAGTGAACCTATATCAGTGCTATAACTTAGCGCATCAAGTTCGAACAAATTTAATAAGGCCATCGAAACATATTCTCTACCGCTGGCATAAATAATACCGAACCGTTCGACATCACTTAATTCGGGAGCTGTCTTTTTCAAAAAACCGCTCATAGATTCCAGAAGGAGTACCAAGCCTTTCGCCGCAGTGTTTATGCCGTCACCAACTGCACTTCGTGGGTCAGTATATGCACCTTCGACCAGAAACGATAAGCGACCCATTAGTTCGCTAAGCTGTGCAAGCGTTTCGGGTGGATGATGACTATTAAAGTAAAGTTCATCTGCGGCGGAAAGCAGTGACATTATGAGAGTTTGATACAAATCATGAAAAGATTTGACTGATTCTACCGGTTTGCCATTGTAACGGGCGAGGCCAAAAGGCTCGCGTGATGGCGCGGCATCAATGACGCGCTCGGCCGTCGTCACGACTATATCTGACATATAGCCATAGTATTCGGCCCGATACCGATCATATAGCTTTATTCCATCTAGTGATTCTTGAAGTGGCGTGACATCATCTAACTCAGGCCAGCCTTGGGCTGGAAACTTTCCCTGAAGTGCGTTATGACGAAAAGCAACTGCCTCTTCACGGGCTTTTCGATCCATTGTTAGTATTAAGGCATAAAATAGCTATAAAATCAATACTCTAACAGATTGGGCCAATAACCATAAGTGGTATACTAACAAGGATATGAGTCATCACACAAAACGACATGAAACAAAAATTTTATCAATAGGTGCGGCAGTTCAAGACGTGTACCTAAAAGGCAAGATATTTAAACCCCACAGGGATGACGGCGAACTTGTCGAAGAGTTCCAACTTGGTTCAAAAAATGATCTCGAGGGCGTTGTCTTCAGTACGGGTGGTGGAGCAACCAATGCTAGCGTGACGTTTGCGCGCCAAGGTTTGCATGCCATGTACATGGGTAAGATTGGCCATGATGTTGCTGGTAAAGCAATTATGGATGATTTGCATGCTGAGGGCGTTGATACCAGCCTGGTTGGCTTTTCAAAAGAACTTGGTAGTGGTTACTCATGTGTATTACTTGCACCAAATGGCGAACGCACCATTATGGCGTATCGCGGAGCTAGTGCTCATTATGATGTTAAGCACAGTGATTTTCATGATGTAGATGCGGATTGGATATTTATTACTTCTATGGATGGTAATTTTGAAGTGCTAGAGGAAGTCTTTAAGTATGCCGAATCAAAAGGCATAAAAATTGCCATGAATCCAGGTAAAAAAGAACTAGAAGCAAAAGCAAAGCTAAAAAAACTGATTCCAAAACTGACTATTTTGTCGATGAACAAAGAAGAGATGCAACAGCTTTACGAAGGCAAAACAATCGAAGAACTTGTGCGGGCTGCCAATAAAGATGTTCACTACGTCATAGTGACCGATGGCCCAAAAGGTGCAGTCGCTGCAGACAGGTGGCATCTTGTAAGTGCTGGCATGTACGAAGATGTACCCGTAATTGACAGAACCGGTGCTGGAGATGCATTTAGTAGTGGCTTTACGGCTATGATTGCAGCGGGTGAAAGCCTAGAGGATGCAGTTATTTTTGCGAGCGCTAACTCAACGAATGTTGTATCAACAATTGGTGCGAAAGCAGGAATCTTGCACCACGGAGCAAAGATTCATGCAATGCCATTAAAAGTGGTAGAACTCTAAAGTGCTTATGGTACTATAGTAGCAAGAGATAACAACAGATATGTCACGACTTATTTCAGAATTATTGGGCGCTACTGAACCTATGTTCAGTATTGCTATAAAGCAGCTCGAGCAAGCTAGTGGCAAGCCTGGCGTCGACGTCCGATTAACCGCCGAAATTATTGGCTTAGTCCAAATGAAAACTCGCGAACTTGGGCTTGATCCTAAAGACACGACAGGCAAAGAATTGTACCATGCCCTACTTGCACATGTGCAAAAAAATGACGAGCATTTTGCAAAAGCCATTGGGGGAAAAGATGCAGACGATGTTAAGACATTATTGCCTTTAATGAAAAAAGCAGCCGAACAAGTAAAGACCCCGCGTACCTGTTGGGTTCTTAAAAAGAGTGTCGCTAAGGAGTTTCTTAAACGAACTCCACCACCAAATATCATGAAGCGCTTAGGCTATAAAAGCATCGACAGCATGCTTAAAAACGAAAACATTTTAGAAATTTATGGAGCACTCCGTTTTGCTGAAGGCCCAGAATGGCTGAACGAATTTGATAGTCATTACGACACAATAAAACCAAGTGATTTTGAAGAGCGACAGATAGAAATAGTTGAAATGCCGGCCGACAGGTGGGGTGATATATCTGAGGGTTTTGTACACAAAAAACGCCATAACATCACACACTTAAAAGAGCTTGGTGTTATTTTAATGCTTCCAATTAGCATTGAAAAAATGCCCGGTATCACAATGACTGTCATGCCACTTTTATTCCACTACACAAACGAAATTCGCTTATATAGTGCATTCTTTAAAATGCAACAGGTTAAACCCGATTTTGCAAAGATTGTAGTTAATACCCTTATTGCAGACCCGCCAGAAGCGGCAGTTATGGCTGGCCAACATATTCACTGGCGTGTAATTCAGCGGTACTTTGGCAAATTAGAAAATGAATATCACCCTGAAATATTTGAACCTCATGTTCAGCCCGAAGACCTACACTGGCGTAAGGCGGAAAGCATTTTGTACGATATAGACCCAGAACTTGGTTGGTGGCGTGACCTGGATTATGTGGGTGTTATGCATCAGAATCGGCCAGTTACCTTTAACCTCATGGATATTGCCGTTAGTTATAGCAACGGTACAGCCTACAAGGAACGAGCGATTTATCATTTTCGTGAAAGTTTGTGGAATGAAGTGTTCGAACGTTATATGGGCGAAAAGATTCTCGAACAACAAGTGCTTAAACAGCTCGATAATAACCTTATTGCACCCGAAGATATCCATAGCAGTCTAAAGGGTAGGGGTTTTTAGTGAATTATTCTATCTGTATTTCTGGTGCAGCGAGTGGTGATACGGTTGAAAAATCCCGTGTTCTAGCAGAACGGCTCGGTATTGCCGTTGCTAAATCGGGGCACATCATTACGACCGGTGCTACGGTAGGGCTTCCATTTTATGCTGCTCGTGCGGCAAAAGAAGCAGGTGGCATGAGTATCGGGTTTTCTCCTGCTAGTAGCCTTAGGGAGCACGTTCATAAATATCGCTTGCCTATAGGCATGTTTGATTACGTTAACTTCACTGGCTTGCACTACGTTGGCCGTGATGTCTATTTGGTGCAGTCTAGTGATGCGGTAATTACAGTTGGTGGTCGGTTTGGTAGTCTTCATGAATTTACGACCGCACTTGAAAGTCATATGCCCTGTGGTTTTTTGATTGGTAGCGGTGGTACGGCTGATATTATTCCTGATCTTATGGAAAAGTTAGAACCACCGCATCGTAGTCTGGTAATTTTCGATGATGACCCTGAACGACTCGTTAAAAAAGTGATTGAAAAACTTGATGAGCAAAATAAGGATATCGATACGGCAAGCTTAGCGAGCCAGTGGTTCCTTGACGACGAAGCAAAGCATCGACGAGGGTAGCTAATGGCAAAAAAGACCCCTGCGCGCTCTAGGACAAAGGTGTCGTTTAAACCCGAACTTGTGCTGAGGGCGAACCCCAAAAAGCCTGCGCAACCCAAGCGGGTTCAAAATAAAACTGTAAAAAAACATCCAAAATCACGCCCAGTACCTGTTAAGAAAATACTTAACAAACGCGTGCGACGACGTGTGTTTTATCCCGTTGTCGCAATTGTACTCGCCTTTTTTGTGGTTATTACGTTCTTACAAGTTAGAAGTTCGGTTGCAGGTACGAATGCACTTTTGACCAGCTCTGCAAAAAGAGCTAACGATGGTTACGTAGTTGCAAAAAAGGAAGCTGATTTAATAAAAATTATAGGCACTAAACTCCAGCGACGAAGTGAAATTGTGAACTATCAAAGTGCCCCAAATGATTTAAGGGCTTTTGCCGACACCGATTACAGGGCATTTAAAACAACGTGTATTAAAAACGGCTCACTGAGCAATGATGTACGGTATGAGATAAGTAATGTAGAATATGATAAATTTGCCGTTATTAAGCGAACATGTAACGGCGGTACAGATACTGTCATTTTAGAAAAGTTTGATAAATGGGGCGTTGTTTTCAGTGGTAACGTATATCCACCGTGCTCGCTGACAAACGATTTGGATGTACCGCAGGGTGCGTCGTATTACTGCATGTATAATGGGGTGCGCTACATTAACCCTAACCCGTAATCGGGTATACTGTGGTATATGCAGTTTTCGCTCAAGACCGATTATCAGCCTACTGGCGACCAACCAAATGCAATTAAGCAACTCGTTGCCGGTATTAATGGTGGCCAAAAAGAGCAGGTTCTACTTGGCGTTACTGGTTCAGGTAAAACCTTTACAATGGCAAACGTCATTGAAGCCACTCAAAAACCTACTCTTATTTTGGCGCACAATAAAACACTTGCCGCTCAGCTTTACAATGAATTTAAAAACTTTTTTCCAGAAAACGAAGTTCACTATTTTGTGAGCTATTTTGATTACTATCAGCCAGAGGCTTACATTGCTCGTAGTGACACGTATATAGAAAAAGACAGCCAAATCAACGAAGAAATTGATCGGTTGCGTCATGCGGCAACCAGTGCGCTCTTAAGCAGGCGCGACGTTATTATTGTTGCCAGTGTTAGCTGTATTTATGGCATTGGCTCGGTAGAAGATTATGGTTCGATGGCAATCAAGCTTAAAACCGGTGAACGCCGCTTGCGTGATAAATTGCTACGCCAACTCACCGATATTCAGTACAAACGAAACGATGTTGCTTTTGCTCGTAGCACCTTTAGGGTACGTGGCGATGTGGTTGATATCTTTCCAACTGGCGAAGAAGTTGCGTATCGGGTTGAGTTTTTTGGTGATGAAATTGATAGAAT
>JAXLZY010000006.1:0-39429 GCA_046350635.1 Saccharimonadales bacterium (SeqCode)
TCAGTCTCTGACATTTTTTGTATTCTATCAATTAGCCGAATAACCTTAAGGCTCGATTCGTCATCAAGCCCAAATTGCTCACTCATAATGAAATTAACTAGTTTTCGACTATTCAATAGGATCGAATACATGTCACGGGTAGCGCCAAATTGCTGCATTACGCTATCTGCAACCATGACCAGCTCGTGATCACCGGGCAAACCAGCCTCACCAAATAAGTCTACATTCAGTTGCCAGTGCTCTCGCAAACGGCCACGCTGTGGGCGCTCGTAGCGCCATAAGTTAGGGATACTAAACCATCTAAGTGGATAGGCAAGTTCTTGACGCCTGGCGGCTACTAAACGGCTGACCGTCGGGGTCATTTCGGGTCTTAATGTAACCTTACGGCCTCCACGATCTTCAAATACATACGTTTGCTCGTTTACAATTTCTTCGCTTGTTTTTGCTAAGTAAAGGTCAAGCGGCTCAATAATCGAAGCATCATACTCTTCGTACCCGTAGCGCATCGCAACGGTTCGCCAGGTATTAAAAATATAATCTTGTACCCGCTTTTCAGCTGGGTAAAAGTCTCGCGCCCCTTTGTAGCTTTGTGTAGATAGTGCCATTGCGTCGATATTATACCTGTTGTTCAAAGTTACCGTGTACTAAAACATGCCAAACAGTTTTGGCGAGTTTTTTTCGTGGCACCGTTTTCATAAGTGCCAAGACTTGCTTACCAGCTATAAGGATACCGAGCAGCCCGATAACAGTTTGTATAGCCATAATCCAAAACGTTACTTGGCCTGTGTCACTATTACCGAGCCATTTTGCGATTGCTGGTGCGGCTGCCCAGATTGGAGCCCACCAAAATACGATGCATACAACACCGATACGGAGACGTAGTGGTGATACTGATATTTCTTCTGTTTTATCCATTGATATGTAGTATAGCGCGCTATATTGCTATTGACCAACTTCTCATAAGCGTGTTGAATGAAGATATCAGAAATAAGGAGGATCTAATGGCAACATCTAATGATGCGCCGAGCAAGGATGGTGATTTTTTCACCCTTGTTGGTGAGGCGTTCAAAATGTACAAAGACAGTTGGGAAGCACTAAAGCTTAACCTTTCGACCTTTATCTTGGCAGTCATCGTACCGGTAGGTATTATTACGCTCGGATTTATCGTTTCGTTTATGCTCGGTGCGTTTGGTGGTACTGCCGAAAACAGTACAGCATCTGGTTTTTCAGTAGTACTTAGTGGGTTAGTGCTCATAGCTAGCATCGTACTTGCGCTTATCTTTGCGCCAGCGGTAATTATTACCCAGATTGAAAGTGTTAAGGGTAATAAGGTTCAGTTCAGCGAAGTCTTTGAAAAGAGTAAAAAGTTTGTGCTAAGGTTTATTGGACTCGGCATTCTTGCTGGGCTCATTATCGAGATTCCTGCAGTACTTTTGTTCTTTACAATCTTCTTGTTCCCACTCGGAATTTTGTGGGCAGTCATAGCTGCATTCTTCTTAGTTTTGGCACCATACATTCTTATCGATAAAGATCTAGGTATTATCGATTCCATGAAGGCAAGCTTAGACCTAACGAAAAAGAACTGGCAATGGGTTCTTGCAGCGTATGTCGTAATAATTAGCTATCACCAACTGTAGACCAGTTTGCTGGCTGATTAAGCTTGTATTGTCACTACTGTACTTCTGTTTAATCTTTAATTTACGTTAAAAAAATTAAAGTGTAGTGTTTAAATCAGCTGATAAAAACCTACCGCATTAGGCGGGTTTTTACTTTTGGCGTATTTGTACTATTTGCCGTTTAAGATCACCCTTTTGGCTAGAGAGCGCAAAGCGCCGTTTATTTATTGGAACAATAAATTCATCTAGATCCCTAAGTTCTCTCTTATAGCGTGTGACGAGCATTGTCATTTTGATCCGCCACGCAATATCTTTAGCTAACAGATCTACTTCATTTTATAACGGTGGTTCCATATTGCATTTTAACGATTCAATTCTATCGTGGCAGTGCCGAATTTCATCTTCAAGAGGTGCTAGTTTTTCTTTATGTATTTTTGCTTCATCATCCAAGTCGCTAATGGCTTGTTCGAGTGCTTCTATTTCGACATTTAGTCGCTGAACTTCTGCAAGTGCTTCGGGCGATAGCTCTTCGTCGGTTAACAGCTGTACCTCAACATTGTCGGCCTTATCAGTATTGTCTGTACTTAAATCACCAGCTACAACGCCGGATTCATAGGCATCTTCATCAATAAACTCATGATTCATAACAAGTATTTAATAACTTTTTTGTTTTAAAGTCTACTTTATTGCAATTATTACTTGTGCATTTTTGCCACGCCGTAGTACTGCATAGCCGTTAATCGCATCTTCTGCATCAAGCGTGGTTTTTCCTAACGGAATTTGTGAACCATTAATGTAAATTGCATTGCTTTCTAGAAAGCGTCGGGCTTCGCCCTTACTACTCGCTAGGCCTGCATCGACAAGCGCACCAGCCAATTCAACGCCTGCAAACGCCTCAAAAACACCAAGCTCGTTACCTAATGCTTCAAAATCTTCTGTCGTAAGTTCATCATAGGCGCGCGCACCAAAAAGTACTTCGCTGATACGCTTTACGCTTTCAGCACGGGCTTCGCCATGAACAATCTTAGTTACCTCGTACGCGAGTGTTTTTTGCGCCAATCGGCTTGCTTTATCTTGTTCAAATTCTGAAATTAAAGCTTCGATTTCGTCTTTTGAGAGTAACGTGTAGATTTTTAGGTAATCCGCAACACCTTCGTCGTCGACATTAAGCCAAAACTGATAGAACTGGTAGGGGGTTGTAAGTTCTGGGTCAAGCCAGACCGCACCAGCTTCGCTTTTTCCAAACTTCTTACCGGTAGCTTTATTAATTACGAGTGGTGCGCTCATTGCTTGTGCATCAGCATTTTCTTTCTTTCGAATAAGCGGTACACCTGATAGCATATTTCCCCACTGGTCAGAGCCTCCAATTTGCAGTTGGACGCCATGGTTCTTGTATAGGTGCCAAAAGTCATATCCTTGGATAAGCGAGTAGCTAAATTCTGCATAGCTAATACCTGAGCCGCCTTCACCCATGCGGGTAGCAATGTAATCCCTTTGTACAAGCTCGGTCATGCTAAAGTGCTTGCCAACGTCACGCAAAAATTCTAGATAACCGACATTCTGAAACCAGTCGTAATTATCTACGAGTGCAAATTTTTGGCCATCAAATAATCGATTAACTTGCCCTGCAATGGCCTCGACATTTGCCTTAATCTCTTCTCGTGACTTTAAATCACGTTCGTCAGCCTTACCACCTGGGTCACCAATGAGGCTTGTTGCGCCACCAACGAGAAGAACTGTGTTCCAGCCATAGTCGAGAAGTCGTCGGGCCAACATAAATAATGCAAGGTTACCAATGGTCATACTTGGCGACGAGCAATCGACACCTAGATAGAACGTTTTAGGCTCATCAAGATATGTAATATCTTCGAATGTTTTATCTTTAATTAAACCGCGCCACAGTAAATCTTCTGAAAGTTTTGTATCCATATCTGTTTAATAGGATACCATAACGTAAAACTCGCCTCTGGTGTTTTGCAAAATAATTTGATAGATTAATAAAGCACTTTTAAGCGCGAGTGGTGGAATTGGTAGACACGCTAGCCTTAGGAGCTAGTGCCGCAAGGCGTGGAGGTTCAAGTCCTCTCTCGCGTACCAAAAAATAACCCCAGTATTGGGGTTATTTTTTTCGATAAAAAACCAGGGTACCGTCGCCGTAATTTTTTTTGCTTATTAATTCTAGACCGTCAAAGTCAAAATCAGCCGAGCCTGTAGGCTTAGAAATAACCAGCAACCCATCCTTGGCAACATTCTCGGTAATTTGGACAAGTTGTGTTGGGTGAATATCGTCATAGGGCGGATCACAAATTCAGCGTCATCAAATCCATTAAAGGTGCTTTTATTGTAGCTAGCCGTATCGGCTCGAACTAATCGGCACTTTTTCGTCGAGCCCAAGTTTCTTTATATTGCCGGTAATAACCTTTGCTACCGTTACATCAACTTCTGTAATTAGAGCTTTTTTAGCACCTCGACTAACCGCCTCGAATGCGACCGCACCACTGCCACCATACGCATCAAATATTGTTAAATCAGTAATATCACCAAGTACGTTGAATAATGCACCCCGCATTTTTTCGCTCATGGGGTGCGTTTTGTGGCTGTGCGGGCTATCGAAGTTTCGACCCCGTAGTGTTCCGGCAATAATTCTCATACCGCCCCTAGAGTAGTCTCTTACGACACGTCTGTAAAGTTAAATTTCGGCGCTAGCGAGGCCGGCGTCTTTTGCGGCCAAGTACCACGCAACGGTCACCGTTTTTGCCATCCGTGGTGCGAGCTCCTTGCGTACCTGCTGGGCAAGCTGTGGTGTCCAGCCACGCTTATAGAATTGCTCATACATGTCGAGCAGGGCAACTTCGCGTGCTACTCGCTTAAAATATTCGCTAAGACCGATTTGCTCGGCCTTTTTTAAATCGTATCGTGTTGGTGATGCAATAAGGCGTGTCATGGGGGCCATTACCATTGCAGCGCCCCACTCAAATAGCGCATGGGTAGTAAACAAGCCCTTGGCGCCCCACATTTCCCAGTTCTTTTTAAAAAGTTCACGTTTCGTATCGGCAGGGATGACTACCTTTTTTATCACAGTCGTGCGCGTTTCTTTACCTTCACCGCGTAAGCGCTCAAGTTCAGCTTCAAACGGGTAATGATGAGCAGGGGTAAGGCCATCAACCAAAGCATGCGCCAACCAACTCGCTTCAAACGCTGCCCGCTCTAAGTTTTTTTCGACCAAATTTGCCACTAGCTTTTCGTAGTGTGCTTCCATTTGTTCTAGTAAGAGCCCGTCATCTGGGTCGAATGGGTCATAAAAATGCCATGGTGCATGTTCGCCATCTAATTTTGCCTTTGCACTATCCGGGCCATTCTTACCTTCGAAATGCAATAATAACTGCTTAGACGGAAAATGTTTGTCCGCAGTTAGCAGATCTTTTAGCGCACCACGAGCAGCACGGTCGACCTTTTGATGGGCGCCTAAAACATTGCCAGAAATATTAGTTAGTGTAGAACCAGAATACATGTGTGTTTGGCCGACTTAGTTTAAATATGTCAGCTTGCTTGCGCGCTGCACGCTTGCAGCGATTTGCTTATATTTTAGCAGGTCTTCCCCTGATTCAATAAACATTTTTACACCCATACGAGCTTTTGCGATAAGCTTTACATCGCTTAACTGCGCAATTCGTAAATCTAATGCACCATGTTGTCTAGTTCCGTAAATTGCACCAGGGCCACGAATTTCAAGATCAAGTTCGGCCAGTTCAAACCCATTTGTAGTTTCAGCAATCGCACGCATACGCTTAGAAGGCGCTTTGCTGTCTGTCATTACTAAATAACAATGCCCTTTATGCTCTGCGCGCCCTACGCGACCACGGAGCTGATGCAGCTGTGCAAGGCCAAATCTATCTGCGCCCAAAATAACCATAACAGTGGCATTTGCAACATCAACACCAACCTCAATCACAGTTGTCGAGACTAATACGTCAATTTCGTGATTGCTAAACTGTCGCATTATTTCGTCTTTTTCGGCTGATTTCATGCGCCCGTGCAGTAAACCGACACGCCAGCCTTTGAGCTCTTTTTTTGTCAGCTGCTCGTAGGTTTTTTCGGCACTGGCTACTTGCAATACATCGCTTTCGGTAATTAGTGGGCACACCACGTACGCCTGCCTACCCTTTTTGAGCTCGGTATCAATTGCCTCGTACATTTGCTTTGTCGAGTTTGGCGAAACAATTGATGTTGTTACGCCCGCCCTTGTACTTGGTGCCTGATCGAGAATACTAATATCAAGTTCACCGTACACCGTAAGCGCAAGACTTCGCGGAATAGGTGTTGCCGTTAAACACAGTACGTGAGGCATGTGGCCGGCCTTGGTGTGGAGTTTTTGGCGTTGTTGAACCCCAAAACGATGCTGTTCATCAACAATCACTAACCCTAGATGATGCCAATCAACTGATTCTTGTAAGATTGCGTGCGTTCCAACGACAATAGCAACATCATTTTCTTTAATGCGATTCTTGAGCTCTTTTTTAGCTTTTGCGTTTACCCCGCCCGTTAATAATGCAACCTTATTTGCGAGTGGGCTATGGGCTAGTACTTTAGCAAGCGTATTAGCATGTTGCTGTGCTAAAAGCTCAGTAGGAGCCAGAAAAGCCACTTGCATACCCGCTTCTGCCACCATCAGTGCAGTCATAGCCGCTATAACAGTTTTGCCCGAGCCCACATCGCCTTCGACTAAGCGGTTCATAGGTTCTTCACTATCTATATCTTTATATATTTGCCAGACCGTTTTGCGTTGCGCGTCAGTTAAGGTAAACGGTAAGTGAGCTACGAATTCTTTGGCACTTGCTTCTTTGAACGGTATCGGCACTGCTTCTGCAAGGTTCGCTTCGGTACGATTGGCATACGCGGCCATCATTACGACAAATAATTCCTCAAACCCTAGCCGTTCTTTAGCGCGAGCAAGTTCTTCTGAAGATTCTGGCAAATGTATTGCCCTTAGTGCATCCGATTTACTCATTAAGCCAGCCTTTTTTATGATTGCAGCTGGCATTGTTTCTGCAATCGTAGCAAAAACAGGTGTTACCTGAGCCACCAACTTTCTAAGTAATACCGATGTTAATTGTCCACTTTCGCGGTAGGTCGCTAAAATACGTGCCGTATGGGTGTGGATCGTGTCTTCGACAAGTTCTACGCTCGGGTTTGTAATCTGAAGCCTTTGGTTCTGAAACACAAATTCACCACTTATATAGTAGGGTTTACCGGCCTGTAAATTTTTTGCTCTGTATGGTTGGTTAAACCAAATAACCTTTACACGACCCGTGTCATCATTAGCAACAGCCTCGGTTATATGGAGCCCTCGTCGTACTCTTTTTTCTTTTATTTCGCTAAAGTGGGCCTTTAGAGTAACAAGCCCAGGTTTAAGCTGACCGATATATATGACGTGTGAATAATCGTCATATTTACGGGGAAAATACTCTATTAAATCACCAACCGTCGCAAGGCCGGCTGCTTCTAGTCGTGCTGAAACAACGCTCCCAACCCCTTTAAGCTCTGTTAGTGGCGTCTCTATTGTCATCATTACCAGTGTACGCTACTCAGCGATTTATCAGCTAAAAAGGCCAGACTATTAGGCAATATTATGCGTAAAAAATCATAAGAATAATTACGTACCCAGGGCAAAATTTGCTATACTAAATCGTGATATTTGAGGTGAAATTTCAAGAGGATAATGAGTAAGGATACTAACCGATTTTCGAGTTTTAAGAGCCGAGCAAAACGAATGACAAAAAAGTCAGACAAGAATAAAGGAGTTAAGGTTAATCGAAGTGTGGGTGACCGATTAAAGGCCCACAAAGACGACCGTGCGCGCAAGCGGGCGGAGTATTTGTCTACGCTTCCTAAAAACCCGATTAAACGCTTCTTTTATCGCCTACACCCTAAGCGCTTATACAAGTATTGGTTTAGCCGCGAAGGTGGCATTATGGCACTTAAGGTGCTTGGCATTGGTTTTGCAGTAGCCATGGTACTCACCTTGGCTGTTTTTGCGTACTTTAGAAAAGATTTACCGAAAAACATTACCGATCTTAAAACCTGTTCGCAAGGAGCAAGCACCACTTATTATGACCGCACTGGTCAGACTCTGCTTTGGGCTAGCTCAGGTGACGTAGAGTGTTATCCTGTTAAGTTCGATCAAATTTCACCTTATCTTCGTGACGCTGTTATCGCATCAGAAGATAAAGACTTCTATAAGCACGGTGGTTTTAGTGCCCAAGGGCTGCTCCGTGCCGGGGTTAATAACTTACAGGGTGGTAGCACCCAAGGTGGCTCAACGATTACACAGCAGTTTGTTAAAAACTCACTATTAACACAAGACCGTACCTTCTCTCGTAAGATTAAAGAGCTAATACTGTCTATCGAACTTGAACGCAGTTATTCTAAAGACGAGATTCTTAATGCCTATCTTAACGAGATTCCTTTTGGTGCAACTTATGATGGTGCTGAAGCAGCTGCACGGGGTTACTTTAATAAGTCAGCTAAAGATTTAACTCTCGACGAAGCCGCCCTATTAACCGCTATCATCCCTGCACCGACATACTATTCGCCTTATGGTAAACATACCGATGAACTCGTTCAACGACAGCACTATAAATTAGACCAGATGGTAGACCAAGGCTATATCAAGAAAGCCGATGCCGATGCGGCTAAAAAAGTTGATACCCTTGCGAAACTTTCGACCAGTCGTAATAAGTACAAAAATATCATTGCTCCATATTTTGTGCTTGAAGTACAAGAGCAGCTCGAAGCCAAGTACGGTACTAATAATGTTCAGCGTCAAGGATACAAAGTCATTACTACACTTGATCTTCGCTTGCAAAAACTTGCCGAACAAACGGTTGCTGATGTAATGCCTCGGGTGGTACGAAACAATGGTGACAATATGGCCGTGGTGGCGCTCGATGCACAAAAAGGCCAAGTTTTAGCTGAAGTTGGTGGTCGTGATTTTAACTATCCAGGATTTGGGCAGGCAAATATGGCAACGACTCCTCGTAGCCCTGGTTCATCGTTCAAGCCGTACGACTATTCAGCTCTTATGACCCAAAATAAAAGCTGGGGGGCAGGTAGCACTTTGTACGACCTATCAACCGATTTTGGCGGTGGCTGGCGTCCTCACGACTACGATAACCGCGAACCCGGTGCTATGAGTATGCGTCAAGCGCTCGGTGGCTCTCGTAACATCCCTGCTATCAAAGCAATGTACATTGCCGGTATACAAAACACTATCGACCTCGCTAAGAAGATGGGTGTTGTTAGCGGAACATCCTGCGAACCAAACTGTGGCCTTTCGGCTGCGATTGGTGACGGTAGCGAAATCCGCCTCGACGAACACGTTAATGGCTATGCAACACTCGCGCGTGGTGGTAAATACAAGCCCGAGACCTACATGCTAAAAGTGTCTGATGCACGCGACAAAGTACTATACGAATGGAAAGACACCGCTGGCGAACAAGTGCTTGACCCTCAGATTGCCTACATCTTGGCGAGCATGATGAGTGACCCTAAGGTTAGTTACTTTGGTAACAGCTACCGTTTGAACAACGGCTTTGCATCTGCCATGAAGACCGGTACAACAAACAACCTCGATAACGGTTGGCTCATGGGCTATACCCCTAACTTGGTGTACGGTTTATGGACCGGCCGCCAGAACGACAACAAGAGTATGGTTACCTACACTGATGTATTCTTGGGGCCAGCCTGAACAAGTTCATGACACAAGCTCATCAAATTCTCGGATATAAAGGTAGTGGCTGGACGCAACCAGCAGGCATAAAGAAGGTTTGTATTAATCAAACTACCGGCTACGCAACAACCAGTGGCGGTAACTGTGATATCTTCCCTAGTTGGTATCAGCCACAATACCCAGACAGTACTAAAACTGCAGCTATTGATACCGTAAGTAAAAAATTAGCCACGGAATGTACACCAGAACTGGCTAAGCAAAGTATTACAGGCGGTGGTATCCGTTCAGAGCTACCAACAAGTGACTCAATGTACAATAACTGGATTAAACCCGTACAAGCTCGATATGGTTCGGCTGGTGGGGCAATCCCGACCGACAAGGATGATGTTCATACCTGCGACCCGGCAGACAAGCCAACCATTAGCAACCTAACAATTACTCCGGCAGGCGCTGGCAGTTACAAAATCAGTGTTACGGTTGCTCAGGGTAAAAACCCATTAACTACCGTTAACTTCAAAGCAAACGGATCAATCATTGACGGAGGTGCTGTTACAGTAAGCAGTAGCGGAACGTATGATGTTACTTACACTCCTGGTGGTACAGATTCTGTTCAAATAACAGCTCAGGTCATCGACAGTGTCTTATACGACGCCACAACTGAACCAAAGCCATTAGCTCCTTAAGTTTTGTGTCCGCACTTCAAAAAACCGCCTGCGTAAGGCGGTTTTTTGGTTAGAGTCAACTTGACCTACTTATCTGACATTTCATCAACCGCAGAAAACAGTGAAGCTTCGCGACTTGTCATGCGATTTTTTTGTTGACCTTGTTTTGGTGTCGTTCGATACCTACGCTGTACACCTGAACGTTGTGACGCAGGCGCTACTGCTCTGGGCTGTCGACTTGTCGGTTGAGGTTTTTCTACTATACGACGTACTTTTTCAACCGTCTGCTTTGGAGCGGGCGTATCTGGCTGTACTTTACTACCAAATAACATCTTGCCGGCTACTGTTTGATGGGTACGAGTAATATTAACTTTAATTGTTTTGCCTATATCTCGCTTAGCGCCATCAATTACAATCATCGTGCCATCTTCCATATATCCGACACCCTGGTCACGATTACTACCGGCTTGCACAATTTTTACCTCAAATGCTTCACCTGGTAATGCTACCGGGCGCAAAGCCTGAGATAATTCATTAACATTCAACACACGAATACCTTCTATGCTTGCAACCTGGTTTAAATTGAAGTCAGTCGTAAATAGCTCGGCATTAATTTTTTTAGCAAGTTTAACGAGCTTGTCGTCGGTCGTGCTTGCCTGTACTTTGGTACGTTCAATCGTAAGTGTTACATTTGGCTCGCGCTGTAATTGTTGAACAACCTCAAGCCCAAAGCGTGCTCGCTCGCGCTTATGTGAATCATTGCCATCGGCAAGTAGCTGCAACTCGGCAACAATAAATTCTGGTACTGCTAATTCATAGGGTATAAAACCAACTTTAGCGAGCTCTACTACTCGCCCATCAATAAGTGCCGAGCTATCCATGAGCGCTACGGGATGCTTACTTTTTTTAGTGATAATTCGGGGCCATTCTTTGACCACCACAATGACGCCAATAGCAATAATAGCTATCGTTTGAAAAAAATCTAACATATATTCTCTTTCTTAATCTTTTGATAAAAAGCTGTTGAGCGCTGTGCGCACATCAGCCATTTGATGCAATTCTTTGGGTACATTAGAGCCCCTAATTTTAGGACCAATCGCATCAGCAAATCCTAGTTTTTTAGCTTCGGCGATACGTTTATCTGCCCAAGGCACATGGCGGATTTCACCGCTTAGGCCTACCTCGCCAAACACAACTGCGTCTTTTTTAAGTTGCATTCCCTTTGATGCTGAGGCAATTGCCATACATATCGCTAAATCGGCTGCAGGTTCGGTAATTTTCATACCACCCACAATATTAATATAAATATCTTTGTCGGCCAGTTTTAGCTTGGTACGACGCTCGAGCATAGCAACTAATAAATTAAGCCTGTTTAAATCTATGCCCGCTGCTGCCCGTTTTGGGTAGCCATAACTCGTCGTGTTAACTAGTGCTTGGACTTCCACCAAAATTGGGCGCGTGCCCTCAAGGGTGGCAAGCACAATTGAACCGTCACTTACCTGTCGTTCTGCCAGGAGCGCTGCCGATGGATTGTCGACAACCTTAAGGCCTGTGTCGACCATTTCTAGTATGGCTGCTTCGTTCGTAGAACCAAAACGGTTCTTTATACACCTAAGTACCCTAAAGCCACCGTAGCGGTCACCCTCGAGCTGCAGTACTACGTCTACCGCATGTTCGAGCACTTTTGGCCCGGCAATACTACCTTCTTTGGTGACATGACCAACCAGAATGAGTGCTGTTTTAGCCTGCTTTGCGGCTGCGGTAAGTAGCTGTGTGCTATTGGTTACTTGACTAACGCTCCCTGGAACGCCCGTAATTTCGGCCGCCGCAATCGTTTGAATAGAGTCAACAATTACTAAATCATACTTATCAGTAGCGATTGTTGCTGCAATATCATTAGCACTCGTGCTGCTAACAATATGCAGATTATCGTCAAGCGCACCAAGGCGTTGACCACGCAGACTCACTTGCTCTGGTGACTCCTCACCACTCACGTATAAAACTTGTACGTTTTTCGCAGCGTTGTAGGCCAGTTGCAATAAAAGCGTACTTTTACCAATGCCTGGCTGGCCGACAATTAATACCACGCTTGCTGGCACAATGCCGCCACCTAGCACCTCATCAATATCAGCGATGCCGAGGCTTAAGCGCTTAGTACCTGTAAATGATTTTTTATCGAGCGAGACAGGTTTTAATATATTACCGCTTGCTAAAGCTTGCTCGGTTTTACTACCACCGCGCAAATCGACCTGCTGCTCGAGCGTGTTCCATGCACCACATATACTGCACTTGCCTGCCCAGCTCGAATGATTCGCGCCACAGGCACTACAAACATATGCCACTTTTGTCTTCGCCATGTCTCTAGTTTAACAGATGGATTTTAAGAATATTTTTAATTAAAAGAGCTCTTTAGTCATCATTCACGAAATTAACAGACATTTTTCTGTGAAAATCATCCCAACTTTTAAATTCCAGTTTAGAAAACTTAGATTGTATATCTTCTTTAGCAAGGGCTAGATCAAACATGTCTTGAAGAATAACTTTGTCAGCGCTTACTGACTCATCGGCATTTTCATCGTTTATGTATTCGCTTGAACAAACTGGGACATAATACCATTCATGTATTGCAGCCTTTTGAGATTTATCATACAAATCTAGCGCAAGCCAAGCGAGCCATTTAGTGCCCTTCTTGCCAAACTCGCTTTCGGCTGAGGGCAGGGTACTCTCGACTCTTATATCAGCTATTTCTACATCTATCATAACTAGAACCAACCTTTTATCCTTAAGTGTGCATTTATTTTTCGATTTGGATAATTCCATTTTTTAGCTGCACTGATTCTTTTTTCAAAATTTGCCGTAAGTTGACCAGCCCTAGGACCGGTTTGCTTTAGGACAGGAGGTCTGTATCTAGCCAAGCCATCTCTACTAACATTTGAGGTTACTGATTTAGTCCACATCTTACCTGCAACATAGCTAGTTACCCTTCCGGCAGTCCCCAAATCTTTAGCTCCAGAGTTAGCCAGTTTTACGATTCTCGCAGCTTTGAAGGCCACTCCTGCCGCACCTGCACCTACCGCAGCCAAGGCTATTGTACCAGCCATGATTGCTGCTTGCCTATAATCACCAGATGCAGCATAAGAAGCAGCCGATACTGCTGCCGCAGCCATGCCTATTGGTCCGGGTATTACAGCTGCAAAACTAGTTACAAGTGCTACCTTAGCAAACGCTTTCTTCCACGCAAACTCACCACTCAAATCGAAGTCATTAACAGGGTCGTTAACATAGACGTACGCGTTGTCAGTGCCTCCCTCGACCGGATCAACTTGTGCAAATCGCCCAATGCTTGCGAGGTAGACACGGGCACCCATTTGCACGACAGGGATACTAAAGTTCGTTTCTGAAAGTTTTTGATACTGGCCGGTGTACGAGTAACTTGCGCCTCTGTCAGCGTTCGTTGGCGCTAACTGGCCATCTATCAATTCACCAAACGGCCCAGTGACATTGGTACTCAACAATGAACCATCAGATTTAGTCGTCGCAAAGTTATCACCATGGATATTAGGCAAGCTAAACGTCATTTGCGCACTTGGATCACTTGCGTTTGGTCGAATTGTAACAAGCACGTTACCGGGCAAGGTTACATACTTTTCGACTACATTCCATGCATTGTCTCGTATGAAGTCCGGCGTGTCGCCACTACCAGTAAATCCGTAAAAACTATCACCCGCTGCGCTCCATGTAAGGTCGGTGATACTGTTAATATATCGCCCAATAATTCGATTTTGAACATCACGACTGTAGTATGTTGCAATTCCATCACCAGTATCATTTGCGTATTGTTCAATCCCCGTGTTCCTGTCTGAAGCATCATACAGTAGGCGTACAGGTGAATTAGTTGTCCCAATGGCAGTTGTATTACCATGGTCATCATAATCAACTACGGCAAGCGATGGGTCAGAACCCGCCAGCAGTCTGTCTGCGTTATCGTAACAATAGTTCGTGGTCTTGCCGTTTATCGTCTGCGTCATACGGTTACCATTTTTGCCTGCGTTTAGGTTTGCACTCGCTTGAGAACACAGCGCTGTGGTCGTCGTGCCAAACCCGTAACTATAGTTATTACTACCGACTGTTGCGGATGTTAATCTTCCACCTCCATCATAGGTGTAGCTCTTTGCTAAGCCCTTTTCAGTTCCACTCAATACATCACCAGTAACACTTCGATTAACCTGGTCGCTAATTGCGGTAGTTCCATCACCTAGCGTATACGAAAGTCCGTTTACTCGCCCAAGACTATCACGTGTGATAGAACCAAGTTTTTGTTGATTTGCGGTAGGATATGCAACGCTAGAGATTCTACTGTATGTATCATATGCAACTGTAGCCAGCACGACTGAATTAAGCGATTGAGATACTAAACGGTCATAATCATCATAGCCGTAGGTTTCTGAGCCAAGAGGGCTAGAGCGACTTATCAAGTGCCCTGCATTATCATATGCACTAGTTGTGACATTGCTGTGCGCATCTTTATACGAGACAACACGGCCGAGCAAATCTGTCTCAACAACGATGGAGCCATTTGAGTCTGAAGTACTTGTAACAAGTGGGTTACCGTTAACCGCGTAGTTATTACTAATTGTTCGCCCGGTACGTCCGTTTACGTCTGGTATAACTGTCGACAAAACACGACCCCTATCATCATAGTTCGTGCACGTCCAAGCATCGTTATTAAACCGAATTGCAACGCCACGGCCTGTGGCATCATATACCGTTTCGCTGGTTCGTGGTGATTGTGGGCCAGCACCATCTGGATCTGGCTCAATCTTTCCTTTTGCAAATCCTGCTTGGCTAACAGCTGCAGAGTTAGCAACACATGGGTTGGCCCGTGCTTCTGTAGCGCCATAGTATAGGTAGGTATAGGTATTACCACCAGGCATAGTTTTACTTGTTTGGCGCATTAAACTGCCTGCCTGGTAGGGCTCATATGTGTAGCTCGTAGTCAAATTAAGCCCGCCAACATCTTCGGTCACCGATTTAGCCTGTGCAAGCTCTGGTTGAGCGCCGTAATCTGTCTTTGTAGTAGTATCACCCGTTTGACTATCAAACACTTTACTACTAGTCGTTAACGAATAGGCTGGTTTGAGCATTGTCCCCCAGCGAGCTGTGCTAGTGTTATTTACTCCATTACCGCTAATCAATACATTAAACGCCATAAGGCCGTTATTTGCATTCGCGTAATCAAACTTAAACCTGTATGGCTTATTTGCTTCTAGATAGATATTACCGTTACCCGTGATTATCCCATCGCCACTTCTGTTTGACCATTGGTCTACTACGAGCGTGTCATTTATGTAAAGCCTCGCTGCATCGTCATGATTCACCGAAAGTGCGTATGTTCCTGTAGCAGGCACAGTCACAGTGCCAGTAGCCGTAAAACCATATCCTTCGAACTGACTGTCTTTCGTAATAGGTGCAGCACGGTTACGAGTGTCTTGCCAGAACAGATCAGGTGTAGCCGGATCAAATCCTGTTGTGTGATATTTTGGTGCGCCAACTAGGCTGCCACCACTTGCATTAGAGAAATTAAACCAACTTACCGCAGCACCCACCATTCCTTCGTCATAATTAGTCTGGGTGTGTGGTACCTGATTTATATAGGTTGCAAGTGGCCTACGGTCCACGCCAAACCAAGTGGATGGTGCTGGCCCATAGCTATCTGTCGGTAAATCATTCGCATCATAAATTGTTGTTGATTTGAGACCTGTTGCATCAGTCGATGACAACAATAGATCTTTTACTGCGTCCCATTCCTGCTGAGTTGCATTGCCATCCTTAGCATAGTTTTTGACCGTTCTGTAGAGACTATCATATTCTATGCGTTGGCTGTAACCCTTAGGCTCTACTTCGCCAATTTCGTTCGTCTGAGTCGCATTATTTAGGTAGTTATAGTTGTGTTGTGCCCTAAAGCCAGCCTCGGTTGTGCTTGGTAGCGTAATTGAGCTCGCGCGACCAACCTCATCATACTTAAGTTGGCTTGTGACAGTTGCATTGTCTTGACGAACACCAGCCGCCACCGCATCAAACGCGGTCGCAGTTTGTTGCTGTGTAATGCGACCCAAATCATCGTAACCAAGGGTTGTCGCAGCATTACCAGGGGTTACGACCCTTGCGAGTAGTCCATTCTTATAGAACATATTCGTGATTTGACCATCCGTTGTCTTAAACGCGCAAAGCATGTTAAACGGTGCTTGTGCATCATAGCCACTTGGCGCTGTCGCACAGTTACTATCGCCCGAGTAGTACAAGGTACCGGTTCGATTAGGATCAGCACCGTCAATTACCACAGTTAATCTTGCTGGTGTACCGTCGTACTTATACTTTAATGACGCTGGTTTTCTATCATCTGTTGGTGTGCTCGTGCTTGTTAGCTGACCGGCGCTATTAAAGGTGTAAGTTCGGCCGTCACTATCTATCAAAGTAAAGGTACCGTCTGAATTACGCGTTAAATAACCATACTCGTTAACCGGTGGTGTGTATGTGCTACCATTCCACTTATATTCGTGCTGGTCACCCTCGGCATCGTACAAAATAACGCTTTGAGCCTGGATATTTGCATAGTCGTACGCAAGGTCACCATCGGCATCAACACTCATCTGCCAACCGTTAGGTAATGGGTTGATTTTTGTGCTAAGCCAGGTGCTTGGGATAATCTGCTCCGCTACGGCACCTTTAACATATAAACCAAAGGCTGCTCCACCAACATTTTCATAAAACTCAGCTGTTATTGGTATTGATTGCCCGGCGCTTAAATTAACCGCTCCACCGTATACGATATTCCAGCCACTATCAACCCAGTCATTCATATAGGCTGATGTGCTTCCGTTTATAAATATTCTTGATCCGTCATCACTACCTGTTCCAAAGTAGTATGTACCAGTTACTGGTGCTGTAAAATATCCTGTGTATCGAGCCATAAAATTATCACTCGGGCCATAGGCAACTGGAGCGCTACTTGCCCAGTTGTAGTACATATTTGTTTCACGTCGTGTTAAGAATGAACTCATCTGGTCGGCCGGGAAGACCCGAGAAGCATCGCTGTAATAGTAACGTCCCATTAAACCGTTATTTTGTGTAACGGTTTTGGGTTCGGTTCGCAACCAGCTCGACAGTATATCTTGATCGGCGCCATCGATTTTAACCCTGACGCCAAAGTTTGCATTACCACCAATTTCACTAAATAGCACCGTTACTGGGACTATCTGTCCCTCGGTGAATGTTCTGATAGCTGAGTAATTCCATGCATTACAGCAACCCGCTGATATTGCAGGGGTGGCTTCGTTATTTAGATATAGATTAATGTTGTCATCAACCGCAACACCAAATTGATAGGTACCTGTCTTAGGCGCAATAAAATACCCTTTATACTTGGCTGAAAAGTTATCGTTAGGTATTACACCTGGTGCTGGCGAACCCAAACCCCAGTTTTGGCTAAGAGTAGTTTCTGTTCGTTTTACAGACGATGCGCCACTGAACGAATTATTATTCCAATACTCTGCAGTTAAACCTGGTTTACTGCGGTATGGGGAATTGTAATCTAGATTTAGCCCAATATTACCGCCAAGGGCAGACATAGTATGAGTACCAGTACTCGTTACCACATTACCCGTTGCTAGGTTGACATCTACTGGCCCACCATCATCAAAGCTGGCTGCACTATCGTTACCAAGCCGTGCATCATATTTAAAGGATCTTATCCAGTTAGGATTCGTTTGCCAGTTTCCATCATAAGTATAGACATGCCAATAATAAGTCACTCCGTCTTGGAGCATACCTTCGGGGATCGTAAATTGCGTTACACCCTGCATCCAGCCTGTGTTAATTACATTACCTGTTTCTGCGTCTGAATTCGTGGCAATTCTAAAGTAGTAGTAAACAGGGTCGCCATCTGGGTCGCCAACTGGATTAACTTGTAGTGAAGGTTGGTCGGTTACAACAACCTGTTTATCAGCTGGCGTAATTGGCGTGGTCATCCCTGGACCACTGTTCATGGTATATTCTATCCAGCTATTGTCAGCATCAAAGCCTTTCCACGTCGTGTAGGCACGTTCTTCGCCATTAAGAATATAGGTTGGGCCTGTGTCGCCAATACTTGCTTGTTTTTGCAATAATGCAGTGATATTAATATTGCCGTTTGAGCCAAACCAAGAGCTGGCGCGCGGGCTATTCCAATCAATACAGTTATAACCCCAACATGCGGCGCGAGAAACCTCGGTGTACAAACCTTCGGTTGTACCAATACCTGCACGCTTATTTAATATTAGGTTTGCGCCTAATATCTGCTTGCCTGGCAATTCCGGCATTGAAACCCAGAATACCGTTCGCCATCCCTTCCAGCCATTGTTATAAAGATATCCAGCGTTCATATAGCACGAGCTTGACGAACAAACATATCCATCGGATTTATAGGCAGTATAGTTCCAGCCGACATTTGGGCTGCGACGCCACGATGGGTCGATAATAATTGGGAAATCAGCCGAGTTTTGTTGCCTTAGCCAATTTCCATCTAATGTTACCGTAAGAATTCCGTTTTTAAACTCTTGTGTTGCACGCGTTTCACTTATTGGGCCTTGCGTCTGCAACGTGACAGAAAGAGGTGCAAGCTTTTGCTCGGTTCCTTCGATATCAAAACCACCATCGGTATTCTTTTTTAAATTTGCACCCGATACCTTAAATGCATATGTAGTCGTTGCATTATTATTTTTTACAATTATATCTTCTTTAAGTGCACCACCCTTAACGGTATAGCGCAGATCAACACCACTCCATATATCTTTATACAAAACAACTTGCTTGCCATCTGCGTCTTTGGTAACGAGTGGCTTAACTGATTTTGCGGCACCAACAGGGAAATAGGCTAATTTTGTATTTCCTGACTCTATGCGAATCATGCCTACTTTATCATCCGATTTAGCAAAACGAGCCTGCCAGTCATTTGCGGCTAACTTGTAGGTGTCGAGTTTCTGAGTTGCACCCTTTATTAATGCAATTGTCTTGCCAACAATGTTTGTAGAATCAGCCGCATTTGCATCTTCTACTAAGGTATTATCTATTTTTTCCCATTTACCATTTTTTTGATAGTTAACTCTATCTGGGTAGACTTTGACCTTTTTCTGGCCGTTGCCTAAATCGTACGTTTCGGTATTCTCTGTTCTGGCAGAAGTAACTTCCTGCTCTTTTGTGGGTGAGCCTTGTTTGTATGACATTGAAGGTGATGGGCCAGTACCTAGCGTGCTACCCTTCCCGATTGCTCCGGATACTTCGGCTTGCTTTTGCTGTGCAACTGCCAAGGGTTGCGGGTTCTTTTTGCTTGCCGCAAGCGCAGTATTAGTATTGGCGACTATCGACAATACAAAAGATGAGACCATGGCGACAACAAAAAACAGCGCCGTGAGACGCTGTTTTTGGGAGTTAACCATTTTTAATGGGCGCACGAATGCGCCGTTCACCACGTTAAATAGGGATACTTTTAGGATTTTGGCGGTGTTTATTTGGATGCGCTTCAAATGCAAATGTGGCATTTAGTGGGCTCCAATTGTTATGTAAATATTCGTCGTTGGTTAACTCCACCAATGACTTAATCCGAATTATAAGCAAAAAATCAGAAAATGCAAGTAGATTTTTGTCAAATTATATTTCACATTTCTAGGGGCGAGTGATGTGAGCCATGTAGACCATATACAAAACGCCCGCAATTAAAAGTCCTACAAGTACCAGTGTTCGGCGCCATTCTTGGTTCATTGCTGACCCCCTTTGGGCTTAGCGACAACTACCAGCCTATCTACCGGATTCCAGAGTGGCGTACACGTGTACAGGGTTAAACGGGTGTCTTTGGCTGGTGCTTCAACCTCTACTTGTTTTGCTGTTACTACTTTTTTTCTGACACAACATAGTGATAGGTTGTATTACCCCACTTTAGATATATATCATCACCCTATTTTAATTTTATCGAGATGGTAAAACGGCTGTACGACATTTGGGTTATATGAAAACCGATGCCCTACAATTACTGTGTTACCACCTATGTCAGGAGCGGGTGTGGCTGGGCGATGCCATAGGCCTTTATCAACCGTCTTTTCGGCTGTCCCTTCAATAACAGGGGCAAGTGCGCCAATAGCTGGTATGTACAGTTGCTGGGCGGATGTTATGGTATCCGTTGAAGCAATAGCACCAGTTGTTACAGTAGTTGAGCTGGACTGTGCTGCTGTATTTGAGCTAACGAAATTTGGCCTAGGAACACTCGCTGGCCCATTAAAAAAATAATCGAGCTGTGGTATGAGAGGTGCAAGCAAAATAAAAACTGCAAGGATTATGACAAACACCGTAAGCATGTCATTGAAAGACCGGTGTGTCATATCCTTGCAGCCTTCTTTTTAATTTTTTATCGACGGCGACTAACCGCGAATGCTCCACCAAGCATAGTAATAACCAAGATGTAGCCAAGTGCCGTTAACGAACCAGAGCCTGTGTCTACCAATACTTGAGGTTTTTCAACAGTCGTTGTGTGCGTATCAGTAGAACAAACGGTAACAACATCGTTCTTTGGCAATTGAATCGCCTCTGATTCAATCTTAAGAATACTAAGCTCTGGATTTACTTCTTCAGATTGAGGTTCTGAGCCACATGTTTTAACGGTATTCACGATGCTTGTGCCTTCGCTACCCGAAGGAATTGTGTAGTTTGCAGTGTATATCCATGTTTCACTAACATCGAGTTTAGAATCGTTGTTAGTATCACCTGATTTATATACACCCTTGCCGGCAATATTATCTGCAACAGTAACGCTATCGAGTGGCTCATCGCCAGTGTTAGTTACCGTAAAGGTATACGTTACAACGTCGCCAACCTTTGCGGTTGCTGGGCCCGTCTTTACAACTTTTATCGAAGGATGTAGCACATCTAGCGTGTGATCATCAGTTGCACAAATGCGTGTGCCGTCGTTGTCTTCATCATGATGTTCAAAAGAAGAAATTCTTTTATCGCTATTCCAGCTCCACCAGCTATCTGCGTAGTAGGTACCGCAAGCAGTTGCGATATTGGTAACATCACTAACCTGCGGTGAAGGAATCTTATATGTAGCCGTGCATGACATTGATTCACCCTTGGCCAGTAACGTCTTAGGACATGCAATCGAACCGATGACATCATCTGTAAGTACTACGTTTGATAGAGATGTATCACCAGCATTATATACTTCGAAGTAATAGGTCACGACGTCACCCTCATGTGCGGTCGCCGGGCCACTCTTAAAGACCTCAAGACCTGGATGCTGGTTATCGTTATTTGTGATCGTACAAGTTACATTCTCACCAAGATTTAGGGTTAACTTACCATTTTTAAGTCTATTTTCGTTACCATTACAACTCCAGTTACCTGCTGTGTAATCAGTCGGGCCTGATTCACTCAGGGTATACGTAACATTTGCTTTCGCTTTAACATTTTTAACACCATCTTGGCCGTTGCCACTGATAGTCTTTGCCCAGACATCATCTTCTTCTTCATCATCTTCATTTGCCGGTGTTGCAGTCAGTGTCCAATCTTTAGGAGAACTTTCACCACTATTATTATTGATAACCACCTTCTTAAGCGTAAGAGTTGGAGCAATTGCGGTATTGGTAATTGTGCACGTTTTAGTGTCACCGAGTGAAATTGTGCCTTCACAATCTTTGGAATATTTTACTGCGTAGCCGTCGTGGTTGCCTTCGGTTACTTCATATTTGCCAACATTTAGTCCTGTTGTTACCCCATCTTTACTGCCAGCAAACTTTGGATTAGTAACCTTGCTACCCTTAACATACATCATAAAGTCACTCGGCTTCGCAGTGCCACCAGTCTTATCGTTATCAACAATTTTCTTAACTGTTAGCTTTGGTTGTACTGCGGTATTCGTAATTGTACAGGTGTAATCAGCACCAAGAACAAGCGCAAGCGTACTTTCAACGGTAGACTTCTCGTTGGTCTTATTGTTAACACAGCTCCAGTCACTTGCCATAAATGCATCTTTTGCCCAAACTTTGCTTGTTTCTGACAGCGTGTACGAGCCAGCACTAAGAGTATTGCCTGTAGCAGTACCAAGACCAGAAATATCACTATTTCCTGGGCCATTTGCTGCGACAGTCCAGTCGCTTGCCTTAGCATTAGCGCCATACAAGTTCTCACCCAATTTCTTAATCAATGTTAGCGCAGCAGTATTGTCATCATTCGTAACGGTACAAGTGATGTTTTGCGCAAGATCGAGCGTTAGCACGAGGGAAGTCTGATAAGTGTTACTGGCAACGACTGCGTCATCACTATTCTTACAAACAATACTTGTTAATGTATATCCACTTGCAGGAGTTTCTGAAATCGTCACCTTATTTGCTGCACCAGCTTTAACACCAGTGACTGTGTACGGATTTGTTACAGAAACACCACCGCTATTAGAAGCTAAACTGGTGCCAGTGTAGTTCTGATTTGCAGCCGTCAGAGTAAACGTGTTCGCAAGCTTAGTGCCACCGTTATCATTAATAGCTTTTTTAACCAGTTTAAGGGTAGGAGCGATTGCCGTGTTGGTGACAGTACAGGTCTTGGTTTCGCCAAGATTTATCGAACTATCGCAATCCGCAGAGTAAGAATCATTGTAGCCGGTGTGACTACCCTCGGTTACTTTATACGGACCAACATTAAGACCAGTAGTTGTTCCGTTAGTGCTACCTGCAAACGAAGGATTTATGACACTTGAACCAGAAACGTTCATAGTAAAGTTAGATGAAACCTTATCACCGCCAGTATTGCCATTATCGACTACTTTTTTAACAGTTAGTTTGGGCTGGATACCCGTATTGGTGGCGGTACAGGTATAGTTCTGGCCAAGAGCAATGGCAAGTGGTGCAGTAACGGTTGCAATTGCACCCGTTACGTTATTCTTACATGACCACGAGGCAGTGAAGCCTGATGGGCCAGATTCACCGAGCGTATAGGTATCTGCTTTAAAGTTTGATCCGCTAGTCGCCTGAGGCGTCCCAGTCTTACCAGAAATATTCGTTGCAGGATTTAACGTTCCTGTCGCCGTTAGCGTCCATGCAGAAACGTTAACGTTGCTCCCATATGTCTCACCAAGCTTTTTGACGAGAGTCAGCGCGGGCGTGTCGTCATTATTAGTTACTGTACAGATAGTTGACTGACCATTAACTAACGTAATCGTGCTATTTGGAGAAACCGTCACACCGTTCGTGCATGACCACCCCTGCGATATGTAACCACTTGGGCCACCGGTCTCACTAAGAGTATAGGTGTCAGCCTTAAAATTACTACCACTGGTTGCGCCCGCACTACCAGTTGCGCCAGAGAGGTTGGTTGGTGATGCAAGCGCACCGGTTGCCTTGAGTGTCCAGTCGGTTGCGTTGGCGGTACCGCCATTATCTTTAATTAAATTCTTGATAAGCGTTAGCGCTGGTGCTTTATCGTCATTCGTAACAATACAAGTCTTAGTTTCTCCTAGAGCAATAGTGCCAGAACAATCGGTGCCAAGCGACTTAGTGTATGCATTATCAGCATTTTCGTTAACACTGTATGAACCAGGGTTTAATGTCACCGTTGTGCCGTTTTCATCACCTGCAAAACTAGCATTACTAACATTAGTACCGGTTACATTCATGGTAAAGTTAGCGGCTACTTTAGAACCACCGTTATCATTTACAACATGCTTTTTCACGATGAGTTTTGGTGCAACATCACTGTTGGTAATTGTACAAGTGGTTGTTTGGTTGTATGACACAACAACGTTCGTACATGTGTTACCAGTCATTTCGTAACCACCAGTATTTGGGTTAACCTCTGTTACTGTGTATGTACCCGTAGGTAATGTAACTGACTTAGAGCCATTGTTGCCAGTTGTATTAACAAAAGAATACTGCGTACCATCAACAATAAACGCAAAGTCAGCAGCTTTTTTGGTTCCACCATGAGTATTATTAACGACTTTATTAACCGTTAAGGTACCTTTTGTAGCTGTATTAATAAACTTACAAGAAACAATATTATTTGCCGCTATTTGAATACCAGTGACTGCATCGCCGTTCTTCGAACCATTCGTGGCAGCACCTGTACAGCTTGCTGAAAGCAACGTGTAGCCTGTTTTTTGAGTCTCATTAACCGAGTAACCACTGGCAGCTTCAACTTTAACTGCTGGAGTCTTACCAGTCGCGTCAGTCTGAGTTGCTGCCGGATTAGAGCCACCATTAATATCAAACGTCCAACCAGCACCTGCGAGCGTCTGATCGTTTGTTGTATTTAGGTTACCATCTGCATCGATATATTTAGTTGTTGTGATTGTTCCGCCACAAGTCTGGCTTGCAAACGTAGCTAGATTTGTAGCAAGAGTAGAAAAGTTAGAGGTTGTAATTACATCTGACGTAATTACATCGCCAGTATTTGCACTTGGTCCAGATATAGATTTAAGCCTATCCAGTGAGCTACCGGTAATACCAATACCGAGTGCAAGCATACGTGTACCACCATTTTTAATGGTGTTTGCAGCAATAATGGCCGGGTCAAGATGAGCATTGGGCTGATTTGTGTCCAACCCGCCAACTGTATTACTTGTCGTTGGGTCACCGTCTGTGGCAAAAATGACTAGATTTGGGTTTGAAGTCCCACTCGAAAAGGTGCTATTCGCTTTAATAAGCGCATCTTCCCAGTTTGTATAGCCGCTACTTGTCGATACTGAATCAATTGCCGAATTAACTGTCGTAACGTTACTTGTAAAATTCTGAAGCACTGTTGCGCTAGTATTGAACTTAGTCACCGAAAACTGCGTTGGAGTTCCACTAAGTGCATTAGTAAAGCTTTTGAGCGCATTTTTAAAATCTGTCATTTCAGAGCTACTAATGCTTAATGAGTTATCTATAACAATAGCTATATCAAGCCCACACGCCTGCGACAATGCCGGGTTTGCAGCTGGGGCTGTTGCCGCCGAGGCTATTCCGCCCAGTAGTGTAAGTGGCCCGAATTGGGAAGCCACAAATAATAACGTTAATAAAGCCCACCTGGCCCTATTGATAGGGTTATATGCTCGCAGTCGCATAACCGCCTCCTTTAGTTAAACTCAAAAACTAACAAAAATAGGCCTAGCTGGCTTTAGTTTTTTGTTAGCTTACTATCTGAACCCACACAGAGGTGGTTTCGCCACTTGCTCCAACTATGCCTGGCGACCAATAAAAGCATAGTTTTCAACGCACTCTGATTTAACTAAATATATACTACTTTTTTATTATTGCAATAATTATTACTAAAACTAAGCGACTTAATGGGCTATCGCGTTCACCCGACTATCGAGGCTTTGGGCTAGGCCTTGCTGTTGTAGCGCTAAGCTATTTCGCGTTTCTACAATTTTGTTATATTGGTCAATTAATCGTTTTACAAGAGCAACTTCATTATTATACGAATTGACCGCACTGTTATAACTTGGCACTTGGTTATTGTATGCCCGGGTTTGTCCAGAATTTAACAAAGAATCCATTTGCGATTTTTGCGTGGCAAGTGATTTTTCGAGTGCATCAAGTTCAGCCTCGCGCTTGGTGATTTCAGCTTTTCTAAGCACCAAGTCTGCATCGTACTTTTGAACTTGGTTTGTAATGTCGTCAAAGACCTTTTTATACGAATTCGCAAGGGCTACGACTTTTGCTCTATCAGTAAAGTATTTCTGATAGTATTGTTCGAGTTCAGGACCCAAGTTTGCATATTCGGTTCCCAGTATCGAATGTAGTTCGTTATCTTGTTCACCTGGTTCAGTTTTTTGATAACTTGCCATGACATCAGTTAATCTGGGGTCATTTATTCGTTTGTATGCAGCCTGGAGTAATGTATTAACGTGTTCTTTATCTTTGGCGGATAATCGCTGGTAGGCAGCATGGAGCATTTCGTGGGCAGCTGTAACTTCTTGAACACCAGAAAGTTTAGGGTCATCAACTTTAAATACATAAATATTTGTACCTGTGTAGCAGCCAAGTACGATTGTCTGTTCAGTCGACTTACATTCGGAATTAAACGTCGTACGGTCAGATATTTTGGGTTCGTTTACATAAAACAATCGTCGCCCATACGAATCCATGCCACTATTCGAAGCCAGTGCGGCAACATCTGCGGGCGCGGTATAGTTCCGAAGTCGCGACCAGTCGTATATGTTATATCGATTAGTCCACACTAAACCAGCCGCCGTAAAGACGACAACTAATATCAGCACCGACCCCAATAATTTTTTTGGCATTAGTTATAGTATACGTGCTTTATTATTCTTTGACGACAGAAAAGCTTAAGCCATTTTTACCGGCACCAACCTTGATTATATCGCCTTCATTATACGTGCCACTAAGTACAGCCTCGGCAATATGATCTTCTATTGTGTCTTGGATGAGTCGGCGCATTGGTCGCACCCCGTTATGAGCGTCATAGCCATGCTCTAGTAGCCACTCTTTGGCTCCCGCATTAAGCGTAAGCCCCATTTTTTTACGCTGCAATCTGCTTTGTAGTTCAGAAATCTGTACGTCAATAATTTGCTTAACGTCAGCCTTGGTTAACGCACGAAAAACAACGATCTTATCAATACGGTTAATAAGCTCTGGTCGCATGTGCTTTTTAAGCTCGTCGTTAACCTTGCTCTTGTTTTCTTCGTGTAGTTGGTCGAGGTTCTTATCCTTACCACTCGACACGCTAAATCCAAGCCCAGCTTCTTTCTGAAGTAAGTGTGCGCCGATGTTGCTGGTCATAATGATAATCGTATTTCGAAAATCAACCTTACGACCTTTTGCATCTGTTAGCTCGCCATCTTCTAAAATCTGAAGCAGCATATTAAAGACTTCGGGGTGGGCCTTTTCGATTTCATCAAAGAGCACCAAGCTATATGGCTGACGGCGAATTTTATCGGTTAGCTGGCCACCTTCTTCGTAACCAACATAGCCTGCCGGAGCACCAACTAATCGTGCTACTGTATGGCGCTCGCTAAATTCACTCATATCAATTTTAATAAGCGCATCTTCGCGTCCAAAGAATTCATGAGTTAAAACTCGTGCCAGTTCTGTTTTACCAACACCTGTTGGACCCATAAAAATAAATGAACCAATCGGGCGCTTTTCGCTCCCAATACCAGAACGATTACGACGAATAGCTTTAGAAACTGCTTCTATAGCCTCTTTTTGACCAATAACATGGCGACCAATCTGTTGCTCTAGTTTAAGTAAGTTTTTGGCTTCTTGACGCACGATTTTACGCACCGGTATACCAGTTGCTTGGGCGACAACAGCAGCGATATCATCGCTTGTCAGGGTTAGTCGCTTGTGGGCAGCAGTCTTTTCTTTAAGTTCATCGAGCTTTTCTTGTGCCGCACTAATACGTTGTTTGTATTTAGCAGCTCGCTCGTAATCTTCTTGCTCGACCGCATCGTCGCGTCGAACCGTTAACAGCTTAATCTCTTTAAGAAGTGTGCGGTATTCGGTGGGTGTTTTACCTTTATCAACACGCAACAAAGCCGCGGCTTCGTCGAGCATATCTATGGCTTTATCCGGCATGAACCTATCGTTAATATAACGATCAGCAAAATAGACAGCATCTTCAATCACATCATCAGATATAACAACTCCGTGAAACTGTTCGTAATGGCTTTTCAGGCCTTTGAGAATCGCCACCGTTTCGGGAACGGTTGTTTCGGGCACGACAACGGGTTGGAATCGACGCTCGAGTGCAGCATCTTTTTCGATATGCTTGTGATATTCGCTAATTGTCGTAGCACCAATAACTTGGATGTGGCCACGAGCAAGGGCTGGCTTTAGAATATTGCCAGCATCAATCGCGCCCTCTGCCGCACCAGCACCTACGAGCAAGTGCATTTCATCTATAAAGACGATGATTTTTTTATCGTTAGTTAACTCTTCCATTACCTTTTTAAGGCGTTCTTCGAACTCGCCACGATATTTAGTGCCGGCAATCATGGCCGCTAAATCAAGCATGACAATACGTTTATCAAGCAAACTATCCGGTACGTCTTCGGCTACGATACGTTGTGCCAGACCTTCTACAACTGCAGTTTTACCAACACCTGGTTCACCAATAAGAACGGGGTTATTCTTGCTGCGACGGTTTAAGATTGTAATCATACGTCGTACGGTAGCTTCGCGCCCAACAACTGGGTCTAATTTGCCACTACTCGCAAGTGCTGTTAAATCAGTGCCGAAATATTCGAGTGCGCTTTTGCCACCTTTTTTCTTGGTGCGTGTTGCGGTACGCTTTTGGCCATCTTGTTCGCTTTCATATTGCTGTTTCTGCAAGAATTGTTCGAGCTCTTCGAGTAAGCGGTCAGTATCAACATTCATGTCTTTTAACAATACTGTTGCACGAGCATTCTTTTGCATAAGCATGCTGTACAAAATATGCTCGGTACCACACATATCTTGGTTAAAGTCCTGAGCATAATCCCAACTGAGCTTTAGCGCAAGCTTGGCGGTTTCGCTTAAACCCTTAGCGCCAAGGTTAATAACAAGATTCTTAGGCGTTAAGTTGAGCGCAAGTTGCGCGCGTTGAAAATTGACGCCAGCCCCTTCGAGCATTTTAGCGGCAACAGAAGATTCTTGGCTTAATACACCAAGCAAGATGTGCTCGGTGCCAACATAAGCACTGCCTTGCGTACGTGCAAGCTGATCTGCTTGCTTAAGGCTCAGGAGTGCATTTTCAGTTAAATGATTCAAAAATTCTTGGAAATCTGGTGATTCAGGCATGATTTTTATACCTTTCTATTCCGGTTATACCCCCGGTAATATATATAAGTATAACAATAAATTAGCACTCGTCAATAACGAGTGCTAATTTTGTAAATTTCACTATTTTTTACTCTGCTGAGTCTTCACCGTGCTCTTCGATAGCTTCGAGTAAACTGTTTTCAAGATCACTCTTTTTCTTAAGCTTTGGCGCGTTTGATGCATGCACAACCTTTGCTTCTTCTGGTGCAATTTTTTCTGGTTGAGCTACCGGTTGTTCGCTTTCGATATCAAGTTCGTACCCTGTTAGCTTACTTGCAAGACGCACGTTTTGGCCACTTTTACCAATTGCAACAGATAGCTGATCTTCGGGCACAATCACGCGAGCTTTTTGATTCTTTTCATCAAGTTCTACACGAGTAACATTGGTTGGGCTCAAAGCGTTTGTAATGTACTGCTTGGTGTCATCTGCCCAAATAACTATGTCAATCTTTTCTTGTTCGCCAATTTCGCTCATAACTGCTTGTACGCGAGTACCGTGACCACCAACAAAGGTACCGACTGGGTCTACGCCCTGTACGGTGCTCGTTACGGCAATCTTGCTACGGACACCTGCCTCGCGTGCAATACCTTTAATTACCACAGCTCCGTTATCCATTTCTGGTACTTCAGCACAGAATAGGTGTTCTAGAAACTCAGGGCATCCACGGCTCACAATAAGTTGTGCTCCACGAAAACCGCGTTCAACGTCTTTTAGATACACCTTAAGACGTTGGCCTGGGTAATAACGCTCGTTTTGAATCTGTTCGCTCGCAGGCATGATTCCTTGGGCCTTGTTAAGCTCAAGGCGAATTAAACGACCTTCTACGCGTGTCACAGTGCCGTTAATAACGGTATGTATTTTGTCTTCAAACTCAGCCATAACAATCTCTCGCTCGGCTTCGCGCAACCGCTGCAAAATAACTTGCTTGGCGGTCTGGGCAGCAACACGACCAAAGTTTTCAACTTTTTCTTCGATTTCTACAGTTTCACCCACTTTTGCATTCTTACGAATAACTTGGGCATCACCAAGGCTGATTTGCGTGAATTCATTATCTAGATCGTCGACGACCTCTTTAGTGATATACACAAAGACAGTTCCGTTATTGGTGTTGATAACCGAACGAACTTCTTGTTCGCGATCACCATAGTCACGGCGCCATGCTGCAGCCAATGCCTGCTCTACCGCATCTTGTACAACATCTTCTGGTAAATTCTTTTCTTCGGCAATAGCTTTTACGGCCATAACCAACTGTTTTGTTTCTAATTCCATCAAGTTTCTCCTTATCTCATGAAAAAAGCCGACCTAACGGCCGGACTCAGTACAAATAAATGGTATCATACAAGATGACTATTTTCAATAATTAATAACGGAACCATCTTTTATATGACAGAAGTCGCTCGCTTGTACCAACTCTTTAAACCATCGCGCTACGAATTACACATTACCCCTAATAAGCAAGCACTTACCTTTAGTGGCTCGGTAACGATTGAAGGCACATTGTCTGCGAAGCAAAACAAGTTGCGTTTGCATGCAAAAGAACTTGTTGTTACCGAAGTTGCAATTAATGCCACACACCGTGATTATGCACTTGAAGCAGATAATGACGAATTGGTTATAGAGCTTAAGGACTCAGACAAAGGCACATTGCGCGTGAGTATTGAATTTGAAGGCACAATCACAAAACCAATGCATGGCTTATACCCATGCTATGCACGGAATGGCGATGTCATTTTGGCAACTCAATTCGAAAGTCACCACGCCCGTGAGGTATTCCCTTGCGTGGATGAACCTGAAGCAAAGGCAATCTTTAGCTTAAGTCTTACTATACCAACGGGCGATGTAGCGCTCGCAAATACTGAGCCCTCGCAAGCTATGCATGGGCCAGATTTTACCACGACTGTCTTTGAAGACACGCCAGTAATGAGCACCTACTTGCTTGCATTCGTTACAGGACCATTGCATGCAGTAGAAGGCGAAACTAAAAATGGTACTAAAGTGCGTGTTTGGGCTAGCGCCGACCACGCCGACGATACAATGACCTTTGCGCTTGATACAGGCATCCGAGCTACAGAATTCTTTAATGATTATTTCGACACCCCTTATCCGTTAACTAAATGTGACCATGTCGCCTTGCCTGATTTTAGTAGCGGTGCCATGGAAAACTGGGGACTTATTACCTACCGTGAAGTATGTTTGATTGTCGACCCGCAAACAACGTCAACCAACACCAAAGAATATGCCGCTACCGTAATCGCGCATGAGCTTTCACATCAATGGTTTGGCAACCTTGTAACCATGAAGTGGTGGGATGATTTATGGCTTAACGAAAGTTTTGCCACGCTTATGGAATATGTAGCTGTCGATGCACTATATCCCGAATGGAATGTCATGCTAAGCTTCGCTTCGCAAGAAGCCTTGAGTGCGTTTTGGCGCGATAGCATTCCAGGTGTACAGGCCGTAAAATGCACTGTTAACCACCCGGATGAAATCAGCACATTATTTGACCCGTCGATCGTATATGCCAAGGGCGCACGTTTACTATTAATGGCACACAATTTTGTTGGCAAAAATAACTTCCGTAAAGGCCTAAGGCTATACTTTAAACGCTTTGCATATAGCAATACGAAAGGTAACGATTTATGGCAAGCGCTCGAAGATGCGAGTGGAAAAAAAGTACGCGCATTTATGAATGACTGGATTGAAACTAATGGTTTTCCCCTCGTTCGTGTTTCGCAAGATGGTAAAAAGCTTGCCCTAAGCCAAGAACGTTTTAGTGATATTACTGCAACTGCTGACGAGACAACGTGGCCCGTACCACTCAATCTTAAGCCCGAACAAACCCCCGAAATCGAGCTATTTACCACTAGGCAGAAGTCGTATGTGTTAGCATCATCACGCTACGTTCGACTCAACACCGAAGGTGCACACTATTCTGTTCGATACGAATCCGAAGCTCACCGTAAACATCTAGAAACTCAGCTCGGTGAAGGTAAAATTCGCCCACGTGAGCGTTTGTTTATATTGAACGATAGCCTTATGCAAGCCCGTGCAGGGTACGGATCTATAGCAGAAACGATGGAAATTCTTGACGCTATGAAAAATGAAACTGAGGACCCAGTATGGGTTGTCATGAGTATGTGTATGGGCGATGCACGTACCTTAGTTGATGAAAATGAACATCACGAATCACACATGAAACAGTTTTCGTGGCAACTAGTTGCACATCAGTATAAAAAACTTGGTTGGAAAAAACGTGCTAAAGAAGATTTAACGACTACCAAAATGCGGGGCATTATTTTAGGTCTTGCTGCCTACAGCGAAGAACAAGCTGTTATTGATGCTGCCCTCAAAGAGTATAACTCGTATGATTCACTCGAAAGTATGCCTGCTGACACACGCCACATTGTACTTTCTGCGGCAGTACGGCACGGTGGTGACACAGTATTTAAACGATTATTTGAACTGTATCCAACCATCGCAAACTCTGAGCTTCAGCAAGATGTTTGCAATGCCCTGACAAGTACCCGTGATGAAGCACATATAAAGCTATTGCTTAGCCGGCTCAAAGACGAAAGTTTCGTTCGTTTACAAGATTTTGATCGCTGGGTGATTTACTTGCTTCGAAATCGAAAGGGCCGCACAGCCACCTGGAACTGGTTTACGAAAAACTGGCCGTGGATTGTCGAAAACTTTGGCAGTGACAAATCATTTGATAATTACCCCCGCTTTGCAGGACGTGTATTTGGAACCGAAGCATGGCTCACAAAATACAATACCTTTTTTGAACCGCTCAAATCAGAAATTGCACTACGCCGTAATATTGAAATCGGCGCCGAAGAAATTAAGGCACGCATTGCCTGGAAACAACGTGACGAGCAAGCACTCGAACAATGGCTTAGTGTCCGCTTTAATCAATCAAAATAAGTTCTACAACCTCAGGTTTTTCTCCTGTCATAGCAATTGCACCAAGCTGCGCATTATGTCGCCAGCTATGTTCGGCAATCCAAAGTTCGGCCGCAAATTGTATTTGTTGCCGTTTTTTATGTGTTATAGCATCCAGCCCATCACCCCAAGTACTTTGTTTACGATATTTAACTTCAAAAAAGTAAACTGTTTTCTTTTTTGTAGCCACAATATCAATCTCGCACCAGCGCGTCCGCCAATTCTGGACAACTATTTTATAGCCTTTCTTAGCAAGATAGTGAGCAGCCACTGATTCAGCTTGCCTGCCAATGTCCGTCGTACTCATACGGCTGGGTTCGGCAATTTAAATGAACGACGATGTAGACTACAGTAACCATTATTGATAATAGCTGCCCTATGCGCTGAGGTGCCATAGCCGACGTGTTTGTCAAAATCATATTGTGGAAATTCTGCCGAGAGTTGCGCCATTAAAGTATCTCGTGCCGCTTTAGCGCAAATACTCGCAGCACTGACTGCAGGCACGGTTTGGTCAGCCTTGGCACGTGTTATTGCACCATAATCTGGCGCAAAATTAACGATACCATCAATAATGATATCTTCGTGCGCTTTGGGCTCTATTTCTTGCAATGCCCGTACTGTAGCTAATCTAAGTGCTGCCGATAAACCAATTGTATCGAGCTCGTTTGCCGGTACCCAGCCATAGCCTACATCTGCGTTTGCTAAAATTTCTACTGATAGCAGCTGGCGTTTCTTTGCGGTCAACAGTTTAGAGTCTTTCAGGCCATCGATTGGTCTATGCAGTCGAGCGGCACATACAAGTAATGGCCCAGCCCACGCACCACGACCTACTTCGTCAACCCCGATCATAACCGCGGCCTTGCTTGCGCGAATAAGTCATACAACTCTTCGTAGCTTAACCCAGTGTCATGGAGTGCTTTAGCTAAACGCTCACCCACGTAACGGTAGTGCCAGGCTTCAGCAGGATAGCCTGTAATCGATTCTTTCCCTGGCGTATATCGCAGTACAAAGCCATATTTATAGGCATTGTTCGCAAGCCACGTCGCGTTTACGTCACTTAAATAGCAGTAATTACTACAGGCAACGGGTTGGTTATTAAAATCGACTGCTAGGCCAGTCTGATGTTCGCTTTGGCCTGGCAGTGCAGCAAGCCCTTGATCAACCTCTTTCGTAACAGCTGCCTGATCTTGGCTCGAGCGATATGCGCTCCGCACCATTAGATAGACACCTTCAGATTCAGCAGCTGCATAAAGTTGTCTTAGGGGCTCAATAAGCTCAGGTCTAACCAGTAGTTGCTCATTGTTATAGGTTGGTATTGGGACTGGCTCAAGCATTTTTGGCATGTATGCAAGCTCGATTGAATGTGTTTTGTTTACGAGTGCCCATACATCTGCCTGGTTTGTATATTTGTAACGCGGTTCTACTAGAAAAGAAGCATTTGTACCGGGCAAGCGAATAAATTTGTACCGACTTACCTCGCTCGTAGCTGCTTGGGCGCTACGAAGGATTATTGCATCGTATTGCTTTATGACTGATTGCTTCACAGTACTAAGCCAATACACGCCACCAGCTAGTATGCCTAGCAATATAAACCAGCTCACAGCAGTGATGACAGTATTTTTTTGTACTAGTTTTTGCCTCACGATGTACGTATTATCGCATGCTCGTTAGTAATCAAAAACCTCCGCAGTGTATGCGGAGGTTTTGAACGTTATGCAAATTGTAATTATTCTTCGTGGGCCTTTACGGCTTCTTCGAACTTCTTGTCTTCAGCAGCTTTCTCAGCCGCTTTTTCTGCTTCAGCAGCCTGGTGGGCTACTTCGGCTTCTTCGTGAAGCTTAGCTTCTGCTTCTTCTGCTGCAGTATCACGAATTGTGTTTACGGCGTGCTTATCAAAGTCAACTCCAGTTAAGCGAGAAGCTTTACCAGTACGCTTACGCATGTAACTTAGGTAGTTACGGCGGACTTTGCTGCGCTTGGTAACTTCAATCTTAAGCACATTAGGGCTGTGTAGTAGAAAGCTTTTTTCTACGCCAACACCACTCGCAATACGACGAACGGTAATTGAGCTTGTAAGACTTTGCTTACGGTCGGTACGAATAACGAGGCCTTCAAAAATCTGAACGCGCTCTTTGTTACCTTCTTTAATTTTTTGGTGAACACGAACGGTATCACCGGTCTTAACATCGACAACCTGTCTCTTAAGATGCTTGGCTTCGATTTTTTGGATAACGCTTTGCATAACGATAATAATCCCAAACTTATTTACTAAAAATGAATCCAAACTAATATATCACATCTTGAGCTAAATGAAAAGAGTTGAGTGTACATTTTTAAGATGACATACTAACGGTATGACGATTTATGACGAGGCAATGCAAGCACACCTTAATTTACGAGGTAAGTTAGAGGTAAATACTAAAGTACCACTAGAATCTAAGCACGACTTAAGCATTTACTATAGCCCAGGCGTAGGTGCGGTCGCCTCGCACCTTGGTAAACATCCAGAAGAAACACCACTGTACACGGGTACAAATAATTCTGTTGCTATTATTTCTGACGGTTCCGCCGTACTTGGGCTTGGCAATATTGGCCCAGAAGGTGCCCTGCCAGTTATGGAGGGCAAGGCGATGTTGTTTAAGCAGTTTGCCGACATTGACGGATACCCGATAGTCTTAAACACGCAAGACCCAGACAAAATCATTGATGCGGTGGTTGCAATTGCGCCAAGTTTTGGTGGCATTAACTTGGAAGATATCGCCGCTCCACACTGTTTTTACATTGAGTCTGAACTTAAAAAACGTCTTTCTATCCCTATAATGCACGATGACCAACATGGAACAGCAATTGTCACACTTGCAGGGCTCATAAATGCATGTCGCGTAACCAAGCGTGATTTATCAAAATCAAAAATTGTCATTGTTGGTGCCGGAGCTGCAGGCGTCGCTATTGCCAAACTCCTCTACCGCTATGCCAAGCCATCGATTGTAGCCGTAGACAGCAAAGGCATACTTACCCGAAATCGCACTGATCTCAATCAAGAAAAGCAACTTTTACTTAGTTATGGTGATAAAAAACAATCTGACGGCTCGTTACGTGATGCTGTAGCTGGGGCGGACATTTTTATTGGAGTATCTCGCGGAGGTTTATTGATACCAGCGATGGTACAAACCATGGCAAAAGACCCTATTATTTTTGCAATGGCAAATCCTGAACCAGAAATTGACCCTGAGCTTGCCAAACAGGCAGGTGCAGCAATTGTTGCAACCGGGCGCAGTGATTATCCGAATCAAGTGAATAATGTGCTCGCATTCCCTGGCATATTCAGGGGTGCCCTCGATACTAAATCGCAAATTACTGATGCCCACAAGATTGCAGCTGCCGAAGCTATAGCCGATATTGTGCGTAACCCAAATCCAGACGTAATAATCCCAAGTGCTTTAGACGAAAAGGTAGTTCGGGCTGTTTCGTCAGTCTTCGAGCGCCAGTAGTTCGTCGATGGTCACGAACTGATACCCTTTTTTTGCAAGTGTAGCAGTAATTTGTCGCACTGCCTCAACCGTTTGATACCGGGGTGCAGTTATTGCGTTAAAACCATCATGGAAAATAATAATACTGCCGGGTTTAGCGATTCTTAGCGTTCGCTTGACGATAATGGGTGCTTTTACCTGAAATGGCTCAAATGGATGTGAAAAAAGACCTGAAATTGGCATTCGATATCCATTCTTTTGCACCGATTTTAATAACCATGGGTTTCTAAATAACCACGGAAACCTATATAAATCCGTAGCCACGCCCTGCTGTTTTAACACGCGCTTTGTTTGTGCTATTTCGTCAATATAGAGTGGATCTACAATGTAACGATGAAACGCATGTCGGTACGAATGCGCCCCGATTTGATGTCCACGCTTTTGCATCTGCTTTACAACCCCGGGAAATCGTTCGCAATTTTTCCCTACAACAAAAAAAGTCGCCTTGCCACCATAAGATTCGATAATATCAGCTATCTGCGTCGTGAATGGCTCGTTAGGACCATCATCAAACGTAAGAGCAATCACTTTTTTACTAGTGGCAACACGCCAAGGCATACGGCTACTTATTGGCGCAAATGCTAACCATGACAACACTCCAAGCGCTAACGCAAAAATACCTAGAACGGTAAGCGCCATAGATGATGCCTAATAATTTCAACCAATACTACTGCGGTCACACCGGCAACCACCCATTGGGTAACAAGAATTGGCAAATGCGCCATCTTATCTTCGGTACGAATTGCGGGGGGTGGACCTATTTTGCTGTAGCCCTTCTTTTTTGTCTCCCACACACCATAACTATAGTAGTAGCCTATAGTCATAACCATACTGTGTAAAAATCCTTGGTTCACTCGCCGGCTCGATGTAAATACTGGATTTTTTAGGGTCACATACAACCTGCCGTTTTGTACAAGCTCATTGCGTACACCGCGTTCGTCGGCACCCTGGTAAAATCGGGTGTCATAGCCAGAAAACGCGGATTTACGAAAACTCAGGTTGGCGGCTGAAACGTAAATTGGTCGATGAGCGAGAAGCGACAATAGCCAAACACCGAGTGCTCCCATCGGTGGCATTATTTTTGCCCAAATTGGTGCTTTGTAGAAATAGTAGTGGCCTGCGAGCCCTGAAGCACCTGGATGGCTATCAAAAAAAATACCAATAAATTCAAGCCAATCAGGTCTGAAAAACGAATCGGCATCTGTGGATACAATTATCTCGCCCTTAGCGGCTTCGAGCCCTGCTTGGCGAGCATGGACAACGCCTTGCTCGGTTTCACGAACGACACGGGCCCCAAATTGCCTAGCAATTACTGCTGTGTTATCAGTACTGGCATTATCTACCACAATAACTTCATGCGGTGGCGCATTTTCTTGGGCCTGTAACGATTTTAAGCATCGAGGCAAAAAATCAGCCTCGTTGTAGGCTGGTATAACAATGCTAATTTTTGGGTTCGCAGTTTTCATGAACGATAGTGTTCAACACTTAGATACTATTTTCTCAATTTGCGGGCTCCTATGCAAGTACACGCATAACTTCCTCGAGACTTGTCTCGCCTGAAAGCGCGCGTAATACACCATCTTGTAGCATCGTAAGCATACCGTCTTTAACTGCAACTGCCTCAAGCCCGGCAGTTGTTATTTCGTTTGCAGGCTTGCGTAACTCGGCTTGTAATGCATCGGTCATTAACAATAACTCACGGACGGCAAATTGACCACTGTACCCAAATGGGTTTTCTGGACTCGTACCAGGTTTATAAAGCTGGATTGATTCAAGGACCGGTTTTTCAATATGGCTTGGTAGCGAAGCGACAACTGATTCAAGCCAGGCTTTTGTTTGGGCATCGGGTAGGTACGGCTGCTTTGATGTATCGTCAAGCCGACGGAGCAAGCGCTGGGCAGTCACCAGCCGTATGGCAGAGGCAAACAATGGGTTATCACCTATAGAGTCGAGCATGCGCGTTAATGCCGCCGTCGCTGAACTTGCGTGATAGGTTGAAAGCACTAAATGTCCTGTAAGTGCCGATTGAAGTGCAGTTTTGGCAGTATCGTGATCACGAATTTCGCCAACCATAATGACATCTGGGTCAAGTCGTAATACAGCCCGAAACTTTTCGGCAAAACTATCGTTTTCATTCCGTGAATCAACCGGTATCTGCGTAATTCCCTTAACATAGTATTCAACAGGATCTTCGAGCGTAATAATTTTACGCTCTGGGTGGTTGAGCTCGTTCAGCATGCTGTAGAGGGTTGTCGTCTTACCTGAACCCGTTGGGCCAACAATAAGTACCAACCCCGTTGGATGACTGATAATATCGTCAATTATTGCTCGCTCATCTTCATTCAAACCAAGGCTCGACAATTGCATGAGTTCTGGCTTTAGATTAAACAAGCGCAAGACTGCATCCATACCATAAATAGTTGGCACCGTTTCGACACGGAGATTAACGGTTACTTCTGTCCCGTCGGCAAGTTGGTAGGTTTTATTAATGTGTCCCGTTTGAGCATCGGGTGAACTTGTCGACACGTTAGCTGCAATTGCAAGGCTCGAAAGCAATTGTCGGTACTTTTCAACATTAAGCTCTGCAACAGGGTGTAGCACTCCGTCGACACGAAAGCGAATTCGCACATGATCTTCTTCTGTTTCTAGGTGAATATCTGACGCCTTAAGTCGGTAGGCTTGCTGAACCACATAGGCGAGCATGTCGTCGGCGCGGACTTGATTTAAGGTTTCCGAAACTATCGCTAGCTGATTTGTTTCATCGGCAGCAGTTAGTGAAATATCCTGGTATACAACCTGTTTTGGTGGGTCGTAGCGACGCATAACCTCGCGGTAGCCCGCATCTGATATAAGCGAAAACGTCACCCTTTGATCAGCAAAACGCTGCTGCAAATTAGTCATAGTAGACTGTGATGTCGTATTGGTTATACCGAATTTTAGGTTACTTTGGTCTGAAGACAATGGAATAATTTTTAGCTGATACAGCTCTGGTACTGATAAAATATCAGGGTACAGTGGTACTTCGTACGTTGAAGTATCTTCGTACGGTAAGTTTAATAAACGAGCACGACGAAGTGTCGTTTGTTCTTCTAGGGTTCGTGCTTCATCAGCCATATACTGCACGTAGT
>JAXLZY010000007.1:0-32498 GCA_046350635.1 Saccharimonadales bacterium (SeqCode)
TAATTATGCTGTTCTTAATTGGTATCGCTATGTTTGGTGCCATTATTTACTTGCCACTGTTTGCACAAATTGTGCAGGGTGCATCGGCAACCAATTCGGGTATTATATTGTTGCCGCTCGTGGTTGCAATGGCTACGACCAGTATTTTGTCGGGCCAGATTATTTCGCGTACGGGTAAGTATAAGGTTATGGCGATTATCGGTGCCTTTATGACTACTGGTGCTTTGTTTTGGCTATCTACGCTTACCGCAACCAGTAGCCACGCTGCAACGGTTGTACGTATGATTCCACTTGGTATTGGTATGGGTATTATTATGCCGCTATTTAACCTGGTGGTGCAGAATGCCTTTCCGCAAAAAATGCTTGGTGTGGTCAGCTCGTCTGCGCAGCTGTTCCGTGGTATCGGTTCAGTCGTTGGTGTGGCAGTTATGGGTACCTACCTTAACCATTCGTTAACGCAAAAGATTGATGCGCTTGGTAGCAATGCGTTTGTAGAGCAGTTAAAGGCAACCGGGCAGAGCCTAGATGTGAATAGCTTGCAGCAAATCTTGTCGCCAGCAGGGCAGGCTATGATTTTGCACAAACTGGCTAATGCACCAGCCTCGGTACTTGATGCGTTCCATCAATTTGTGATTGCTGCGCAAGCAGGCCTAGCAGATGCAATTACTAATGTGTTCTTGCTTGGTGGCATTATATTGATTGTCGCGTGTGTTACGGTGTTCTTCTTAAAAGAAATTCCACTGCGTAAAAGCAACGACCATCATCCTGCTGAGATGTAGGGATAGGTTTAGTGAATGTAGACTTTTCTATTACTTCCTATCCAGCTTATTAAAAGAGGGTCTCTGGCTTGGGAGCTATAAATATTTACTTTATTTTTTGATCTTGTAAGTGCAACCAAAAACATATTGATTTTCTCATCATTAAGATCTCCATTGCATATGTATCTATCGTCAAAATTGATTAAGAATACATGATCATAGGAAAGCCCCTTAGAACCTAAGATAGTAGTAACTTTAATTTTTATCTCGTGTTGCACCTTGTTGGATGTTCTACTGAACAACTTGTCTCGAGCATTCTCTTCTCCGAGCTTTTCAATATCTATACCTAACTTGTCAAAGATAAGAGTCTTCTGATCTTGCGTAAGAGTCTGACCCTCTTTGATTTTGGCACATATGCTTCGCAGCTTATTTACTTCACTTCTAAAAGCTGGGCTCAGTACATCACTGAATCTGGTCGTATTATCAGATGTACGTTGCAGAGCATCATTGAAATCATTTGCGCTTAATAGCGCTTTAGCGCATTGCCTCCATCCTATGTTGGCTTCAGGAGTTTCGACCAACGTACTTAACCCGTCCAAAAGCACATCATTTCCCTCTGAAGATCTCTGATCACCCGTAACGTTTTTATAACCTTTTTTTCTAAGCATCTGACACACTTTGCTAATTTGACTCTTTAGCGGGCATATCACTAAAACGCTAAATCCTGGATCTTTTTCGAATACCTCACCAATCTCTTTATCTATGTAGAATGCGCATTGAGCTTGCTGGGTGTTTAATCTAACTGAAATCTTTGGATAAAGATTGGAAAGTGTATCTTTCTTAGCAGTAGGAAAATACAGGTATTGCTTTTCAATTCTTTTGCTTAGATAACCCTCAGATTTGGCTTTATTGACCACATCGTGAAAAGCATTAAGTACTACCTCTGTACTTCTTGAACAGTAAGGTAATTCAAATGATTCATAGTCCTCACCGTTATGTATAGCTCTTATATTTTCGGGAACTGAATGCTTAAAAGAGTAAAGCGATTGATCGTCATCTCCAGCAATGACAATACTACTTTTTTTGGCCAGCTCATTTACTAGAGCAACCTCGAGTAAATTAAAATCTTGATACTCATCGACTAGCACTAAGTCATACGAAGGAATAAGTTCTGGATGAGCACGGTAGTGGTTGACTAAATCAAACACCGACCCTGACGGGTCAATACGCTCATAGTACGCTCTTCGCAAGCGCATATACTCGATAGCTTCAGTTTCAGAAACTATCATTTCATCTAAAATTACACCAAAATCCTTACGTTGTCCTGTGTTATTTGCCATGTCTTCTTCGATAACATCTCGTAATCTCATATACATACTTTGAGTCAGTCTTAATTGTTTGGCCGCAAAACTGTGGAGGGTTGATACCTCTGCTAGACCATGCATGTCAACGGTTAAGTCCTTAACAAGCTCATTAATGAAACTCAATACAATAATGTTCGTCTTACCATTTGAGCGATATTTTTTTGCTAATTGCTGGAATAAGTAGCTTTTACCAGTACCAGGACCTGCCATAACTATTATCTTTTTAGAGTCAGAATCTAAAACTTTGCTAGAGCTTTCCGCACGCTTTTTTTCGAATTCTTCATATTCACTTTCGGTTCGCATCTTTTTAGCATACTGTGTGACCAAACAAAAAAACAGTGCAGATAAAATACTCACGACACTAGGGTTAGCAAAAAAGACAGCGATGTATCAATTAATAATCATTTTGCACGAGAAGTGACTCTCTCCCACCTTCGGCGGGCCCAAAAAGCGGGTTAAGAGACTCTAAACTCTTGGCCGATACCCGGCCAAGAGAATCTCGACGCTTATTAATTTTCGAAGAGGTCGAGAGTTAGTATCGCAACACATACCAATCAAAAAACCGCCGAAATGGCGGTTCTTAGATTGGTGCGGGTTAAGAGACTCTAACTCTCGACCTCTTCCTTGGCAAGGAAGCGCTCTAAACAACTGAGCTAAACCCGCATAGATTGATAAACAACTGACCTGCCCGAATGAATTCAGTCAGGCGGGGCTAAACCCGCATGTCTTGTTACCTGAAAGATTGTAGCAAAATGCCAACAAAAAGCAAAGGGTAAAACAGTATAAAACTTGTGTAACGATCCAATTCAAAATATTTACAATAGCAGTAAATAATTATATAATATATACGTTATCCAGAGTGGATACATCGTGGAAGCCCACGATTGTGCTAAGGAGGTGTCCGGGTTGGACACAGCGTTGGTGGTTACTAAGGTGACCACGCGTGGCGACACGGCCTTCATCGAGTTCGAAGACGGGCACCGAGCGGCCTTCGAGGGCTACTCACACGGCTTCGGCTACCAGATAGAAGGTCTCCGTGCTTTCTACCTGTTTCGCGGCACTGAGCTGGTGGTGCAGTACAACTCGCGCCTCCACCGCGAAGGCCCTCGTGAGGACGAGCACCGTTTCGTGCTCGTGGCCGATGGCTACACGACCGAGTCGGTCATCGGCTACTGGGAGGCAGCCAGGCGCTACCTGCACAACGAGTACTTCACGAAACCTCACGAAGAAGGTCGCGATGGCGACAGAGATCTCTGGTACCCGTGGATGGTCACGAAGGAGGGATGGGTCGACCTCATGCTCATGAAGGAGGGGCACATTCCGCTCCCGGCCACAGACCACTCCTGACACGCCCCAATGGGCACCCCACCAGAACTATGGTGAAGGTGCCCTGCGGGGCACTTTCATTTTGACACTAGTAATAAACCAAACAGGCGCTATAATAGGCGGTGCAATAATAATCAATTAAGGGGAGTCAGACATGGTTACAGGATATTGCGTAAAGTGCAAAGAAAAAGGCGTTGAACTTTCAGCACCAGAAGTTACTCAAACTGCAAAAGGTGGCTACATGGCAAAAGGCAAGCACGCAAAGTGCGGTACCACCGTTTGTGCAATGATGTCTAAAGACAACGCCGAAAAAGCAGTAAAAGACGGCGCTAAAAAATCTTACTAGGTTTAAAAGTTAGCAAATTTAAAAAGTCCTACAATGCGTAGGACTTTTTAAATGGGTTAATTACCCCAGCCGAATGCTTGGCTCAAAATCCAAATGCATCCAGCAATTGATAAGAAGAACAAGCCTAGGCCTACTGGGCTACCCCAGCTAAACCATGAGCCCCAAGAGCGCCAGTGCTTAAGATGATCATCGTAGCTCCAGCCGGTCTCGGCTTCTATATCTTTGAGGTTCTTGCTTTTGTGTGGCATAGAACTCCCCTTGTTAATTAATGAGAGCTCGCTGCCGCGCCCGGTCGACTATGCCGTTGCGCGGCGCAAGCGTACCCATTCGTCAGTGGTTTTGGTGTCTTGTCTATGTTGTTCGCCGAAAGGGCAGCGCATAGCCGTTACTGACAACCACGTTATTTGTATTTAACCACTTATTAACAGAGGTGTAAAGACTCAGCTATTTAGTGGGCACGCGAAATACAGTTGTATCTCTAACTTCAGCTCCATGCTTTATATAAAACCGATGTGCAGCTTCACGTGCCGGATGCGAGGTAAACGTGAAATCAATATCTTGCTCTTGGCACCATGTAACCATTGCTTGCCAAACTTTGTCGCCAATGCCCACGCCACGAACTTCTGGGTCTGTCACAAAATCTTCTAAATAACCCTGCTTATTTACGCCAGGGCCCATCAATAGGTTCATTGTTGCTGCGCCAACAATCAAACCATTAAGGCGTGCAACAAGTTGGTCGTGATACGGTGAATCAATAATTGCGCGTAGTAAATCTTCTGCCACTGGTTCGTTGCTTAAACGTTCTGACAAATAGGGCATAAGCCTGCCGATACCCGCAGCATCTGCTTCTGAATATTCTTGTAATCGCTCAACTTTAACTTCTGGATCGCTCATATAATTCCTATTTCAAAGTACGTAAAATTTTTGCCATTGGTTTGCCTTTGGCAAGTTCATCTATCAATTTATCTAAGTATCGAATAGATTGCATGGTTGGCTCTTGTGATATCTTGTACTTTAACGCCACAAACCACACCAGTTATAAAGCGAACGCGCCGGGTTCATCGCCGGAGCTAGGGCATAAAAATCTTCTATTGTTATGTTATTGGCAAGTTGCTGTTCGAGCTGTTCTTGGTTATAACCAGTTAGCCACAAAATGATTTCGTCAACTTCGGCTTTTGTGCGACCTTTACGCTTTGCTTTAGCAATATATGCAGGGTATACATCGGCAAAACTCATGCGGTAAATACGTGGTTTTTGCTCCATTAGTTTGGCTCGTTTACTGCGCGGTGCATGTTGCCGTCTTTAGCTTTTACATATTTGTATGACTGTGTAATCAGTTCTTCTAATACAGCTAAATCAACATCACTGAGCCGTTTAATATACACACAAACACGGCTGGTGGTATGTTTGCCAAGTTTGGCTAATAAATCACTAAACATTTCGGTGCCGCCCATAAGATAAATGGTAATTTTACCGTCGCGTGGGTAAAAACTAATAGCTTGCGCATCTCCTTCTCGCCCACTTTCGTATTTGTAGTGGTAGCTATCAAACCCAATAGTGGCTACGTTCCACACCTTTGGCTCGTGCCCACTAATACGGTGCATCATATCAACTAATACACGGCTATCTTGCGCTGTTTGCGCATCACTTAAAGAATCAATAACATCTTGCGCTGTTCTATCAATTGGTACGTTTTTGACTGGTTTTGCCATACATAAATCATAGCACTAAGCCATGGTGATATTGTTAGTGGTAAGGTTACGTTAAATAATAAATATAAAAATATTTAAATATATTTATATACTATGCTACATTAGTAGTCATGGACGCAGTTAAACTTTTTGAACAATCAACTCCTATTTTCACCGCGCTCGGTGATCCTACGAGACAAAGAATTTTATTAATTTTGGCAGAAAAATCGGTTGGGGTTAGTGAAATCACAGAAAGTTTAAAGATATCACAGCCGGCAACATCTAATCATTTAAAAATACTACATCGAGCTGGATTAGTTTCTGTAGAAAAAATTGGACAACAACGTATTTACACCTTAACGCCATTAGAAGCAGTTGGAACCGTAAAAGAATTAATGGCTGCCATAGAACACGCTTGCGAAGAGGAGATTTAGCATGGTTTATTTATATTTAGTAGGTGCAATAATTAGCGAAGTAATAGGTACAATTTCGTTAAAATATTCTGTAGGGTTTTCAAAACTTTTACCGTCAATACTTGTTGTTTTAGCATATTCATTTAGCTTTTTCTTGTTATCTTTGTCGCTTAAAAAACTAGAAGTGGGCATGGCGTATGCAATTTGGTCAGGTTTAGGTACCGCACTGGTGGTGTCGATAGGAATTATCGTTTTAAAGGAAGAAGTTTCAGTTCTTAAAGTTGCGTCAGTAGCATTAATAATTGCTGGAGTGATTGGACTTAATTTAGCTAAGGCACACTAAATGCTAAAAACAATGAAAGCCCTGATGCTAATTACCGACCTTGGCTTTATATTGTATTGGTTCATCACGCTGTTCCATTTGATTCCACCCGAACTATTATTCAGAGATTACACGAATCCTTTGCTAGTAGACTGGAACTGGTCATTCTTTCCATTAGATTTGATTATTTCAGCAACAGGAATTTCGAGTCTTGTTTTATTATCAAAGAAAAATAATCTATGGGCACCTTTTGCTCTAATATCCCTAACATTAACATCTGTTTCTGGGCTTCAGGCTATAGCTTTTTGGATTTTTGCTCAAGACTTTAACATGTATTGGTGGATTCCTAATTTGTTTTTATTGATATATCCACTGGTATTCATTTCCTACCTTTTGATGAAAAGGCAAAAACTAGATTTGTCAATAAACTAATAGTTAGGCTGGCGTGAATATAAATATTTACACAAAAAACATTGAAGTATATTTTTGCTATAGTTAGTCGTATGAAATCTGTAAAATCGTACCGTAAAACTTCGTTACTAGCGGGTGTTTTGTATTTATTAACGTTTGTATCAATACCAACACTTAGCCTCTATAAATCGGTTAAAGAATCAGGCTATATTGTGGGCAATGGGCCAGACACCGCAGCTTTAACGGGTGGAATGTTAGAGATTATTGTTGCGTTAGCCGGTATAGGCACTGCAGTAGTTTTATACCCAGTACTTAAAAAGCAAAGTCAAACAATGGCACTTGGTTTAGTTGCCATTCGCATTTTAGAAGCGAGTGTAATTTTTGTTGGTGTCGCCTTTATTTTGGCGATAGTTTCGTTACGGCAAAGTAGCTTAGGGCCCGACCCAATAATGATAAGCACCGCATTTGTGGCGATGTACAACAAATTATTTTTGATAAGCCAGAGCTTTTTGCCTGCAATAAACGATTTACTGCTTGGCATTTTATTGTACCAATCACGCTTAATACCTCGCGCTATCTCTGCCATTGGCATAGTAGGCGCATTCCCACTACTTATTGGCTTTGTTGCCATGATGTTTGGCGTAATAGAGCAGGGCGGTAGCATGGCGGGATTGGCCGCACTATTAGTTGCACTATTTGAGCTACTTGTTGGTATTTGGTTAGTAGCAAAAGGTTTTAACCAAAAAGCTGTCGAAGCTTTAGATAAAAACTAGCTGTTTAAAATTGACAACACCCCACAAATATCGCACAATCAAACCATAACCTTTATTTGCAAATAAAAAACTCTAACAAAAGGGCACGAAACTATATGTCATATAAAAAACTCACGCAACACGGTATTGCGTATGTAGAAATCCTGATAGCAGTAGTTGTTATCAGCGTAATTGGGTTTGTTGGGTATAAAATCTTAAGTCAAAGCAAGGCAGCAACGCCACTTTCGTGGGCACCGCCAAGCGGTTATGCTAACTACCCAGTATTTAATGTCCCTGTTACTACATCAAACAACACTAACCTAGATGGTAATGGTGGCGACATGTATATTAAATTGCCAAGCCAGGCAACGGGCCCGATAACAATTAAGAACTGTCGCAACGCGGTTGTAATTGGTGGCCAGATTAATATTCCTGCTAACACAGGCTCTGCAAGCCCTGACGTGCGTGGTATTTACGTTAACAACTGTTCTGGCACCGTACATATAGAAGGTGTTTACATTGATGGTGGCCCAAGCAGTGCAGAGGGTGATGGTATTGCCATTAATTCACCAAACGCAATTGTGCAGGTAGAAAACGTTCGTATAAATAAGCTTAACGGTGGCTATGACACCGCAAAGCACAATCACTCTGACATTATTCAACCATGGGGTGGGGTAAAAGAACTTCGAGTTGATTTCTTAACCGGTAGCAGTAACTACCAAGGGTTCCAGATTAACGACGATATGGGCCATATCGGTAAAGTAACTATTAAGAATACAAACATTGGCGATTCTGGTGTTGCCCCTCCAGACGGGAAGGGCGGTTACTACTTATGGCTTAAGTGTGGTACCGGCACCCAATATTCGTTCTCTAACTTTTATCTAAACCCACGCAGTGGCCGAAGCTTAGATAGCTCGGTATGGAAGGGTGGTTGCTCAGCAAGTACCGCAAACAATGTTATGACCTTTAGTGGTGATGCATCAGGTACTGTTAAGGGCGGTAGCCCAAGTGCTGACTTTGTACCGGCCGGTACAGCTGGCCTTGGTTATAAATCAACAGGCTATGCAGTAGACAGTAGCACGACAACAACTCCTACTCCTACCACACCGACACCTCCACCCACTACACCAACCACACCATCTACTCCGACACCAACAACCCCCACCACCAAAGAAGTGATTAGTTCTAGTTTTGATGGTACTTCTACTTCTTGGCAGGCAGTGCTTAGCACCTGGGCGCTTAGTGGTGGTCGCTACGGAAACACGGCAGTTAAGAGTGATCTAACTACTAATAGTAATGTCGCAACTAACCCAATTGTTGTAAGTGGCGATTTTACACTAAACACTACTGGTAAAGTTGTTGGGACTAGTGGGCCGTGGGATGATCTTTCGGTACTTTTTGGATACCAAGACACTAATAACTACTACTACGTTAGCTTTAACGAATCTAATGATGGTGGCACAAGTGGTATCTTTAAGGTCCAGAATGGCACCAAGACGCAACTTAAAGACATTACAACTGCTATTAAATCTGACACCGATTACAAAGTAACTGTTGTACGCAGTGGCGATACCATAAAAGCATCGCTAAACGGTACAGAAGTTGCCAATGCTACAGATTCTACGTACAAATCTGGCAAGGTAGGCTTTGGTAGCATGAACAATACCGTTAGCTTCGACTCAATCGTAGTCACACAACCATAGTTACAGTACATATAAAAGCCCCAAAAACGGGGCTTTTATATTTTAGCTTCTATAACAGCGGTTAATACCGTATAATTTTTAGGCGTGGCGCCTTGGCCGAGAAGTTAGGCAACGGTCTGCAAAACCGTGTAGACGGGAGCGTTACCCGTAGGTGCCTCCAATTTGATATAATCTGATAGGTTTTTAAGGGCGAGTGGCGGAATTGGTATACGCTGCGGACTTAAAATCCGTTGCCGCAAGGCTTGAGGGTTCAAGTCCCTCCTCGCCCACCAAAGCATAAGCGTCTTATAGAGATGCATCGAACTCAACCTGAAACGACCATCAATCGATGGTCGTTTCGTTGTTATGGTCCAGTGAAAGTATTTTCATTGCGACTTGCCAGTTGCCATGAGACAATTTCCTGATGATCGACCTGCATACCCTTTTTGACAAGCCACCCCGGAACGACTCGTTTTACATTATCGTGATTGATGGTCGTGGCGCTTCGGGAAAGTCGCACCTCGCAGAGTTGCTTGCCCAAAGACTCGACGGATTCGTCGTGATCAATGGTGACGACTATTTTGAACCTTCAACAGGAAGTTCTGCATGGGGCGAGTTCAATGAAGAACGTTTCCGACAAGAGGTCATAGGACCCCTACAGGTCGGCGCACGAAGTCTCACGATCCGGCCGTTCGAATTCGACAGGGGCATTATTGGCGAAGCAGAGCACCTACAAATTGAGGGCGGGGTGATTGTCGAGCGCTGCTACAGCTTTTCGTTTGACTTAGGTCCAGATCTGAGGGTGTGGGTCGAGACGCCGCAGGAGATTTGCCTGGCACGCGGCCTCGACAGAGATCAGGCTCTTGGGCAGCGAGCCATTAGAGCCTGGACCGAAGACTGGCAACCTCGCGAAGCCGCTTACATCGCAGCGTCGTCTCCAAGCGAGCACGCCGATGTGGTGGTTGATGGCACTCAGCCGTTTGAACTACAGCTCCGACAAAGTTGATCCAGCAAGTTTTAGTAATGCGCCTACAGTCTCCGATGATTGCGTCGACCCGGTGTGATCGCACCAGCCTCGTGGAGCAAGCGCAGCATGCTCGTCTTGCCGATGCCGTACTCCGCCATCAGCTGGGTTGAGTGTACCCATCCCGGTAGTCAGCCACGATCTGCTGAATCGTCTCCATGCCCAACCGCATCTCGATCTTGTGATGCGTAGAATCCGTGGCTTCCGCTTCACCCGTGTGTCGCTTCTCGATCTCTTTTTCGTAGAGCGCCTCGAGCTCTTGCTGCAGTTCACGAAGGTTCGAGTACCGTCCCAGTAGGTCCACCAACAATAGAACCGGTCTTTATGGCCGGTTTTGTTGTTGGTAGAGGAAGCAAAGCCAAAGTCTTGGCTTTGCGGGGGATCGAACAAGCCGGAGCGTGCGAGCCCATTCAGGCGAGCCGTGAGGCGGGTCGAGTGCAAAAAGCAAAGCTTTTTGACGCGTGACTCAAAAGTCCCTCCTCGTCACTGACTAAAAAAGATCCTCTTTAGGGGCCTTTTTTAGTTATAATCTCATTCTTTTTATCTGGTAAAAGCGCTATACTAACTACATAACTAATAGGAGTTTAGTGAATGATTGTTTTATGGATTATTTTGGGTCTCGTTGTACTGCTTGCAGTCTACTTGATTGCTACCTATAACGGCCTTGTTAAGTTAAATGTTCGCGTCGACGAAGCGTGGAGCGACATTACCGTTCAGCTAAAGCGTCGTTATGACCTTATCCCAAACTTAGTAAATACCGTTCAGGGCTATGCTAAGCACGAAAAGAGCGTATTCGAAGATGTAACCGCTGCCCGTGCTAACGCGCTTGGAGCTCAAGGTCCTGCAGAAGCTGCAAAAGCCGAAAATGCCCTAAGTCAAACCCTTAAAAGTCTTTTTGCAGTTGCCGAGGCATACCCAGACCTAAAGGCGAATGAAAACTTTAAGCAACTACAACTAGAGCTTGTTGATACCGAAGATAAAATTCAGGCATCACGTCGTTTTTATAACGGTTCTGCCCGCGACCTAAATATTAAAATTAAGACATTCCCAAATACTATTTTTGCGGGCATGCTTGGTTTTAAGGCTCGTGAATTCTTTGATGTAGACGAATCACAAGCAGAAGCTATTCAAAACCCAACCGAAGTTAAATTTTAGTTAGTACATGTATTCGCAGATTGACGCCAATAAGCGCAAAACAGTATTGTTAATGTTTGGTTTTTTTGTGCTGGTTGGCGTTATTGCATACGTTGCAGGTTTATTTTTTAAAGATTATGCGATAACTACATTTGCTTTAGTTTTTGCCACGGGCTACGCGCTATGGAGCTATTTTGCGTCAGATAAGTTAGCGTTATCTGTTAACAATGCAGTGCAAATAGAAAAACAAGACAATCCACGGTTATGGCGGATGGTTGAGAACCTAACTATTGCTACCGGTATGCCAATGCCACGGGTCTATATTATGAATGACCCGGCACTCAACGCCTTTGCGACAGGCCGTGACCCAAAGCACGCAGCAATAGCTGTCACCACCGGCCTTTTAGAAGTTATGGACGATAACGAGCTAGAAGGTGTTTTGGCACACGAACTAGGGCATGTGCAAAACTACGATATTAGAGTTTCTATGATTGCCTTTGGGTTAGTTGCAGCGGTTTCGATGATAAGCGATATGATATTACGCTGGATGTTTTGGGGTGGTGATGACGAAAGCGAAGGTAGTAGTAGCCCAATTGCAATGGCCATTGGAATTATCGCGCTTATACTAGCACCAATAGTGGCGACACTGATTCAGCTGTCTATATCACGCAAGCGCGAGTATTTAGCTGATGCAACGGGGGCCTTAACGACAAGGTACCCCGAAGGGCTTGCAAGCGCACTCGAAAAAATCGAACAACACAGCTCGGTTATGCAAAAACAAAGTGCTTCTACGGCTCATTTGTTTTTTGCAAACCCGTTAAATGGCAAATCGTTTAGTAATCTATTTAGTACGCATCCGCCAATAGAAGATCGTATTAAAGCGCTACGCGAAATGGGGACAAAAGCATAATGGCCACAAAAAAATCGGTCTGGAAAAAACCCACTAAGAAAGATGCAAAAAAGCAACCCGAGAGGTCGGAGCAATCATTAAAAGTCGTAAAGCTCAGAACCCTACTTAAACAATCTTGGCTAGAACTTTCTACTTTTTGGCGACAGCTTCTTGGAATTACGGCCGTGTATGCGTTCTTATATTTTGTGTTTGTAATGGGGCTATCGATAACAGCGAGTTTTCAAAACACTATAGATACAACCGCAAGCAGATTTGTGCAGGCTTCTTCTGCTTTTGGAGATGCACTGGCTAATTTGTATGGTGGCACGCAATCGGATGCAACAGTACTTGTGCAAGTACTTCTATTTCTAATGGCTTCGCTTGCAATCATATGGGCACTCCGTAAATTACAGGCTCTTAAGAAAATCACAATTCGCGATGCCTATTATCAAGGAAACGCCCAGCTACTACCGGTATTACTTGTTTCTATTATGCTGGTATTAACGCTTTTACCTGCAGTATTGGGGAGCGGGTTACTAAGCATCGCCTTACAGGCAGGCGGTACAGGAGTAGAAATAATCCTAATTGGTGCAATATCGTTGCTGTTACTCTTTTGCTCTGCATTTCTTTTTACTATGCTGTGGCCAAGTTTTTATATTGCATCGTTACCAAAAATGCGCCCCATACAATCCGTTCGCTCTGCAATGGTCCTTACGAAAAAACGGCGCCTAGCGATTATGCGAAAATTACTATTTTTGGTGCTTATATCGTTACTGTTTTTGTTTGTGGTAATGATTCCACTGGCACTTATTGCACCAGTTTCGGCACCATACGTAGCGTTTGCGGTATTGTTTTTAATTTTTCTATACGGTCAGATTTACCTGTATGAACTGTATCGGAGTCTATTACCATGAGTGCCGACGCCGAGCGAATTAATGCGCTAAGAACCCAACTTAATGAATATTCGTACCAGTATCATGTGCTTGATAAGCCAAGCGTTAGCGATGCAGTTTACGACAGTTTGTTTGCCGAGTTAAAAGAGCTAGAAGCAAGATACCCAGAATTCATTACATCAGATTCACCGACCCAACGGGTTGGCAACGAGCTTAAAGGCGGCTTTGCGAAAATAACGCATAGCTCACGAATGCTCAGTCTTAACGATGTGTTTAGCCGAGAAGAAGTAGAGGCGTGGGTTGTCCGTATGGATAAGTTATTGCCTGGCCGTAAACACGAGTTTTTTGCCGACATTAAAATGGACGGTTTAGCGTGCGCACTGGTCTACCAAGATGGGCTATTTGTGCAAGCAGTTACCAGAGGTGACAGTTTTGTCGGTGAAGATGTAACGGCAAATGTACGGACTATAAAAAACGTCCCGTTGCGATTACGCCAACAAGTTGGTTACGAACTGTTTTTAAACGGCAGAACAGAAATTCGGGGCGAAATCGTAATGCTTAAAAAAGATTTCGAAGCCCTAAACAGCCAGCGCAGGGCACTAGGAGAACCAGAGTTTGCAAATCCTCGAAATTTAGCCGCGGGTACAATCCGACAGCTTGATCCGAAACTAGTAGCCGAACGCCCACTAACGTTTGTCGCATACGATTTACAGCGTGAAGTAGCAACTGAAATCCCAACAAATATGTATGCGTACGAAGCACTGTCTGCGCTTGGAATTCGCCGGAACCAACAGGCGAGCGTGTTTGATTCACTCGAAGGTGTAATGAACTTTGTAGATGAGTGGGATGAAAAACGACACGACCTAGCCTTTAATACCGACGGGCTCGTTATAAAGGTGAATGATCGCGCACAGTTTGCAGAACTTGGTGTTGTCGGCAAACAGCCGCGGGCTGCTGTCGCGTACAAGTACGCCGCCGAACAGGCAACTACTATTGTAAAAGATATAGTTATTAGTATCGGCCGAACCGGCGCCGCAACACCGGTTGCGGTGTTTGACCCTGTAGTGGTTGCTGGTACGACCGTTCAGCACGCGAGCTTGCACAATGCTGACGAAATTGCCCGTAAAGATGTACGAATTGGCGACACGGTTGTTATTTTTAAAGCCGGCGATATTATTCCGCAAGTCGAAAGTGTGGTTGAATCGCTTAGGCCAAAAGACGCCAAACCGTTTGACTACCTGCAAGCTCTAGCACACCAGTATCCAGAACTTGAATTTGAGCGACCAGAGGGCGAAGTTGTATACAGGGTAAAAGGCGCCACGGGCCCATTACTCCTAAAACGTGCGCTTGAGCATTTTGCGAGCAAGGGTGCGTTAGATATTGATACGTTGGGCGAAAAGAATGTTGTTGCGTTAGTTGATGCTGGCTATGTTCAAGATTTAGCAGACATTTATCAACTAACAAAAGAGCAATTATTACAGCTAGAACGTTTTGCAGATATATCTGCGCAAAAACTAATTGATGCTATTGCCGATAAGAAGACACCAAAGTTAGAAAGGTTTATTTTTGGTCTAGGTATTCGGCATGTTGGCATACAGACCGCAATAGACTTAGTAAACCGATTTGAATCTGTCGAGGGCTTACAGCGAGCAACGATTGATGAGTTAAAAGCCGTAGAAGGGGTAGGCGAAGTCGTTGCCGAAAGTATTGCCGCATGGTTTGCTGACGAAGACAACACTGCGTTACTCAAAAAATTCAACGAGCTAGGTGTTGAACCTCACTATCAAAAACTTACCGGTAAGTTGGCTGGTAAAAGTTTTGTCATTACGGGCACATTAGAATCAATGGGTCGCGAAGTAGCAGCCGAGAAAATTCGTGAACTCGGCGGTACATTCCAGAGTAGCGTTGGAAAGGATACAACCTATTTAGTCGCCGGGGGCAAAGTTGGCGCTAGTAAGTTAGCTAAAGCTAAAGCCTACGGTACCGAAGTCATAGATGAGCAGCAACTACTAGAGCTCATTGACAATAACTAACAATAAGCGGTATAACTAGTTTGTAAACTTCGCGCGGTACGTGCGGCTAAAATAAACAGATAAAACAAAATCACCCTTAGCCGCCCGGGTGGGCCCGCGCGATTTTTTAATTGCAAAATAAAAATCCCCAAATGGGGATTCTTATTTTGGTGGAGCATAAGGGATTCGAACCCTTGACCTCTTCCATGCCATGGAAGCGCGCTAGCCAACTGCGCTAATGCCCCAAACAGCTTGTAATTATACAGATAGCATAAAGTCTAGACAATAGTAACTATACAAAGTATAGTTAGTGGGGAATAACCTATAATGTGACGTTTTACATACAAAAACGTTAATGAAAATATAAGCAAAAGCGCATATACTAACACCAATGACCTACACCAAAGCCCAAGCCATACAAAAAATTGCCGATAAATTATCTGAATTATCTTATGAAAAAACTCTTTTACTCCTTAGTGGCGGTAGTAGTGCCGAGGTCGGAGCCAGGGCCTATTTACTCGCGCAGCCGAAATATACAACCGTTGCGATGGTAGATGAGCGATTTGTTGAGTTTGGTAGCGAAGATTCAAATGCGACACTCCTTAAAAAGGCAGGCCTAACTACCTTTAGTGAAATCATTCATAAAGACTCTATTGGTCGGCACGAAACTGCAGTCCAGTACGAAAACACCTTAAATGATCTTGTTCAGAATAACGGTAAAGTTATCGCTGTGGTTGGTATTGGAACCGATAACCATACGGCCGGTATACTACCCAATACCAGTGCGGCAACAACGCATCACGATGGAGTAACAGATTACGAAACCGAGCAGTTTGAGCGCATAACAATAACCCCTGCCTTTTTTGAGCATATTGATATCGTGTATGTATACGCAGAAGGCGAGTCAAAGGCAGAGGCCATTTCGCTACTAGAAGAACGCAGAGATAGTGTTAAAGAGCCTTCGCAAAATATCAAACGCGCAAAAGAGTGGCATGTTTTATTCAACAAGGAGAATGTATGAAAATTGGCTTTGTTGGCCTGGGCAAAATGGGCTACCAAATTGTTGTTAAACTATTGCAGGCCGGAATTGAGGTAGTGGCACTTGATGTTAACCAAGACGCCGTACAACGAGTAGCAAAAGAAGGTGCAATTGCCGCAACGAGCAGGGAAGATTTAGTAGAAAAGCTTGGTGAAAACCCAATGGTTTGGCTCATGATACCTTCTAACTTTGTGAATGACGAAATCGCAGCGTATACAGAAATATTGCCTAAAGGCGCTGTCTTGATAGATGGTGGCAATACAAACTATGAAGATACACTTAAGCATGGTGAGCTGCTTTCGAAAAAAGGCATTGAACTTGTGGATATCGGAACGAGCGGTGGTGTAATGGGCCTAGAAAATGGCTTTAGCCTTATGATTGGCGGTACGTACGAAAATTACGAACGATTACAACCGGCTTTAGATGCGCTTGCCCTGCCTGACGGTATTTATGGATACATGGGTCCAACAGGTTATGGCCACTATGTAAAAATGGTTCATAATGGCATAGAGTATGGGGTTATGCAGGCACTTGCAGAAGGCTACCACTTATTAAAAGAAGGTCCGCTTACCGATATCCCACTCGAAGCAGTTGCAGAAGTGTGGCAACACGGAAGCATTATTGAATCGACGCTTAACAAGTTAGTGCTCGAGATTTTACAAGAAAATCCAAGCTTAGAAGGCATAGATGGCTATGTGGCTGATTCGGGCGAAGGGCGCTGGACGCTCGAAGCAGCGCATGCCAGAAACATTAAAATGCCCGTATTACGAGATTCATTAAAAGTAAGGTTTGATAGTCAGCATGGAGATGTTTCTTACACGACGCAGTTACTTGCGGCTATGCGTAATAAGTTTGGTGGGCACGCGATAAATAAACAGGAATCGAACTAAATGGATGCGAATAAACCCACCACAATTGTAATTTTTGGTGCCACCGGTAATTTGGCGCAAAAAAAACTTATCCCGGCGCTGTATCACCTTTTTAAAGGCGATTTACTGCCCCAAGAATGCACAATTGTATGTATTGCTCGTGACCCTAATGCCAACCTAGAGCTTATTGTTGAAAAAGCAGAAATTGCATTGCTTCACCAGGAGCACGATGCAGATGAGCAGGTACTGGACGCACTCAAATCACGTATGCGTTTGCATATTATGGACAGTACGAACCAAGACGATTTTCATCATTTGCGCGAAGTACTCGATGGCATTGACACCGAAAAGGGTGTCGCACATAACAGGTTGTTTTACTTGGCGATTCCACCGGCTATTTTCCAGACAGTCATTAGTTGTCTAGGGAATGCAGGCTTAAACAACGAAGATAACGGCAGGGCTAGCCGAATTTTGGTCGAAAAGCCTTTTGGTACCGACCTAGAAAGCGCCAAACAGCTTGTTGACCATATAAATTTGTTCTTTGGAGAACACCAAGTGTACCGAATCGATCACTATCTTGCCAAAGAAACGGCTCAAAACCTTTTAGCATTTCGTTATAATAATCCGCTTATTGAAGACTTATGGGGTAGACAGTTTATTGATCATATTCAAATCACCGCTGCCGAAACAATTGATATAGAGGGTCGTGCAAACTTTTATGAAGGCATGGGTGCGATGCGTGATTTAGTTCAGAGTCACTTACTACAACTCATGGCGCTTACCATGATGGAAGTTCCATACCCACTTAATGCAGAAAATATTCATACAGAAAAACAGGCACTTTTAGATGCGATTCGGCCCATAAAACCAAACCATATAGATGAAGTAGCCGTGCGTGGCCAATACAATGGCTATCGTGACGAAGTACAAAACCAGAACTCTACTGTAGAAACGTACGCAGCACTCCACTTAGAAGTTTCAAACTCGCGGTGGGGCGGTGTACCAGTATTAGTTCGAACCGGTAAAGCATTAGCAGAAAAAATGACAGAAATTACTGTGGTATTTCGCGATCGCTCTCGGCGAAAAGTTGAGCCTAATTTGCTTACTATTCGCATTCAGCCAAACGAAGGTATCGGCATAAAACTACAAGCAAAAAGACCTGGTTTTACTGATGATTTACAGCCTGTTGATATGGAGTTTAGGTACCAAACAGCATTTAAGGATGTGCAGCCAGATGCGTACGAACGCGTGCTGATGGATGCGATAGACGGTGACCAAAGCCTGTTTGCTACAAGTTCTGAAGTGCTACGATGTTGGGAAATATTACAGCCGGTACTTGAATCATGGCAAATTCATGGTGATGACCTAAAACATTACGATAAAGGTACGTGGGGTCCTGATGCGGCTGATGAACTTGCCAAGAGCTATGGTTGTCAGTGGTTATCGAACTCACCGCTAGTTGATTCCGAAGACAACCAATCATAAACACTGGTACAATAGACTCAATGCAATCAATTAAGACTTTCGTAAAAGATCGTTTGACGTGGTTATTTACTGCGCAACTAAAACAAATAATCAAAAATCATAACCCAATCGTTATAGCAGTAGTCGGTAGTGTCGGCAAAACAAGTACCAAAAGTGCATTAAAGACTATTCTTTCAGAAAAGTATCGTGTTTTAGCGCAAGATGGTAACTACAATACGCCAATTAGTGTTCCATTTATCTTTTTTGAACGTTCGTTGCCTACACTACATAACCCATTTGGTTGGCTGGCGGCTTGGTTAGCGGGTGAAAAGCGTATCCACGGGTCATTTGATTACGATGTAGTGATTGTTGAACTTGGCACAGATAAACCTGGTGATATTGCAGAATTTAAAGATACGCTTAAGCCTGATATAGCAGTGATTACTGCGGTTAGCCCTGAGCATATGGAATTTTTCGGCACACTAGAAGCCGTCGCAAAAGAAGAGCTTTCTATTGCGAGTTTCAGCGATAAAATAGTTATAAATGCAGATGATGTCGACCAGGGTTTTATTGAAAGTTTCGTGCCGGCAAATAAGCCAGTTGTTTTATTTGGATCTGCAACTGATACAAATAATTTTTTGTTCGAAAACAATGCCGTAACAATTACGCTCGGAGATGATAAGAAATCTATAACGGCTCAGACGCAGCTAATCGCGCGTCAAAGCATAAAAAGCGTGGTGGCTTCGGCGGTTGTCGGACATTTACTCGAAATGAATATCGAACAAATTACGACAGGCATCGGCAAGGTTACCCAACCATCCGGGCGCATGCAACTACTTAAGGGTATAAAAAACAGTACCATCATTGACGATAGTTATAATGCGAGCCCACTTGCGGTTAAAGCTGCGCTTTCTACACTTTATGCACAGCATGCGTCACAGCATATTGCGCTCCTTGGCAATATGAATGAACTTGGTGAATCGTCAAGGCAGGCGCACGAAGAAATCGGAATGTTATGTGACCCAAAGTATCTGAACCTAGTAGTTACGCTCGGTAAGGATGCGAATGAATATACGGCAACGCAAGCAGAGGCTGCAGGCTGCACCGTTATACGTGCAAACAGTCCGTATGAAGCTGGAAACGTTATTGCAAATAATTTGCAAGAGGGCGCAGCAATTTTGATTAAGGGTTCGCAAAACGGAGTCTTTAGCGAAGAGTCAATTAAGACGCTATTAGCTAATCCAGATGATGCCAAAAAACTCGTAAGGCAATCAGATTTTTGGTTAGCCAAAAAAAGAGCCCAGTTTAGTGATGCGCCATGAATGTTTTAGTTATTTACGGCGGTGATTCATCAGAACGTGATATTTCGTTAATGTCGGGTGCAAATGTGGGTGAGGCCCTAAAAATGGCTGGGCACACAGTGAGTTTTTTTGACCCAGCTGCAGGGTTGTTTACGTTATCGAAAGCGCTAAAGGGCGTAGAAGTAGTGTTTCCTATTCTGCACGGTAAGGGCGGTGAAGACGGGGTTATTCAACATGCCCTAGAACTCGAAAATGTTCCGTATGTTGGCTCTGGGTCAGAAGTTTCCGCGGCTTGTTTTGATAAGTGGCGTACCATTCAAATTGCAAAACAAATTACGTTCCCCGAAACCGAACTCGTAAGTCGCGAAACGATACACGACTCCGTCTTATTAAAAAAACCATATGTAATTAAACCCCGTGCCGAAGGCTCAAGCGTTGATACATTTATTGTGCACGACCCAAAAGATTTTGACATAAGCAAGCTCGATGAAGTTTTTGATAAATATGACGACGAGTTACTGATCGAAGAATGCATAGCAGGCCAAGAAATTACTGTACCCGTGTTAGGTAAAGAGGCTCTGCCCGTCGTTGAAATTATCCCACCAGAGGGTAAGGAATTCGATTTTACAAACAAGTATAATGGCGCCACGACAGAAAATTGCCCACCATTGTTTGTTGCAAAAGATTTGCAAAAACAAGCCCAAGATATCGCGCTAACGCTTCATAACACAATGAAATGTCGCCACTTTTCACGCACAGACATGATTATAGATACCAAAGGTCAGATTTATGTGCTCGAAATTAACACCTTGCCCGGTATGACTAAAGAAAGTTTGTTCCCACGCGCCGCAAAAGCTGCCGGTATGTCTGCCCCTGAACTTATGGATAGACTCGTTACGCTTGCCACAAGTAAATAGCAAGTCGACAACATATTGACTTACGTTCTTCGTGCCAAAAGTTTATCGTTGAAACCATGGAAAAATTATCAATAGATAAACACGAATTACTACCAGCGAATCTAAGATCTGCACGATTTTGTTACCCTTCAGGAACAACCTTTAGCGAGGGGTTTGAACGCTCAATTTACGAATTTTGTAATAAAAGTGGAATAACGATGATGTTTTGGCCGTTAGAACCAGAACCAGGATATCCAGTTTTTCCTGAACTACAGTTTGTTGACGGCCCTTGGTTTACCATACAAAGTGAAGAAGCATTGATTGAATTACTTGAAAAGCTAGTCAAAAATTTTTGACGCAAAAGGTTTGCACTGCTATAACTAGCCTGCACAGGTAGTGTAGAGATATGGAACAGTTACATTCAGCAGAACCGGCAGAAATGCTAAAAGAGCTTAATGGCGCGCAGCCGACGGTTATTGGAGTAGAGGGTGGCCCTTGTGGCGGAAAGACAACTCTGATTAATAGTATCGTTGAATCCGCATATTTAGCTAATAGGAACGTAGTGGTGCTAGACGAAGTCGCTACAAAACACATTACAAAGCTTACTGAACAAGGTATAGATTTCTTTGATATGTTACAAAACAATAGACAGGCCTTTTTAGAGGTAGAGGTCGCAATTTTAGGCGATATTATTTCGACAATAGAGCAAGCAAAACAAACTTATGCGGGCACAAACACCATTATTATTGCTGATAGAGCATCAATAAAGGCCTATGTAAGTGCTGAAGAACATAACTGGATACTAGAACAACTTGGCAGGGTACAGGCACCTCATTTAGATTTAGTAGATACAATGGTATTTTTGCCAAGTGTGGCACGTGAAAATGCCGAACTATACGAGCAGCTTAAGGCCACGAATGATGCCCGCTACGAGCCAGCCAGTGTTGCCCAGGCAGTATGTGAAGCAAATTTTGATGCCATAAAAGATCACCCAGAGTTACATGTATTTTGGGGCGGTACTTTTACCGATAAAATTCGAGAAGCAACCGAAATTATCACACACCCAGAGCGCGAAATAGAACCTAAATTTATGCCTACTAATACTGCCGCTTTTGAATCGTATTTGGAATCGATTGTTGGCACCGATGATTTTATTACGACCACCTACATCGAACAGTCATACCATGTAGTTGATGACGTAGAAGCTCGTCTCAGAAAAGTTACGACGTTAGCTGGTGAAAGCGTGTACTTTTGTTCATTTAAAGAGCCGGTATCACCAACCGAAAAGACTGAGCGTCGCCACACGATTACCGAAAAAGAGTACGAGCTACTTACAGCAGCACCGAGTATTGGCGCGGTGCAAAAGCTAAGGCATTCGTTTTTCGTAACGGATCCTACTACAGGCAAACGACTAGTATGGGTCGCTGACGAATATCAAAAAGAGACTGGCCGGTTTTGGAATATAGAAGTAGAATTACCAACTGCAGATATGCTTGAAAACCTCTATTTCCCGGTACGTTTACAGCAAGTAGAATATTCGGCTCGAGATTTAGCTATCGCACAAGCTGGTTAACGGCTTTTACGAATGAAAAAGCTTTATCGAACGAAAATGTTGATTCACTTGGTCTATCCGAAAAGTAGCCGTTACGTAGACCAGATTCGGCATCTACACTCAAACTAGGGTATTGCGCGAGTAGTTTACCTGCAAGTGGCTCAACCGTTTCTGTGTTTAGCCCACCGGCAATACCAACCGCAACATCCATGTCGTAAATTTTATCTATATAACGACGCAGTTGTGTGGCGTTTAGCGGTGTACCTTTGCCGCCAGACGGATCAAGTAGAACACCGGCAATAGTTGGTTCGTATCGCTTAATTTCTTTTGCGAATTTTACGGGGGTAAGCGCATCCATGCTATCGCTATTTGCTTGTAATACGATTTGTTGTTTATGGGTCTTAGGATTTGTTTCTGTTGCTAGCATTTCAAAAAGTGGTAAGTAATCTTGTTCATAAAACGGTAAATTATTAAACTGTACTTTACTGCATTGCATTTCTTGAGTTGTATAGGGAGTCCCTAAATCAGTTTCGTCATGTACGGTTACGATAGTTCTCTCGAGCATTAATCGACTGACAGCTGCTACCGATGCCGGTACTTTACTATCAGTATTTACGTGTAACATTTGTTTCCAGCCATAATCTACCCACCACGCTTTCATTGCACGGCCAACTGGGTGCCACTCTCTCCCGTACTTATTTTCTTGATTGTAGACTTGGGTTTTTTCGGTAGCTTGCACACCCATAATAATGTCGCGGTTTGGACTTTCATTTTGTAATTTCCAAATATCTTTCATGTTATTAAAGCCACCACCATTAATACCAATGTAGGGTTCTAATTTTTTCATATACACCTCCTTATAATTTGGTATGCTACGAGGCCATAAAAATAAAAACTAGACAACAGTTATTTGAGTCAACTACACTTGACCTATGTCCGAGAGTCTTGAGCCAAAGGTGATGCATCATATCCAACGCGAAATCTTACGTAGTTTATTGCTAGTGACAGAGGCTCGTTTTAAAGATCTAAAACCCAATGGTCTTGAATCGAATATCTTCATGTATCACTTAAAAACCCTCATAAAAGAAGGGCTCGTAGAAAAGACAGAAGGCGGTTATGCGTTAACGACGAAAGGTAAAAGTTTTGTCGATCGTTCTAATTTAGCTTCACTAAAAATTAGGGTGCAACCAAAAACCATTACCATTCTTGCCGTTACCAACGACGATGGTAAACAACTGATTTTAGAACGTTTGCACCAACCGTTTATTAATCACAAAGGTTTCCCGTCGGGCAAGATCCATTATGGAGAATCGTTGCAAGATGCCGCAAAGCGTGAGCTGACAGAAAAGGCTGGCTATAAAGATGTAGCGCTAACATTTCGTGGTAATTTTGTTATGCGCTATTTTAATGACAACGAAGTTGTTAACCATATCATCGGTTACGTGTTTAGTGGCTATGTTAATACCAGCGAGCCGTTAGATTTTGTAACGCCATACTTTAAGAGCTATTGGGGCGATAAAACAGAACTGTATGTAGATAATCGTTTTAAAGGTCACCCAGAAATCTTTGAATTACTGCAAAAAACACCAGATGGTGAGTTATTTTTTGCCGAACACGACTTTACCTCTGATTTTTAATCTGTTGTACGGTATAATAACTACTAATGAAACGATACAATCCAAAAGAGTTAGAGCCAAAGTGGCAGCAGGCTTGGGCTGATTCGGATGTTTATGCTGCAGAAGATTTTAGCGAAAAGCCTAAGTATTATGCGCTTTCTTTCTTTCCGTACCCAAGTGGGGTAGGGCTCCATATTGGCCATACACGTAACTTTACAATTACTGACGTTACGGCTCGCGCCAAGCGTATGCAAGGCTACAATGTTTTGCACCCAATGGGTTGGGATAGTTTTGGATTGCCCGGCGAAAATTACGCCATTAAGACTAACATTGCCCCACAGATTACCACCAAGCAAAACACGGATAATTTTAGAGCGCAGTGTAAACGACTCGGCCTTTCGATTGACTGGTCACGAGAATTTGGCAGCACTGACCCAGACTATTACAAGTGGACGCAATGGTTCTTTTTGCTTTTGTTAGAGCGAGGCCTTGCATATCAGCAAGAAAGTCCACAATGGTGGTGTGAAACCGATAAAACCGTACTTGCTAACGAGCAAGTTGAAGCAGGTCGTTGCTGGCGTTGCGGCAACTTAGTTGTTAAAAAGAATCTAAAGCAATGGTTCTTTAAAATCACCGACTACGCAGATAGATTGGTTGAAGATTTAGAAGATTTAGATTGGCCAGAAGGCATTAAGTTAATGCAACGCAACTGGATTGGCAAAAGCAAAGGTGCTCGTGTTCAGTTTGCCGTTGATGGCAGTAAAAAAACAATTGAGGTCTTTACCACCCGCCCTGATACCTTGTTTGGGGCTACTTTTATGGTGCTTGCACCAGAACATCCATTGGTTGCCGAGATTACAACTTCCGGGCAAAAAGAAGTGGTTGAAACGTATGTTGCAGAGGCTGGGCGAAAAAATGAAATTGAGCGCCAAGAAGAAGCAGCCAAAGAAAAAACGGGTGTCTTTACGGGTGCGTACGCAATGAACCCCGTAAATGGCAGTAAGATTCCAGTATGGATTGCTGATTACGTATTAATGGGTTACGGTACCGGTGCGATAATGGCCGTACCCGCACATGATGAACGCGATAATGAGTTTGCTAGGGCATTTGAGCTACCAATTGTTGAAGTGGTAGAAGCACCTGAGCCTACTGAAGGCTGTTTTAGCGGTGAAGGAACAATAGTTAATTCGGGCAAATATGACGGACTAACAAGCAGTGAAGCACGCGAAAAAATAGTTGCTGACCTTGAAGAACAAGGTGTTGGTAAAGAGCAAGTAAACTACAAAATTCGTGATTGGTTGATTAGCCGTCAACGTTATTGGGGTGCACCAATCCCGGTAGTACACTGTGCTAAAGATGGTATTGTGCCAGTACCAAAAGATCAGTTACCACTCGAGCTTCCCGTACTTGAAAAATTCCAACCAAGCGGCGATGGCCGTTCGCCGTTAGCTCTTGCGACCGATTGGGTACATACCACGTGCCCAAAGTGTGGTGGCCCTGGCGAGCGCGAGACCGATACTATGGATGGTTTTGCGTGTAGTAGCTGGTATTTCTTACGATTTGCAGATCCTCGCAATACTACGGCGCCATTCACTAAAGAAAAGGCTGACTACTGGTTGCCCGTAGATATGTATGTTGGTGGGGCAGAGCATGCCGTGATGCACCTACTGTACGCGCGAATGTGGACGAAAGTCATGCAAGATGCGGGCCTGATTAACTTTAACGAGCCATTTAAGGCACTTCGTAATCAAGGTATGTTACTCGCGGCCGATGGCCAAAAAATCAGCAAAAGCAAAGGTAATGACATTAAGCCCGAAGAAATTATCGAGCAAGGCTATGGTGCAGATTCATTGCGTATGATTGTGCTCTTTTTGGCACCGTTTGATATGTCAACTCCGTGGAGCAACGAAGGCCTAGCCGGTGTATTTAGGTTCTTACAACGTGTCTGGACAATCACCCAGAAGTTCTTAGAAGCTAGTGACTTACCGCATAGTTCTGAAGCGGAAGGCCAGCTAATGGCAGCTACGCACACGGCAATTAAAAAAGTCTCGAAGGATATCGAGACCATGGGCTACAATACTGCGATTGCGGCACTCATGCAGTTTACAAACGAGCTGTATACGATTGAAAAGAATTATGGTTTTGCCGCGAAAGAACAGTGGAATCAAGCACTAAGTACACTTACACAATTACTCGCGCCATTTGCCCCACACATTACCGAAGAATTATGGGCAGATTTAGGTCACGAAGGTTCAGTGCATATTAGTGAGTGGCCAATCCACGACGAATCATATCTTGTGCAACATGTTATGAAAATTGCAGTGCAGGTCAATGGTAAATTACGTGGTGAGATTGAGGTTCCGCACGACGCAACCCAAGATGTAATCGAAACCGAAGCTCGTGCACATGAAAATGTCGCCAGCTATTTAAACAGCGACGTACGTAAAGTTATTTATGTGCCCGGTAAAATTCTAAACTTTGTTGTTTAGTCACAAGACTCAGCTAGTGTTGCTATAGTATCTTTTGCAACTACAACTTCATTTTCAGAATTTGTGCCAATGTTTTGTTCGCCAATTTGCTTGATAGAATCTCTTATATAGATATTTTCCATTGAGCCGGAATAGCCCTTTTGTTCGGCAAGAGATTCAAGCGTGGTACCTGCTTCTAATAGAACGCTGTCATGGCCAGAGCATATAACGCTGTCGATAACATTATTGTAATAAACTCTGTGATTTACACCGTCAGCGTCAACTGTGCGTAGTCCGAATATTGCTAACCCTGCCATTCCTGCAATTGTCGCAACTCTGCTTGGCAGGCTGAGTGAGTCAAATCGTTCAAATGCGCTTTTCATGGTAACTACTTATTTTCCTTGAGGTTGAGTTGAGTCGCCAACTAATGTTGCGTCAACAATATCACCATGTTCGTTAAAGGTAAACTCGACAGTTTTAATTCCCTGGATATTTCTCGCGTCCTCGCCAGTTGCGTCATGAACAGTTTCTGCAATAACGTCAGCAAGCTCGGTTGCATCAATATGTTTTGCCGCTTCGGCAAGTTTGTTATCGGGACTTTTGATCAAATCACGAATTTCTTCTTTACCGCCGTCCGTAGGGTTAGGGTAGGTATCTGCAACGCCTGTAAAGGTTACATCTGGTGTTTTATTGGTATTATGGGCGGCTAAGCCAAGACCTGCTGATGCAGCTAAACCAATTCCGGTACCCCATACTACAACCTTACCAAGCTTAGTAAGTTTGGTGCGGGGACGAGCATTATGTTTTTGGTCCATCCTGTATAGGAAATCTGTTGTGTCGATTTGTGTTTTTGAATACTTGTTACTCATGTATTACATAATAGCATAAGCATTACTTTTTGTCAATATTTGTTCATAATATACTTAGTCTATTGAAGTAGGGCCTAAAAAACTGTTATAATACCCTAGATTTAATAACAGTTAAGAACGAACTATCAGGAGTTAGCACCTTGGGTAAGCCAAAGAAACGCACGACACCTCGCCGTACTGGTACTCGCCGAAGCCACCTAGTGGTTAAATTGGCACGTAGCGTAAACGCTAAATCACCAGTAAAGGCTTATACAACTCGCCGTGAAAGCGGTAAAGTTAAAGCTGAAGCTGCTAAATAAGCGCTTTTTTACAAATTAACTCTTTATTAAAAGAGAAAAGGCACATTCGATACTATGGCATCAAATCGTCACCTTGGTAGAATCGTTGCTCTACAGACACTGTACGAGCAGGATTTTCGCGCTGAGTGTGGTGACGAGAGCTTTAGCTTGACCGAAGTGCTCGATCGTAATATAGAGCGCTACAGCGAAACCATTGAGGACAAAGCCTTTATTGTGGCTTTGGTCAATGGGGTTGCCGGAAAAGCAGAAGAGTTAGATGCCGTTTTGCAACCAATTGCCCCCGAATGGCCATTGGCGCAAATTGCACGTATAGATCGCATTGTTTTACGAATGGGGTTATACGAGCTTACCTATGAACAAGACGTACCGCCAAAAGTGGTCATTAACGAAGCTGTCGAGCTTGCAAAAGCATTCGGTAGCGAAAACTCCTCTAAGTTCGTCAATGGCGTACTTGGAACCGCACTTCGCCAAAAAGAAGAAGGCGAAACTGCGAAAAAGCCAACATCCAAGAAGAAAGATTAGCGAGTGAAGAGACCTAAGCCGATACAAGGATTTAAAAACTACCTTACCCGACGAAAACCAGCCATCAACGAAGTTGTGCGCGAACCTACCGCGGGTGGTATTGTGTGGCGCCGTAATCAAAAGACGAAAGAGATTGAAATCTTATTGATTCAAGACGCAAAAGATCGCTGGACAATACCAAAAGGACATATTGAAGAGGGCGAAAGCCCACGCGATACTGCTGAACGCGAAATTCGCGAAGAAACTGGCTTACAGCAGATGAAAGTCATGAGCTGGCTTGGTAAAATTAACTTTCGATACCGCCGCCAGAATAGCCTCGTGCTTATGAGCACCCAAATTTACTTGGTGCAAGCTCAGGGTGATACCGACAAGCTGAAAAAAGAAGATTGGATGAATGGTATTGATTGGCTAAGCTCAAGCGAAGCGCTCGATCGTATCGAGTACGAAGATATCGGTAAAATTATATTATTAGGATTAAAAAAGATTAGAGATGCAGGACTTTAGTATCTATCAACAGCTTGCGAGCGATAAACTTGGTGGCGAATTTGCGAATTTAGATGTGCTTATCACTGCTTTTACGCATCGTTCGTATTTAAATGAACACAAGAAAACTGTCAAAGAGCACAACGAACGCTTAGAGTTTTTAGGTGATGCGGTGCTTGAACTGGTAGTGACTGAATATTTGTACAGTAACTTTAGTGAACCAGAGGGCATTTTGACCAACTGGCGCAGTGCGCTTGTTCGTACCGAAAGTATTAGTGCTGCTGGCGAGCGTCTTGGCTTTAATGAATATCTGCGGTTATCACGTGGCGAAAAACGTGGTAGTGAGCGAGCTCGACAACAGATATTGGCCAACTGTTTTGAGGCAGTGATTGGCGCCATTTATATGGATAAAGGCTATGAAGCCTCTAAGGCCTTTATAACCGAAAATATTCTTTCGACACTAGATGATATCCTAAAAACTGGTTCGTGGATGGATCCGAAATCACGCTTGCAAGAGATTGCTCAAAGTGTTGATGGGGCGACACCACACTATAAGGTGTTGAGCGAAGAAGGCCCCGACCACGAAAAAATCTTTAGTATTGGCGTATTCGTGGACAGCGTACTAAAGGGTGAGGGCACTGGGCCAAGCAAGCAAGCTGCTCAACAGCGTGCGGCAGAAGCAGCGCTCAAAACCTACATATCAGAAAAGTAGTGTCTAGGGGTTTGACTTTTATCTGAAAAACAGATACAATAACCCCCTGGAATAAGTTATAAACGTTAAGGGAAGAAAGACCACAACCACTTTATGCTCGTAATTCGAATGAAACGTACCGGCCGAAAAGGTCACGCACAGTACCGTGTCGTGGTTCAGGACAGCCGTGTTACACCTACAAGTGGCCGTGTTGTCGCTGGACTTGGCAGTTATAATCCTCATACTAAGGCAGTTGTCTTAGATACAGAAAAAGCTAACTATTACTTAAGCAATGGAGCGCAACCATCTGATCGTGTTGCACTTTTGTTTAAGAAAGAAGGCGTTAAATTGCCTTCGTGGGTAAATATTTCTGAGCAAAAGCAAAAGACTGTAAAAAATTCTGATAAGCTTCGCAAGAATCGACCAGCAGAAGAAGTCGCCCCAGAAGTTGAAGCAACCGCCGAAACGCCAGTCGTAGAGGCTGAAGTTGCAGAAGCGACCGAAGAAGTAGTTACTGAAGCTTAATAAGCATTAGACACTTTATTGAAAGCTCGAGTGAAAAGCTCGAGCTTTTTGTTATACTAAAAGGACAATCAGGTAATCAGGAGGAGTCAGAATGTCTACGAGTAGTATAGATGTACAATTTGTCGAATTTATCGTCAAATCGCTGGTGGGTAATCCCGATGCAGTACAAATTGATCGTCGTGTCGATGAAAAAGGTGTTTTATTAGAGTTAACTGTCGACCCAGAAGATCTTGGCCGCGTAATCGGTAAGCGTGGAGCAACGGCACAGAGTATTCGAAGTCTATTGCGTGCACTTGGCACTAAAAATGACGCCCGTTATAACCTTAAAATTGTTGATAACGGAGTAGGTAGCTCGAGTCGTTCGAGTGATGATGGTGACGAAGATGCTACAGAAGAATCCGGCAAAGAAAGCAAATCAAGCCACAGCAGTGTTGTAAGTAAGACTCGTCAAGAACTTGAAGAGTTAGACGACCTAGACGTATAATCAAATTAAGTCGGTTTACGGCTTGTCTAAAACCTTAAATCCCAAAAACCAATAACAAAAAGCTCGTGCGAGCCATCATATGATGGGAGCTTTATGTGATAAAAAGACCTCTGGTAACGGAGGTCTTTTTATATTGATTTGTTCGCTACTAAAATTGATTTAAAGTAGAATCAACTTTAGTAGCGGGGCGAGCCCGCCGATAGATGGAACCTAATCGCTTTTGCGAAGAGGCATATAACAGGGGCTCACCCTAGACGAGTGATGTGGGGCCAGGTGCGAACTTGGTAGTTGCCGCACCGGCCATCTTGGCTCGGTAGCCGACGATGCGCTGGCGAACAATGTCGCCCGAGCTGTCGCTGGGTAGCAGCTCCTCGATGATGCCACAGACCAGCTGTGCCGTCCGAGCGGTAATATCGATGTCGACAATCGGCTCGATACTGCCACTACCATTGCGCTCGCCTGAGAGCCAAGCAAGCAACCTGAACGCCTCGTTGCGGCTTGTGGTGGTCGCGAACCGATGAGCGTTGAGCCTGTCGCGTGCCTTGGTGAAGACAACGAAGGGCATGTCCACTAGGGCCTCCATAACCGTTTGGTATTTACTCGACGAATAATAATTACAGCAACTTATAGAAAATTAGTCAACAGCTAGGTATACTAACAACAGATGAAAATACAAGTTATAACGCTTTTTCCCGAAATGTTGAAGGGTGTGTTCGAAAACAGCATGCTTTGGAAGGCCCAAGACAGAGAACTCGCGCAACTAGAAACAGTCGATTTACGTCAATTTGGGTTAGGTCCTCGAAAAACCGTGGATGATACCCCATATGGTGGTGGCGATGGCATGCTGTTAAAGCCGGAGCCCCTGTTTGCTGCTGTTGAATTTTGCAAGCAAACATCGCCGAGCTCAAAGGTATTATTAATGACTCCACGTGGGTATGACTATAAGCAAAAAGATGCTCAAAGGCTTGCACGAGAAAATAATGATTTGATTATTATTTGTGGACGCTACGAGGGGTATGACGAGCGAATTACAAATGTTGTAGACGAGCAGATATGCGTTGGTCACTATGTATTAACCGGTGGCGAAATAGCAGCAATGGCGGTCGTGGATAGTGTAGTTCGCTTAATACCAGGTGTTCTTGGTGGTGAAAATAGTGCCGAAATTGAAAGCTTTAGCGATGGCGAAAACAGGGAATTCCCACAATACACGAGGCCTGAAGATTTCAGGGGTATGAAGGTCCCTGATGTGCTATTGAGTGGCCATCACTCCGAAATTGAAAAATGGCGCCAAGAACAGTCAAAATAACACGTTTTTGATATACTACCTCTTATTAAGGGGGATTTATGAAACTTCGATTAATTAAGCCAGTCTATGCACACTGTGATTTACCGTGCGGTATTTATGAAACCGAAACTGTAACAACTGCGGCAGCAACGTGTCTACGCATGATAGAAAAAATTGAACAGCTTGGTGATTTAAGTGAGACAGAGCATCACAATAACTTTGTACGCGCCGTGCATATTAAAGAAGAACACGCCCAGAAAGTAAAAGATCAGTTATATGTATTGTGGAGCGACTACTTTAAGCCCGAACATCTAGAAAAATTCCCTGATTTACATACAACATTTTGGACTGCAATCAAGCAGGCAAGTAAGGTTAAGCAAACCGTAAGCCGTGAAGCCTGTGAAGACTTAATTGCACAAGTTGCACGTATTTCTGAGCTGTTTGCACAATCAAAAATATAGATGTTTTATATTCGACGAGTTATCGGCGATAGCATGATACCATCGCTTTACGCAGGTGATATCGTGGTTGGCATAAAAAAACGCCCGAAGCACCAAGATATTGTTATTGCAAAAGTAGGTGAGAGGGAAGTGATAAAACGAGTGCAAAATGTCTCCCCTACTTCCCTTTTTTTAGTGGGCGACAATGCCGGGGCAAGTACTGATAGTCGTAGCTATGGCGAAGTGCCCATGACTTCCCTACTTGGTGTTGTAAAAATAACTTTTAAGAAAAAACGGCCAAAGAATTAACATTTAACCATTGTGATGGCTGTTCATGGGGTACATCTTGCCTTTGTACCCTGTTACGCGGTATAATTTGGCGGTTCGTCAATAAGCATTGGGGATTGGCCAAGTGGTAAGGCAACGGGTTCTGGTCCCGTCATTCGGGGGTTCGAATCCCTCATCCCCAGCCAAATGCGACAGTTGAAAATCAGACCTATCTCCCTATTGTTATATATAGGACAGAAGGTCTGATTTAGTATCAGGATGGTGTACCAGACCTGTAAGTCTAGCCAAGTGCAGCACTTTAATGAGACCTATGTCTCTAAACTATTAAAGTACTGCACTATACAGGAAGAAGTATCGATTAAAAGAACCGGCAACGAAAGTCGGTTCTTT
>JAXLZY010000008.1:0-14427 GCA_046350635.1 Saccharimonadales bacterium (SeqCode)
AAGCAAGGGGTTTTATTTATTTCTAACGTCTTAAAAACAATCTTTTTCCTAAAAATTTTTAACATAAGAATGTTGACATATTAGCTAAAGCGTGTTAATATACAAGCATTAAGAGGGTTGTCACGAGTAATCGTGCAACCCTTTTTATTTTTAGTACAAAAGGGAGGTTACTAAAATGGCTGGAACAGTACAAGGTGGCAAAGCTGCCGCTGCAACGAACAAAGCAAAGTACGGTAAAGATTTTTACGCAAAAATCGGTGCCAAAGGTGGTAAGTTAGGTAAAACCGGTGGTTTTGCTGCTAACAAAGAGCTTGCACGTCTTGCAGGTGCAAAGGGTGGCCGTATTAGCCGCCGTACAAAGACAACTAAGTAATTAGTTTTCCTTATTCAAAAAATAGACTGCGTTAGTGGTCTATTTTTTTATGCAGGCGTTTTGATAATTTGCCGGGTAACTCGACAAAGTGGAGACTTTGGTACGCGCCAGGTTGTCTTGCAGTTAAAGCATTGGTATAAGCCATCACGGCGTTGAATACTCACAACGTTGCACTGAGGGCACTGAGCACGCTTGTGGAGCCAATCACGGTAAGTATCAAGGCAGTCTTGTATATGCTCGCCATCAATATCAATACCGTATTGCTTACCAAGCCGTTTTGCTTGCTGCCAAGCCGTTGTTTCGAGCTTTAAAAGTTCAAAGTCATTGGTATAGTGCTCGTGGCCAAGTGAAGCGTGGCCAACCTCGTGTAACAGTGCCCATACGCCGTGCTCGGCAACGTCTTGGTGGGTTGTGTAGGTTTTACGTTGTTCGCGTGGCGACCAATAAAACGAATCACCGTTTTTGAAGGTAACGTCGGGGAAGTCTTTTTTAAGTGTTGGTAGGATATTAGCGATGCTGTTCATACTGTTTGGCCAAAATAACACACCCATATACAACGGCTTGTTCGGCTGCTTTTGCGGGTACAATTGGTGGCTGATCAACGACGGCTGGGGTTAGCTCGGCAATATGCTTTTTTAAGAATCCGCCGTACTTTTTGTAGTGCGTACCAACGCCTCCACCGATGATAATAACATCGGGTTCGAGGACTGCTGTTAAATCTACAATACCAAGCGCAAACCACTTGGCAATTTCGTCCCACGCTTTTGGGTCATCCAAATCAGACGCACGTTTGCCGTGCGCCAGCAACAATGGCTTTACCGCTGGCAAGCTTTTCCCAGACGACAGGTTTACCGTCGTGCTCAAAGCTGTATTACCACCTTCGCTATCTAAAAATTCAGGGTCTAAGTAGCCATCGGTTGCACAGGCCGGTACCAATGCCCGTGCTAAAGGTTATGTAGAGTGCGCGGTGAGGCAGTGGCTTGATGTTGTGCGCTTCTGATAAGCCGGCCAGGTTGGCATCGTTTTCAAGCAGAACATCAGTGCCACTTATCTTGGCGATATCTGCTTTAATGGGCACGTTTTTCCAGGGTAAATTGCCAAAAGCAATCACGGTACCAGTTTTACGGTCAATTTTGCCCGGTGCGGCGACCGAAGTAATCGTGCGATCTTTTGGCGGAATTTTCGCAAAGGCGCCAGATACGGCTAGCAAAAATTCTTTATAGTTTTGAGGTGTTTCGAATCGTTGCTCGGACACAATGGTGCCATCGGGCTTACAGGTTGCAACTAAGGTTTTTGTTCCCCCAATATCGATTGCGATAATCATTGCTTACCAGTGTAGCATTATTGGCTGGCGCTGTCAGCTTTGCAACAGATACGGATATGGGGTATAATGATAGACAATCTGACAGCGCGGCTCGTATACATTTAGCACTCGCCCTCGTCCAGGACGTTTGTTCGTGTACGTTAGCGCTCAGAAATACATTTTAAAGGAGTGATTATAATCACATGAGTACTAAAGTAACTATGGACGAATTGCTCGCTAGCAGCGATTTAAAAGCGCTGAAATCTGGCGACGTAGTAGAGGCAACAATTACCTCTATTAAGAAGCACGAGATCTGGCTTGATCTTGGCCCGTATGGCGTTGGCGTTGTTATGCGTCGCGAAATCGGCCATGGTCAACAGCTTGAAGTTGGCCAGGCGGTCAGCGCAAGCGTGGTCGACCCAGAAATCGAAGACGGCTATGCGCTCTTAAGTTTGCGCAAAGCTGCAAAGGATCGCGGTTGGGATGAACTCAAACGAGTTATGGACGACGGCGAAATCATCGAAGTAACTGCATACGATGCAAACCGTGGCGGTTTGCTTATCGAGCTCGAAGGCATTCGTGGCTTCTTGCCTGTAAGCCAGCTTAGTGCTGACCACTACCCACGCGTATCGGGTGCAGACAAAGATGAAATCTTGCAAAAGCTCAACTCACTTATTGGCAAGCCAATTCGTGTACGTTTGCTCGATGCAAGCCGCAAGGATAACAAGCTTATCTTTAGCGAAAAAGAGGCAATCAAAGACGACATGCAAGCTCGCTTTAGCGAACTGAAGGTTGGAGACACCGTAGAAGGTGTGGTAACTGGCGTTATCGACTTTGGCGCATTTGTTAACGTAGACGGCATTGAAGGCCTTATACACATCTCTGAAATTTCATGGGAACGTGTTGAAGACCCACGCAAGTACGTTAAGAACGGTGACAAGATTCAGGCTAAGATTATCGCTATCGATAAAGACCGCCTAAGCCTCAGCCTTAAGCAAATGAGTGAAGACCCATGGCTTAAAGATGTTGATTCAATCAAAAAGGGTGACACCGTAGAAGGTACCATTACGCGCATTACGCCATTTGGTGCATTTGTACAGCTAACCCCAGCGGTTGAAGCACTCGTCCACGTATCAGAAATCGCCGAAGGCGGTGATGATGCAGTTGACCCAGAAAAGATTTTTAAACTGAACGAAAAGAAGCAGTTTAAGGTTTTAGAGGTTAACAAAGAAGCCCGCAAGATTGCACTCAGTCTTAAAGAAGGCAAATAACACAAACGAATTGTCCGCCTCATACGGGGCGGACAATTCACCTAAGTACTAGGGATAGGAGTCATCCAATGAGTTCGGTAAAATCGAAATCGGTGACATGATTACCGTTGGCGCACTGGCTGACAAGCTGTCTCTACCTGCACCCGGGTTAATTACCGAGCTGTTTAAAAACGGCATGATGGTAACGATTAACGAAAAATCGACGTAGACACCGCTCAGATTATCGTTGGTGAGCTTGGGCTCGATGTTGAATTAGTTGCCAAAGAAGCGGTTGCCGAAGACGACGCGCCAGTTATAAAAAAAGAACGCACCTATAGTGATAAAGCCGAACTGCGCCCACCAGTAGTAGCAGTAATGGGTCATGTTGACCACGGTAAGACAAGCCTCTTGGATGTTATCCGTAAAGATGATGTTGCCGCCCACGAAGCCGGTGGAATCACCCAGCACATTTCGGCATACCAGGTTACCCGTAACGAACGACTCATTACATTTCTTGATACACCAGGCCACGAAGCTTTTGCGGCACTCCGCGAGCATGGCGCACACCTTACAGATGTCGTTATTATTGTGGTTGCAGCCGATGATGGTATTAAGCCACAAACGCTCGAAGCCATCCGCTTTGCACGCAAAGCTGGTGCTTCGATGATTGTTGCTATAACTAAGATCGATAAAGAAGGCGCCAATATAGACCGCGTTAAGCAGCAGCTTGCCGAACAGCAAATGCTGCCAGAAGATTGGGGCGGTGATACAGTAATCGTGCCTGTTTCTTCGAAGACTAAAGAAGGTATCGATAAACTTCTCGATATGGTGCTACTCGTTGCAGATGTCGAAGAGCTTAAAGCAGATTTTAATGTTCCTGGTGAAGGCTTGGTAATTGAATCCCATATGGAACAAGGCCGAGGCCCAATTGCGGTTGCGCTTGTACAGCAGGGTACACTATCGCAAGGTGATTTCTTAGTAGCAGGTAGTACCTATGCAAAAGTACGCGTTTTAGAAGATACAAGGGGTAAGGCAATTAAAAAAGCTGGCCCATCTACACCTGTCATTATTACAGGATTTAAGGCACTGCCTGAATTTGGTAATCCTTTTGCTGTTGTATCGAGCGAAAAAGATGCTCGTGCAAAAGCGAGCGAATATGCGGTTGCTAATGCCGAAAAAGCTGGCCGACTTGATATGTCGAGCAACGAATTCATTCGCATGATAAATCGTAAAACAGAAATGCAAGAGCTTAATGTGATTGTAAAAGCCGACGTGCAAGGTTCGCTTACATCAGTTATTGATAGCCTTAAAACGCTCGATACTGATGAAGTATCTATTCGTGTGGTTGGTAGTGGTGTCGGTGCGATTACCGATAACGATATCCGTATGGCGGCTACCAGTAATGCGATTATTTATGGATTTCAGGTTTCTATGCCCGCTAACATTAAACACATTGCTATGCGTGATAAGGTGCCGGTACGTTTGTATCGTATTATCTATGAACTCCTTGATGACGCTAAGCAAGAATTAAGTGACTTACTCGCGCCAGAAGAAATCGTAACTAACGTTGGGCGCTTAGTGGTGCGCGGTGTCTTTAAGACCACTAAGACTGAGCTCATATGTGGCGGTGAAGTCACCAAGGGCAAACTCGTTATCCCAGCATTTGCCACTATCTACCGTGATGACGAAGTGCTTGCCGAAAACCTAGCCGTAACCAATCTCAAGCATGGCCCAACTGATACCAAAGAAGTACTTGAGGGTGAAATGTGTGGTATGAGCCTTGCGACCAGCACGCGCCTTGATTTATTAGAAGGCGATCGTATAGAACTCTTTACCCGTGAAATCCGCGAACGCAGCCTGTTTTAGCGTATAATAATGGCCAGAAAAGGAAGAAAGCCATGTTTAAACTAGACGACAACTTTTTAGCAGAAATTGGTCTTGCTGAGTTACCACCAGAAGACAAAAAGCAAATGCTTAATCATATCTACGAGACACTTGAACTTCGTGTTGGTATGAAATTGGCCGAAAACATGAGTGATGAACAGCTTGATGATTTTGAAAAGCTTATGGACGCTGGTAACGAAGCAGGAGCATTAACGTGGCTCGAAACCAACGTGCCTAACTATAAGGACGTTGTAGCAAGTGAGCTCGAAACACTAAAGAACGAAATCAAAGCTACTGCTCCTCAAATTTTAGCCGCCAGCCAAGGTCAGCAAGCTGCCTAACCTATGTTGTTTGCAAGGCGACCGTTGTAGCCATTTAGAAAGGCCGCAGCGGTCATTTTTTGTTTGCCAAGGGGCATAAGCTCAATGAGTTGTATTGAGCCAACCCTAGTGCCCACAAGTATTTCTTTTTGCTCACTAACACTAATCTCGCCCGGCTGTAGTTGCTTATCAACAACACTAGCCTTTGTAACGATAACCGCTAAATTATTGCCAATCGTTAACTTACTTTTTGGCCAATCACTAAAGGCACGAATTTCGCGCTTGAGTACGTGAGCGGGCTTATTAATATTAAGCCAGCCATCTTGCTTTGTAAGCTTACGAGAATACGTTATTGGGTAATGGTTTGCATCTGCTTGTGGTGCTGCTACGATTAAACCTTCTAAGTACAAAGGGATAGTTTCTTTAAGGAGTGCGTTACTAAGATCAATTAAATTCGAAGTTAGACTTGCGCCGGTTTCGTTTGGGTTGATTTCGTATTCGCCAACTGCTAGTAACGGGCCAGTATCGAGCCCAGTATCAATGAGCATAAGTGATACCCCCGTTTTGGACTGACCCGATAAAAGGCTAAACGTTATCGGGTCGGCACCACGCCATTCTGGCAAAAGACTAAAATGACTATTGATAATTCCAAGTGGGAAATAATCAATAACATCTTCGCTTATAATTACACCGTAATCGATGACAACGCCAAATGGACTTGTTGGTTTTACGTCAGTAATAATTGTATCGAGCTCGGCTTTCGTGTCGGCAAACGTATAGGTAATGCCGTGTGCTTTGGCAAGCTCCTCAACAGGTGCTGGGTCTTTATGATGAGCAGGGCGCCGTTTGGTGACAACAAGCTCGACCTCAAATATATCAATTAGAAAAGTGAGGCTTTCGGCTGCGACCGGGCCATTACCAAAGAATGTCAGACTTTGCGATGCTTTGCTCATAGTCGAGTGCGTTTAAGTGGCCATCTGAACCGAGTGTAAAGAATGCCTCTGGGTCATCCTTGATGTGATCGATAAAAACGATGCCATTTGTATGGTCGATTTCGTGCTGAAAAATGCGAGCCAAAAAGCCTTCGGCAGTCACCCGGAACTCTTTACCGTCTATATCTAATGCCTTAACACGTACTTTGTCGTAACGGGGAACTTTTCCGTATATATCTTTAATGCTTAAACAGCCTTCATAATCTTCTACAATCTTGCCCTCGTATTTTGTGATGACCGGATTGATAAAAGTCGTAAATGAACGATCATTTTTGTTATCAAAGTCATTACGAATAACGACGACACGGAAGAGTTTATCTATTTGAACAGCAGCGAGCGCAACGCCTACTTCGTGTTCACGACTGTCTTCCCAGTCTAGGGTTGCTGTTTCCATGTCGGCAATAAGTTGCTTTATTTCGGGGCTAATAAGACCTACTTTTCGGCTGCGGTCACGAAGATGCGGATTGGGGAGGGTGATAATATCGTTTTTTGTTGCCATATTGTTATCAGTATAACAGAGGTATTTTACGAGACCAAAGAAGTGGTTTTACAAAAGGCTCGTTGGATCAATATCGGTCACTGTATCGGGCGAGAGATTGCGGACAGCCTGTACAATTCTGGAGCGTTTTGCCGACTTAATAATCGTTTGCCATGTGTACATGTCAGCACGTTTTTCATAGAAACTTGGCGATGGTCCGAGAACGCCTAGACCACTTTCATGGCTTAATTGGTTGGCTACTTTTTGAGCCTGCAGTTCCGCACCTTTTAATGATTTGCGGCTTGATTTAGAAACAGCAATAAATTTGAAAGGTGGATACTGAAAACGTTGACGTTTTGAAATCTCATAATCGTAGAATTCGTGCCACGACCGATGTAAAACGGCTTGTAAAACAGGATTTTCAGGCAGCCGAGTTTGAACAAATGATTTGCTCAAAGTATGGCCTCGACCAACACGTCCAGTCACTTGATATAGTTGCTGAAAAGTCATTTCTTCGGCTCGATAATCGGGCAAATTGAGACCAGAATCTGCATTAATAACACCCACAACACTAAGGTTCGGTAGGTCGATACCTTTGCTAATAAGTTGGGTGCCAATAACAATGTCTACCTCACCATTTTTAAGAACCGATACATTGCGGTGTAGTTGCTCGCTGGCGGTAGAGTCGGCATCGAAGCGCATAATTCGTGCTTTAGGAAATAGCCGTTGAACCTGCTCGGTTAATGATTTCGTGCCAATGCTTTTAAAGCTTAGTTCCGTCGCAGAGCAGTCTGGACAGCTTGCCGGTGTGACCGTTTTATAACCACATGAATGACAACGAAGCGTGTGTTGATCATGGTGATATGTAAGTGGAATGCCACACCGTGGACATAGTGCCTGCCAGCCGCACGAAGCACATTGTACAAGTCGTGCGCTACCGCGCCGATTCAAAAACAGCATGGCTTGCTGATTGTGATTCAGTGCATCGTGTATTGCAGTGATGAGCTGGTTTGAAAGGTATGGGTTTTGCGTAAACGAATCACGATTTGTAAGGTCGATAATTTCGGTTGTAGAAGCCAAAGAACCGGCTGCTGGTTCGGTCATACGTATTATTTGGTAGCCTGCTTTTTCGGCAATGTAGTAATCATCCACATTAGGTGTTGCGGTACTTTGAATTAACTTGGCGCCGTGTGCTGAGGCGAGCTGACTGGCAATGTGTAGGCTTTGATAACGAGGTGATTGTGCTTGCTTGTACGAGCTGTCGTGAGCCTCGTCGACAACAATAAGGCCAAGTGATTGATATGGTAAAAACAATGCTGAACGGGGGCCAACATACACGGTTGGCTTAGAGGCTAAAGCAGCATGCTCCCACACTCGACGACGCGCGACGGGTGTCATATTGGAATGCGTCACAATAACGGGTGCTTGTGCATGGCGGACGATATCATCAACAAGCTGGGGGGTAAGGCCAATTTCTGGCGTCAGCACTAAGACTGATTTCCCTTGAGTAATTGATTGATTAATCAGCTCTGTAAAAACCCGAGTTTTACCGGTACCGGTGTCGCCATGTAAAAGCGCCCGAGTTGTCTTTGGGTCTGACAGTATTTTTAAAGCAATAGCTTGTTCTTTAGTGGGTTTGGGTAGGGGTTGAGCTTTGCCATTAACACTCTTTGGTGGAGTTTTTTTGGGACTCACAACAAACGAGGCTGGGATAAATAGTTGCGTAATAAGGCCGTAGTCATCCGGATAAAATTCATACATCCAACGCATGATATTGAGACTAGTTTCGGGGAGCGTAAACGGAAAAAGAGCTGTTATGTTCTTTGTCGCAAATGTTGGTTTTTTGACTATACCTAAAATCACAGCCATCGTGTTGCTACGACCAAAGGGTACCCGTACAATTTGCCCAGGTGTAACTAATTCTTCAGTCTGATAAGAGAAGAACTTATTACCGGTATGCTGCTTGGCAATTGCCACCTCTACATAGGTCATCACTACAAACTATACGATAATTTTATGGAAAATGGTTTACAGCCGAGCATAATCTCGCTATAATTTACGTTGTTTGAATAACTACAAGGTGTTACATGCTAGACGTTTTTATTACATCCCGAGTTCGCCGCAAGATTATTGTTGTCTATGCGAAATTCCCAGATTTTAAGACCCATGTTCGTGGGCTTGCTAAGCTCATAAAAGAAGATGCTGGTAATATCCAGCGTGAGCTAAAGCGACTCGAAAAAGTTGGATTTTTAGTCAGCGAAAAACAAGGTAACACTAAGATTTACTCGACCAATAAAAGCTTTCCTATCTTTAAAGAATTACAAGGTATTGTGCTTAAAAGTCAGCGTGCAAACGCTAACCAGCGTTCATCGAGCGCACCAACTCGTAAGCCATAAGATAAAATACGCTTGAAAAAAAGCCTCAATTACCGTAGAATATTGCAAGTATGATTCAAGTTACTCGTAAAGACGCAAAAGAATCCACCGAGAGTCTTATTCGACGATTCAGCCGCAAGGTCCAGCAAGCTGGTACTTTGGCTGAGGTCAAGCAAGTGCAGTACTTTGAGAAGCCTATCTCTAAGCGCGAACGCCGTTTAAAGGCAATAGTTCGTCGCGAACGAAAAGCAGTCAAGGCAAAACGCGCTAAGCTTGGTCTACGCTAATGCTCGATACAATCTCACAGGATATAAATGCAGCGCTAAAGGCGGGCGATAAGCCCAGAGCCGAAGCGCTGCGTTTGCTTAAAGGGGCTATGGTGAACACCCGAATAGCACTTGGTCACGAATTAAGTGACGAAGAAGCTGAAAAGGTGATTCGAAAAGAAATGAAATCACGCGTTGAAGCACGTGATATTTTTGCTGCTAACAATCGCCCCGAACAAGCTGCTAAAGAAGAGTTTGAGCGGAGTGTGTATGCAGGCTATGTACCCGAACAACTTAGCGAAACTGATATAGATAGCCTTATTGAAAAGGCTGCCGAAACGAGCGAACTACAGTTTAGTCAGCTTATGCCAGCGACCATGAAATTAGCTGCCGGTAAGGCAGATGGCAAGCTTGTTGCTGAACGTGTAAAACTATTTATTGAGAACAAGGCCTAACTAATGATTGTTGTGTTAGGTGTCGCCGGTTCGGGTAAAAGTACTCAGAGCCAATTACTTGCAGCACGTGATGGTATGCGTTGGGTATCAATGGGTGAGGTCTTGCGTCGCGTGATTACCGATGACCGGCGTGACGTGATGCTTGCTGGTAAGGTACTCGACGAGCACGAAACAATTGAAATTTTAAGTGAAGAACTGACCCGTCTTGGTGATAACCCAGAAATAATTTTGGATGGTTTCCCAAGAGGTCTTATTCAGGCAGAGTGGTTACTAAAAGAGCGTGAAGAGGGTCGGTTTGCGATTAGAGCTGTTGTTCATCTACGGGCTGACAAGAATGCGGTAAAAACTCGCTTATTAGCCAGGGGTAGACAAGACGACACCGAAGACGCCATCGCCGAACGCTTTGCCGAGTACGAGGAAAAGATTAAGCCTATTGTAAGCCAGTTTTCGAACCACGGTATACCGGTAGTAGATATTAACGCAGAGCGATCAGCGGTAGAGGTTGGCCAGGAAATTATCGCTAAACTTGCCGAAGTTGGAGTTGACGTATGATGACAAAAATAAAAACGCCGGCCGAAATTGTAGCTATGCGCGAAAGTGGGCGCATGCTTGCTACTGTGCTCGAGCTAGTGCAAAAATCAATCAAGCCAGGCATTACAACAAAAGAACTGGACACTATTGCCGCCAATGAACTTAAAAAACTAGGTGGCACCGCACCATTCTTGGGCTATTACGGATTTCCGGGTGTTATTTGCATATCAGTTAATGACGAAGTTGTACATGGTATTCCAGGGCCGTACGTTGTAAAGAGTGGTGATATTGTTAGTTTTGACTTTGGTGTGAACTACCAAGGTATGATTACCGATGCAGCACGAACGATTTTAATAGGGCCACACAACAAAGCTAAACAACATTTAATAGATGGCACACTAGAGTCACTTGATGCGGGTATCGCAGTTGTAAAAGATGGTGTACAAGTAGGTGATATTTCTGAAGCCATACAAAGCGTACTCGATGAATATGGTTATGGCATTGTACGCGATTTAGTTGGCCACGGTGTTGGCCATGCACTTCACGAAGATCCAAACATCCCAAATTATGGCCGAGCTGGTACAGGTCCAGTTCTGGAGGCCGGTATGACGATTGCAATTGAACCAATGACTACACTTGGTTCGTACAAGGTGTATACAGCAGATGATGAGTGGACGGTCTGTACGCGAGACGGAAGTTTAGCTGCTCATTTTGAAGATACAATATTGATTACCGAAACCGGCGCTGATATTTTGACGCGTTTATAAGTATTTATTCTTGCCGATAAGTGAACACAAGCGGTATACTGGGGCTTATGCAAAAAGCTCCTTATTTTGTTGGGCTTGATATCGGTACCGCCAATGTCCGTTGTGTGGTTGGAATGCTATGAATCAACAGAAACCGAACATAACCTTTGGTTGTTGGTATTGTCAACGAAAACCATGGTATCTGCGAAAAGAGACAGTTGTTCTGTTGAAGATATTTGCGAGTGCAATAAGCGAAGCAATGACAGAAGCCGAGCGCATGGCTGGTATTCGTATTAACGGTGCAACTCTTAATGTTAATGGCGCTCATATTGCCAGCCAAACCTCACATGGTGTGGTTGCTATTAGTAGTCAACCCGGCAAATTACTGATGACGATAGAGGCAATGAAGAAGCTGCAGCGTGATGCTTGCCAGCTAGCCGTGAAATTATCCAAGTTTTTGCCAAAATTATCGTATCGATGGCCAAGATAACATTAAAGACCCAGTTGGTATGCGGGGTGTGGCGCGTCTTGAGTTGAAACATTAGTTGTTACGGCTGGTACCACTCTTGCGTACATTGGATGCCGCGCTCGAAAAGCACAGGTGAACCACACCACTACACCATCGCCAAAGCCTTGCGGCAGCAGATCAATGCCGGTAGGCGCCAAAAGGAATCTGGTACCGCGGTTATAGACAATGGTGCTGGGACAACAAACGTCGTTATTTTAGAAGAAGGCTAAGAAGTTGAACATGTAGCGTGTTCCAATCGGTAGCCAAAATCTTACCAACGACCTTGCGATTGGCCTTAAGACCGATTTAGACATTGCCGAAAAAGTTAAAAGCTCACAACCTCGTTTTAGTGAAGCTCCTGCCGAAGCTGTTAGTGTTGAGTACGAAGGCACTAGATACAGTTCCCTGAAAAAACGGTTCGTATTGTGGTGAAGCTCGGCTAGAAAGAGTTATTTGAGCAAGTTGACCGAGAATTTAAAAAAGTTGGTAATCTCGACGATTGCCGGGAGGCACGTGGTCATTGTTGGCGGTATGGCAAACATGCCCGGACTCGCTGATTATGCAAAGAGCGCCTACTGCGGCTACCTGCTAAAGTTGGTAAGATCTCGAACGTTGGCGGACTGGTAGATACGATCAATGGCCCATTTATACAACTGCTGTTGGGCTCATGATGCTTGATATGATTTTAAGTGGTCAATCAATTGGTACAGGCGCACTATCTGGTGGAAGCCAAGGGGCAAGTGGCCTGATCACAAAAATTAAAGGCCTGATTAGTCGTTCATAAATTTTGAATATAAAAACAATACGCTCACAACCGGGCGTATTTTTAGTTGAACACTTTTGTGGTCTTTAGGGTATAATAAAAGTCGAAAAGTTAACTGTAGAAGGGTATAAGTACGCGATGCCACAAGTGACACCAGAGATTGAAACATTTGCCAGAATTAAGGTCGTAGGAGTCGGCGGTGCCGGCGGTGCGGCAATAAACCGAATGGTTGATGCTGGTGTTAAAGGTGTGGAATTTATCGCAGTTAATACTGATGCCCAGGCATTACATCATTCGAAGGCAGAAAAGAAAATTCATATAGGTGGTGATGCCACCCGCGGGCTTGGTGCCGGCGCAGACCCAGATGTCGGTGAAAAAGCTGCCTCGACCTCACTCATTGATATTAAAGGCGAGAGTGCCGACATGGTATTCGTTACTATCAGTGCTGGTGGCGGTACTGACAGTGGTGCTGGCCATGTAGTTGCTAAAGCAGCCCAAGAAGCTGGTGCGCAGCGGGTGGTTTCGCAGCCCGACCATTCGCATTCGAAGGTGGCTGCGGCGTAACTCTGAATATGCAATCGACAAACTGCTTGGTAATGTCGATACCCTTATTACCATTCCTAACGATCGCTTGCTTCAGACGATTGATCGCAAAGACACCATTATTAGAAGCGTTCAGGTCGCTGATGATGTTCTCCGCCAGGGTGTGCAAGGTATATCAGATCTTATTATTACGGTCCACGGGCTTATTAACCTCTGTTTGATGTTAAGACCGTTATGAGCCACGCAGGTTCTGCACTTATGGGTATTGGCCGCGCAAGTGGTGATGATCGAGCAGTTGAAGCTGCCCACCAGGCAATCGAATCGCCACTCCTTGAGGTATCAATCGATGGCGCCCGCGGTATTTTGTTCAACGTTATTGGTGGACTTGATATGTCTATGCACGAAATTAACGCTGCTGCAGAAGCAATTACAGCTGCCGCCGACCCAGATGCAAACATTATTTTTGGTGCCACAATTGACCCAACGCTCGAAGGCGAAATTATTATCACTGTTGTAGCTACCGGCTTTGATGCTGCCTACTATGCAAATCGTCAAAAAGTGGCTACTCCACTTGCAAGTACTTCATCTGATGATGATATTGATCCAGATGCAGCTAAGCTTGCAGCAGAATTTGCAGTTGCAGATAGTGAAGACGACGAGCCTACAGTACAGGACATCCCAGCCACGGAAACAGTTAAATCGGTAAGCGATGAAGATATTAAGGCCGTCGATTTGAATATCGATAAGCAAAAGTCAGAAGAAGCGTCAATTGATATTAAAGATAAAGACGACAAGCCAATGCCAAATATTTGGTCATTTGATGCCGACGAAGAAAAAGACGAAGATAAATTTGATAAGCCAAGCTTTTTGCGCCGTCTGAAGCGCCGCAAAAAAGACGACGAAACAGATAAGAAATAACCGCATTAGCCGGATGTGGTTGTTTATAAAATTACGACATTTTTTACTTGCAAACACCATATAAAGGGTATAACATTAGGTACATAAACACTATATATAGTGATTGCACATTATAACGCAATCGAGAGGAACCCCCAGTGAAGTGCCATCAATGCCAATTCGCCGACACAAAAGTGATTGAATCACGTGATGTTGCGGATGGTGAATCAACCAGGCGACGTCGTGAATGTCCGCAGTGTAATGCAAGATTTACTACTTACGAACGACTCGAACGTCCCCAGCTGGTTATCATCAAACATGATGGCTCAAGAGAACTGTTTAGCCGCACTAAACTGCTCGCTGGTTTACATAGGGCCTGCGAAAAGACATCAGTTACGAATGTTCAACTAGAAGCAATGGTTGCAAAGGTTGAAAACGAATTGTATGGTCGTGGTGAACCCGAAGTTGATTCTCGTGAAGTCGGTGAACTTGTTATGAACGGGCTTGCTGATTTATCTGAAGTTGCATACGTACGCTTTGCGAGTGTGTACAGGCGCTTTAGTGATATCACAGGGTTCGAGGCAGAATTGGCTCAGATTCGGGCAAAGAAGCAACACGACTAACCGATTGCCAAGTGTGTTCTGCACAGTGAGCGGAGGCAACCACTTATTGTGCAGAGCGCGCTTACAAGCAACCATCAGATACCCGAGAGACATCTGATGGGGGCTGGGCGAGCTTTAACA
>JAXLZY010000009.1:0-9916 GCA_046350635.1 Saccharimonadales bacterium (SeqCode)
AGGTTCATGAGATTGGTAAGTACTTGGTGCTCGGCTTTGTCGTGACGTGGTTCTTCGAAAAGTTCGTATCGAATACGCTCACTACTTAGATGCGCCATGCCAAGTGTTTCGGCAAGCTGTCGCGCCACAAAGGTCTTACCAGAACCCGGTAGGCCATACATGTAAATTACCACTGGTCGACTCAAGCGACTTTTATGCATACCCGCACATTGTAGCAAATTTGTATCTCTTTTAAAACAGTGGTCAGGTTTGGAATGATTCGATTGCTTTTGTTGCGTAAAATATTACGGAAGGGTCAAGATTGTAAGTTTTATCAGAAAGTTCATCTACGGTGAACCAACGCATATCAGAATGCTCATCTGACTTTACAAAATTCGGATTGTTCGCTTGGCAGAAGTAAACGAATGAAATGTGCCTATGGGGCGGGTTTGCTTCATGGGTGTCTAAATAGTTTGGTCGCAATAACGGCTTAGTCCCTGGGGAATCGTATTCGGGACGCTCCGAAAGAACAGTTACCATAAGGCCCGTTTCTTCTTCAACTTCACGAAATAGCGCTTGTTCTGGGTCTTCGTCGAGTTCAATATGGCCACCGGGTGGAATCCATTTACTATAACGGGGATGGTTCACTAATAGAACTTTTCCATCAAATATGATGAAGGCAGTAACCGTGTAATCGTAAAGATAATTAATATGAGGCATGCTCAAATTATTGCAAACAGTAGTAATTTTTCATACTTTTTCGTAATATATAAGCTGGTCGTATAGGGGTGTAGCTCAATTGGTAGAGTAGCGGTCTCCAAAACCGTTGGTTGCAGGTTCAAGTCCTGTCACCCCTGCCAAATTTAGAAGCCAGGTTTTATGCCTGGCTTTTGAATTTGTTAGTGAAGTTAGGCTTGCATGTCAACCAACGGAGTTGTTGCAGGTGAGAATTGCCTGTGGCAATTTGCAAGAGAACCTTCACCCGACAACTTGTTGTCGTGGTAGAAGTTCTGGGCCCGCAAAATGTGGGCAAGTCCTGTCACCCCTGCCAAACCGCTAATGGTTATAATCAACCTCCACACAGGATGTTATTTGTTATTATTTATTTATGGAAAAACCTACAATAAAATGGAACGACTCTTTGAAGCTAGTCTTAGCTGATGTCGATGAAACGATTGCAGAAGTTTACACGCCTGCTGATCATCAAATGATTGAAGAGCTTACGATTTTTCTACGTGAAGGTGGTAAGCTTTTTATGGTTACCGGTGGAAGCTTAAAAAGAGTTCGTGAGGGAATCACTGATTACATACCCTCAGATTTAAGGCACGATATCCTTGTGAGTCATTGTAGCGGGGCTGAAGTATGGGGCTTCGAAGAAAATGGTGATCTTAAACCAATGCCTTTCTACAGTATTTATGAAGATACTTTTAATGACGAAAAGAAGCAATCATGGAGAAAAGTGATAGATCAACTTGTCCATGAATTTGGCTTGCGTCCGCATAAAGCTCAACCCAAAATTGAATTCTGGGAAACAATCGGTAGAGATCCTCAAGATATTATGCTTGACGATCGAGGGCCCCAGATTACCTTTGAGATAGTCAATGGTATAGATTTATCTGGTGATCAGCTTGACAAGCTTCCCTTTGAAGTACCTCTCACTAGAGGCAAGTATGATCTTAGAATCGCAGTCATGAATCGAGCGAATGTACTGCTCGCCGAAAATGAAGTACCAATAACCCCAAGACTTGGTGGAAATTTTGCTCTAGATTTTGCCGTTAAAGGTGTGTCGAAAACAACCTCAATACATAAAGTACTTGGTGATGAGGCTGTATTATCTACGATTGGGCTTAGTCGGGAAGATGTAAAAAATCCCCAGGAAATTGAAGTCTGGGGCGATAAGTTCTCTATTGTCAATGGCGGAACAGACAGGCATATGAGCGAAGCGGTATCGCCAGACGTACGATCAATTGACTTTCGTGAAGAAGATCGTTCAGAGCTTCCCGAAGGATACAATATTGTGCTTTGGGACGGAGAACATCACTTACATCACGGTCTCTTGGAGTATCTTAAAAGTAGGCATACGAGTTAAGATATTGTTCCGAAGTAGATCAACCAAGGGCTGCCAAACTAAAATACCCGAGCACAAGGCTCGGGCACTTTAGTTTTTGGTAGGTTGAATATAATTGCGGTCGCATTTAGCTGATTCTGCAAGAGCAAAACCGACTACTCGCAATATTGTATGTGTTTTTTGTGAGCGACGAACTATTAATTCGGCACGTTCAATAACTTCGTACTCTGTCTTTGTTGACGGCGTGTAACTACCGTCATTTTCTGGATGATTACGCATCAAATACTCCTTCGCCAAAGTGTTTTTCTAATCTGACTTTAATGCTACCTTTATGGCGACCAAGTAGCTGGCTAAGCTCTGGGATTGTTTTACCATCGCTAAATTCAGCTACTAGTTTTTTATCATCGGCATCTGACCACGGCTTATAAGCATTAGGGAAATCTTGGCGCATTGCGGCTAGCTTTTCGCTCCAGCCGCCCTTTTTGCTACTTACGCGTTTTAGTTCGGTTTTGCCAGCTAATTCGAGGTTTTGCCAGGCTTCAATTGCCCTTTGGTGTGTCTTAACGGCACTCTCGCTTCGATTACGTAGCTCTGCGTCTATCTGCTTAGCCAGTGGACTCACACGCAGTGCCATGCCATTTAAGCCGTCGAGCGCTAGGTGTTCCATACCACGTACACGTGATAACGCCACGTACCCCATGCCCTCTACGAATGCCTTACTTAAATCAACGCGTGCAGCATCTAAGGTCATACCTTGGCTTTTATGCACCGTTATTGCCCATGCTAGTCTAAGTGGTATTTGCGAAGCACTGGCTCGCTTTTTATCACCATCAACAAGCTCCCAGGTGTCTGGCTTTACCGTTATAAGTTTTTCGTTTGTGAGCCTAACAATCGGGAAGTTAGTGTGTTTCTCGAACCCTTCAACAATGCCTAAGCTACCATTTACATATTTCTTTTCTAAGCTATTTTTTATACACATAACATGCGCGCCAATCTTAAGTTCAAGTATTTCTGGCGCCAAACACGAACGCATAAGTTGCTCGACATATTGCTTACTACCACTCGTTACCATTTCGTACTGCACACCATCACCTTCTAGTTCGGCTAGCCTTCCAAGATTAATCGTATCGACATCAATATTAGTTGTCAGCAAACGAGTTACAGCCGACCAAGGGTCTGTTACTGCCCCTGCACGTGCTTGCAATGCTGCCAGTTGGCGCCGTGTTAATACGCCCGCTCTAATACCGTTTAAAATATCAGTGTAATCACTATCTTCTTTTTGGCGATATTGTTCAGTAAGGTAGCAAACGGTAAAATCACCTTCTGCCCATGCGTTAGAGTTTGTAATAAAACTTCCCTGTTTACTGTCGTTGCGGTTTACTGGTGGCAACTGAAAAAAGTCGCCACATAAAATTACTTGTAAGCCACCAAATGGTTCATCTACTTCACGTACTGCTCTGCAAATATCATCAACCATATCGAGTCGGTAATCATGCAACATACTAATTTCGTCGATTACTAAGACATCAGTTTTAGTAATGATTTCTTTTCGCTGCTTACCCATTTTAAGAACATGATCTTTTGGCAATGCGTCATGCACACCAATTCCAGACCACGCATGTATGGTCGTGCCATTTAAATGTGTTGCAGCAAGCCCTGTTGTGGCCGTCATTGCAACGGTTTTACCACTAGCTCGCGCAAAACTTACAAACGCATTTAGAGTGTGTGTTTTACCAGTTCCGGCGGCACCTGTTAAAAGCACCGACACACCCCCGTGCATTATGCCGAGTGCTTCTTGTTGAGTCATATAGCTAATAGTACCTAATTTAGATGAATAATCACAGCTAGTCGCGAATGGTATTATAGATACAATGAATCGAAAGCTATTTGTAATTGTTGGCGCCTTGCTGTTAGTGATAATCGCGTCGGTTTCAGGATGGTTTATACTTGGTCGTAAACAACCGAAAAACTCGCAAAACACTAGTGTTACTTCAACTACAACAAGCACAAAAAATGCTAAGTCAAAGATAGACACCAAACAGCCTAGTACTCAACAAACTGAAAAGGTTCGTTTAATTGCTGTTGGCGACATGTTGCCTCATGATGCGATTAATTTGCGAGCAAAAACAGCAAATGGCTATGATTATTTACAGTTTTTTTCGCCTGAGGTACAAGGATTTTTCAAAAAGGCTGATGTGCATTTTTGTAATGACGAAGTGCCAATCGCCGGTGATGTATTCGCCATTTCTGGTTATCCTGTTTTTAACGCGCCAACCAAATTCGCAAACGATATACATACCTTGGGTTGTGATGTCATAAACACTGCCAATAACCATGCGTTCGATAAGGGTCAGGCTGGCATTACCCAAACACGAAAGGTGTGGGATCAGCTTGGTGTTAAAGCCGTAGCGGGTGCTAACTCAAGCCAAGCGCAGCAAGATACAATTGCGTACTTTACACAAAACAGCATAAAGTTTGCTTTTTTAGCATATGCAGAATATTCGAATATCAAAACTAACAGTGGATACGCTGTTAATCTTTACAGCGCCGATATGGCGCGGAAGCAGGTATCAGAGGCACGCAAAAATGCTGATGTTGTGCTTGTAAGTATGCACTGGGGTACCGAAGATGTTCAGGCTGAAAATGACTTTCAGAAGAATGCTGCACAAGTACTTGCTAACAGTGGTGCAGACGTCGTAATTGGTACTGGCCCACACGTACTACAACCTGTTACCGAGTTGGCTAAACAAGGTGGTGGTAAGACACTCGTGTGGTATAGCATAGGCAATTTTTTGAATGCCCAACTAGATATTCATGGACTTATTGGTGGGTTGGCAACGATGGATTTTGTAAAAGATTCTTCTGGAGTAACCATGGTAAGTAAGGGCTTTTTGCCTACCTACATGCACTATGAATGGACACCTGATCAAAAAGCTGTTCAGGACCTATTAGCTCGCAGAAACTTTATGCTGTATCCACTCGATAAAGCAGCAACGCCATTATCTAAATCGCAAAATAATACAACGGTGGACGCGCAGCTTAGTAATGCAAAGGCGGTGCTAAACCGTTATATAAGTGTTCCGTTTTACGATTCAAACTCGTTTTAATTAAGCTTAAAGTATTCTTCTAGTGTTTGGTTTTTATCATGCACAATTTGTGCAAGCACTTTGCCGACATAACGAATGTGCCATGGTTCGTATTGGTACCCGGTAATTGGCTCTTTGCCATCTTGATATCGAATAATAAAACCATATTTATAGGAATTTTGTGCAAGCCATGTGCCTTCTGGTGTGGATGCAAAACATTGTTCTAAGTGGCATTTTTCATTTGTAGCCGAAATATCCATCGCAAGCCCCGTTTGGTGCTCACTCGTTCCTGGTTTGGCAGAGTATCTATTTGCTGCCTCTACTCCATCCCGGGCAACGTAGCCGTTATAATACATTGCTTGTGTCGATTCAGAACGATAACCGCTTGAAACATATATCGATATACCTGCCGTTTTTGCGGCTGCAAACATTGCTTCTAAGTCCGGAGCAATAATTTTACGTAATGTCCGCTCCTCACCTGTTTTTTGGGTTGTCATAGCAACACTTGGCACTATTAAATCAGTAGGTTGGTAACCTTTTGGCAATGGGTATTTTTTGCTTGCAATGACCCAAATGCTCGTTGGGTCTGTGAGCGAATAGGTGCTTAGCGGTGTTGATCCGGCCGATTTAGTTGTCTGGGTTTCTTGCTTTATGGTTGCTGTAGGTGTTTGAGACTTATTAACATCAATAGTGTTCGCAGTTGTTGGGGGTACCTTTGGCTTAGACATCTTTCTTACGCTTATAAATGCAGCGGCTAAAAAGGCCATTATCACAACGGCGCCAATAACGAGTAAAACAGGTTTAGCGATACCATTTTGTTGGTCTTTAGCTGAAATCATACGTACGATTATACGCTAGCGGTAGTGTGCGTATGTTCGGGCTTGTGCCAACTTAAAATAATGTCGTTGAGCGTAGCTAAAATTTCGGTTCGACTAAGAAGTTTATTATCCTCGTAATAATGATCAACTTCAAAATTGCCGTCTGTTACGTTAAGGCAAAAAAGTTCATCTGCCAAAATGTGCATTCTATCAACTGCTGGCACGCCAGCAACCGGTGTAACCATAATAACCTTATCAGTTTTGACACCTTTGAGGTAGTCACTTGCCATGTCGAACGCCATGCCATTTAAGGTTCCATCTGAAACAACAATCACAACTCTGTTACGAAAATACTCAGGTGAGATTAAACCTCCCTGGCCAAGTGCAACGTGTAGTTCGTGCATGGCCTGCATTTTGGCAAACTCAATATTACTTCGATATTCTGTTTCTAATTCTTCAATCTCACCAGTAGAAAACGCATTGTTATAACTAAAACCACCGACTTCATTAATAACGCCAACGAGTGTCCGGCCATCGGGTAGATACACGTCTTTCGTTAGTAACATTGTTATGAGCGAGTGAAGTGAGCGCGCTATTTCGGCACCAACAGAGACAGCTCCTTCACTTAAGGCGAGCACAATTGTATCTTCGTAGCGGTATTGTTGCAGTTTTTCGGCCAACAGTTTACCCGCTTCTGATCGTGAAGCAAAGTAATTGGTATTTTTTTGTTGGGCTCTAACATCACCCACCCGATGTGTTGGACTCATTTAAACTCTAGTATATCGTAAGCGTAAGCGGTTATAAAACAGATTATTGCTTGTTTTCGCGCTTACGTAAGTTAGGATCAAGCTGTCGCTTGCGAATACGGAGTGATTCTGGCGTTACTTCTAGTAGCTCATCATTTTCAATGAAATCTAAGCACTCTTCTAGGCTCATGATGACAGGTGGTGTTAGTTGCACCGTGCCATCGCTACTTTTACTACGCATATTTGTAAGGTGCTTTTCTTTGACGACGTTAATATCCATGTCGTCCGAGCGAGAGTTAAGGCCAACAACTTGCCCGGCATAGACTTTCGTACCGGGGCCAACAAAACAAGTACCGCGTTGTTCGGCAGTTTGTAGTGCGTAAGGTGTAGTTGTACCTGTTTCCCAGGCAACGAGTGCACCACTTCGCAGGCGAGGCAAGGCAGAACCCATAGGCTCGTAGCCACGCATTAAACTATGCATAATAACGGTACCGCGAGTGTTGGTAAGCAAAATATTGCGCAAACCAAGCAACGCACGAGTCGGTAGTTTATATTCGAGCCGCGTAACATCACGGCCAGTTAAGTCTTGCTTTACAAGCTCAGCACGGCGCATGCCAAGCTCTTGTTGTACTGGGCCAACGTGCTCGTCCGGCACTTCTACAATTAAGTCTTCAATTGGCTCTTGCGTGACACCATCAACAACTTTCGTTACAACCTGTGGACGCCCAACTTCAAACTCAAAGCCTTCGCGACGCATTGATTCTATCAAGACAGAAAGGTGTAGTTCACCCCGACCGGCAATCAAAAAGCCGATGCCTTCGTCTTCGACACGTAACCCAATGTTTGTTTCGAGTTCTTTTTGTAACCTATCACCTATTTGTCGTGAAGTTGTAAATTCACCCTCAATCCCTTTAAATGGTGAGCTATTGGGTTGTAAGGAAATCTTAAGTGTTGGTTCTTCTACGGTAAGTACTGGCAAAGCCTCTGGTTGTGATACATCGGCAAGTGTTTCGCCGATTTGTGCGTCGCCAACACCTGTAATTGAAACAATGTCGCCTGTGTTCGCAGCTTGCATTTCTAAGCGTGCAAGACCTTGGCTTGCGAATAACTTATCGGCCTTAACGGTAACTTTTGTACCATCTTTTTTAATAAGTATGATTGGTTGGCCCGCTTTTACAACTCCACGCGCAACACGGCCAATTGCGTACTTACCCAAAAAACTATCCCACGCAAGTGCCGTAACCAGCATCTGGAATGGAGCATTAGAATCACCCTTTGGTGCTGGAATGTCAGTAATAATTGCATCTAAAAGCACGCGCAAATCTGCTTCTTCGGTAATATCATCAGGGCGGCTATCCCACGATTTACCTTCGCGACCAATTGCGTAAAAGACTGGGTAGTGTAATTGACTTTCATCGATTGCAAGTTCCAAAAACAAATCTGCCACTTCGTCTTCGACTTCAAAGATACGGCTATCACGCTTGTCTATTTTGTTGATAACTACAAGTGGCTTAAGCCCGGCCTCTAATGCTTTTTTGAGTACAAATTTAGTTTGTGGCATTGGGCCTTCTTGGGCGTCAACAATAAGTAAACAGCCATCTGCCATATTAAGTGTGCGTTCTACTTCGCCACTAAAGTCAGCGTGACCAGGAGTATCAATAATATTAATTCGATAATCTTGGTATGTAATTGCTGTTTGCTTGGCGCTAATAGTAATCCCACGCTCACGCTCTTGGTCGCCACTATCCATAATAAGGTGGGCTTGCATTTCAGCTTGGTTTTCGCGGAATGTATTTGATTGTTTTAATAGGGCGTCAACAATGGTCGTCTTGCCATGGTCAACGTGTGCAATAATTGCAATGTTTCGAATATTTTGGGTGTCAAACATAAAAAATTCCCGCCTTTACCACGGGTTAATACTAAAGTTACTTAACCTCTTCAAGTTATTTTAGCATAAAACAGATATATTTTCACCTTAAAAACGGTTGTGCTTCAAGGTGTTGTCATCTATACTTTAAGCAAAAGCAAATTAAAACGGAAAAACAGTTCTAAATGAGAGTACTGATGCTCGGGTGGGAATTACCACCTCACAACAGTGGTGGACTTGGGGTCGCTTGCTATCAAATGTGCAAGGCTCTTTCAAAACAAGGTGTAGATATAGAATTTATCGTTCCCTACACCGCATCACACGATGACATTGATTTTATGAAGGTAACCCCAGCGTTACCACTTAATGCTAAAAAGATTCAAAAAAGTGGTATAGCATACGACAGCTTTAAGTACACATTGCCCGATGGTACCCAAAAAGACGTTAGCTTGTTTACGCACACTGACAATTACACTATTGCAGTAGAGCAAATGGCGGAGCTCGGTGATTTTGATATTATTCACGCGCACGATTGGCTGACGTTTAGGGCCGCACTCCGCGCCAAGGAAATTAGTGGTAAACCATTGATTGTTCATGTGCATGCAACCGAATTCGACCGTGCAGGTGGTAAAAGTGGTAACCCAATGGTGCACGAAATCGAATATATGGGTCTGTTGCTCGCAGACCGTATTATGGCTGTTAGCCAACTCACAAAAGATGTAATTGTACGTGAATATGATATACCAGCCGATAAGATTGAGGTCGTCCACAATAGCATTGATATTGATGCCTATGAATCGCTTGACCAAGATAATGCCTACCATTATTTGGCTAAAATGAAACAAAACGGTTATCGTATCGTTTCAAATATCGGACGATTAACAGTGCAAAAAGGACTTTATAATTTACTACTAGCAGCCAAAGAAGTCGTCGCCCGTGCGCCAAAGACACTCTTTTTGATAGTTGGTTCAGGCGAACAATATACTGAACTCTTACAACTTTCAGCAGATTTAGGTATTGCAAAAAACGTTATATTTACAGATTTTCAACGTGGTAAACGCTTACGCGATGCCTATGCGATTGCAGATTTGTTTGTGATGCCAAGCGTTTCTGAGCCGTTTGGGCTTACTCCACTCGAATCTATCATCTATGGCACGCCGGTGCTTGTTAGCTATCAATCTGGCTTATCGGAAGTACTAACTAATTGCCTTAAGGTTGATTTTTGGGATGTTAATGAAATGGCAAACCAAATAACGGCCGTTATGTTACACGATAGCTTACGCGACGAACTAATTACTCAAAGTTATGCAGAATTTAACAGGCTATCCTGGGATAACGCGGCCAACAAAATG
>JAXLZY010000010.1:0-8368 GCA_046350635.1 Saccharimonadales bacterium (SeqCode)
TTGTCGATAACCGCATCAAGTTCTGATAGCCCTTGTTATTCATGGCCAACAGAATCAGGTGAAAGCGGTTTTTATCTTTTTGTGGGTCTTTATCGGTGTGTTTACGAGCCGCAACGTAGGTTTCGATGCCAATAATTGGTTTGATACCACGTGCTGTTGCCTCTTTATAAAACTCAATCGTACCACTGAGCGTCCCATGATCAGTCATGGCAACAGCTTGCATGCCACTTTCTTGTACGAAATCGAGCAGAGCACCAATTTTAGTCAGCCCATCAAGTAGGCTGTACTGTGTATGGTTGTGCAAATGCACATAATCACTGGTCGCCAAAGCGCCACCCTGTTTCGTCATGTACCCTCACGATTCTTTGTTACCTTTAATTATAAAAAACACTCGGCAAATTACCGAGTGTTTTTTGGTGTAAAATAAACTCTTAATTTTCTTTTAAGAAGTTTGCAAGAGCATCTTTTGCTTCGTTAGCGTTTTCTACTGCGCGTCGAAGTTCTGGATCGTCTGCTTCACCATCTTTTACAGCTGCAAGGATTGCTTTTGCTTTGTACTGTGCATCCTGAGCGTTTTCTACGAGTGTATCGAGTTCTTTTTTGCCACGAGCACTTAGGTTTTGAGCCTTAGCACGAGCTTGGTCAACAAGTACGCTTACTTGTGCCTGTAATGCATGGATTTTTTCTTGTGCGAGTTTTACTGCACGATCGGTTGCATCTTTAATGTCTTGGCGTGTTTCTTTGCCGCTCTTTGGTGCAGTTAGAATACCAGCTACATAGCCAGCAACTAAACCGACAGCCAAACCTACAACGACATTCTTTGCTGTATCTTGTTTGCTCATGGTAATTACTCCTTTACCCTTAGTTATTTGCGTCGAGCGCCCTGTACCGCACCCAAGATCACCTTAAGCATCGCAGCCGGACCGGCAGCATCTTTTAGTGATGTACTAAATGACTCAACATTACCAACTATTACTTCGGCACTGTCAGCGACGTTATTCGCCTTGCGCATAAACCGTATAATAAGACTTGTAGCAATAATTGCAAGCACAAGAAATATCGCTAGGGTTACTGACAAGATGATAACTAATATGCCATATGCATCATTTGGATTCATAATGACACAATTATACCATGTTTTATTGATTTAGTCTAGTCTTTATATACTCTTTAAAATTTGGCCCTAATTTAGGGTCAGCAAGTGCGTGGTCTACAATGGCACGTAAGTAGCGCATTTTATCACCCGCGTCATGGTACACACCCTCAATAAATCGCCCATCTACCTTACCTTGTTTAGCGAGTTCGTTGATGCTATCAGCTAGCACTATTTCACCGCCATGCCCAACATTTTCTTGTGCGACTATCGGTAGAATGTCAGGTGTTAACAGATAGCCTCCCACTGCAGCAAAGTTTGATGGGGCCTTTTCGGGGCCGGGCTTTTCGACAAGTTGCGAAACATTAAAAGTTCGGTCATCAAGCTTATCGGCGATATCTGCAATACCGTATTTACTGGTGTCTTTCGGTTCAACTTCAATGAGTGAAATGACCGAATTACCCGTTCGTTCATAAACTTCTAATAGCTGCTTGGCATGGGGCACATCACTTCTAAAGAAGTCATCGGCAAAAAACATATAAAACGGTTCGTCATCGCTGAGTAGGTGCGACGCATTTAACAGTGGTCGAGCATTGCCTTTAGGGTTGCCCTTTTGGCGCAAGTATACAAAGTTTGCGAGCTCGGCAATCTGCTTAATTTCATCCGCGAGCTCTTCTTTACCCTTTGCCCGTAGTTCGTTTTCGAGCTCATCCGATCTATCAAAATGGTCTTCAATTGCCCGCTTTGTACTACCGGTAACGATAATGACATCCGTCACACCGCTGGCAACCAGTTGCTCGACAATAATTTGAATCACCGGCTTATCAATAATCGGCAGCATTTCTTTAGGCATTGCTTTGGTTTGCGGCAAAAACCGTGTACCAAGCCCAGCAGCCGCAATAATCGCCTTAGTTGGTTTTTTCATGTACTTGCATTTCCCTGAGATCATTAAGCGCTAAAAGTACGCCAACACTGTCACTCATCTTAAAATTCTTGGCATTGCTAATAAGTTCGTCGATGGTTATCTCGACTGGTTCTGTAAATTCTGTATCATCGTTATTCGTGTCACCAACCTTGTAACATTCGACTGCTAAAAAGTAGTGGTTTACAGCATTGGTGTATGCATCACGACATGCTTTGCCAAGATACCGTAGGGGTTTACCTGTTGTGTAGCCTGTCTCTTCTTCGAACTCACGCTTTGCTGCTTCTTCGAGAGTCTCACCCTCTTCTGCTCCGCCCCCTGGCAACTCATCAAAAATTGCCTCTGGGCCGACCCTGAACTGACGTGCAACAACAACTTTAAGTGCTTTTGTCAGACCAATAATGGCAATGTTTTCTGAACCTTCAACTCCTATGGTGGTGAATGTTTCTATTTTGCCATTTGGTTGTACAAACGATTTATCAACAAGTTTACGAAAACCGACCTTATGAATCGTTGTCAGTTCTACGCGTTCCCATGGTTGCATACTACACTCCTAGCTGTTTTTTGATGAGTTCTTGGACTTTTGCCGGGTTAGCACGTCCTTGGCTTAACTTCATGACTTGGCCGACCAAAAAACCAATGGCTTTCATTTCACCGTTACGTACATCGTCGGCAGCCTTTTCGTTTTCACTGAGCACTTGTTCGATGACCATTACAAGAGCACTATCATCAGAAATCTGTAACAGATTTTTATCATTTGCTACTACTTCAGGTTGAGATTTATTTTCGATAATCTCGAAAAGAATTTCCTTTGCTGCTGTCGAACTGAGTTTGCCCTCATCGACCATCGAAGCTAATTTTACAAGCAGTGCTTGCGCTTCTGAAATTTGCGTCCAGCTAAGTTTCCCATCGCTAACTTGGCGCTGAAGTTCACCTAAACACCAGTTCGCAATCGTACGCGCAGTTTTTTCGTCATGAGCTTCCGTAGTATAACGGAGCATATCTGCAAGCACTGGTTCCTCTAAAATGGTATTTATCTGCGCTGTATCAAGCCCAAATGTGCCAAAACGCTCGCGGAGGGCTGGCGGCAGTAGTGGCATGGTTTCAGCTGCGGCAGCTACGACTGAGGCCTCAATGGTAATTGGTGGAATATCAGGGTCCGGAAAGTATCGATAGTCATGTGCATCTTCTTTGGTGCGTTGGCTAAACGTTTTTTGCGCATCATCATCCCAGCCACGGGTTTCTTGCACGATGGTTTCGCCCTTTTCAATCGCATCAATCTGGCGTTTTATTTCGTATTCAACGGCTTTTTCAACGCTCCTAAAACTATTGAGGTTCTTGGTTTCGGTGCGCGTGCCCATAACACCTAGGTCGGCACTCACACTGACGTTTACATCAAAACGCATGTTGCCGTGATATAAATCGGCCTCAGACACATCGGCGTATTTCATGAGTAGATATAGTTCGTGGGCGTAGGCACGGGCTTCTTCTGCGTTATGCATATCAGGTTCGGACACGATTTCGAGCAATGGCGTACCCGCACGGTTTAAATCTACCAGCGAATAATCGCTACCTGTTGGATGCGTACTTTTACCTGCATCGGCCTCTAGGTGTGCACGTGTAATGCGCACTTTGACATACGAACCATCATCGAGTGGGGCTTCAACGACACCGACGCCAACTACTGGGCGTTCGTACTGCGTAATCTGATAGCCCAACGGCAAATCGGGGTAAAAATAGTGTTTACGATCAAAATGACTCACTTCAGCTATTTCAGCGCGTAACGCTAAGCCTGCTCGAATAGCTAAGGTGACCGCTTCACCGTTAAGCACTGGTAGCGTGCCTGGCATACCAACGCATAATGGGCTAATCAGAGTGTTTGGGGCAGCATCGCGGGCATCGTTATTAACACCTGCAAACAGCTTTGTTTTGGTTTTAAGTTGCACGTGACATTCGATGCCAATGGTTGGGTAATATTTGCCTTTTACTAGGTATTTAGTATCCATTACAATACCCCCAAATCTTTGAAGGTTTTGTAGTAGCCTTGCAGTGCAACTTTCATTTGTTTTTCGCTCGGCTCATGCATGGTTTCGTGAACAATTTTATTGCGAAGTTTGTGTGCATTCCAGACTTCATCACGGTGTTGCAATTTAGCTTTAGCGCCGATGAGTCGTTCGGCCATTGTGTTACCGCTATAGCCTAGACATTTTAAGGCTTCATCCAACAGCTTATCGGCATGCACAATACTCATTGGTTGCGTTTTTTTTTCTTTAAAAAGTAGCATCACATCGTTCCATTCGTTCTTGAAATGCTCTTTATCAATACCTTTTGGTGGGGTACGACCAATGAGGCTAATAATACCTAAAATAACGACTGCCGCCACAATAATTGCGATTGTTGCGCCTAAGCTCATTTAGTTGCCTCCTCGTATGCTTTTGCAAGTGCCAAAAGCTGCCTATCGCCACGCTGTGGAGCCATTAGCTGCAAGCCAACGGGTAACCCATTACTTTCGCAGGCAGGGATACTTATTGCTGGAATCCCGACAAGGTTTACTGCAACAGTCATAATATCTGCTAAATACATCTGTAGTGGATCGTCAGCGTTTTCACCAAGCTTAAAGGCCGTCATTGGCGCGGTAGGGCCTATCAAAAAATCAACCTTGGCAAATGTTTCGGCAAATTCGTTAATTAATTTAGTGCGAACAGTCTGAGCTTTTTTGTAGTAGGCGTCATAGTAGCCGCTGCTCAAAACATAGGTACCAATCATAATTCGACGCTTGTTCTCTGCTTCAAAACCACGTTCGCGTGCTTCTTCGTAGCTTTCGTCTAAGTCTTTTGCGTCAGATACCGAAAGTCCATAGCGCTGGCCATCGTAACGGCTCAGGTTACTGCTTACTTCTGCGGGCACAATAATGTAATAGCAAGCCAGTGCCAACTTGAGTGATGGCAGACTGACCTCTATAATTTCTGCACCTGCAGACTTTAGCGTTTGGATTGCGGCTTCTATCTGCTTCCGCACACCAGAATCAAGCCCATCACCAAAATATTCGCTAATTACACCTATTTTCTTGCCTTTTAAGTCAAGTTTATTTGTATCGTAACTTTCGCTGTCGCGTTCAATAGTCGTACCGTCGAATGCATCACGTCCACTCATTACATCAAGTATGACGGCTGCATCTTCGGTAGTGCGTGTTAATGGCCCAATTACGTCGGTAGAGCTTGCCATGGCTACAACCCCATAGCGTGAGACGAGTCCATAGGTAGGCTTTAAGCCAACAACTCCACAGAAACTTGCTGGCAGACGAATTGATCCACCAGTATCGGTTCCAAGGGCAAACGGGGCAATATCAAGTGCAACGGCAGCGCCGGAACCACCTGATGAACCACCAGGCACACGCGTTTTATCATGAGGGTTAAGTGTTGGACCAAAGGCACTGTTTTCGGTTGAAGAACCATGTGCAAATGCATCAAGGTTGGCCTTAGCCACCATAATGGCGCCTTCGGCTTCTAACTTTTCAATTGCAGTCGACTGAAACGGCGCTACGAACGGTTCTAATATGTGGCTGGCAGCGGTTGTTTTTGTACCAAGTGTTAAAAAGTTATCCTTGGCAATAAATGGTACACCGGCAAGCCGCCCAACTTTTTTGCCAGCTTTTACGTCGGCGTCAATTTGCGCTGCTCGTTCGAGTGCACGTTTTTCTGCTGTCTCGAGTACAACATGAAAATCACTTGTTTCCTTAATGCGTGCAAGGGCTTTTTTGACGTTATCGACAGCTGATAGCTTGCCAGCCTGTACATCAGCAGCAAGTTCCTTGATTGGTGCCCAGCTCATCCAATCATCCTTTTGACCTTAAACATATCATCTTGTTGTGCCGGTGCATTTTTAAGAAGCTCTTTTGGAGTAACACCATAATTAACTTCTTCGTCTATACGTACTACGTTTTGCAATCCAGTTACCTGGTTCGTTGGTTCAAGCCCTGCAACATCTACGTCTTGTAATTGCTCAACGTATGCCAAAATGGCACTAAGTTCATCTTGATATTTGGTAACTTCTTCGTCAGTCAAACGTAAGCGACACAAGCGAGCAAGCTTACGTATATCCGCAGCACTAAATTTTGTCATCGCTTTTAAGTATACCCCGCCGTAAAAGCCGTCAGCAAGGGGTAAAAATTACAAACTATCCGTTTTAGACTTTTTATTAAACTTATGGTAAAATAACCATGAAACGTAAAGGCGTTTCAACACTGACAGAAGATTGCTTCTGTCCTTTTACTGAAATGTTCTGGTCATGGTGGCCATAAAAACAGAACGCTGCAGTAAGAGAATGCATTTCTTAATGTGTTCTACCTATTACAAACCAATGTAAAAAGGAGACTCTTTTTATGCGTGAACAACGCCCAGAATCATCATGGGAGTCAAAACTTTCATGGCGCCAAAAAACTGCTGTTGGTTTGGCAGTTTTTGCCCTACCATTAATGGTAGTCATACCAAAAAATAATACCGTTGAATCAACACCAACTTCGGTTAGCATAGCCGAGAACGACGGACTTGATATATATGCAGCAAAACTTGAGGCGCAAAAACATGCCACAGAACTACTCGCTGATAGTACAGCAGATACTAGGGCTGAGGCCGCCTCGCGCTCAGCCGCAAGAACCGCCATTGCACAGTGTTTTGATATCAACCCCAAGCAACTACATCACACCCTACCAGAACAGTACGATAATATTCAGTTAGCATGCGAGCTTGCAAAGAATGAGCCCTGGGCAAAAAATGATTTTACAAGACAATTCAGTGCTCTTGTTCAAATTTGGGACCGAGAGTCGGGTTGGGATGAAGAAGCCTACAACAAGGGCTCTGATGCCGGCGGAATACCGCAGGCTATGCCGAAAAGCAAAATGGGTGCCGCTGCGCAACATGACGCCGCAAAGCAGATTAAGTGGGGACTTAATTACATAAAAGACAGATACAAAGATCCCCTCGGCGCCCTTGCGCACTGGGATAGCGAACACTGGTATTAATTAAAGTTTATTTTTTATTTCGGCTATCAGGTCTCGTAAGTCGGCCGCTTTTTCAAACTCTAAGTTAGCTGCCGCCAAATCCATCTGAGCACTCAAATCACTAATAAGCGCCTTGTATTCGTCTTTTGGAATTTTATCAAGGTTTAATTTAGCGGTTTTTGCCTCTTTACTTTCGGCCCCCACCGCGGCACGCAAGCTCTCGTCAACACTCTTAATAATGCCGGTCGGAGTGATGTCATGCTCGGTGTTATACAGCTCTTGAATAGCGCGGCGTCGATTGGTTTCATCAATCGCCCGTTTCATGCTACCAGTTACTACATCGGCATACATGATAACCGTACCTTCTACATGGCGCGCGGCACGGCCAATCGTTTGAATCAGTGCGGGCTCACTCCGCAAAAAGCCTTCTTTATCGGCATCCAAAATAGCTACCAAACTAACTTCGGGTAAGTCTAAGCCTTCACGCAATAAATTAATACCAACTAATACATCATAAATTCCTAGACGTAAATCACGCAAAATATCAGTTCGCTCAAGCGTATCCACGTCACTGTGTAAATACTGGACCTTTATGTTCAGCTCTTCTAAGTACTCTGTTAGATCTTCAGCCATGCGCTTCGTGAGCGTTGTTACCAGCACGCGCTGATGCTTGGCAACTTTGTCACGGATTTCGGCTATTAAATCATCTACCTGGCCATCAACGGGGCGGACTTCAATTTTTGGATCCAAAAGCCCGGTGGGGCGGATTACTTGCTCAACAGGTTTTGGCGAACGGCTTAGCTCGTATTCAGCAGGTGTCGCAGAAACATAGATTGCCTGGTTTACATGTCGCTCGAATTCAGTAAAGGTAAGTGGGCGGTTGTCGAGCGCACTTGGCAAACGAAAGCCATGCTCTACAAGTACTTCCTTTCGAGCTCGGTCGCCATTATACATGCCGCGTACCTGTGGCAAGGTCATGTGACTTTCATCAACTAACAGCAAGTAGTCATCTGGGAAGTAATCCATAAGTGTTGCTGGCTGTTCGCCCGGCTCACGATTTGTTAAATAACGACTGTAGTTTTCGATGCCTTTTACAAACCCAGTTTCTTCTAGCATTTCTAAATCAAATCGGGTTCGCTGCTCGAGCCGTTGCGCCTCGAGCAATAAACCGTTTGCTTTGTAATACGCCAGTCGTTCTTCAAGTTCACGCTCGATTTTGCCGAGTGCTTGTTTGAGTTTTTCGTGAGGGGTCACGTAGTGACTACCCGGGAACACCATGTATTCGTCTACGGTCGCTTCAATCTAACCACTTAAAGGGTTAATACGCCTGATTATATAAATTTCAAAACCAAAA
>JAXLZY010000011.1:0-5641 GCA_046350635.1 Saccharimonadales bacterium (SeqCode)
GCTTGAGTCGACCAGTGGTAATTTACATGTATGGCCTACCAGGTTCTGGTAAGACTTTTGTTGCGCGCCAACTTGCAGAAACACTTGGCATGGCACATCTAAGTAGCGAGCGTATTCGATACGAACTTTTCGAAGAACCTCGTCACGACAAAGCCGAGCACCAAGTACTAACAAATCTTATGAACCTAATGACCGAGCAGCTACTTGAAGCAGGTGTTGGTGTGGTCTACGACATGTCTGTTAGCCGTCTCGTTGACCGTAGAGCCTTACGCGACCTAGCACGTGCTCACAAAGCCGAAGAACTGATGATTTGGATTCAAATAGACCCAGACACAGCGTTTGGTCGCACACAACTCCGTGATCGCCGCAAGGCAGATGACCGCTACGCAGCAGCTATCGATGACCACACGTTCGAAACCTACATGCGCGCTATGCAAAACCCTCAGAACGAAAACTACCTCGTTATTAGTGGAAAACACTTATTTAATAGTCAAAAAACAGCTATTATGCGCCGATTAAGCGAAATGGGTGTTGTTACGGCTCAATCACTTGAAACCAAAATTGCAAAACCAGAAATGGTTAACTTAGTATCACGCGCCCAAGCACAAGCAGGCCGCGTAGATTATTCGCGTCGTAACATAATTATTCGATAAACGGGGGCCGCTTGGCTTCTAAAATCTACAATCTAGACGGTATCGGCGAGGTTACCGTATATAAACGTCGCGGAACTAGACGTATGAACCTGCGTATCGTTGGCGGTAAAGTACGTGTTACTCAACCAACTTGGTTACCGTATGCGGCTGGTGTTCAGTTTGCACAGTCAAACAAGAACTGGCTCGAAACCCAACGCATAAAACAACCAAATACTTTCGTAGAAGAAGGCATGGCAGTTGGCAAACAACGAGTTGTTAGGTACGAATCAGGTGATTCACTTAGAACGCGTATTACTGATACTGAGCTTATTATTTATGTACCGCCACACATGCCAATACAAAGCGAAGCAGTGCAAGATATTACAAAAACAGCAATTAAGCGAAGTTTAAAAAAAGAAGCCGAGGAAGTGCTACCAGAACGGTTAGCGTACTGTGCAGAAACATACGGATACGATTACACATCAGTTCATTGCAAAAGCATGCGCTCACGATGGGGAAGCTGTAATAACAACAAGGAAATTACCTTAAACATTTTCTTGATGATGGTACCCTGGGAGCTTGTTGACTATGTTCTGATACATGAGCTTTCGCATACCAAGCATCTGCACCACGGCGAAGATTTCTGGGACGAAGTAGCAAGTGTGATGCCTGACTACAAACTTCGCCGAAAAGCGCTCAAAGAAATTCAGCACACAATATCATACCTACAATAGTTAGTAGGCCCGTAGTTCTTTTAGACTCGTTACAACGTCATCCAGGTTAGAGCAACCCTTTTCGGCATACAAATATACAGTTCTCGTATCACTAACCTTTATAGCGCCCTTAAATTCTAGAATCGCTTCGTTATCTAAAGATGGAGTCTTTGCGCCAACGACACGAACGCCTCGTTGGCATGCATCGAGTTCGCTAATAGCTTTATATAATTCGTCGTTGTTTTCTGCCGTATACAACTTATTTGCGCCAACTGTAAATGCGAAATCACTACTAACACTTAAATCCCATTCGTTTGCATTACCAGTAGTGCTTGGTAAATAGCCAACATTTAAGCGACGCTCAAATTCACTTGCCGGTAGCATAAGTTTTTCTTGTGCGAAATAAATTTCACCACTCTTTGCATCAACGGTCGCAGGTGTCTTGGATAAACGGGCCGTGAGTACTGCCTGTTCCCGAACTTTAGCCATCGATGCTTGATCGTACGCGTAGTTTAAGCGAGTTGTTTGCCAGCCAGCCCAAATCAGTGCCCCAAACACAAAAATAGACACAAATAAAAGCCCAGCAAGCACTAAAGGAGTGCGTGCTTTTGTGCTATTAACCCCACTGTTTGTTTTATCCATTTAACGTGATTATATAATAAAAACTCATGCAAGCATAACAATTATACTTGTAACGCCGGCTAAAAATGCGTATATAATACTGCTAATGGCTAGCAATATAAAAAACCTGCAGAATCTAACAGAACATAATGCCGCGCTTGAGCACGAGCGGTTAACATCACTTATTAACAGTATGGCCGATGGCGTGATAGCCGTAGATGAACGGCAGCATGTGGCAGTCTATAACGGGGCCGCACTTAATATTTTAGACGTTAACAGCGAACTCAGAGATAAGCGATTAAAAGCAGTTATTAACTTGATAGATAAGAATAATCAGACTGTTGATATTGAAGATTTAGTGCGAAAAACCACAACCCAGTTCACGACGCGCGATTTGGAACTAGTCTATCCCAATGGTGAAAAAATCAACCTTTATTTAAGCGTAGCACCGGTGCACTTAGGTTTTGGCGTTGAAGGTGCGCGTGGCCACGTATTGCTTTTACGTGATATTACACGCGAAAAAAGCTTAGAAGAAGAGCGAGACGAGTTTATTAGTGTGGTTAGTCACGAGCTACGTACACCAATCGCTATCGCCGAAGGTAATATTAGCAATGCTCAGCTGGTTGTAGAGCGTTCGGAAAACATACCAGAACTTGTAACCAAATCACTTAAAGCAGCCTACGATCAAACTGTTTTCTTAAGTGGCATGATAAATGACCTTGCTACATTGTCACGCGCAGAACGTGGAAAGCTTAATGTAGAAATTGAATCTATAAACGCGCATGATCTTTTGGTTGATTTGCACCAAAATTATGAACCCTCTGCTAAAAACAAAGGGCTTAAACTGCAGATTAAAACCGATCCTAAGTTAGAGCTTTTGCAATCAAGCAAACTCTATGTCCGTGAAGTTCTGCAGAACTTTATTACCAATGCAATTAAGTATTCAGAAAAGGGAACCGTTACTATATCAGCAAAAGCCGAGCCGGATGGTGTTTTGTTTGCGGTCAAAGACCAAGGTATCGGTATTAGTAAAGCTGATAAAGAAAAGGTATTTGATAAGTTTTTTCGAAGCGAGGATTTTAGAACTCGTCAAAATAATGGTACGGGGCTTGGTTTATACGTAACTATGAAGCTAGCACGACTTATTCATGCTGATATTAACTTAGAAAGTGAGCTTAACAAAGGCTCTACCTTCACTATAAAAGTCCCGAACTTGCAGTAGTCAATCGAGTTTTGGGAGGTGAGGGATGACGTGCATTGCTGGCGTCGTAACGTTGCGACCCTTCCAGATAACTTCACCAAATTCATAACGATACATAGATATATGTAAGGCTATAAAATCGATTATAACTACGATAGGAAAGTTGATGGGTGCAAGCAGAGCTGCGATTGGGTTGGTGACAAGCGCTATAAGTAGATTAGATAGAACCAAGCTGAGCACAGCAACAGCCGTTAAAAGAACTGCAACGCCAGGCACAGAATCAACAAAGAAGTACGTCGGTAGCAGTACAAATGGTGCTATTAAAAAATAGAGCATGATAACCACCCGTAGTGCAGTTAGCTCTGGCCGGCGATGCATTTGAGGATAGCGAGTTCGTATTGCTGTTGACCACTGGCTACTAAAGTCTTTATGAGTGGTTATATTAATGTTTTCGTCATTCCGTATAAACGCATAGCCACCTTTTGAGGAAAATGCAGTGCTTAGGTGTTCTTCTGGTGTTATAGCGCGGGTGACTGATCTAAAGCCACCTTCGTCTAATAGTGCTTTACGTGATACTATCCAACTTGTGCTAAGGACTGGCTCGTGCTTAATAATAGAGCGTGGTAAGGCCAACTCCCACCAATATCTCATAGGTTGAATAAAAGCTGCCAATAAGCCACTTCTAGTGCGTTTAGGTAAGATTCCCATCATAGCAACACCTCGGCTCGTATAGACCTCTACTAAATGTCTAAGCGATTGCTCGTGCAAACGCACATCAACACCGATGAATACAATAAGCTCACCCGTCGCTTCTTCTAACAATTTTTGATAGGCTGCGTTTTTTGCAAGCCAAGTATCTGATGGTTCTTTACCCTGCACAAAGCGCACGCCATCGTGCGCAAAGCTTTTAATAATGTCTGCAGTATGGTCATGCGAACAGTCATCAAGGACAATTACTTCCAACTTTGGGTAGTCATTAGCTAGAATCACCTCTAGACACTGTTTGAGCGATTCCGTTTCGTTGCGAGCCGCAACTGCAACCGTAACGGTTGGTAGTTCTTTATCACTTAACGGTTGTCCAACAGAAGGCTGTGTATTTTGTAATTTTCGCACAGTGTACCCAAGAATAAACAAACCTGCTATTGCGAAGCTCGTACTCACCACTATAAGAGTTGTCGGGCCACTAATGACACTTGGCAGATTCTGAAACACAACCCATAAGCCGATGGTCAGTACCTGAAACGCAACCAACCAGATATATGTTCGTTTGGTTGCCATTTTAAGATATTTCTCGTGCATACGAGATTGTACAAGTCTTAGCAAGTTAACGATCCGATATACCATTAACAGCAAAAACAGTACGCTAGCAGCAGAAAATACCGACGTAAATAGGGCCCCTGCACTAAACGCAGAAATTATCATTGCAGTTGCTGCAAGAACCTTTTTGTATCTCCATCCTAAAGGTGTCATATATACGAACAATTCAAGAACCAAGCCAAGACAAAAAAGAGAAAGCGCAACAAGTACAGTGTTTGTTTGCATTATATCTAAAGTGTAGCATAAGCAATAAAGTAAGGCGTAAACAGTAAAGAGACATGCACTAAAGACGACTTATTCTCTTTACTCTATGCTTCTTACTCTATTGCTATCAGAGCGATTGGTTGCTATACTTGACCTTGACGACCTAAGAAGACATTCTTAGGCTTTTTTAATTGGAGAGCATATGGCAGAGGACAAGGCAAAAGAAAAGAAGCCACGAGTGCGCAAAGCACCCGAGACTGTTCGCGAACGCGCAGAAAAAGAAACCGCCAAGCGTGAAAAACCAACTAAGCGCAGTAAACTTAAGGGCAAGATTCATCGCCCGCTAAGTACACTAAGGCAAGTTGGTGCAAAAGAATTTCACCCCGTAAAGGCACCAGAAAAGAAAGGTGTTAGACACCTAAACAAACGAGTTCGATTTGTTCCAAAGTTCGTCCGTGAAGCATGGGCAGAGCTCAAACTTGTAACGTGGCCAACCAAAAAAGAAGCTGCCCGCTTAACGCTCGCTGTCATTCTTTTTGCCGTGTTCTTTAGTATTTTCATCCAGCTTTTGGATGTTGTTTTCAACCGAATCGTAAAGGAGATCTTTATAAAATGAGCAGCAAACGCTACGACTCAAGCAAACAGTGGTATGCAATCCACACATATAGCGGCTACGAAGAAAAAGTTGCCGAAAGTATTCGCCAGCGCGCCGAAAGTTTGGACATGGCCGACAAAATCTTTAACGTTCTAGTACCTAAAGAAAAGCAAATTGAAATCAAGAACGGTAAACGCAAGGTCGTCGAAAAGCGTATTTTCCAGGGCTACGTACTTGTTCAAATGAAACTTAGCGAAGACGCTTGGTACATAGTCCGTAATACTCCAAATGTTACCGGCTTTGTGGGCAGTGGCACCGAGCCAACTCCAATTAGTAACGACGAAATGGACAAAATCAA